>CAZYSK010000014.1:0-100998 GCA_964649415.1 uncultured Anaerolineales bacterium
TGCTAAGGTTCGTTTCCCACCCTGAATTCGGGTTTGACTTTTACCGCACTCTAATAGATAAGATCACTGTGACTACTCAGGCGGGACGCACTTCCTGGCTCGAAAACAGCGTTTGTAAATCCTGGAAGTCGAACTCTCGAACGAAAACCAAGTGCGTCCCACCTTGGCTGAGTAGCAACAGATCACCAGTCAAATCACACGGAACGTCGCAGTCACCGGGGCGGGCGCGCCCAACTCTCGGCCGCGCTTGCCCGGCGAGCAACCGCCCACTTCCAGGCGGAACGCCCCTACTTCCAGCTTCAGGTTGCCGTGCTCGTCGAAGAACGACATCATCTCCGGCGTCAGAGTGAATTGCAACCTGCGGCTCTCATCCGGATCCAATAGAACCCGCTCGAAACCCACTAAGTGCTGCACCGGGACAGGCGACGAGGCCTCCAGATCGCTCAAGTAGAACTGGGCAACTTCAGCCGCGGCACGCTCCCCCGTATTGCTCACTGTGACGCTCACGCTCAGGCTTTCCCCGGCGCTCACTTCTGCCTTCTCCAGAGATAGATCGGCATACTCGAAGCGGCTGTAGCTCAAACCAAAGCCGAAGGGATACAGCGGCTCCTGGGTCATATAGCGGTAAGTGCGCCCCTGCATCCGGTAGTCCTCAAAGAGCGGGAGCTGGTCAAGCGACTTGGGGAAGGTCAGCGGTAACTTGCCCGCGGGGGAGACATCGCCGAACAGCACGTCTGCCACGGCCTTCCCACCTTCCTGCCCCGGATACCACACAAAGACGATGGCTTCCACCAGATCTTCAACCTCTCCCAGTGCGAGCGGACTCCCGCCGGTTACCACCAAGACGATCTTGGCCCCACGAAGGGCAAGCTGCTTGATGAATTCCACCTGACTGGCGGGGAGAGAGATGCCGTCGCGGTCACCGTTGTTGGGTGTGAGCAGGGACTCGCCCTCTTCGCCTTCCAGCAGCGGCGAAGACCCCACGCAGGCAATCGTCAGGTCGGCACGTTGGGCCATCCTCGGCGCCCAGGTTTCGTCAATCGCATTAGGATGTTGCAGCAGCGCGCCGGGATGATATTCCATCCCCATGCCCTCTGGCACCCGCCCGGCAACGCCTTCCAGAATCGTGCTCATCTCATTGTTGAAGCCGTAGTAGTTGCCCAGCAGCACTTCCAGACTGGTCACACTCGGGCCGGTGAGGAAGATCTTGCGCGTGCTAGGCTTGATCGGCAGGATATTGTCCCTATTCTTGAGCAGCACCACCGATTCCGCCGCCGTCTGATAAGCCAACTGGCGGTGTTCAGGACAAGCGACCACATCCATCGAAATCGACGTGTAGGGCACTGCTTCCGGTGAATCGAACATCCCCAGCTTGAAACGCGTGCCTAGTGTGCGCTCCAGGGCGCGGTCGACATCCGCCTCCGTGATCAAGCCGCGTTGGATAGCCTCGGGGATTTCGTCGAAGACCGTGTCGCAGCCCAGGTCACAGCCGCGCTGCAACGCCAGTGCCGCTGATTCCGCCGCGTCCTTGGTGATCTTGTGGTTCTTATGGATGTCTCCCAGTGCCCCACAATCTGAGACCACGTGCCCCTGGAAACCCCATTCGCCGCGCAGGATGTCGACCAGCAGGAGTTGGCTGGCGCAGCAGGGCTCGTCCAACGTGCGGTTGTACGCCCCCATCACCGCTTCCACCTTCGCATCCACGACCAGCTTCTTGAAGGCTGGCAGGTAGGTGTCATAGAGCTCGCGACAGGAGACAACGGCGTTGAAGGTGTGACGCTCGCTTTCCGGGCCGGAATGCACAGCGTAGTGCTTAGCGCAGGCAGCCGCCTTGAGATACTTGGGATGATCACCTTGCAGCCCGCGGACGAAGGCTGAGGCCATTTCTCCAGCGAAGTAGGGGTCTTCACCCCAGGTTTCCTGGCCCCGCCCCCAGCGCGGGTCGCGAAAGATGTTGACGTTGGGCGACCAGAAAGTCAGTCCCTGGTATTGATCCGTGTGGCCATTCCGGCGCAAAGCCTCGTGGTACTTGGCGCGCGCCTCGTCGCCGATAGCGGAGGCGACGCGCTGGATCAGCTCGCGATCCCAGGTTGCCGCCATGCCGATCGCCTGCGGAAACACGGTGGCGCGCCCGTTGCGGGCCACGCCGTGCAGCGCCTCGCTCCAATAGTTGTAAGCGGGGATGCCCAGGCGTGGCACGCCCTTGGCCGGGTGGCTCATCAGGCCCACCTTCTCATCCAGGGTCAGGCAGGCGATCAAATCCTTGACTCGCTCGTGGAATGGGCGAGATGGATCCAGGTATACAGGCTGGTCGGGGTTCGTGGACTGGCTCATGAAAGACTCCTATGTGTTGGGTGGACTTATTCCGAGGAAAAGCTATGACAGACGGTTCTTGGCGGACCTTTGGCCTTCACTTCGCTTCATTGCGGCGGTCGCGCCGGGTTCAACCTGGCGGAGCAATCTCCCCTAGTTCAAGGGTACTTTCCAGAGTACCTGTGACACTTGACGAGCACGTCGTCAACGTAGGTATCTGTGGGCACCTCGGTTCTGCATATCTCCCGTGCGTTGGGGCACCTTCCCGCGAACCTGCAACCCTCTCTCAGATATTCTTCGTGTTCCAGGTTAGTAAGCGTGATCGCCTCGCGCCAGCGCTTTGAGGGATCTGCCTCGGGGATCGACTCTCGAAGAAGGCGTGTGTATGGGTGTTTTGGCTCCATCAGCACCTTCTCCACAGGCCCCATTTCGACGATATGTCCCCTGAACATGACGGCGATGCGATCGCTCACATAATAGGCGGTGGCCAGGTCGTGGGTGATGTACAGCACGCTCATACCATACTCTTCCTTGAGCGTCTTGAACAGGTTTACGATCGACATCCTCAAGGAAGCATCGACCATGGAGACGGGTTCGTCTGCGATCAGGAGCGTTGGGTCAGTGAGCAAAGCCCTGGCTATCGAGATCCGCTGCAGTTGCCCGCCCGAGAACTCGCTCGGATACTTGCCAGAGAACTCTTCATAGGAAAGACCGACGGCGTGCAGTTTCTCGTCGATCAGTCCGATTGCCTCTTCATTGTTTGCTGCTAACGCGTAATTCTGGACCGTCTCAAAGAAATACCGGTCGACCCTGCGGAGTGGGTTGAACGTCTCAAATGGGTCCTGGAAGATCGCCTGCATGCCTTCTGTGAACCAGACCTTCTTGTTCTTCGTTTCCCCGCCCCGCTTGCCGCTGTGTACGATGGCGCCTGAGGTCGGCTTCTCAAATCCCAGGATCATCCTGGCAGCCGTTGTCTTTCCGCATCCACTCTCCCCAGCCAGGGCAAAGATCTCGGCCGGTTTGATGTGAAAGGAGATATTCTCGGTAGCCGTGATTCTGATCCTGGAGATCATGCTCCCCAGGGAAAAAACCTTGGTCAACTGATCGACTTCAAGAAGCTTTTCCATCATTTCCCTCTCCTGCCAACCAGCAGGCGACCTTGTGTCCGGAATCCGACTCGATCAAGCTAGGTGTCTGTTTTGTGCAGATATCGAGAACGTAGGGGCACCTAGGGTGGAAGGCGCAACCGCTGGGGAGGTCGATGAGAGAGGGTGGACTCCCGGGTACGCTCTTGCGGGTCGTCTTGTCCCCAAACCTCGGCAGCGAGTCTATCAGATACTGGGTGTACGGGTGGCGTGGATCGCCAAAGATCGCCTCGGTCGTCGCCTCTTCGACGATCTTGCCGGCGTACATGATACCGATGCGGTCGGCAATATTGGCGTGAACGCCCATGTCGTGGGTTACCAGGATTATGGTGTTTCTCAGTCTTTCTTGGATATCTTTCAAGAGCTGGACAACGCCCCTTTGGACGACGACATCAAGTGCCGTCGTGGGCTCATCACAGATAATGATCCTTGGCTCCAGAAGTGCTGCCAGGGCGATCGTAACCCGTTGCCTCATACCACCGGACAACTGGTGTGGATAGGCGTCCAAGATTTTACGCGGCAGCCCCAACTCCGCAATCTGTCTCCTGGCAGTTTCGAAGATTTCGTCCTTCGTCTGTCCACTCACATGGCTTCCGATGAAATCTCGGTAGGTCTCTTTAACCTTGATCACAGGATTGAGAACGCTCATCGAACCCTGCGGAACGTAGGAGACATATTCCCAGCGCAGCTTTCGCTTGGCCTCCGCACTGAGAGCAAAGACATCGATCTCATCCCCAGTCTCCCACCTGTCTTCCTCGGCGTCGAGCGAGGAAGGGGGGCGGATAGCAGCGGCGTCGATGTCCTCGGGATTTGTCATGCGGTAGTAGACCTTCCCTTCGATCAGTCTCAGCGGTGGCTCGATGGCGACGACGAGCGCTTTCAGAAGCGTCGTCTTTCCGCAGCCGCTTTCGCCGGCGATCCCATAGACTTCGTTCTCCTGTATCTCGAGATCCACCCCGTTGACAGCTTTCACCACTTTTTGGGTCCCGTGAAAATCGAGTATATAGAATGATTTCAATCCTTCAGCTTTGAGTATGGTGTGGCTCATGGTTAGCTCCTACAACCCAACCCGCTGAATGCGCGTTCTAGGATCCAGGTATTCGCTGATACTCACAGATAGCCAGTACAGCGCGATGAATAGGAAAATCGCCAGAACCACGGGAGTTGCGATCCACCACCAGTGGTTCAACAAGATGGCCTGATACGTAATTGCCCAGTTGAGTAGGGTGCCAAGGGTGGGAATATTCATGTCTACCAGGCCAAGAATGGCCAGTGTCATTTCCAGGCCAATCGCCCAGGACATATTGTTGATCAGGGTGGAGAAGATCAAGGGCGCGGCAAAAGGCATATACTCTTTCAATACCAGCTTCACGGTTCCTGTACCGGAGAGTATTGCGGTTTGTGTGAAACCTCGTTCCCGCAAACTTAGTATCAGTGAACGGATCACGCGCGCATCCCAAGCCCAGCCGAAGACCGACAAGAGCAATCCCAACACGAACAAGTTCATGAATTCACGCACCAGCATAGACAGCATCACCATGATCAGGAACAGCGGGATCACCAGCAGGCTGTCGCCGATGAACATCAGCACTCTATCGGTCATGCCACCCCGATAGCCGGCGACCATACCGACCAGCACAGCCACAACCCGGGAAACGATGCCGGCGATCAGGGCGATGATCAAGGAGTTGCGGACTGCGAAGGTGGCCTGCCAGAAAACATCCCGACCGGTGGTATCGGTGCCGAACCAGTATTCAGAAGAGGGCGGCAGATCGCGTGGGACTTCTCCCCATAGGGATGGATCATAAGGGGAGAAATATGATAACAGTGCGAAAGCCACCAGCACGGCCAGCACACAAAAACTGAGTGCGAAGCGGTAATCCCTAAGAAGGTCTCGGAGTACGTTCACAGTGAATTGCCCCTTAGTTGTGCCGGATCCTGGGATCAAACAGCGGATACAGCAGATCCAGGATCAGGATGGCAGTGGTGATCGCAAGGATCGAGAATATCGTAATACCCATAATCAGGTTGTAATCACCGTTGACGATGGCGTGGTAGAGCAGGGTGCCAATGCCTGGATAGGAGAAGACGATCTCGGTGATCAGCGCCCCACTGAAGATCTGCCCAAACGAGAGCGCTAACCCGGTGATCTGTGGAAGGATGGCGTTGCGTGTGACATACTTGGACAGAATCCGGTTCTCGGTAATTCCGCCAAGTTTGGCATATTGCACGTAACTTTCGGCGTTGACGTTCTGCACGATCAGCTTCATGGTTTGGAAATTCACCGCGGATCCCAGGACCACCAGTGAAATGGCAGGTAGTGCAGAGTGCCAGATGACATCCTTGATGAACCCCCAGTTGAATGCCACCTTGCGGCCAAGCGAGTATCCGCCGGAAACCGGGAACACCTGGACCACATAAGCAAATATCAGCAGCAGGGCAAAAGCAAAGATGTAATAAGGTAATGGGCGAATGATCATCGCAACTGTATCCAGGACGCGAGACCAACGTTTGCGAGAATAATACCCTGATAGGGCACCGACTATATTGCCAATCGTCCAGGAAAGTATGGTAGTTGTCAGCAGCAAACCCAGGGTCCAGGGTAAGGAGTTCCGAATTAGCTCATTGACCCGGGTAGGAAACTGGAAGAAGGAAACACCAAAATCGCCATGCAGCAATCTTCCCCAGAAGGCGATGTACTGCTCCCCCCATGATCCACTCAAACCATACATCTCGGTCAGGTCTTCGATGATTTCATCCATGGTTCCTGGGTCCAGGTATGAACCGCGCGCCTGCATTTCCGTTATGGTCCGCCGGACGGGATCTTTGGGGGTCAGCCTGGGGATGAAGAACACCGCCGTGACCCCTAGGAAGATCACCAAAAAATACTGTATGAGGCGCGGGATCAAGTATCTTTTTACGAAATTCAAATCGGCCTCCTCATTTTCGATAACCTGTGGATGATGTGAGCATCGCGTACTTTGCACGCGATACTCACACCATTCGACTGGCTTTTTGCTATGAAATCTATCAAAGAACGAGAATAATTGCACTGTCCCCTGGGCAGATGACAGAGCAACTGCCCAGGGGCTTTGTACAGAACGATATGTCTGACTACCTTCCAGTTGGCTCGAGGAAAGGTGTCATGTACTTGAGGGGACCCCAGTGGGTATAGGGCTGTGTGTAGGGATTTTCACTACCAGGCCAGTTGGTCCAGTAGTACTCATCCCAGGCGATGAAACCAATATACCCGAAGGTTGGGGTGCCTGGCATCTCTTCAACCAGTATCTTCAGGCCATCCATGCCGACGTCGACAGTCGCCTGGTAATCGGATGGATCCGTCTCGCGCAGTTGTGCAAGCACAGCGTCCATTTCGGGGCTGGACCAGCGCGATGCGTGACCATTGTTGGTATCGCCAAGCGGCATCTGATACTCAGAATTGAAGTTGTTGAGCGTGCGGTAGAGGTCAGGACCCGCGCCCCAGGGCTCCGTAGCAGGCCAGGATTGGGCAACGTCGAAATCGCCAACGGAGATCAGGTCAGCCTGGGCTTCGGTGGCATACACTTCGGCATCAATGCCAAACCTCTTCCACTGCGCCACCGCGGCGTGGCCGTTGCGCACACCAGGGTGAGTCAGATCCGTCTCGGTCATGAAGGCGATCTTCCAGGGGGTGCCATCAGGCAGCAGCCACATGCCATCTTCGTCTCTGGAGAAGCCGTTCTTGATCAAGAGCTTTTCTGCCGCTTCAGGGGCGTACTTGTACCACCCCAGACCGAAAGCCTGTTCGATATACTCCGGATCCTCCGGGAAGGTGTAGCCGCGGCTCTTGGCAAACTCGACCACCCGGGCAGGTGCATCCGGATCATAGACCTTGAACATCTCGCCATCGCCCAGGTCGATTTCCAGACCCATCAACCATTCCTGCATCGGCTCAATGTAGTCGTTCGGATAGGGTCCCAGGTGTGGTACGTGAACGGGGCTCATTGTACCGGTGCCATCCACCGCGATCGCCAGGTAGTCGACGATATCAATCGCCAGGGTCAATGCCCACCGCACATCTGGATTATCGTAGGGGGATCGGACAGTATTGTAAGAAATGCCAGTGATGCAGGGATCGTTGTTGACCACCCAGGGGAAAGACGGCTGGTAGGCACGGGAAGTATCTGACTGCGCTAGAACGGCCTTTAGCCCTTCAGCCGAGAGGTTGATCACATCAGACTGGTGGGTCAGTTGGGCCAGGATCTTAGCGCCTTCGTTGGCGAAGTTCTGGAACACGACGTATTTTGGTTTGGGTTCTCCGTAGAGGATACCGGTTGGGCTCTTATCCCAGTCTTCGCGTTTCTCCCAGATCGTCCAGAACCCGGCCTCGTCATAGCTGTGCAGCTTATAGGGACCGGTACCCACAAAGGGGTTGAACTCAAAGGTAACGGGATCTTCTACGCTCTCGAAGATATGCTTGGGCATAATCCAGGTGCAGCCCCAGCGATCGAGGAACTTGGTGTGGAAGCGAGAATTCGGAATCTTCAGCTCGAATACGACCGTGAAATCATCGGGAGCCGATACGGTGGCTACGTTTTCATTGAAGAAGCTGTAGTCGTTAAAGCCTTCATAGGCCATCAGCGTTTCGACCGTGAAGACCACATCTTCAGCCGTGAATGGTTCGCCATCGTGCCAGGCAACGCCCTCCCGGAGGGGGACCGTTAGTTCAGTGAAATCCTCGTTGTACACGGGATCGCCCGCGGCCGAGCCGTTGATGATCTCACCAGTGGCAAAGTCAACAGTCCACAGCGGCTCGTTGGCCAGGTTCTGCATACCGCGATCACGCCATTTCCATCCGACCCATTCGTTGAAGTTGCCAGGTGAACCAACGCGGCCGGTCAAGATATCCGCGATCAGCGTCTCGCTGCGAGGCAGCACGCCGAGGACGGCCTCGGCCTCTTCTTTTTCCATCGGAACGGGCGTGGCCGTCACGACGACCTCCTCGATGACGGTCTCGACCACGCTCTCGCCCTCGACCTCGACGACGCGCGTGACCTCCACCTGCTCCGTGATGACCTCGGGCGTCGGCGCTGCACAGGCGGCAGCTAGGCTCACGATCACCAACAGGCTCAACGTGAATAGGATTGACTTACGCATGGCTCTCTTACCTCCTTAGTTGTGTGTAACCGGCTTCGTGTAGCTTGACTTTGTGCATACGTCTGGTAGACTACCCAGCGTGGGGTTCTGCTCCACACAGGGTTTGGTACAGGTCTTCCTTCCGTCGGGCTGGCAGGCGAAGGCGGGAGCGAAGGCCTGTACGCATGGCACAACGTTTCTTTCCAGATGCCTCATCACCTCCTTGTCTCAACTATCCTGGGTACTGTTTCCGGTAACGATACCGGAGCGGATAAACGAGAGTCGACCTGCCTGCTGCCAGACCTGGCTATCTGCGTAAGGGAGCACACAGACTTGCGCGCTATTATCCCCCTTCAATCAATCAGTTGCCTAGTCCGATGGAGTGCGGCCCGCGATAGCTCGGCAGGAGTCCCTGACGATGAGCCGGGTGGCCACCTTGTACAAATTGCTGTCCAGGGAATCGCCCTCGATCAGGCTGATCAACATCTCCGTAGCGATATACCCCATCTCGTCAATAGATTGGTCAATCGTTGTCAAACCAGGGTGAGTGTGAGCTACCTCGGGAATGTTATCGAATCCGACCACAGAAATATCACCCGGAACGCGCAATCCAGCTTCATGGATAGCCTTGATAGCGCCGGTGGCGGACTGGTCGTTGGACGCGAATATGGCTGTCGGCGAATCGGACAGGTCCAGCAGGTTCTGGGTGCAGGCGAAACCCATCTGTTGGGAATAGTCGCCCGTCTGGATCAGGTCTGGATCGGGGGGGATGCCGGCCCGCGCCAGGCCGTCCTTGTAGCCCTGGAGACGGCGGACGGCGCTCTGCAACTCGAGGCGACCGCTGATGAAACCGATTCGCCGGTGGCCCAGGCTGCTCAGGTACTCCACCGCCGTGAGCGCCCCGTCTCGGTTGGTAGCGACCACGGCGGGACAATCGTGGGTTTCGACGTTGGGGTCAACGACTACGACTGGGGAAGCTGTGGGGAAACTGGTTGCGGTGGGCATTACGACTATGACACCGTCGGTGATACCGCCGCCGAGCAGCGAAACGAATCGTCGTTCCCGATCAGCAGACGATTCTTTTGTGAACTCTCCGCCGGTGTATACGATGAGATCGAAGTCGAGTTCTGAGATCGCCCGATTGACCCCCTTCATCACCTGAATGGCGAAAGCTTCTCCCAGGTCGGGCACGATCAGGCCAATCACGTTCATCCTGCGGCTGCGCATACCCCTAGCCGCCAGGCTTGACGTGTAGCCCAGCTCATCAATGACCCTCTGAACTCTCTTGTACGTGTCTGGGGCGACATCGTCCTTGTCGTTTAACACGCGCGATACGGTTGAGACAGACACACCGGCAGCCTTAGCCACGTCCACAATGGTGACGTTTGTCTGGGTACGAGCCATGATTCTATCTCACCGAACTCGCTTCTCTGTGGCGGTAACAATACCGGCATCCTTACCGGTAACGTTACCAACAGTATACCATGAACGTGTCGACTTGTCAAGCAAAAGCCTGCCTTTTTGCCCAACCAAGCACCTTGACTGGGCTCAGGTGCCAACCGGCAGCGGAATTGCGTTCCGCGGCTACTCATAATACAATGCCTCCGCGGTGTACGTGACGAAACTCAGAGGGTTCTCCGTGGACGCAGCGGACCATATGTCCGGATCCATGTCCAGCCAAACCGTGGAGACACCCCTTGAACGGGAACAGCAGGAGACGATGAATCGAAGGCTTTTGCTCATCAATCCGTTTGCCAAACGCTGGCAATTGGAGACGCTCCAGGTCGAGACGCTGGAGAAAGACCCCCGCGAGGATTACTTCGTCCTCAGCGGCGAGACGCTGTGCCAGTATCTCTTGCGCCGTGACCGCGAGGCTCTGATTATCGCCCGCGGGCCGATGCCCTTTCTCTCTGGAAACAAGTCCACCGTGGGATACATCTCTCCACTGACAGGGATGCCCCACTACAGCTTCGTCGGTGGACGTGCGGCGGCGCGCCTTCTCTATCTAGGGCTTGACGCGATCTGCTTCCAAGGCGAGGGGGCCGGTCTGCCATGGTCACACTATCTTGTAGTGAGTGGTCGCGCGCCAAATCTGACAGTTGAGTTCAAACCCGCCGCTGACCTGCCTGCTGGTCAGCGAAGCGCGTATTACTGGCTGTTGGAGCGAGAACTGGGCGGCGACGCGTATGCCGGCAGCATTTTGACGCTGGGAGAGGGCGCGCGTCTGGGCTACCGCTCGGCCAACCTGGCGGTCGAGGCGATCTACCACGCCGGGCGGGGTGGGGCGGGCCACGTGTTCTCCCGTTTCGCCGCAGCCCTGGTGCTGCGCGGCGACGCGATGGAGTCACCCCAGTACTTCGCCGGTGACGATTCACCTTTTGCGCGCAATCCGAACGCCCTGATCGCGGAGCCCCTGGACAGGCACTGCGCCCGCCTTTCGAGCAAGACCGGTGGCACGATCTCCAAACTGCTCACGACCGGGGCAGACCCAGACGGCCAAGACACGCTTCCCGCCTGGAACGCACAGCGGATGGGAACCCCATTGGCCGACCTCGGGAGCCAGAGAGTGCTGAAAGCGACACGCGACGCCCAGACCGGATGCCACTGGTGCCAGGTGGACTGTCGCCATTACCACTGGGTGCCCGCAGACTACGCCCCCGACGGTCGCGACGTGCTCCTCGACGACTTCGAGCCGACCTACGCCATCTTCGCCATGCTCGGATTGATGCCGCCGGAGGATACTTTCCAGGCCCGGCTCGACCTGCGGGCCGAGGTGGACCGCCGGCTGATCCTGCCCATCGAGGAGATGGGCTGCGACGTCCTGAACGTGGGCCTGGCCCTGGCCGCTCTGTTCGAGGGCACCGAGCGGGGCATCATCCCGAGCGAGCAGGTGCCGGACTTCATCGCCCGGGGGACCGGCTTCTCCCCTCCCACGCCGGCGACGGCAGACCGGCGCAGCCTGGAGGCCGCGGTGCAGGCAGTCGCGATGCTGCGCTCCGGCCAAGCTACGGACGCAGCCGACCGCAGACGGTCGGGGGCAATGTCCGCGGACGCACGACCACTCTCCGCGGCGTACCCGGCCTTGCGGGCCGTCGCCGACGGTCCGCAGGCGCTGGCCGAGCGGTACCGGGGAATGCAGGACCTCGTCTTCACCGGCGGGCCAGGGACACTGGGTAACGCCGGCCATTGCAACGCCCTCTGGACGTTCTTGATGCCTTTCTCCCGCTTCTTCGGCCACTACGTGGGGCAGATCTACAAGATCGACGAGGCGTTGCCCCCGCCCGGCGCAGATGAAGCCGCCTACCGCGCCTGCTTCCGACGCGTCGTACAGCGCATGCTGCAGAAGGAGTTCTTCTGGATTCTGTGCAACGCCCTTTCGATGTGCGCCTTCACCTTCGTCATATTCAGCCAGGACGGCGAGGCGGACATTGGTCGTGCGTCCGGCGAGCGTTTGAGCGACGACGGCCTGCTGGTCCACATCCTGCGCCACTACGGCATCCACACCACCCGCGCCGACCTGGAATGGTTCAGCCAGGCGTTCTGGGCCCAATCCACAGACCTCAAGCGCCAGTTCGGCTGGCATCCCCCGTCCGCGGATGAGTTCCCCCACCGCGTATACGAGGCGCTATCGCTGGCGCTGGACCGCCCGCCAGAGACGTTGCAGTCGCTGATGCACATGCTCATCGAGGAATGGAGGCGGCAGGCAGGGGAGACCATGCGGCGGTTTGGGTATGAGGCGGGGTGGCCAATCTGAGATTTGCCAGATTGGCGCTCCAGGGTATACTGAAACTGTCGGAGACAGCTTTGTTACCTGCGGGTTGGAGGAACCGTGTACATAGCACAGACTTGAGCTGCCAACTCACCCTCTGTTTCCAGATAAGGTCGTTATGAAATCGTCAAGAGCACTCGTCGTGCTATCGGTTGTGGTCGCTGTGCTAGCGCTGGTCGCCGCCAGCGCCGGCCTGTTCTGGCAGGGCGGCAGCGGGCCCTTACCCTTCACCACGCTCCACGGCCACACAATCGAGCTATACGGACGGGGCCTGTACCGCTACGACTGGGCCTTCAGAGCGTCCATCCTGCGGGGGGGCGACGCAATCATGCTTGTTGTGGGCGTGCCCCTGCTCGCGGTCTCCATTCTGCTCTACCGTCGTGGCTCGTTGAGAGGTGGATTTCTGCTCACTGGCACACTGGCCTGCTTTCTGTACAACGCAGCCTCGCTGGCCTTCGGGGCGGCCTACAACGACCTGTTCCTGCTCTATCTCGTGTACTTCTCAGCCAGCCTGTATGCCTTCGTACTGGCCTTCACGTCGATCGACCTCCACGCCCTTTCCGACCACGTTGGCCCGCGCATGCCACGTCGCGGGGTCGCCGCGTTCATATTCATAGCCGGCCTGTCTCCGTGCGTGTGGCTCATCGACATCGTGAACGCACTGGCGCAGGGGCAGGTGCCAGAAGGGCTGGCCAGTTATACGACCGACGTCACGACATTGCTCGACGTGGGAATCATCACACCGGCCGCGTTCCTTGCCGGCGTGTTGCTCCTCCGTCGGAAGCCGCTGGGCTATCTGCTCACCTCCACGCTGCTGATCCTGCTCGTCCTCGTCGGCTTGCTGGTTGTCGGGCAAACAGTGATGCAGACACTTGACGGGATCGTCCTCAGCGCTGGCGAAGTGGCGGCGTACGTAGCGCCATTTGTGCTCCTGAGCCTGTTCGCCATCTGGTTGGAGGCTCTCACCTTGCGTAACCTCTCGGACGTGGCGGCAGAGCCGATGGGCTGAGCCCCAAGAAGGCCAAAACCAGCCTACCCTCGGCGTATGCCGCTTCAAGTCAAGCCCCTTCCACACTGGTATTCTGTCAGAACTCCGAACACCCCATCGGGTGAGCGATTTCTTGGCCGGGCCTACACGGCTTGCCCCACCAGAACCCGATTTCCCCCTATGTTGGTAGCACTGTGCTCTACGATCCACGCTGACAGGCCGTTTGCGCCTGGATTTCAGCCGTGACTGTTCGAAACATGGGAGAGAAGTGATAAAACTAGGTCAGGAGGGATCTCGTGCGCATTGAGGTGCGATTGCCCAGAGTAGAGCCAGAGGTATACAGGGAGCCCAGGGAGTGTCCAAAGTGCGATGGTCAGCATTTCAAGCCCCACGGGGTGCAAGGAGAGCAGAAGACAATCCGTGACCTGGAGTACGAGGAAGTCAAGAGCTTTCGGCAGACGTGTTTGAGATGCATGTATGGGACGCGTGTATCCGCGCTGGGTGCATTTCGGTTTTGGGGCAGATTTCCAAAAGGCCCTCGTGGCGTGTCGAACCGGCATTTTCTGGCTCCTCAAGCAGGTTTTGAGCGTTTTCCGGCCTGTCTGGAGGCTCGCTGGCAAGGTAGACACCAAGGTCGCCCCCAAACCGAAATACACCCTCTCCGCGCTACAGCATTTGACAGTATCTCTGAGTTGCACTATAATCAAGAACTGTGCCAACTGTAGGCACACCTGATTTGTACTATGAGGCGAAATTGTGCTATACTATGGGTGCATGTGGACTCGTGCGCCAATGCTATAGTTGCGCTACCTTACTGTTCTCCTGGAAGTGCTATTGGTACTCTCGGCAGTCTCGCTGAGAATCGAAGGCAGGGAAATGATGTTTAGCAACGACTCCCCGTTTTCTGTCCGCACGGCTAGGAAGCACGTTCTATTTGGTGCCAAACGCAGGGCATTGTCTGCCATCGTCAGCGCGGCAAGTGATGGCAGCATTACGGCTGAAGAGGCCGAACTACTCAAGCGATATGTGGCAGCAACCTTTGTGGCCGGCAGGCTTCAAGTTGATCTTGAGCGTCCCATCGCGGGTGTCTGTCGAAAAGCCCAGCGGTTAGAGCAGAAGATCTCCCATACGTTGCGCGAAAGCAAGGAGTGAGCCAATGGGCACAAATGACTCAGAGGTCGTGGAGGAAGAGGAAAGACTTCCTGCCCGGGTGAGCTCAGGATCCGCACAGAAGGAGATCGAAAGAGACTCAGCAATTCTGGAAGAAGAGTCTGTTGTTCCTGCTATCCTCGAAAAGGCTCCTCCGGAAGTGCGCCGTTCCATGGAAGCCTTCATTGCAATGATGTCACAGGGTCCTATTCCCAATCCAGTCATAGCGAAGTTGGTTGAGAAGTTCACGCCTGACCACATAGCCTATCTCCTAGAAACTCAAGACCGAGATACAGAGCGCGAATACAAGGCCCTTGCCAGCGGGCGCAGATACCAAATCGCCTGCTTGCTCATTGGGGTAGGCCTTTTTGTATTTCTGGTAGTGTATTTCTCAAGTTCTAATCCCGATCTGCTTGAGAAACTGGTTGCTCTCCTAGTGGGCCTCATAGGTGGATTTGGTGGGGGCTTCGCTCTTGCGTCAAGAGGCGAGAAAACCTGAAGAATCGCTCTGCAACCGATGCCTGACCACTGCTCTCGTCCCATATATGAAGATTGCCAATCTCTGAGCTCTGCTTCTCTTGACCTCGACACCGCTCCCTTGCTCCCAAGCCCCTGTATTCCATATCCGAGAGCGTCCCGATAGCCTCTCCCAAGGGCAAGGACCACAGTTGGAATTCACTCTCCAGCCCTCAGTCGCCAGAACGCCCACATCTGGCGACGCCTGGACTGCTGACAGGTTCTTCTCACTCGCCCTGATCCATGCCACTCCCCCCATCAGCGTCCATGTTTGCCTGCCTCCGTATGAACCTGCTGGGCCCTTCTTTCCGTCCCGCGTATCTCCACTGCGGCAATCAGCTTCTTCCGGTCACGGAGCGTATGCCGCTGCACACCATCTGGAAACAACCATAGTCAGATGGTGTCGTCCATCGAACCAGTCGCCAGCGGCTTCTCGTCGGGGAGAGGCGAAGACCACTGACGCTGTAGGCGTGTACCCCAAGCGCTTGCGACAGTTCCCTATCTGGGACCAATCATATCTTGACCACATCGTCTGCACCGGCAGAGACCAACGTCCCGCCGTCGCGCGTGAACAGCAGGTCCATCGCCTAGATTGAGTATGACTTACGGACTGCGGTGGGTTCTCTCGTTTTGACCTCCCTGCTGAAGGGCCTCCAACGTCCACGGGCTTGGCCTTCAGCCAAGTTGCCGACACAACCCAGCCTCCAGAACGCCAACTATGCCTCAGATCTCGCAATCCTGTCCGCCGGCACCCAACCGCTCTGCCCGTTCTGATTCGTGCACCATATCCAACCGCTTTCTTCCTGCCCCAGGGCCAGTTCTTCGCCCACACTCACCGAGAGCTCTGTCGCCTCGTAGTCGCGAAGGGCTATACCGGTGTCGCCTCTGAGCTCCACGTACTGCTCGGGCACCCAGCGACTCTCTCCATCACGGTTCGTGCACCACACCCAACCACTCCACTCGCTCTCCTTCTCGCCAACCGCCAGTTTCTCGCCAGCGCTGATGATCAGTGGAGCGGTGTAGGGGGACTGATATTCGGAGATCACTCGCCCGATCTGGCGTCCGTCCATTGCCTACCTCCGTCTTGGATCTGAGGTCTTCCTCCTTCACAGGGATTCCCCAATACCCGCAGACTTGCCGCACCAGCAGCCATACACACGCTACCAGACGCCGGGCAGCAGCCGATATCGCACGCGCTGCGCGTACTCCCGGTAACCAGGCAGCTTATCCATCAGCGTGCGGTCCTCGCGCGCCGTCCGGTACACAAACAGGCCGACGATCAAGCAGCCTGGAATCAGCCCCCAGAACGATCCCAGCAGCAACGGGACACACGTGATGAGGACCATGATGGCCACGTACATCGGATGGCGCACGTACCGGTACAAACCCTTGCTGACCACTTCCTGCCCCCGATCCTCCTGTATGCGCACCATGCTCGATAGGTAGGCGTTCACCGCCATTACGTGCCATACCACCGCCCCCGCCAGCACCATCCCCGCCCACGCCCCCGCTTGCAGAGCGACCGGTACCTCTGACCACCTGTATCGCCCGGCGTCCAGGGCCGACGTCGCGAAGAGGACGAGCAACAGAACCGTGTAGACCCGCATAACCACCTTGTCCCAGCCCTCGACGTTCTGGCCCGTCCGTCTCCGCTCCTGGAAAAGGTCCGGATTGGACCGGGCCAGCCACCCCAGCACGACGGCTGAGTAAACGATGAACACAGCGAAGAAGGCCCACGCCTGGACCCAATCGAGCCGCCCCGCGATAGCGAAACACGCGCCGACGAAAGCGACAAACAGAACAATTCCCCAGGCAATCCGCACCCATTCCCTTGGCTCAGTAGTCTTATGTCCAGCCATCCATCCCTCCTCCCCCAGCGTGCCGATCTGATTGCGCGCCCGATTGCCACGCCGGTCCCAGTCATCGCTCAGACGCCTGACCGCCGAAACTCGCGCTCCAGCATGCCCAAGACATACACGCTCCAGTACTCATCGCCGTGCCTTCGCGCCTCCCGCAACAGCCCCTCCCGCTTGAAGCCCACCCGCTCGTAGCAGCGAATGGCCGCCTCGTTGAAGTCGAAGACGTTGAGCGCCACGCGATGAAGCCCCAGTTCGTCGAAGGCCACTCGAAGCAACTGCTCGACAATCTGCTGGCCAATCCCCTGCCCTCGAAGCTCGGGAGGGCCAACCAACACCCGCGCGATCCAGGCCGAGAGGTTCTTGCGATCAATCCTCGCCAATTCCCCATGCCCGACCGTCGTACCTGTCTCCGAATCGACCGCCTTGAATATGAGACAATCAGATGCCGGCCTGTGGCTGTGAGCCAGATGCCGCGGACCCCATAGGGTCCGCATCAATTGCTCCCGGTCCAGTGGGTGCTGGAAGGCCGGCCCAGCCCACTGCAGCAAGAACTCAGCCGAGGGGACCCAGGCAATGAGTCGGTCAATGTCGGACTCATCGAACGGCTCCAACGTGATCATGTCTCGAGCCTCCAACTCGCGCTGACTGTACGGTATGTCATGAATCAGGTTCTTTGCGAGAAGCCCGGCCACTTCCTCTACGCGATGCCCCGGCGATCATAGGCTCGAACACATGCTCCAGATCGAGTTCCCGCAGACACTCCCGGGTGGGCCACCCGTTTTCGACGTCCCAGCCGTGCAGGGCATAGAACTCGTCCATCACACGCCCGAACTGCTCACGGTCCAGCCCATAGCGCCGGTCCAGGTACGGGCTCTGGTACAACTCTGGCTGCTCGAAGTAAGGCAGGACCATCTCATCTACCGCGCGATCGCGCGCCCAGTAGCGGACCTGCAAGGCGCGCTCCAGGGCACAGACGCGCTCCGCAGCACGCACAAACTCCTCCTCAGACCAGGGCACGCCGGTGCCGGCGGTGAAGAGGTGGTGCTCGATGGCGGGTCCCTCAACGTCGCCGAGGCCCGCGACGTCGTGCAGTCGCCAGCAGCCATCCGGTGCGCTCTCACGGTAGATCAGCGGGAAATGCGCGTCCGCGGGCACGCAATCCTTGATCACCGCGCGCAAGGTCTGGTAATACCCGGGATAGGCCTTGCCGCCATAGCCGCTGCACGGATCCACAGCCTCGGAGCTGCCATAGACGCGCTGCCCAACCGCGCGGAGCCGGTCCAGGGCAGCAGAGCGCTCTGCGTCGTTCCTCATCCCCGCAGCGCTCCCGGCGACTCCGGCCGCCCACAGGTAACCATGCCCACTGCCGAAGGGATCGCGCGTATCGGACAACCACTGTAGCGCCGAAACCAGCCAATAGGGAAACGTCAGCTCTCCCCCCTCGCGGCCATCACAGTGCGCGTTGTGGCCCCAGCCCGGATAGCGCCGCCGCGCCAGGTCCTCCCCCAGGTGGAGGGCTCGCGCGGCAGCCCAGCCGCCCTCGGCCAGGACGTCGCCCAGGCCCTCGCGATAGGCAATCGCGCGCAGGAACTCGGCCCAGAACGCCGGCGAGTCCCAGTCGATGGGGCGGCCGTTGACCTCTGATATCAGACCGCCCTCCTGACAGATAATCAGCCAGGGCACCATACCCACGATGATGTCGGACTGATTCAGGCCATAGCGATTGGAGAGGACGTTCAACTCAAAGGCCGCACGACGGGGCAGGTGCCAGTCGTAGATCGCCCGCAACGGTGACGCATCATCGGGGTCGAAGCCCACGAACCGCGTTCCGACACAGACCCAGCTCCCGCTCCACGTGCGATCGTACACCACGCCGGGCACGTCCCGGAGGTACGCCGCGCAGGGCGTGATACACGATTCGGTGCAGGCGCGGCATACCGCGCTGCCGTCCCCCGCCGCCGCCAGATCTTCGTTGAATGCCTTGATGTCGCCATAGAAGTTGAGCGGACCGGTCAGCCCGTCCTCGGCGAACATCCGGACCAGTGTCCTGGCGATGGATGCGACCGTCTCCGGCGCGGCCAAGGACACTGGCATCGACCCGGCGACCGAGACGGCTTTCAGTTTCTTCGATCCCATAACCGCGCCGAAGCCCCCCTGGCCGCAGGCGGAGGCGCCGGCAGTGTGGATTGTGGCGATGCAGCTCAGCCGCTCGCCGGCGGGTCCGATGACCAGCGAACGCACCCCCTTGCCATCGCGTCGGGCGATGGCAGCCAGTGCGTCTACCGTGGCCAATCCCCACAGTTCGCCGGCAGGCAAGATGCTCACCTCGTCGTCGCGGATGCTGATGCGCACGGGCGACTCGGCGGTGCCGGTCACGACGATGCCGTCGTACCCAGCGCGCTTGAGCTCGCCGCCGAAATAGCCGCCGACGCTGGAGCGCGTGAACCACGGATGTGGATAGGCCTGAGGACTGAACGCGCACACGCTGGTACGCCCTGAGTAGGGTGAGCGCGACCCGGTCAACGCCCCGGGGAAAACCATCAGCGGATTGGCGGGATCGAATGGCCTGGCAGGTTCGGTGTACTCGTCCCAGCATATCGCGGCCGCAATCCCACGCCCCCCGAGGAACCCCGGCACGTAGGGCGCAGTCTCCTGGACGCCAACGCGCATGTTGCTCAGGTCAACGCGGAGAATACGGTTGGTCCAGCCATGCATGGGGCCAAAGCGCCCGATGCGTTCCACGACCGGTTTCATCAGCCCTCCCGGTCCAATGCCTCCCGGCGCGAGGCGACTCACTGATGACGCAAGACCTTGTCGCCGCAGCCCGCACACACGGTTCGGACGCGGGAACCGCGCCCCTACACGTCGCCTGGTCCCATTCGACGGTTTTCACAACGTTTCATCGTCCAAGTTGCTCCGCCTCTTCCACTGTAGGGGCAAGGGGACCTCGCCCAACGAGACCGAGAAAACGCAGTGAGATCCCCCACGCAGGATGGACGACTCGATTGTGACCGCCACCGGTGTGCCCAGGGCCCTTTCAAAGTTCTCCCGAAGGTTATGCACCGAGCACTCACACAGCAAGGGAGACTTGACCAACCCACACGTCACCAGGTCGCACTCACAGCGGTGGTAGCTCACCCTTATGGTATGCGGGCCGATTCGCTCATACGCCGCCTCCGGGAAACTGACGCCCAGTCGCGCGAGAAAAGCGTCCATATCCGCGCTGTGCTGCCTGGCGTCTTGAAAGACCTGAGCGGTGTAGGAGCGCGCACAGGCTTTCCCGCACTCGCGCAGTATGGTTTCCCTAGCCCTCTCCTCCACCCCTTCCAGGCCAATCATCAGTCCAGAAAACCAATACGTCATGAAATGTCGCAAGCTTTCATCCATCTGCGCGTTTTCTCTTTCTCCATGGCACTGCAAAGTGAAGCGAAGCAACTCCATCCCCTAAGAGCGTAGCGAAGCGGCTCTGAATCATGCATCTCGCGATTCGCTCTCGTCAGATTCTAGCACGATTACAGCTCAAAGGGAAGAGGGCATTTGGCTCTTGCATATTCCGCACAAGTGTGGTAAAATGTTACCGGAAGACGAAGTAGGTTTTGGCTGTACATCTAGAACTGCCCAGACTTGCGGAGACTGGGCAGTTTTTGTTTTCTGCCCATACTGCTTCGGCAACAAGTACACACAAATCAAGGAGTACAGAAAGTGACCGAAAGGGAAACCGGAACCGTTAAGTGGTTCAACGATTCCAAAGGATATGGATTCATCTCTCGTGACTCCGGGCAGGACGTATTCGTCCATTACTCGGCTATCGAGGAGGAAGGTTTCCGCTCGCTTCGTGAGAACCAGCGGGTTGAGTTCTCCGTCGAGCAGGGACCCAAGGGGCTACAGGCCACCCATGTGAGGAGCGTGTAATGGCGAAGAAACTGTATGTGGGCAACCTAAGCTACGCGACTACCGATGCCACCCTATCTGAGCTCTTCGGAGCAATTGGGGAGGTCGTCTCCGTAACTCTCATCACAGATCGTATGACCGGGCGATCCAAGGGCTTTGCCTTCGTCGAGATGGCGGATCACAGCACAGCTCTCGCGGCCATAAACCAACTCAACGGCAAAGAGCTGGATGGGCGAGCGATCAAGGTAGCAGAA
Organism: uncultured Anaerolineales bacterium; assembly: GCA_964649415.1. Lineage (GTDB taxonomy): Bacteria > Chloroflexota > Anaerolineae > B4-G1 > B4-G1 > CAZYSK01. The sequence continues at coordinate 21,000 of CAZYSK010000014.1, forward strand.
GCACGTCCGAAGAGGGACGACCGAGGCGGCGGCGATCGCCGTCGCCGTTGGTAGAGCCAGTTCAACTGGTCAAGTACAGCCGCACGGTTTCTCCGCAGACCGTGCGGTTTTTCTTTATCCGCTGTGCCCCGGAGGATGTTCGCACTCATTTGCCGCCCTCCTGGAAGACGCCAAGAACGAGCAGGCCCACGCTGATCGAGGCCTCCATCAACGCAAACGCGCGCCGGGATTTGTCTCTAGCCCTTCCGCGTATGGATCCCTAGACAGACACGACGCGGACCTGCGGCAGGAGCGCATCCACCTGCCGCCGACGACACACTGCCGTGCCTTCGTTCATCACCACCGAGGCAGCGGCGGCCGTGCCCAGGGCAAGCGCCTCCGGCCAGCCGGTCCCCCGGCTGCGGGCCAGCATGATACCGGCGGTCAGGGCATCACCCGCGCCGGCGGTGTTGGCCACGGCAACCTGCGGCGGCTGCGCGTGGTACCGCCCCCCATGTACTACGGCCAGCGTGCCGCGCTCCCCCAGCGTGACGATGAGCGCTTCACTGGCCCACTCGCCGAGCCGAGCCGCGAGCCGCTCGGCCATATGAGCCACGTCGCCCACGTCCCCCGATCCTCGGCCCGTATCGGGATCCAGCGACGCCAGCTCCTGCCGGTTGATCTTGAGGATGTAGGGCAATCCGACCACCCCCTGACGCAGCGACTCGCCGGAGGAGTCCAACAGCGTGACCAGCCCTCGTTGCCGGGCGCGGCGCAGCAGACGAGCGTGGCTGTCGAGCGGCAACCCAGGCGGCAGGCTGCCGCCGCAGACCACACCCCAGGCATGACCCGCGTGGAGATCCAGCAGGGCAAGCAGGCGTGAAAGATGCTCCTCGGTCGCTGTCATTGTTGGCGTCAGGATAGTGGATTGCTGCCCCGTGGCCAGGTCCACCAACACCACAGCTATGCGCGTCTCGCCGTGAGCCGGCACCAGATCGTAGGGCACGCCGATCTCGTCGAGCATACTCGTGAGCAGATTCCCCGCGAAACCGGCTTTCAGCCCCACCGCCAGCGTATCCCCGCCCAGCTCATGGACCACCAGCGAGACATCGACTCCCTTGCCACTCGGGGTGATCACCTCCCGCTCTCCCCGCACGACCGCTCCCATGCGGAATTCGCGCACGAGCATCACCCGGTCGAGGGTGGGATTGGGAGTTATGGTGAGGATGATGCTCACTCCCCTCCCACCACCGGCTTTGTCACACCGCCGAATCCGCACCCGCTGGCCAGGATCGTGTGCGCGCTCCACTCCAGCCGCTCCAGCGTATCGTAGGCGTCGGCCAGGTCCCGGCCCACAGTGACGACGCCGTGCCAGGCCAGGATCAACCCCAGACCGTGTGTCCGCACCTCGTGCCGCCGCGGGGCCAGCTTCTCGACCACGGCGTCCGCCAGTGCCTGGCTGTGGCTGTGCAACGGGGGCACTACGTCGACTGTGCCGAACTTCTCCGTGTACTCGCTGGTCGGGGTGACCGGTTTGCCCATCGCGGCGAACACGTTCAGATAGCGCGGATGAGCGTGCAGCACGGCATTGACCTCGGGGAAGTGACGATAGCAGGCGAAGTGTAGCTTGCTCTCCCGGCTGACCATCTCCAGGTCCCCTTCAATGGGATTGAAGTCGGCGTCGAGGACCAACACCATCTCCTCCCGCAACTGCCAGCGGTGCCTGGCGCCCAGACCACGGGGCGTGACGTAGATGCGGTCTCCCACACGGCAGCTCATGTTGCCCCCCGCGCTGTTGGTCAGATAACGATCGTAAAGCAGATGTGCGATCTCCACCATCAGAGGGCGGGGATCAGGATGCGAAGCCATAGAATTACCTCCACGGATGTCGAAACTCACTCTAGCAGGACCAGCCGCACACCTTCGAAGCCGAAGGGGACCAAGATGACGTCGTCCGTCCAGCGGCGCTTGTCGCGGAACTCCTCAGGCCCCGTCCAGCTCAGGTCACCGCCGGCCAAGTGGTGCGGCCCCAACAGGTTGCGCAGCGTGCCCACCAACTCGATCTCGATGACGTTCTCGCCCGAGCGCAGGCCCGGCGTGACGTCCACGCGATGCGGCGGCCAGGCCACAGTACCCACGTCTCGCCCGTTCACGCGCACGTGAGCAAGTGCGGCGCGCAGCCCCTCTATCTCCAGCACACCCCGCCCGCCAAGCGGGGGCAGCGTGACAGTCTGGCGAAGCGTGGCCCGCCCAGCGAAGAAGGGAAGTCCTTGGGCCGTCAGGTCAACGGACAACCCGCCGCTATCCCGCTTCGACCGGACGCGTTCGGGCAACGCCGTCACCCAGAAGGCAGAGATGTAGCGGTCGAAGACCTGACCGTTGTGCCGGTTCTCCGGCCCCAGCCGCTCCCCGCTCACGCCGAAGTCGCCGATCAAGTACACGCTTTCCAGCTCCGTATCTCGGCCAAAGACGCCGCTGAGCACTGCCTCGTTCTGTCCAGCACGCACGGCGGCGCTGACGTCCACCTTGCGGAACGAGACGTCGGTCCACCATCCGTCATCTTGAACTGTCTCGACCGGCTGCCCGTTCACGGCGACGTCAAAACACCCGGGTGATTCCACCACCAGGTAGACAGGATCGGGAAGACGAACAGTCGCATCGAAACTGAAACGCAGCGCGAAGGGGGTGCCCACGCCAGCCTCGGCGACAGCCACGTGCGCGTCCAGGACGTGCATAGGCTTGCTCCACGCCTCCACACGATCACCGATGCGTAGTTGCGGCGTGTCCAGCGTCAGCGCGTTCGGACCACCCAGCGCCAGGTGCCAGTCGCCGCCCAGCGGGATCTCTGCCACGACCGTTCGCAGTAGGGCACGCCCTTCTGATGGCGCGCCATCATCCACACAAGGGCGCCATTCTGATGGCGCGGGTTCCTGGCCTGAGAAACCAGGTTTTGCGGAAAAAACCTGGTTTCGTGTAGGGGTGTGGTTTTCGCACCCAATGTCAGTCTCCGTGGCCTGGCGGACTTCGGGAGCCTGGTCCCGGTGCAACACCAGCAGGTGGGAGCCCACCGCCGGGAAATCGAGCACGACCTCCGTGATCCCATCTGCCTGGCGGCTCGGCAACAGGCACACGTCGCCCTCCGCCGGGTCCCAGGCCTCCAAGCGGCCGGTACCCCGCAGTCGCACCGTAGCGACGCCACCTCTGTCGCGGTCGGTGTTGGCCAGGAAATAACAATCGGCCTCCCCGATGCGCCGGTGGTGGGCCCAGATCGCGGGCCTGCCCGGCACGCGCACGTCGAAGGGCAACAGCGCATCGAGCGCATCCGTCAAGGCGTCACACGTAAACACACGCACCGTCTCCGACAGCACGGGGTCCCCGGTGGACCGGCCGTCTACCCGCGTGGGGAGCGGCTCCAGCGCCAACACCGGGCCGCCGGCCGCGGCGAACTCCCGCAGCAGCCGCACCGTGTCCCCTGCCAGCGTCACTCCCGGCGGCACGATCACCACCCGGTACGCCATCTGCCCCACCACCAGCCTCGGCCCCGCCGCGTCCGCCGTGACGCGGGCCTCGGCCGGCGCTCCGGGCGCCATCAGCATCTCGTCCCCCAGGTGGAAATCGCGCTGGCCCTCCAGGAGCGCCGTCAGCAATTCGTCCAGCGCGCGGTCGAGCTCGTCCACTGCACGGCGCGCGCCGGGCCGGTAGAGCGTCCAGGCACTGCCGACAGGGTGAATCACCAGGATGTCCACCACACGCTGGCCCTGGCTGAGGACGTAGCTCAAGCGTGCGAAATAGTCGGCGATCAGGCGATTCTCCGGCCACCAGGGCTGCTGGTAAAACACGTTCTGCGGGAAGTCACGCTTGCGCTCGCCGCGCATGCTGTAGAGCGACAGGTGTGGGTTGTTCAGATTGACGCCCAGCACATAGGCCCAATCGCCGATCCACTTCCGCCCCGTGTGGGCGAAATCCTGCCCTGAGCAGCCATAGTTCTCGCACAGCGTGCGTGGCTTGCCGAGCTGACAGGCAACGCTGTCCAGTTGCTTGACCGTCAGCACGGTGCCTGCGTGGGCGTTGATCTGCCGGCCCAGCTTGTCTATGCCGGGGATGTGCATGTAGGCGTAGTGGGGCATGGCCGCGCCCAGCCACGGAATCTGGGAGAGCAACGTGTCCTCGGCGTTGTAGTGACCGGTGTAGGCCAGGCCGTGGGCCGTGCACCATTCGTACACCTGCCGGGTGTAGCTATCGAGAAAGCGCTCGGTGACGGTGCGCCAGTAATCGTAGCGCACGGCGCACGTATCCAGGCGGGCGTCGCAGTCACCGGCATCCAACCCGTCGAAGAACAGCGCGGGCAGGTGTGGCAGCAGATCGTAACCATTGCGCGCGCGGAAATAGGCCAGGAATCCGTCCGTCCACGGGATGACCGGCTGCCCCCTTGCTTCGCGGCCCCCGTACAGCAGCCCGGGCTCGTCGGTGAAAATACCCGGTACCGTTGCGCCGAAATCCTGCCCCACGGCTCGAGCGTAGACCACGTGGGTGGATTCCAGGAAAGCACGCACGGCGTCGGGATTCAGCACGTCGAGGTAGGCGTAGCCGTTGAACCACTCGAATCCCAGCGGCATAGCCTGGGGATAGAACTGGATCACGCGATCGGCCTCGCCGGCCAGGTCGGGCGCACCAGCGGGGCGCACGTCCACCAGCCGTCCCCCAACCTGGCGGGCCGCGAACGTGGCGATGCGCTCAGCCGCGAGCGCCGGACGGTCGTCCACCTTGCACACCAGGTACTGTGACCGGTAGGCGGGGTGGCCCGCGACGCTCAGCCCACCGGCGAAGCCGCTAGGCCACTTGTCCTCATCATACAGCCAGGCCCTCAGGCCCCGCTCCCGGGCCGCATCCACACAGGCGCGCACGCACGCCATCCACTGCGGCCCCATGTACGCGGTGAGCAGCCCCACGCGCGCGTGCATGAAAAAGCCGCCCCATCCCGCCTCGTCCATCAGGGCGACCTGCCGCACCAACTCCTCGGGGTCCAGATACTCGTTCCACGACCAGAAAGGGACCTCGCGGTACTCATTGGGCGGCTCTCGAAAGCGCTCTACGTCCATCCGGCATCTCCTCGAAGGCCTGATCTACCTGCGCTAGATAAGGTGGAGCCGCTAGCCCTGCCGAAGCAGGGCGTCCAGAACGGGACGCGCCGCTGCCCCCGCTGAAGCAGGGCGTCCGGGATGGCGGTGCGGGATTAAGGGCAAAGTCGCATCCACGATGGGGACGCGTCAGTCGCCCCCCCGATCCAGGATCATCCGCCGGAAGGCCTCGGCGCAGGGGAGACCAACCTGCTCCCCAGTCTCGGCGGCCCACTGGCGAATCATATCACCGGGGTCCCACCCGCCGGGGAACTGGCTGGCGTGCTGGCGCAGCGCCTCAATCTTGAGATCGATCATGTCGCTGATGTCTATCCAGGTATCGGGCTCTGTCGCGGAGGCGACAAGGACTTCCTTCACTCGGTATGGCTCCAGGCCCTCCTCGCTCAGCTCAGCGAAGACCAGGGGCATGGCAGCCGCCGGAAAGACGGCGTCCAGCGCGGCCTGGCCCACGGCGCGATGGTCGGGGTGGTTGATGTACCGGTTGCCGACGAAGAGGCGCGTCGGATCGTAGCAGAAGACGGTATCTGGCCTGAAGCGACGGATTTCGCGCACCAGGTCCCGGCGCAGCGCCAACGTCGGCTGGACTTCGCCGTCGCGGTAGCCCAGAAACACCACCTCTCGCACGCCGACGACACGGGCGGCGGCGCGCTGTTCTGCCTCGCGGGTGCGCCCGACTTCCTCACGCGTGATGCCCGACTCGTGACTGCCAGCATCGCCGCTGGTAGCCACGACATATACCACCTCGGTCCCGGCCCGGACCCACTTGGCCACGGTGCCCGCCAGGACGAAATCCACGTCATCGGGGTGAGCGGCGATAACCATCGCGCGCTCGGGGGGTAGGGGTTCTACGTTGGTATGTATCATAGCAAACTCCGTATCGCTCCGCGGCCGATTAAACCACAAAAGCGCGAAGAGCACAAGAGGCCAGGTCCAGTGATGGTGCACATCTCGCAGCTTCTCAGTGGTTCAATGATCCACCGGTTGCTCCGTGCCGGAAAATGTGATAAGATGCACTCGATCGGCTGCTGGCGGGAGGGGCGTTGATTGCGCACCGATAGATTGTCACGTTGAGCGCCACGTGTGGTATACTATTGCCGTAGGGAGAAAGACCAGATGAAACCACAGTTATCCATGGATAACCTGATCAAGGAAGCGGGCTTGTTCGCTCAGGTGGAGTCTAGTCACTTCGATCGTGCCATTTACGGCATCACCGACGGCAAGGCCATCGGAACCTACTTCGAGCACAAATTCCAAACCCACCTCGCCGCGAGATACAACTACGAGCAGGGCAGCTCAGCAAGTGGCATAGATTTCCCTGGCCTGGGTTATTCCCTGTTGGTGTTTGTCTACGAGAAGACCGATGATCCAGCAACTGAAATGGGAAGACTCAGCATAGTCAACACGGTCTTTGTGGATCAGTGCCGAACGGCTGATTTCCAAACGACTGTTGGAATCCAACAAATCCTACAGAATGATGGCAACACAGATGACCTTGTGGGTTTCATGGAAGACAGACGCTTGCCTGTGGATGACATTCAAGCTCAAAAGCTTGCTCAAGAGATTCTCCAGAATCCCCCCGAGACGGGATACTTGACCATCTCCAACGCACTTCAATGGAGGCTTCAATATCGTCGGGTAATCGAGAACGCTGGCAACGTGGACGGTATCCTGCGAATCCGATAAGCAAGATGAACGCGAGAAACTCCACCCACAGAATAGAGTTTGGAGATTTCCAAACCCCAACCGATCTGGCAAGTGAGATCTGTGAGTTTTTGTTCGCAGAAGGGGTGAGACCCAGTTCCATTGTTGAGCCTACCTGCGGCGAGGGAAATCTGCTATTGTCCGCTCTTGACCGATTTCCGTCTGTAGTAAGGGCAGTCGGCGTTGACATTAGTTCTAAGCATGTTGAGCGCGCCAGGAACAGGTTGAGAACACGCCCATACGCTGAAAGAGCGGTCGTCTTCCGAGACACCTTCTTTGACGTAGATTGGGGGAAGCTTCTCACGGATCTACCTGATCCGATACTCGTTATTGGGAATCCTCCTTGGGTAACGAGCTCGGAGTTAGCAGGTCTAGACAGCGCCAATCTGCCAAAGAAGACCAACTTCCAAGGACTCTCTGGCCTCGATGCCAAAACGGGCAAGAGCAATTTCGACATATCGGAATGGATGTTGGTCCACATTCTGGAGTCCCTCGACCATCACGACGCGACCATGGCAATGCTATGCAAGACAAGCGTTGCACGCAAAGTGCTTGTTCATGCTTGGAAGCGAAATCTCCCATTGGGATCGTCACGAATTCACCTCATTGATGCCAAGGAAGCATTTGGTGCCTCGGTAGATGCTTGTCTTCTATTCTGCGGTATTTCGAAAAGTGAGAGACAAGACCAGATTTGCCATGTCTATAGGGGGATTTCCGACGACGTACTCGCAACATCGTTCGGCTACAGGAATAACGATCTAGTTGCAGACATCGGCTGCTATGAGCAATGGAGACATCTTGAGGGTGGAAACCCATACAGATGGCGCTCAGGCATAAAGCACGATTGTTCGAAGGTCATGGAACTCGAAAGGGAGGATCAGGGTTTCAGGAATAAGCTGGGAGAGCTGTACAATCTGGAGGCCACGTACATATACCCGATGCTTAAGAGCTCCGACGTTGCGAGGGAACGCGTTCCTGTGCCATCACGATGGATGCTGGTCACACAGAAAACCATCGGAGAAGACACTGCTCCCATCAAGTTCATAGCCCCCAAGACGTGGGCGTACCTGATGCACCACAGCGAGCTTCTTGACAAAAGACGCAGCTCTGTCTACAAGGGACGACCTCGCTTCTCTGTTTTTGGCGTGGGTGTGTATTCCTTCTCGCCTTGGAAGGTAGCCATATCTGGCCTGTACAAGAGACTACACTTCGCTGTAGTCGGTCCACACGCTGGAAAACCCGTTGTGCTAGACGATACGTGCTATTCCATCCCATGCCAAAGTGAGAATGAGGCTCACTACCTGGGCAGACTACTGAACTCGAAAGTGGCAGAAGAGTTCTTCAGAGCATTCATTTTCTGGGATGCGAAGAGGCCTATCACGGTCAGTATACTCAACAGACTGAATCTAATTGCGCTTGCCAGAGAACTGGGCTCTGAAGATGCAATACTGGTATTCCTGGCCTCTAGCGGGTCTCTTCTATCTCACAGGCAGTTAGCTTTGTTTGAGATGGAGAAGGCCATCTAAGCGGCGTTTCTGCAAGCCCTATTGGTCAGTCACCAGGTAGCCTGAGCGGGTCAAAGGGGAAGGACAGCTACCAGGAAGCGATGGGCCAACAGTGTCAAGCCCCAATCAAACGTTCGGCGACCTGGCGTGAAGCCCCCACCCGGAGGTAGTCGTGGCTCGTGCTGGCAATAGCCCCAACCAAACGAGTAAGTGGGTGCGTTGGATCGCGAGAGCCTGGAGCGTGGTGGTTATTGGCGTCACCGCCTTTATGATCATCGCCCACGCCGTGATCCCAGAGCCAGGTGAGGCCGACTATCCCCCGATCGAGAATCTACTTCCCGTGCTCATGTGCGTGAGCGTCGCCGGGCTGGGTGTCGCCTGGCGCTGGGAGGGACTGGGTGGGGCCATCAACGTGGTCTTTTTCCTGGCGAACCTTGGACTGTACTGGGCCATTCGAGGGTACTTCATGCCGCTCAGAGCAGTTGCGGTCTTGTCGCTCGCCCTCGCTCCCGGGATACTGTTCTTGCTGTGCTGGTGGAGGACAAGACCAAAGCAAGCTCTGAAAGACGCCTGACCCCTCCATGTACAATCCGCCTGGCCGAAACCACACAACGCGACTCGTTCGCCCGCTGCGCGGGGGATAGGTGAGTGATCGGCACTCTGAGATCCTTGCAGGAGAGTTTCAGGCACAGGTGGCTCGCCAACATCTTGACCCCATATCTCAAGAGCTGTCGTACTGTGCTGGATATAGGCGCGGCGTCAGGCAGGCTGGCCGAGAGGCTTGGGCGCAAACAGCCACGCCTGAACCTGATAGGCGTGGAGGTACTACCCAGTTCGCAGCCCTGTATCCCCATGGTACAGGCCAATGGAAAGCGCCTGCCTTTTGCCAGCGGAACCTTCGACTGCGTGATGATGGTGGATGTCCTGCATCACGACAGTTGCCCGCGGGGATTACTGGAAGAGGCGGGAAGGATTGCTAGAGATCGCGTTCTGATCAAGGATCACTATTGGACGACCAAGCTGGACCTCGCTTTCCTACGCTGTGCCGACTACATCGGCAACAGGCTGTACGGGGTCAAGCTGCCCTACGTCTTTCTGAAGCTGGAGTCGTGGCATAGCCTGTTCAAGAGCACCGGCTTGAGGATAGCGCGATCTTCGAGGTTTCGCTTCAATGCCATGGATCCGTGCAAGCACGTGATTTTCGACCTGCGGACATAGCCAAGCGACAGGTCCAGCAGGCCGATCATCTTTACAAAGGCGCCATTCTGATGGCGCGCGCGATCATCCATACGAAGGCGCCATTCTGATGGCGCGCGATCATCCGTACAAAGGCGCCAAAATCGGCGCTGTCACCGTGGAGGATATGCTGTCATGGAGCATACTGAGGTTGCACCGGTCAAACCCACGATCTCTTTCGACGCGCTCGACCAGGTCGACATCCGGGTCGGGACAATCGAACTGGTGGAGGACGTGCCCAAGTCGGACAAGCTGGTGAAACTCACCGTCGACTTCGGCGACCACAGGAGGGTGATCCTGGTAGGGATGAAGCAGGAGCGCGAGAATCCGAAGGAGATCGAGGGGAAGCAGGCGCTATTCGTGGTCAACCTCGAACCCAAGAAGATGATGGGCGAGGTCTCTGAGGGGATGTTGTTCGACATCGGATATGCCGATGGCATCACGCCTGTGTTGGCCACACCTGAGAAACCGGTGCCCAACGGCGTAAGAGCAGGGTGAAGGAAGGAAGGGAACCAGGTTCTTCAAGCGAGGGCACAGCGCTGAGCACCTGGTTTCTCTCGTCCAGGAGCGTTCAATCATTCAGGCAGGAAGGCAGCTATGGAAACGAAGATCGTAGAAAAAGGCCCGATTCTGCTGGTGGGGCTCAGCTTCTTCGGGGACCCGTTCCAGATGAGCGGCGCGTGGACCGAGGAGAACGAGATCGGCAGGCTCTGGACGCGGTTGATGAACTACCTGACCCACAATAGCGACCGCATCAGGCACGTCAAGAGCTACGAGACTAGCTACGAACTGCACATCGAGCACGAGGAGACGGCACTGATTGGGGAGTTCGAGGTATTCGTGGGAATAGAGGTGGACAAGCTAGAGGACGTGCCCGTGCAACTCGTCGTCAAGATACTGCCGCCCTCCAGGTACGCCGTGTTCACGATCACAGGCCAGATGATCGCATCCGACTGGTCGCGCATGGTCTACGGTGAGTGGCTGCCTGAATCCGGTCACGAGGCGATTCCCGGGTATTCTTTCCAACTGTACGACCAACGCTTCAAGGGCACGCAGAATCTGGACGAATCGGCGCTGGACGTCTACATCCCCATCGCGTAGCGCCTTCGCCCTGCGCGGACGTCTTGAGCACTCATCCCCCGCACTCAGCCGGGACAGACGCTCGCTTCACGAGAGCAGCAGATGCCGAATATCACGCCCATCTACCAGGCAATCGAATTCATTGAGGATCACCTGAGGCAGGCGATCACCGTCGCCAACATCGCCGATGCCGCCTCGTATTCGCTCTATCACTTCTGCCGGATGTTCAACCAGGCCACCCACCACTCCCCCTACGACTACCTGATGCGCCGCAGGCTCTCCGAATCCGCCCGCGACCTGCTCGCGACCGACAAAAAGATCATCGAGATCGCGCTGGACTACCAGTTCAACAGCCCAGAGGCGTACTCGCGCGCCTTCAAGCGTATGTTCAACGTGCAGCCCACGCGCTGGAAAAGGCAAGGCAGCCCGGACCGGCGGTTCCTGATGTCCCGGCTGACGCGCGAGCACATCGCGCACAGAAGCCGGGGCGGCTACCGGCGCCCCGCGCTGGAGAACCGGAACGCCCTGCAACTCGCCGGGCTCATGACGCTGGTCCAGGATGATCCGGCGGACATTGTGCAACTCTGGAAAGTGTTCGTTCAGGAGCTGAAGCGGGCCGGCGGGGTGCCTGACCCAGCGGACTACTACGGCATCGTCTGGCATCCTCGGGGCTGGGAGCGGAGTGGGTTTCTCTACATGGCGGCAGTGGAAGTGGAAACCCTGGACCTCACGGAATCCGCACTAATCAGCAAGACGCTTCCCCCGCTGCGGTGTGCCCGCTTCATCCACAAAGGTCCCCACAATGATCGCTATCTCACGCTCGACTATATGTACCAAACGTGGCTGCCCCAATCGGGCCAGAAGCTATCCTACCCGCTGGAGATCGAGTGCTACGGGCACGACCTCCGAGGCCTGGATGCCGAAGACACGGAATGGGCAATTCTCATTCCCGTCGAAGCGTGACGTCGCCCCGCAAGAATTGTCAAGTCTCGCCCCACACGGGCGAGTTTCCCCCCAAAATCGAGCAAGCCATATCAAGACAGATCCCAGGCTTGGGCGTATACTGTCCTTGTAGCAACCACTTCAAGAGCAAAGGAGATGAACGATGAGTAACGAACCCAGCCAAGGACAGACGTACCAGATGCAGCCCATCGGAACTGTGCACAGCTCGGACGGCGGCAACTACCTGGAGATATTCGAGCCCTTCCGGCCTGCGCTGAAGCAACTCGACCAGTTCAGCCACGTCGTCGTCGTGTGGTGGGCCGACCAACACGACAACGCGGAGAGCCGGGGCATGATGCAGACCCGGCCACCGTACGCCGACGACAAGCTGACCGGCGTCTTCGCCTGCCGGGCGGAGTACCGCCCTAACCCGATCGCCATCACGACGACCCGCATCCTGGCGGTGGACGAGGAGCAGGGAACAGTCCAGGTCACCTACATGGATGCGTACGACGGGACGCCGATCGTGGATCTGAAGGCATACTTCCCAGTGTGCGACCGGGTGAAGGAGGCACACATCCCTGAGTGGCTGTCCGAGTGGCCGGAGTGGCTGCCCGAGCAAGAGGACTTCTCAGTGGAAGACTGACGGGCAACCGTACACTCGCGGCACAACCTCGACTGATCACGGGTTCCCGGTTTCGCTTCGCCCCGACCTCACGGGGCGGGCGGGGCCGGGAACCTGTGCTTGTCCGCGTTGACTCCGACCGTCTGCGGTCGGCACCGTCTGCGACTATGCAGCAGCGAAGCGCTTCCTATGACTCAGGAGCAATCAGTGGGCATGGACAGCCAGATGGCGATGCGACCGCCCCATCCCATGGTCATCCCGAGCACACGCCTGGCTCTCCGGGCAGAGACGGTGAGACGCCAAGAGAAGCAGGCAGGGGATGGGAGTTCTTTGCCTACACGCCCCCGATTCCTCGGGAAGTTGACTCATCATCCAGGAATCTCTGCGCTTGTGCCTCGTTGCGGCTCTGCGCTAGACCCGATTCCCGACAAACGCGACCAAGGATCAGGAGGACAAGCGCGAATGGGCATTAGGGACCATCGCGCGCGCCCTGAATTGCATCCTGGTGAGCTGTCTATATAATGGTTGGCACGGACCCACGCCGCTGTGGGCGGGTTCAGGCGGGTGTGAGGGCGGTATAACGGGCACCGGGCGTGGCATTCGACCCAGGAGGGATGAGACGTGGATACGGATGGAATCGCAGCGGCTTACGAGCAACTGATAGGCCGATTCGTCCAATGGGCTCAGACAGAGGACAACGTCCGCGCCGCGATTGTCATCGGCTCCCGAGCGCGGGTCGATCACCCGGCCGACGAATGGTCCGATCTGGATGTGCTCATCTTCGCAGAGGACCCAGAGCCCTATTGGGCGACGACCGGCTGGCTTCACAACGTGGGCAACCCGTGGCTGACCTTCGTTGAGCCGACGCCGGATGGAAATGGGTTCGAGCGGAGGGTGCTGTTTGAGGGGGGATTGGACGTAGATTTCGCACCCGACCCCGTCGCAGGTCTGCGGCACATGCTGGATCATGGCTTTCCACCAGACGTCGCAGACATGGTTCACCGTGGCGTGCGGTTCCTGGTGGATAAGGAGGGTTTTGCGGAGCGACTTCAGGGTGTCAAGGTTGATCTGCCCACCTATTGCCCACCGACCGAATCCGAGTTTCTCAACCTGGTGCACGATTTCTGGTATCACACGGTTTGGACTGGGAAGCACCTGCGCCGCGGGGAACTATGGTGGGCGAAATCCTGTTGTGATAGCTACCTCAAGCATCTCCTGCGCCAGATGCTTGAGTGGCATGCCCGGGCATCCAGGGGCGAGGGGGTGGATACCTGGATGCGCGGGCGGTGGCATCCTTGCCGCTGGTCTTCGCCCACTACGACGCGGAAGACGCATGGCGGGCGTTGATGGCAACGATGGACCTCTTCCGGTGGGTGGCGGTCGAGACCGCGGATCAATGGGGATACGCGTATCCCCGATCTGGCGAAGCGCGCGCAGTGGAACTCGTACAGGGACTGTATTCGGGCAGAACGCATCCGTAGCACCCCGCACCAAGGGGTATCCGGAGAGGCACGCGCTACCCTCGTTACTGGATTTCGTGGCAACATGCAGCTCGAACTACAGGAGGCAAGCAACCATGAAGCAGGAAGTCTCATCTCCTCCCCTATGTTTGCTACTGGTGGTATGGGCCGGCCAGCTTCTGGCCTGCGGCACCGATTCCTTCCTTGCCGGCAGGGACATCTCGGCGTCCCCACCGGCTTCAACCGCTGAGCGGACAGAATGGCCAACCGAGGCCATCCAGTCCCCACCATTCACCGCGCAGGCGGTCACTGCGGACGCTGCCTGCACCTACTACGTGGCCCCTGATGGCAACGACGACCACCCTGGCACCCAGCCTCAGCCCTGGGCCACCTTCCAGCACGCCGCCGACACCGCCGGGCCTGGCAACACCGTCTGCTTCCGGGGCGGCACGTACGCCCTGGACGAGGACACCCACCTGACTCATTCCGGTGCGAGTGGCTCCGCCATCACTTTCATCGCCTGTCCGGGCGAGACTCCCATCCTGGATCGGGGGAACAGCGCGGGCAGTGGGCTGTTGATCCTGGATCAGTACGTCTCCTACGTGCGCGTCAGCGGCTTCACGCTGCGCAACTTCGAGATCTGGGGGATAGAACTGACCGGGGAAAACCGCCACGTGAACCTGGATCACCTGGAGATCGTGGGCGGCGAGACCAGCATCAACTTCACCGTCGGCGAGACCGAGTCGCCGCCGCAATACGGGCCGGTAGAACACATCACGCTGGAGGATAGCGTCATCCACGGCAGCCAATACTCGGCGGTGAGCTGTAGCCCGGGGCCGTGCAACCACATGGCCCTGCGCCGGTTGGAGGTGTACGACACGGGAATAGCAGGCGAATCCTTCTTCGGCTCGGACGGCATCGAGTTCGCGCACGGCTACCCCGTCCTGGTGGAGGATTGCTACGTGCACGACAACGGCGGCGACGGAATTGACCTCAACTCCCGCGACCGGCAGGGCAACGCCAGCGACGTGATTGTGCAGCGCAATCGGGTCGTGCGCAACCACCTCAACGGCATCAAGCTGTGGGCCGGGGGACGGATGGAGAACAACGTCGTCTGGGGCCAGGGAAACAGCGCGGTGTGGGTAGGCACGTTCACCAGCACGCTAGAGGTGTTCAACAACACCGTCGCCTACAACATGTGGGACGACACGTACAGCGAGCGCAACTGGGCCTTCGTCGCCGGCTATCCGGAGGAGATTCAGCCCTATCCACCGGTGACGCTGACACTGGTCAACAACGTCTTTGCCTTCAACGCCGGCCCGCGCGAGGGTGGCTCCACGGGCATCTACCTGGGCGGGGGCGTGCAGTTGACCGAGCACCATAACCTCTACTACAGCCGGACGGACGGGGAGATCACGGCCGAGTTTGTGACCGGGCGCGACTCCGACTTCACCCGCGCCGAGATCGCCGACGGCACCTGGACCACGTTCAGCGGACAGGGCCAGGACGACGTGACAAGCGACCCGCTGCTGGTGTCTGGCTGGCCAAGTGTAGATCTGCACTTGCAGGAAAGCAGCCCGGCCGTGAATAGCGGGACGACCGCCGGCGCGCCGCTGGACGACGCCGAGGGCCGTCCCCGCGACGCCCAGCCGGATATGGGAGCTTATGAACGATGGGTGCCATCGTCGTGGCTCTACGTGCCTGTCGCCATCAGAGGGAGTTGATGGAGAGGGAGGGAGAAGAGGACTGTATGAGCATCCAAGACGAAATCGGAGCCGTCAACAGGCAGCATTGGGAGCGGATGGTCGCGGAGGGATGCGGGTTCACGCGCCCGTGGTTGGACCTGGATCGCACGCTGGTGTGCCAATATGCGCACGGCCAACTGGATCCCGTGCCCGCGCCGCTGCTCGAAGTCTATCCTGCCAGCGTGTTGGCCGACGTCGAAGATAGGGACGTCCTGTGCCTGGCATCGGGTGGTGGGCAACAGTCGGCCGTGTTCGGGCTGCTTGGGGCACGCGTGACAGTCGTGGACCTGGCCGAGGGACAGTTGGAAGCAGACAAGCGCGCGGCAGCGCATCACGGATACGAGGTGACCACCATTCACGCGGACATGCGGGACCTCTCGTGCCTGGACGATGCGTCCTTTGACCTGGTGTATCAAGCGCCCTCCACGGCATACGTCCCGGACGTCGGGCAGGTCTATGCGGGGGTAGCACGGATACTGAAAGGCGGCGGCGTGTACCGCGTGTGCTTCAGCAATCCGGCCACGGAGTTCGTGGACTGGAACTCCTGGGATGGCGAGGGCTACCGAATCTGCATGCCGTACGCTGAGAAAGTCGAGCGTCCACCAGCGGGCGCGGAGGGCTCGATTCAGTTTCGGCACTACATGGCCGACATCTTCAACGGGCTCGTCGCCGTGGGGTTGTCCATTCAGCACGTCCAGGATGATCCTCAGTACTTCGTGCGGCAGAACGCCCAGGCTGAACCGGGGACCTGGGCGCACTGGCAGACGTACGTGGGTGAATTCGCCATTGTGGCCAGGAAGGAATCGGGTTAGAATAAGCCGTGCATCCGGGGATGCTCACGGTCCAAGGAGGAGTTGAGATGTACACTACCCAATTGATCGTCGCAGGCGCAGGGCTGTTTTTCCTCTTCATCTTTCTCTCTGGCATCTGGCTGAGCCGTTCTGGAAAGCCGTACAGTGGGATCGTGCTGACGATCCACAAACTCATCTCGCTGGCGGCGCTCGTGTTCCTCGGCATAAGCATGTACCAGATGAACCAGGCGGCTGGGCTAAGCACGCCTGAATTGGCTGCGGGCGTGGTCAGCGGATTGTTCTTTGTCGACGCCATCGTGAGCGGCGGTCTGTTGAGCATGGATAAGCCGATGCCGGCGGCCATCTCGGTGATGCATCGCATCGCGCCGGTTCTGAGCGTGCTCTCCACCGCCGCAACCCTATACCTTGTGCTGAGCCGCAGGTAGCCAGATGTCGCACGCGTGGGAGGCCTCACAACCATGCACAATCCCACGAGGCGGTCTGTATGTCTATAGTCCAAGCCCATGACCAGCCAGCCTTGAGCCGGGAGCAGAGCGCTTTCTTGCAGGCTGATGGAACGACAAAGGAAGAATAGCCTGTGGACCAGGTAAAGAGACTGACCTCACCAGCGCACAGGGAACCTGGTAGCAAGGTGGTGTGGGCTCTCGTGGCAGGGCTTTTCCTCCTGCGAGTGCCCTTTCTAGGCGGAATGCGATACTTCACCTGGACGCGTACATCCGCCTGGGTGATGCCTATCTTCGAGGTTGGCACGTACCTCTTGACGGCCATCCTGATCTGGTTCGAGAGGGATCGCCTGTCAGATAGCCACGTTGACAGGTTAGCCTTGATCATTCTCGTGATAGGCAAGCCCATCGAGCTGTTGTTATCCAGGTTGCGGAGCCCATTGTGGCGCCCCTTGGGAAGCAGTGCCTACCTATTGTATCTGCCGGTGGCAATTGGCCTCCTGGTGGGTTTGAGGCGTTCTCATCCGAGACTGGGCAAAGCAGGAGCAAAGAAGTGGCTGTGGGTGGCGGTAGGTGTGGCGACAGGGGTTACCGTCGGAGCTATGTCAGGCTGGTTGGCGAAGATGGAAGTGGGGTTACCTTCAAGAGAAAGCTTGACGTGGCGCGTGCTGGCGTTTCTGCCAGTCCAGCAAATGCTGTACGCGGGGATCGCCGAGGAGCCGTTCTTCAGAGGGTTCCTGTGGGGAGCACTGCGGAGAGCGGGTTGGAAGGATGTGTGGGTGTGGGCGACGCAAGCGGGGTTATTCTGGCTGGCACATATCTACTGGTTGGGACATTCGCCGATGTCATTCTGGGTGATCGTGCCGGTAGGAGGGCTGGTTTTCGGGTTGCTGGCGTGGGGTTCGCGTTCCATCGGTGTGAGCATGGTGGCCCACGGGCTGGCGAATGGGATACTGAACGTGATGATTTCTTATCGGATATCGTAGTTGGGTCACCCGCCAATCCGGCGGGGCCAGGTTGGCCCTCGGTTGCCAGGGAAGGAGAGAGAAATGCACATTGTCACAGATAGCGGAACGGATCTGCTGCTTCCTCCGGAGCAGATGGCTGAATTGAATATACACGTCGTGCCGCTCGCGGTCACGCTCGAAGGCAAATCATATCGAGAAGGTGTGGACATCCAGCCGGATGAATTCTATGGCTTGCTGGCAGAGACACACAGTCTGCCCGCAACGTCGCAGCCTTCTGCCGGGGAATTCGCCGAGGTCTACCGGGAGCTGGGGGCCACAGATCGCGACATCCTGTCAATTCACATGTCGTCCGGTTTGAGCGGCACGGTCAATGCCGCCCAGGCGGGAGCGGCTCTGGTGCCGGAGGTGAACGTCGACGTCATCGACACGAAGACACTGTCGGCGGCGTCGGGATGGCAGGTGGAGGCAGCAGCTCGAGGGGTCAGGGCAGGATGGGCAAAGGAGAGGATCCTGGCGCTGATGGACAGGATAGGCAGAGCCAGTGATAGCCTATACACGTTGAAGGAGCTGAGATACCTGATTCACGGCGGCCGGATCAGCCACATGAAGGGTCTCATCGCGTCGGTGCTCAACATCAAGCCACTGATCGGGGTGGAAAAGGAACGAGGCACCTACGTGCAGATGGGCCATGCCCGTTCATTCAGGCGGGCGGTGAGAGAGCTGGTTCATCTGATGGCGCGACGGCACGAGCCGGAGAGTGCATTGAGGGTCCAGGTGCTTCACTCGTATAATCCGGAAGGGGCAGCGCTGTTGCGTGAAGCAGTGGACCAACGCTTCGACTGTACGTGGCTACCCATGGGGTGCATATCGCTGGTGCTGGGTGCACACACAGGCCCCAGCATGGTAGGAGTAGCCTATGCGCCGCTTGCGACCTTCGCCGATATGCCCTAAGATCGCATAATCGCTAAGCAGCCCGCCCAGGCGCACACCAGCCAGACTTGCGCCCCGGGGGCGCTGGAGATGACAACGATAGGTCACCCGCAGTTCCGGCGCGGCCCGGTGAGCCACCTCGTCAGGGTGGCCTCTGTGCAGCACCATGGGCTCGCCTGTAGACGTCGCGGATCCAAGCACCTGACAGAATCCGGAGGGAAGTGAAACATGGAAGAGCCTGTGACGTTTGAGGCTCATTCGAGCTACGTGCTGGGGCTGCAATTCACGCACGATAGCCAGGGGCTGATCTCCGCGGGGATGGACAACCTGGTCAAGCTGTGGTCGGTCCCGGCATGGGAGTGGGTGAGGACGTTCGAGGGACACGCCAACAGCGTGAACAGCATCGCGCTTTCGCCGGACGGGCAAACGCTGGCGACGGGTTCGACGGACAAGACGGTGAAACTGTGGGCGTTTCCGGCCGGCCAGGAACTCCACACAATGCAGGACCGGAAGAAGGTCGTGGCAGCGGTGGCCATATCGCCAGATGGGGCGTGGGTTGCGGCGGGGTCGTATGGGGGACGGGTGCAGGTATGGACGCTATCAGGACAGGAAGTGGTCGGCTTCGGGGCCGGCAAGAAGAACCTGGCGTCTATCGCCTTCTCGCCAGAGGGAAGGGCTCTGGCGACGTGCGGATTGGGAGATGTAATCAGGGTATGGGCGCTTCCGTCCGGGGAGCAAATCGCCACACTGACGGGACACACGGTGGCGGTGATTGCACTGCGGTTCATACAAGGGAGCAGGCAAGCGGTCTCCCTGGGGTACGATCACACGCTCAGGTTCTGGGATACGTCAACGTGGCGCGAGAAGCGGGTGATCAAGCTGGCAGGGGCCGGTGCGCGCGGGATGGCGTTCTCGCCGGACGAGCAGAGGGTCGCCCTGGGCGTGGAGGGCGGGGTGCAGGTGTGGTCGGTGGCAGATTGGCAACTGCTGGAAGAACTGCCGGTCGGCACCAAGGTGGTGAGCAGCCTGGCGTTCTCGCCTGATGGTCGGTGGCTGGCTGCCGGGGCAGCCGATAGGAAGATCCGGGTATGGCGAGCCTAGGCCCCGCGGGGAGCAGACCGCCCAGGCTGCGGCCGATGTGGATGCGGAAGCGTATCGTTCCGATCCGGCGTATCGTTCCGATCCGTGGGAGGGGCAGATGCATACGGATGAGCGCAAGGTGCTGTGCGAGACCCTAACGCCCGGCAAGCAGCCAACGCGGATACCCAGGTGGAAGTACGACCTGGTACGGACGGCGATCCTGTCCGTAGTGCCGGCAGACGAACAAGGCATCGAGTTCAGGCAACTCCCGGAACTGGTGGAGCAGCGGATTTCTGGGCAAGACAGGGAGCGGCTGGGATCGGTATCGTGGTACACGACGACAGTCAAGCTAGACCTGGAAGTCAAGGGAGAGATTGAGAGGATCCCAGGCTCCAAGCCGCAGCGTCTTCGCAGACGCATTGAGGCGAAATGAGCGTCTGGGCTACAGGAATGAGCAACCAACTGACCACATCCAAGGGCACGATCACGATCCGCGTGGCCGCCGCAGATGACGCCGCCCAATTGCGTGGACTTCGCCTCGAAGCGCTTGCCAGCCATCCGCAAGCCTTTGCAGCCGATCACGCGTCCACGGCGGCAGAATCCGTTGAAGTATGGGCGGAGCACATAGCCAGGGAGGCATCGGAAAGCAAGGGGGTCATCCTCGTCGCCTCAGCAGAAGGCCAGTTGATCGGGATGACCGGTCTCGCCCGCGGGCATTGGCCCAAGACCCAACGCGGCGGCACGATATGGGGCGTGTACGTCAAAGCGGATTGGCGGGGATTGCGCGTGGCTGAAGCGCTGTTGGAGGCGTGCATCGCCTGGGCACAGACACACGGGCTGGTGGTCGTGAAACTGGGCGTGGTAACGAGCAATACGTCGGCGATTCGCTGCTATGCCCGCTGTGGCTTCGCAGTCTATGGGATTGATCCGCAGGCCATCTATTACGACGAGGTCTTCTACGACGAGTTGCTTATGGCGCGGGCGGTGTGATGGGCAAATCAGCAAGACAATTACCTCGGATGGGAGAAATACACGATAAGGCGCCGCCAGTAGGCACGCTCTGCGGGGTATCGGAAAGGGGGCAGATATGCAGGCTATAGCGACGTTCTCGATTGTCGCGTATGATGCTGGCCGCCAGGAGTGGGGCGTAGCGGTGCAGTCCAAGTTCCTGGCAGCGGCGGCACTCGTTTCGTGGGCGCAAGCGGCGGCGGGCGCGGTTGCCACGCAGGCGCACGCCAATCTGACGTACGGCCCCAAGGCGCTGGAGATGATGACACAGGGGGTGCCAGCGCAGGAGGCCGTGGAAGCGCTCGTCCGGGAAGACGAGGGGCGGGCAAAACGCCAGGTGGGCGTGGTGGATCGAGCGGGGCAGGCATTTGCCTTCACCGGGGACGAATGCATGGAGTGGGCCGGGCACGTCACGGGTGAGGGATACGCCTGCCAGGGCAACATCCTGGTTCCGGGAACCGTCGAGGCCATAGCGGAGCGATTCGAGGCGGTGCGCGGCGGGGAAGGCGAGCTGGCAGACTGGCTGGTGGAGGCACTGCGGGCCGGGCAGGCGGCCGGGGGCGACAGGCGGGGCAGGCAGTCGGCCGGTGTTCTGGTGGTGCGAGAGAATGGGGGCTACGGCGGCGACAATGATCGCTACCTGGACCTGCGCGTGGATGATGACCCGGAGCCCATCCGCAAGCTGCACGCGCTGGTGGACATGCACCACCTGTACTTCGGGGAAGTGGACCCCGATGATCTCGTCCCTGTGGCAGACATCGCGGGCCGTATGCAGCATCTGCTGCGAAAGACCGGCTATTACGACGGTCCGATCACGGGCGTCTTCGACGAGCGTACCCGCCAGGCATTGCAGGCGTTGGTCAGCGTGGAGAACCTCGAGGAACGGTGGAGTGGCGAGGGCGACCAGATAGATCGCTGTGTGGTCGAGTATCTGCAGGAAAAGTTTGCCTGATCCGAGCGGGGCCTGATTGAAGGAGGCAAGTTATGAGCGTGAGAACGGCTCGCAGGGCTTATGATCCAGACACGGATTATCTGAGAATCCGCGACTTCCTGGTTGATACCTTTGCGCTGTACCAGAGGCCGTTCAACTGGCTGATCGATCGCTGGAACTTCTGCCGGTACTGCGTCATCCCGATCCACTCATACTACAACGTGCGCTATTTCGGCGTGCCCACACGGCCGCACCATCAGTGGCGGGACGAGCTGCCCTTGTGGGAAAAGAGCATCGGCGTCTGGGAGAACGACGACGGCGACATCGTGGGCGTGGTGCACTCCGAGAACGAGGAAGCCGGGGAAGCATGGCTCCAGATTCACCCGGACTACACCTTCCTCTACGCGGAAATGGTGAGCTACGCGGAGGCGCATCTGGCGGACCGCGTGGACGGGCTGGGATACGTGAAGCTCTACGTGAACGATGGCAGCGAGTTGGAGTCGATCGCCCGCGCCCGGGGGTACAACCAGCTCAAGTATCGTACGCCCTTCCTGGAGTACACGTTCGACGAACTGCCGGAGCCGCAACTCCCCGACGGCTTCGTGATCAAGAGCGTGATGGAGGAAGATGACGTGGACAAGCGGCGCATGGCCAAAGCCATCGCCTTCGGCGGCGGCTACGCGCCGTCGGACTGGGCGCCCGCGACTGCGTACTGGGAAATCCAGCAAGCGCCCGATTACCGCAAGGGTCTGGATCTGTTCATCGTCGCGCCGAACGGCGAGTACGTCTCGTTCGCCACGGTCTGGATGGATGCGAAGAACAAGTACGGCAAGTTCGAGCCCGTGGGGACGCACGCGGAATACCAGGGTCAGGGATTAGGGCGGGCGCTGCTGATGGAAGGGTTCCGGCGGATGGCGCGCCACGGTGCCACCCGTTCCTTCATGGACTCCACGAACGAATTCTATCGCAAGGTCGGCTTCAAAGAGACACCCTATTCCTATACCCCGTGGATCCGGTACTTCCCGGTTTGAGCGACAAGCGTGGAACGCGAAGGCTTGCCATAGCCGGATACATGTGGGAGAATTGGGCACGCCCCGAGCGGGGCGGCTGGCATACAAGTTCATACGGCGGGCGCGGCGGTTGGCCAGTGAGCAAAGGAGGCGGTCGCCGCGCCGTTGGGTTCTTGAGCCACCGTATGCACGTATCTCAGTCAAAATCGATCTAGAAGGGGACAGCATCTTGAACAAAACTCGTATTGCCATCATTGGCGCAGGCAACATCGGCACCGCGATCGCCAACGGTCTGGTGGAATCCGGACGGTTCCGGGCCGAGGATATCACGCTGACGAGAAGAAGAATCCACCTGCTGGATGAGATGAAGGCGCGGGGCTTCATCGTCGGGAGAGACAATGGCGAGGCCGTCAGGAAGTCCGAAGTAGTCATCGTCGCGGTCGAGCCACAGCAGATTGATCGGGCACTGGAAGAGATCACTCCCGGGTTGAAGCCCGGCCATCACATCGTGATCTCCGTTGTCACCGGTGTCAGCACGAAGCAGATCACCCGGCAGGTCGGCGAGGGCGTGGCTGTGGTCCGCGCTATGCCCAACACCGCGATCGCCGTGCGCGAGTCCATGACCTGCATCGCGTCAGACATGGTGGACGGCCCCGCCATCGAGGCAGCCAGGGCGATCTTCGACACCGTCGGCAAGACACTGGTGATCGATGAGAATCGGATGATCGCTGCCACGGCGCTAGGAGCCTGCGGAATCGCTTTCTTCCTGCGCGCCATCAGGGCCGCTTCCCAGGGCGGGATAGAGATCGGGTTTCATTCCCGGGACGCGCTGGCCATCGCGTCCCAAACGGCGCGGGGAGCAGCGACGCTGCTGCTGGCCACGGACAACCACCCCGAACACGAGATCGACCGGGTCACGACTCCCAGGGGCTGCACGATTGCAGGGCTGAACCAGATGGAGCACGAGGGGTTTAGCGCGGCCATGGTCACGGGGATCACGGTCTCTGCCGCCAAGGCGGCAAAGCTATATACGAGTGGCGAAGGCGACGAGTGACAGTGGCCCGGCGGAACAGTCGACAATTTGGCGTTATCGCGCTCGTACCCTACCCGGGCCTGGCCAGGCTGTTTGCCAGGAAAGAGCAGGACACTACAACGAATTAGGAAACCAACGAAGTAGGAAACCAACGAAGTAGGAAACCAACGAAGTAGGAAACCAACGAATTGGAAAACCAATGAATTGGGAGAGACGCGGCGAATCAGCAAGGGAACAAATGGGCAGGCAGCCGAGCAAGTAAGCGGCGGCAGGCAGGAAATGCGCAGAGAGTCTGAAGCGCCTGGAATGTGTGTAGTAGGAGACCAGCGACCGGCGCAATCGACCACGCAAAGGCAGTAGGGTGGTAGGAGGGCATTGAACCATGCGACCCCAATGCAGTCCCAGATGGCTGATAGGCGCGGTGGTATTGCTCCCCCTGCTCTGGGGCGGGCGCGACGCCCTGGCAAGAGCGACCAATAGGCAAGGGCCGCCAACATCCAGCGGAACCGTCTACTACGTGGCCCCCACGGGCAGCGACTCGAACCCAGGTACGGAGGCCAAGCCCTGGCGGACCGTCCAGAAAGCCGCCGATACCCTGGTGGCTGGCGACACCGTCTACGTCAAGGCCGGGACATACCACGAAAGGGTCCAACCTCAGAATTCAGGCAGCGCCGATAACACCATCACGTACGCCGCCTATCCCGGCGACACGGTGACCATCGACGGGACGGGCGTCAATGTGCCTGACTGGGGCGGGCTGTTCTACGTAGCCGACCGGAGCTACATCCGGGTCTCTGGGCTGAGAATAGTGAACGCCGGGCCTGGCCCACACAATCCGGGCATCCTGGTGGAACTGTCGAGCTACGTCATCATTGAGAACAACACCGTCTACAACTCCAGCGACTCCGGGATCGGCGTGTGGGACAGCGAGCAGGTCGTCGTCGCCCATAACGAGGTCGTGGGAGCCTGCTACGACGGGTACAATGAGAGCATCTCAATCGGTGGCACGGATGGCTTCGAAGTCAGGTATAACCACGTTCACGACGGCCAGAAGGAGGGCATAGACGCCAAGGACGGCTCCCGCAACGGCAAGGTGTACGGGAATCACGTGCACAGCATGGACGCGGTAGGCATCTACGTGGACGCCTGGGACAAGCATACCTACAACATTGAGGTCTTCGGAAATGTGGTACACGACATCGCCAGCAACGACGGTTTCGCCTTGGCCGCGGAGACCGGAGGAGTGCTTGAGAACGTCCGCATTTACAACAACATCGCCTACCATAATCGCTACTGCGGTCTCTCCATCACAGCCAACGGCCCCGGTGGCCCAGGAGGGGAGCGTCCGATGAACGGCATCTACGTGATCAACAACACCTTCTACGACAATGGATGGGAGACCTGGGGGGGAGGTATCGCGATGGACAACCCGGACGCGCAGTCCGTCGTCATCCGAAACAACATCTGCAGCCAGAACCTCTACTTCCAGATCGCCGTGGGGCCGAGTGTTCCGGCGCAGAACCTCACGATAGACCACAACCTGATCGACGGCTACCAGGGGACCGAGGGCGAGACCCGTGGTGACGCGTACGTAGAGGGCGATCCGAAGTTCGCCCATGCTGCCGGGGCCAACTTCCATCTGCAGGAGGGCTCGCCGGCCATCGATCAAGGCTCTGCTACGGACGCGCCCGCACTGGATTTCGACGGACAGTCTCGCCCCCAGGCAGAAGGCTACGACATCGGGGCCGACGAGCGCATTGAGCTCACCGAATTCGTCTACCTGCCCATCGTGTTCAGAGACTACGTTCCTTAGCGTTCTGCCAATGGGCGTAGAGAAAGGCAGGCAATGAGCACTCAGTTCGTCGCCTCCAAAGACGGTACACGTATCGCCTACGACGTGACCGGCCACGGGCCCGCGCTCATGCTGCTGCACGGCGCTGGCAAGACGAGGAAGGATTGGCACAAGGCCGGCTACGTGGAGCGGTTACAGGACGACTTCACGGTCATAAGCGTCGACATCCGGGGAACCGGCGAGAGCGACTTCCTGACAGAGATCGCCGACTACGCCATCGAGACGATATGCGCGGATCTGGACGCCGTTGCAGACGCTGTGGATGCAGAACACTCGTGTGATGCTCAACGGTTCGCTGTGTGGGGCTTCAGCCTCGGGGGCAACATCGCCCGATACCTTGGCGCGTGGTCCGAGCGGATCACGGCCGCAGTCATCGTCGGCGTGCCGTTTGGTCCGGCGGTGGATGAGGCGTTCGACCGGTACATCGACGAGTTTGTGAAGAAGTACGGGGACCTGGCGCAGGCGTACAAAGAGGGCACGCTGGCCGAGAAGAAGCGCAAGTCGGCGATCAAGGGGCGTATCCCTGTGTGGATCGCCTGCTTCCAGGCCATGCGCGATTGGCCGAGCGTGCACCCAGGTGACATGCGCTGTCCAGCGCTGCTGCTGGCCGGGACGAGGAACAAGGGAGCGATGAGCTGGGTGAGGTCAAATCGCGAGGCCCTCGACAGCGCCGGGGTGGTCGTCGAGATCATCGAAGGGTTGAACCACCAGCAGGAGTTCAGCCAGATAGACCGGGTATTCCCGGCGGTCAGCGCGTTTCTGAAACGCCACTCAGCCTAGCAGAGCCCCATAGCAGACGCAGGCGTCGCGAACGCAAGCGTCCGGGGGGCTTTGCCTCGGTCCAGAAACACAGGAGCCACGCCGGAGGCGGCGTGGCTCGGGTCGTTGTAGGACAGACAGAACGAGCGCCCTGTTGGCCGCCACCAAAGGATTCGAACCCTTGGCTTCCGGCTACCTGCCCAGCGGCCAACAAGGCGCCCGGGAAAACGGACTATGAGAAGGCACCCTGTTTCAACAATAGTATACCACAAAACGCAACTGCTCGGGTTAAGGCAGCGTTTTCTCCACGTTAAGGATTTGTTAAGAAGTAGCCGCTAACCACACTACAAGGGAGATCTTCTTCAGATCTCCCCAGCCAGGATCAGAATGCGTCGCTGGATATCGTCCGAGAGCCACATACCAGACCTCACCAGCTGGTCTATGCACGGTCTGACATCCTCGATCAATCCGCTGCCCTTGGCTTCAAGCAAGACCTTGAGCGTTCCCCAGACTTCCAGTCCAGCAGCCTGTGCAACACGACGGGCCAGCGCGTCATCTAGCAGAACGACTCGTTCCGGATTCTCTAGAGCCAGTGCCATAGCAGCTAGTTCACCCGGTCCCAAGTCGAGAGCAAGCCACTCCGATGGAACGGAACGTGACTCCATCCGACAAATCCAGTCGTATTCGTCTAGGTCGGGGACATCGTACCCTCTGAGACGGCCCTCCTCCAACTCGGATGCCACAGCGCCAGGAGCCCACACTTCGTCAAACAAGTGCCGCAACCAATCCAAAGCACCGATTCTGTGTAAGTAGAGCAGCGGAGAGGTGTTACTGATAGCATCAGGCATTGCCACTCTCCAGGTCACTCAGTTCGGCCTCGAATGGAAACACCTTGTAGCGCCCCAATGCCAGCAAGAACTCCACTCGCGACATGCCTGCGAGCTCAGCCGCTCTGCCAGACGACAGCCGTCCAAGTTCATACAGCTTCACAGCAACCAGGATGGGCACTTCACGTGCAAAGGCTATCTCATCGGTCTTCTCAGCCAATAGTACCTTCTCTGGCACGTTGATCACAATCTGACGGGTCTCCATCATAACGCCTCCTGAACTGTCGCATACACTCTGGCAACAATATACAGCAGGTTACCCCAAAAGACAAACGCAACGAACCGTCCGACCGCCGCACTGTGTGCGACGCTGGACGCGGAAATCGCGGACGTTGCCACCGACCATCTGCCCCCGACTGTCCGCGGTCGACGTCAGCTGCGTCCGCGCCCCTACCGGCCACACCGCCCCGCGTAGGGGTGGGGTTTCCCTGCCCTTGACCGCTCAGACGCGGGCGGCCAGGTCGCTGCAGCCGGGAGCGTCGGCCTCGTTCCGGGCCAGATCTACGAGCCACTCCGGGAAACCTCCCTCGGCGTCGTCGAGCGCCTGGGCAAAGAGGGCGTTCACGACCTCGGGGTAGCCGTCGGCCACGTTCTGCTCGAAGGGGGCGTCGGACGCCAGGTTATGGAGCAGGACGCCGGTACCGTCCACCTTGCAGTTCAACCACCATCGATCCGTGATCACCGTCACGGCAGACCCCCAGCCCACGGTCACGTGATCTCGGGGGCCCGGCTGGCCCGCGAGGGCGCTCTCCAGAAACGACCGGCCGGCTATCTCCTCGGGGGGCTCGACGCCAGCGAAGTCCAGGATGGCCGCGGTGATGTCGTGGTGCTGCACGAACGCGTCGCTACGCGCGCCGGCGTGCTCGGCCTGCGGAAAGCGGATCATGAGCGGGATGTCGAACACCTCGGGTGCGGATGGGTATCCCCGCTTGCCCATGTAGTTCCGGTCACCGATGGAATGGCCGTGATCGGAGGTGAAGATCAGCAAGGTGTCGTCCAGCAGCCCCTGAACGCGCAGCGACTCCACGAAGTAGCCAAACCAGCGATCGCACATGGAGACCTCGGCGCTGTAATTGGCCTGGGTACGGGCGAGAAGAGAGCGGTCCAGGTCGCTTACGTCAGAATACGCCGAGACCACCTGCTCGGGGCCGGACTGCCGGAGATACATATCCCGATAGTGCGCCGGGGCGAGCCACGGCTCGTGGGGATCGAAGGACTCGACGGTCAGGAAGAACTTGCCGGCATCGCGGTTCTGCTGTAGCCAGCGGGTCGCCTCCTGGAGGACGCGTGGCGCGAAGTAATCCTCCTCCAACTTGCGATCGTGGATGTTCATGATGCACTGCTGGACAAACTCGGCCTGCCCTTGCCTTTTGCCCCACATCTCCTCTGGAAGCCAGGCGTCGAGCTCTGCCTGCGTCAGGCGTGGCCCAGAGCGCGCCGGGTCCGTCTCCTGGCCACGGAGAAACGTCCATTGGTCAAAGCCGCGCCAGAAGTTCTTGGAGGGCTTGAACATGTGGTAGACGTCCGCGATCAAGCCGGTGCGGTAGCCCGCTGACCTCAGGATCTCGGCCAGCGTGTGCTGCTCCTCCGGGATGGGTCCCCAGCCGGGAGCGCCCACGAAGTCCCCTTTCAGGCGGAAGTCACCGTTGTGGAAGGGATACACACGCCGGCCCGTATAGATCGCGCGCCGGGCGGGCAAGGTGGGCAGGCTTTCGGGATATGCCTGGGTCATGACGAGCGATTGTTGGGCCAGGGCCTCGAAGTGGGGCGTCTGAAGCGCGCCCCATGGAGGCGATCCGTGCACGCCCACACAGTCCTTGCGCAGTGAGTCGAAGATCACCAATATGATGTTCATCGCGTATGCCTCCCAGAGTCTCTGGCGGACGAAGCCGTGTTCGTCCGCCTGTGAATTGGTTACGATTGGAGCATCTCACAATACGCACGCTGGAGTGATCGGGTTATCGGACCCGGCCTTCCATCGCCGACCAACCAGTTGTCCACCTGAACCACGGGTACGATCTCCGTAACCGTGCCCAGGATCATCATCTCGTCCGCTTGTCTCATCCTGGATTCGAGAATCGGGTACTCTCTGAAGGGAATGTCCAGGTCTCGACATAGCTCCAGGACGACCCGCCTGGTGATCCCGGGCAGGATATAGTGGGTCCGGGGATACGTCACCACCTGGCCATCGAACACGGCACAGAAGCTGGTGTGAGCGCCCTCGGTGATGGCCCCATCGCGGACGAACACAGCCTCGTCCGCCCCTGCATCCCGGGCACGCTGGCTGGCCAACACGCCGGGTAAGAGGGCGATGGATTTGATATCGCAGCGCGTCCACCGGATGTCGGGGACCAGGATGACCTTGACCCCATTGTCCCACTTCTCCTGGGAGCGCTGAACGGGGTAGGCAAAGGCATAGACCGTTGGGGGGATGTCTGGCTCAGGGAACGCGTGCCGCCGCGGCGCAGCGCCGCGCGTGACCTGGATGTAGATAACAGCGTCGCCGCCTGCAAGGTCGTTGACGTGTATCAAGCGCGCAGCGATCTCTCCGAGGGTCTCTGCATCAGGCCCGACGATGCGGACCTCCCGGAGGCTGCGCGCCATGCGCGCCAGATGATCCTCAGCCCTGAACAGCTTGCCCCCATAGGAGTGGAGCACCTCATAGACCCCGTCGGCAAACAGAAAGCCCCGATCGTCAGGCGACAGGCGCACCTCTTCCTTGGGCATGAAACGCCCGTTGAAGTATACGAGCATCGAGCCTCCCTTCATCTACCTATCTACTCTATGTGTCTGAGAGGAGCCTGGAGGTCTCCACGCCCCCTCCCCGGTCACCCTTCCAGCCACACGCGTGCGCTCGTGAACTCGACCGCCACACGCCCCTCACCGAAGGCGCGCAACCACAGCCCTACGTCGCCGGCCGGCCAGGCGTCGTCCTCGACGGTGGCCGCGTACTCGTCGTTGATGTACAAGCTGCACGCCGGGCCGGCACAGGTGACACGCAGCCGGTTGGGCTGCCGGCCACGGTGAACGTGAGGGAACTGCTGCCAGTCCACGAGCGGTCGTTGCTCGTCCCCGGCCACGCGCAGTACTGCATAATAACCATCGGCACCGACGGCGAAGACATAGTAGTGAGCGGCATCCTGGGCGCGGTAGACCAGGCCATAGCCGTTGAAGTCGGGACCCGAGAGGAGGATGGCCTCACTCTCGAACGTGAAGTCGCCCACAGGCTGGCCCAGCAGCGTCACCACGGGTGCGTCCGAGGTCGCATCCAGGCGCAGGGGGAGGCCGGCAGCCTCCCAGTCGGGCGGGCGGTTGGGGCGCGGCGTGTTCCAACCGAACGCCAGGGCGATGATGAGCCCCAGCGCGCCCACCAGAACCAGCGCCAGGAGGCCCAGCAGACCACGCCACACCTGGGGGTCCACGGACTCATTCACGTCAACTCCTCAAGCGTCAAGCTCAGTCTGCTGGTTCACAGACTCGCAGGTGCGCTGCCGTGGCATCAAGCGTGCCAGGATGGACTTCAGCCGCCAGCCGCGTTTGGCCATGATCGCCGTCTTGGTCGTCTCCCGCACAACCCGCTCAGAGATGGAGCCGAAGAGGCGCTGCTCGAACAGGCGTTCAGTGCTAGCGCCGATGACGAGCAGGTTGCAGGTCTCGGCCTCCCGCAGGATACCGGCCACGACGTCCGGCGCACACACTACGCGTTGCTCCAGGGGATAATCGTACTGGCTGGCGACGTCCGCGAGCAAGCGCCTGGCCCGGGCCATTTGCACGTCGTCGGTATCCGTCACGACGTCCAGGAGGACGATGGTGGCCTGCTCGCCCGTTTCTGCGCCGAACTGGCGGGCCTGGGAGATCGCGAGTTCAATCGCCAGCCTGGAGTTCGGGCCACCCGCGGTGGGGACCAGGATACGGCGCGGATCCTCCCGCTTGCGGAAACGCACGACTGCCAGGTCGCAAGGCGGATTCTGGGCGATGAGGTCAATCACGCTGCCGAAGGCCGCGTCAGGAGTCTTGGTGTATCCCGGCCAGGCCAACATCATCAGATCAGTTCCCCGCTCGCGCGCCGTCTTCAGGATAGTCGAGCCTACGCTGCGGCCCAGCCGAATCATGGTGTTCACAAGCACGTCCCGCTTCTGGGCCTCCTCAATCACGGCCTCGAGAATAGGTTTGCCCTGCTTGAGGAAGAAACGACCGTCGGAGATGCCCAACTGCGGCGGCACGCGCACGACGTGCAGAGCGAAGACCTCACCGCCGCGGTCCTTGGCCACGGCGGAGCCAAGGATGCCGAGGAGATGGGCCTGAAGCGCGTCGGCGACAGGTACGAGAACCGAATACCCCGTGACCGCGACGATCTCGGCGTGGATGACGTGCACCGGCTCCGGCATGGCCTCGGCACGCCCGGCGTAGACGACGTAGAACAGGATGCCCAGCCCAATCCAGATCAACGCCGCGTACCAGGCCGCCGGGCTGAGGTTGAACAGGTACACGGCCAGCACTACCTGCGAGACGATGCCCAGAATGGGGAGCAAGGGCATCAACGGGATCTTGAATGGGCGGTCGAGCTCAGGCAACCGCCGGCGCAGGTTGATGGCAGCCACGTTGACCATGGTGAAGAGCAGCATGAACATGATGTCAGCCGCGCTGGCGACGTCCTCGATAGGCAACAGCACAGCCATGATGATGACCAACGCGCCGGAGAACAGGATGGCCCAGTGGGGCGTGTGGCGGGCCGGGTGGACCAGGCCGAAGAACCAAGGCAGGTCCCGATTGCGCCCCATGGCGAAGCAGACCCGCGACGAGGAATACAGCGTCGCGTTGAGGGCAGAGAGCGTGGACATCAACCCGCCGAAGAGCAGCAAAATCGTGCCATACGGCATGAGGCGGTCCGCGGCCTGTACCACCGCTTGCTCGGCGTGCTGGCCCAGGAAGCGCCACGTGGGAGAGCCGTCGGGGGTCTGCATGGCTCCCAGGAGGGCGAAGGCGACGGCAAAGTAGATGGTGACGGCGATGGCGATGGAGAGGAAGATAGCACGGGGGACGTTGCGACCCGGGTCCACTACCTCCTCGCCGGATTGGGCGACGATCTCGTATCCCTCGAAGGCGATAGCGGTCAGTCCCATAGCCGCGAGCACGCCGCCAATCCCGTTGGGCAAGAAAGGCACGAACTCCGAACCCCAGTCCGGGCGATTGACCAGCGCATACAGGCCGAAGACGACCAGGGCAACGAGAATGGCGATCTTGGTCAAGGTGAGGACGTTGCCAACCTTGCCCGTCTCCGAAGCGCCCCGGGAGTTGATGGCAGTGAAGAGGAACGCAGCCACGACGGCAAGACCGATGCCCAGGGTGTGCTCAGGCAGATCGAACAGCGAGACGCGCGCCATCGCCAGGAGCCGGGCGGCGAAGGAGCCAAAGCCAAGCGAATAAAGGCTGCAGGCGACGGCCTGGGCAAACCAAGACATCCACCCGGCGAGGAAGCCGAGAAAGGGCGAGAGACCATCCCGCGCCCACATGTAGCCGCCGCCGGCCCCGGGGAGGGCCGCGCCCAACTCGGCGTAGCTGGCAGCGGTGAGTACCGCGACCAGGCCGTTGAGGAAGAAGGCGAGCAACAAGGCCGGCCCGGCGTGGCCCGCCGCAATACCGGTCAGCACGAAGATACCGGCGCCGATCATCGCACCGACGCCGATCATCGTGATATCGAAGAGGCCCAGGTCACGGGTCAGGGTGACCTCAAGAGTAGAGTCGTCGCGGTTGTTCATCGTGACCCCAAGATTATGCCATCAAGAAAGGAGTTTGTCCAGCGGGGTGGCCCGTGGGGAAAGCGCGTCGGGAGAGCGTCCAGCCTGCAAGCGACGGTGTTGGCAGGTCTGTCAGTTCGGCAGATCCACACGTGGAGGGAGGCATACAGCTCTTGACAAGAATTAAGTTATATATTATAATTCTCAATATACGAGTTAATTTTCTTTAGGAGGGAGCAATGTACCCGGTACCGACGGAGTGTCCGGTCTGCCACGATGATCTGCTAGTCACCCGGCTGGTGTGCCGGAACTGCGGCACAGCGCTGGAGGGTCGTTTCACCATGGGGCGCCTATCTCAACTGACCCCCGAGCAACTGCACTTCGTGGAGGTCTTCCTGCGCTGCGAGGGGAAGATCAACCGCGTGCAAGAGGAACTGGGCATCTCCTACCCCACCGTCCGCAGTCGCCTGGTCGAGGTCATCCAGGCGCTGGGCTACGAGGTGGGAGATGCACGAGAGGTCGCAGACGAGCGCCGGCAGGAGATACTGGGGCAACTGGCTCGCCGGGAGATCTCCTCGGAAGAGGCGTTCCAATTGCTGGAAGGAAAATGAACGCACGCGGATGCACGGGAAAGACCATCCGGAGGAGGGCAGCGAGGGATGTTTGAACAGACTATCGAGACGTCGGCAACCCCACACGTCACCGTCAGCGAGTGCACGGGCAACCTGGTGGTACGGGGCTCAGAGGAGCGACGGATCGCGCTGTACGTGCAGGGCGACGCCGACGACGTGAGCTTGAAGCACGAGGGGGACACACTCACACTCGCGACGCGCACCGACTGCCTGCTGGCGTGCCCTCCGGGGACCACGGTCAGTTTGGGCACGGTGCGGGGGAACCTGCGGGTCGAGCGAGTGGATGGCCCCGTCACCGGGGACACCGTCCATGGCAACGTGAAACTGCGCGGGGCCGGCCCCACGGCGCTGAAGGAGGTGTTCGGCAACCTGAGCGCACGAAACGTGGCGGGAGACCTGATTGCAGAGGTGGCGCGCGGGAACGCGCAAGTCCGCCAGGTGGACGGCATCCTCTCCCTGACCCGGGTAGGAGGCAACCTGGTATGCGAGGGCCTCGACGGAGGTCTGGCCACGGAGCAGGTCCGGGGCAACGCCCGGCTGGGGCCACCGTTTTCCCGAGGCCAGAGCTACCGGCTGACGGTCAGTGGCAACCTGACATTGCGCCTGCCAGTAGATGCCAGCCTGCGACTGAGCGTCCGCGCCGGCGGGCGACTTCGCTCGTACATTCCCGGCCTGATCCTGGAACGGACCGATGGCGAGTCGCAGGGCGTGCTCGGTGCTGGCGAGGCCAGCCTGGAGGCACGTGCAAGCGGAAACGTCACGTTGCGCCCCCTCGAGCGAACCGAGGGGCCGGCAGAGGGGCCGCCGCTTGAGTTCGTGACCGACATGGAGGAGTTGAGCGCCCGGATCGAGGCGCAAATCGCGGAAGAGATGGCACAAATGGAGACCCGTTTGGCGGAGAGCCTGAGCCACGTAGACAGCGAAGACGTCCGCCGCCGCCTCGAGCGGGCAGCGGAGAGAACTCGCCGAGCGACAGAACGGGCAGCGGAGCGCGCACGCCACGAGGCAGATCGGGCCGCAGAACAGGCACGGATGCGAGCAGAGCGGGCGGAGCGACGCTGGAAGCGGGCCAGCGGCCGGCGGCCACGGCCCAGCCGGGAGGCAGTGACGGACGAGGAGCGGATGCGCGTGCTACACATGGTGGAAGAGGGAACAATCACCCCCGAACAGGCCGCCGATCTGCTGGCGGCGATGGAGGGACAATAGACATGACCGAGACGAGTACAAAGCGCGCGGTACCACGGCGCTCGAAGTGGACGATACCGTTCTTCACGATCTGGACGGGGCAAGCCTTCTCACTGATCGGCAGCCAGATCCTGCAGTTCGCACTGGTGTGGTGGCTGACGCAGTTGACCGGCTCCGCGACGGTGCTGGCGACCGCTACACTGATGGCCGTGTTGCCACAGGTTTTCCTGGGCCCCATCGCGGGGGCGTACGTGGACCGCTGGAACCGGCGGGTGGTGATGATCGCCGCCGACGGCCTGGTGGCGCTCGTGGCCCTATGGCTGGCGTATCTGTTCTGGACCGACCAGATGCAAGTGTGGCACGTGTACGTAGGGATGCTGGTGCGCGCGGTCGGCGGCTGCTTCCACTGGCCGGCCATGCAGGCCTCGACCTCGCTGATGGTGCCCGAGGAGCATCTGACACGCGTCGCGGGCCTGAACCAGTCCATGCAGGGGGCGTTGACCGTAATTGGACCGCCGCTGGGCGCGCTCTTCCTGGGCATGATACCGCTGCACGGTATCATGTTGATGGACGTGGCGACGGCGATCCTGGCAATCGTACCGCTGTTCTTCGTGCACATCCCGCAACCCGAGAAGCACGAAGAAAAGCGGAAGCTATCCGTCTGGTCAGACCTGCGCGAGGGGCTGCGCTACGTGAAGGGGTGGCCGGGATTGCTGGCCGTCATCGTCATGGCGACGGTCATCAACTTCATCACGAACCCAGCCTTCTCGCTCATGCCACTGTTGGTGACAGAGCATTTCCAAGGGGACGCCCTGCAGTTGGGCTGGTTGGAGTCGAGCTGGGGCGTAGGACTCGTGCTAGGCGGGTTGATCCTGAGCGCGTGGGGCGGGTTCCGCCAGCGCGTCTATACCTCGCTGACGGCATTGATGGTGGAGGGAGCAGCGGTCGCGCTGGTTGGCCTGGCACCGGCGAACGGGTTCTGGCTGGCAGTGGCCGGCATGTTCGTGGCAGGCAGCATGAACGCATTTGTCAACGGGCCGCTGTTCGCCCTGCTCCAGGGAAGCGTCGCCGCGGATATGCAGGGGCGCGTGTTCACGGTGATGCAGAGCCTGTCCTGGGCCGCGTGGCCGCTCAGCCTGGCGGCAGCAGGTCCGATCGCGGACGCAGTGGGTGTGCGACCATGGTACGTGGTCGGCGGCATCGTGAGCTCACTGATGGGTCTGGGGGCCCTTTTTGTCCCCGTGATCGTGAACATAGAGAACAACCACGGCGGGCACGACGCTGTCAAGAGCGAAAGGGTGGCAGCAACAGCGGTGCCCGTCCAGGTAGAGATCGAGTAAGGCTGCCGCCGGTATAGGAGGGCAAGAATGATGAGGCGGACTGTCCGGGCCATCGTCGGCGTGATCCTGTTCATTCTGGTGACCGGCTTGTGGGCCTGTTGCTGGGTGCCACCAAAGCCCATCTTCTAGCAGGAAGTGCCGATACGGGCTGCTAGCGTGAATCTGCGGAGACTCGGGCATATCCGTGCCCATCCCAGGAGGGAGCTATGAGCGAAGCGAAGGCAGACGTCGTCAATGCAGACGTTGCGAATGCGGACATTGCGAATGCGGACATTCGGTTGGGGATTCTGGCGTTGATCGAGGAAGGGAAGATCAGCGTCGAGGAGGGAGCGCGACGGCTAGAGACCCTGGCAGATGCCGGGGGCACAGCGAACGCGCCCGCCGACCCGGTGGCCCGTCCGGGCCTGGTACGGTGGGTGTGGCAGGTCGTGTTCTGGACAGGGGCCGGGCTGGTGGCCGGGGGCGGATTGCTGCTGGCACCCACCTATACACGAGACATCGCCATCGGGCAAGCTGCCTGGGGCTGGGTTCTCTTCGTCCTGGGTGTGATGGGACTCCTGCTGGGCTGGTGGATGCAGCGGGGGCAGTGGGTCTCGGTGCGCATACGCCAGACTGACGGGCCCAGTTTCGCCTTCGCGCTGCCATTGCCGCTGGGTCTCATCGCCTGGATCGCGCGGATCGCCACGCACTTCGTCCCCGAACTCGAGGGCACAGGGGTGGACGAGGTGATCCTGGCCTTGCGGGATGAAGCGCGGGAGGGCCGTCACCTCTTCGTCGAGGTAGATGAAGGAACCGGCGGAGAGCACGTGCAAGTGTACGTTGGTTAGGAGGATACGGATGCCGACATCTAGTAACGCGACAACAGGCCAAGAGCGAATGAAGATCCTGCAGATGCTGGAGGATGGGAAGATCACCGCGGACGAGGCGAGCACGCTGCTGCGCGCGATGGGCACAGGGCAGCGACCTCGTGCGCGCGTGCCCGCCGCTGAAGGCGACCGGCGCTACCTCCGCGTCCAGGTGACCGACACGATCTCAGGATCGCCCAAGGTGAACGTGACAGTCCCGATGGCGCTGGTGAGCGCGGGGTTGCGCATCGCCCAGCGGTTCGCACCGGAGTTCGATGGCTTTGATATGGAGGAACTGGAGGAACTGCTCGCCAGCGGTGCAGACGGGAAGATCGTCGAAGTGTTGGACGAAAACGACAACGAGCGAGTGGAAGTCTACGTGGAGTAGAGGGCGGTCACTGCGCCGCCATCTCCACGTAGACGTCAAGAACGCGTCAACTCGGCGCGCAGGACGGCCAGGAAACGATCGAACAGCCCCCACTTGCCACTGATGACGTTGGCGTGGGTCCCCCGGGCTCTCATCGCCTGATAGAGCGGGTCAACTGCCGGCGGAGGGTTCTGACCGACGTACCAGATAGCCCCACCCTCTCTCTCGATGGCACGGTTCAGGTCGTAGTCGCGAGGGCCGTGCCCAATCACGATCAAGTCGCCGCTCAGGTGACGGCGCAGGATGCGCTCGCTTTCGCTGCCGAAGACGGATATCTCGCTGGGGGTGAAGGCGAAGGAACGGGAGGCGACGTCGCCGTGCAGCTTGACGATCTTGACGCGCGGACGCGAGCTCTCCAGGGCGTCCGCGGTCTGCGCGGCTTCCTGCTTTCCACAGACGAGTACCTGGAAATCCGCCGTGTGCTGGAGACCCTCGGCCTGTAGCGCCTTCTCCAGAAACGAGTCCAGGTTCGTGGTGAAGACCACGTTGAAGACACCCATCTTGATCAGCTCCGCCAGGTGACGATAGCCCTGCGAGTCCCCTGCCTCGGAGAAGTGCTTCCTCAACATGACGTAGCGCTCCAGCGGGCTGAGGCCATCCAG
Source organism: uncultured Anaerolineales bacterium (assembly GCA_964649415.1). Taxonomy (GTDB): domain Bacteria; phylum Chloroflexota; class Anaerolineae; order B4-G1; family B4-G1; genus CAZYSK01. The sequence continues at coordinate 58,893 of CAZYSK010000014.1, forward strand.
CGTCTCGTAGAAGGACTCCAGAGCCGAGGCACCGTTACCTCGGCCAGCGATAGCCTTCACGACGTCCTTCATCGCTCCGCAGCCCAACGTCACGGAGCTGCCGCTACCCAGGACGAGCGTGTAGGGCAGCTCTTCGCTCTCTCGGCGCGAGTGCATCAACTCGGCCAATAGCTTGATCTTCTCGGGCACGGCCCTGCGCCGCCTGCGGACCAGCATCCACACCAGGGCGAGGAGAACCAGCATCAGGATGAGCGCCGCGGCAGCCGGCACGCAAAGGGGCGACCCGGTGACTGAGGCCAATAGGGATGCCAGCGACGGCGCCCCATCAGAATGGAGCCTCTGCAAGAATGAAGGTGTGGGGGTCGGGGCTTCGGGCGGCAAAGCAGTGGGCACGGACGTGGGGGAGGCAGTGGGCACGGGTGTGGGCGATGGGGAAGGGCTGGGCGTTGGGTCTGGGGGCACGAGGATGGACAGCGGGATGGGGGCGACCTCGTGATAGAAGACGCGCCCGCCAGGCAGGACGACCATCATCTCGGCCCGGACCTCATACGCCCCACCCTGCTCGACCGCCTGGAAATCCCCATCGTAGGCCACGACGTTCTCCCCGGCCCGGTCTGAGACGTCGCCGCTCCTCATCTCGACAGTCTGCACCGGCTCGCCGTCCCTCAGCAGGTCGGCGATCAGCCTGATGTTCTCGTAGGAGGCCGCGCCGGCCAGATGCACGCTGGCCTGCAAGGGGATGGACTCGCCCAGCGTGTACGACGCGCTGCGGGCGGGCTCGGTCAGTTCCACCCAGGGCGCGGAGATGAGCGTGACCCACTGGTGTTCATACAGCGGCGTGCCATCGGGCAGCAATGCGTGGAGAACCAAGGAGTACTCGCCGGTCTGCTTGAGCGGGTCGAGCCGCGCGACGTAGGTGTCGCCCTCTCTCTCCAGGGCCAGTTGCTGCCTGAAGCCCTCCTCGCCTGAGAGCTCGACCTGGAAATCCCGCACCGGCACGTCGACGAGCTGGCCGGCCTCATCCAGGATGCCGGCCCGGATGGTGAAAGGTTCGTCGGCAGAGACGAAGCCACCGCTGGGCTCAACTAGCTTAAGCGTGACGTCGGGGAAGAAGACGTAGCTGAAGTCAGCCGCGCCATCCCCCTCGAGGACGACCTGCCAGGTACCCGTCCAGGGCTCGGTGTAGCTAACCCCCCACACCTCGTAGTCTATGTCGTTGCTCTGCCAGGTGACGCCCTCGTCATCCCGGGCCAGTGCCGCACCGCCCGGCTCGCCACCGGGCCGGGGCCGGTAGATGCTGGCCACCACCTCGGCGCTCTGCTTGCCCGATATGGTGAACAGGATCTGGAAATAGCTGTCGTAGACCTGGTACTCGAGGACCTGGGGAGAGCGCACGGACACAGAGGGAGTCGCCGGCGCACAGAGCAACTCGGAGAAGATATAGGTGCCAATGCCCTGCATCTCCTGCACCTGCCCGGCCTCCTTGTAGTATCCGCCCGCCCGGCCCGAGACCCCCTGCCAGAACTCCCGATAGAGGGCGATGAACTCGGGGCTCGACGACTCCTGCAGGTTGTCCACGCCCAGGCCGATCATGTGCAGCGGCGCTCCGTTGGGGCTGGGGCAGATGTCGTCCATATAGGGGTAGTCCTGCAACTGTTCCAGGAGGCCGCGCGTTTCCTCCAGGTAGGCGCTGACCGCGTCCCGGCCCCGTGCCTCGCTTACCTGTGGGGCGGTGGGCTGGCCGTCGGTGACGAGAACGAGCGCAGGCTTTCGATCCGGATCGTGCCCCTGCTCCATCATGTCTAACGCCGCACGCAACGCCTTGTTGATGTCGGTATACTGCGTATTCTTGCGCGGGGCGATGCGCTGGTGGACAGCGGCGTACTGCTCCTTCAAGTCCTCGGCGGCGGCCCGGCTATCGAGCAGCGTGTACGGGATGACGACGGGCTCGGTGCCGAAGGCGACGATACCCAGGCGGTGGAGAGCGCCGGATTGCTCCGAGGCCAGCATATCGATGAAGAAATCGACGGTGTTGACCCGCACCCCCTGGATGTCCGTCTGATTCCACATCGTCTCTGACTCATCCACCACCATGATGACGTCAAGGCCGGGCACCTCCCTGTGTTCGTCACCTCCGCCCTCCTGAGCGAGGGCTGGCTGAGGGAACAGGGTATGCACGGTGACCTGAACAACGAGGATGAAGATCATCCAGACAACCCTGGAGGGCCAACGCATTGTAGACATGCTCGTCGCTCCTACTGGCTGACGCAGCGGAAGCCCGCGAAATCGTAGGTGTAATCGGGCTTGACGTTGTAGCGGAAAGCGATACGGGCGTACACCTCATCGAAGGGCCACGAGCCGCCCCGCAGCACTTTCGAGGTCCCCGTGGCGGGTCCCGGCGGATTGGCCGATGGCGACTGGGCGTAGTAATCGCTGCCATACCAGTCGGCCACCCACTCCCAGACGTTGCCGGCCATATCGGAAGCGCCACAGGGGCTGTCGCCCTGGGGAGAGAAACTACCCACGGGCGCGGTATCGCCCCGCCCCGACTCGCGGGTGTTGGCGCGGGCGCTATCGAACGCGTCGCCCCAGGGATAGCGCTGGCCAGACCCATCCGTCGCAACCCCCCGCGCCGCCTTCTCCCACTGGGCCTCGCTGGGCAGCCGCTTCCCGGCCCAGCGGCAGTAGGCATCGGCGTCGTCCCAGCTCACCAGGACGACGGGGTGATCCATCCGGCCCTCGATGGTGCTATCCGGGCCACGCGGGTGGCGCCAATCGGAGCCCTCGACGTCCTCCCACCGCGTCCCCTCCCAGACCCAGCCCCCCCCACGTTCCTCGGCCTGGGTCCGGTAGCCGGTGGCGGCCACGAAGCGGGCAAAGCGCTCGTTGCTCACCTCGTGCCGGTCTATCCAGAACGCGTCCAGGTGAACCTGATGGGCCGGCGCCTCGTCGTCGCCCAGTTCCTCGCTCCCCATGACGAAGTCCCCCGCCGGCACGAGGACCATCTCCGCGCCATCAGCCTCCCACAGCCGGGACTCCACCACCTGGGGCACAGGCGGCACAGGCGACGCAGGCACCTCGGTGGCGGCAGCGGGCGAGGCGACGGACGAGGCGACGAGCGAAGGTTCCTGCGGCACAGGGCTGGACGCAGCCGTCTGTGTCGCCAGGACAGCTTGCGGACCGGAGGCCCGGGCCTGCCGCAGGGCGAGGGCGACCTTGAACAGCATAAAGGCCACCATGACCATCACCAAGAGGGCCACACCTCCGAGCGCGTAGGTCCGCAGAGAGAATCGTCTGCGGGATTGGGCCGACAGCAGCGTGGAGGGGCCGGCCGGGATCGCCCGTGGCCCGTGCCGCAGTACCGGGTTGCGGCCAGTGGGGAGGGGATGCGCCATCCTCAGATCCGCCAGGAACTCCTCCATGTGCTGGTAACGGTCCCTGGGAGACTTGGCCAGGGCCTTGGCTATGACGCGCCCGAGCGCCGGCGGCAGATCGGAGCGCAGCAGATGGGGCGGGGTGACGGGCTCGTTGATGTGCCTGAGAATGACGGCCACGGGACTGTCGGTGCCAAAAGGCGGCCGGCCCGCGACTGACTCGTATAGCACGGCCCCCAGGGAATAGATGTCGCTGCGCTGATCCACCGTGTAGCCCTGGGCCTGCTCGGGCGACATGTACTGAGGGGTGCCGACGCTGGCCCCGCTGGCCGTCACGTGGCGGCTGTCGCCCACGATCTTCACCAGTCCGAAGTCGGCCAGCAGCGGCCAGTTCTCGTCCACCATCAGGATGTTGCCGGGCTTGACGTCGCGATGGATGAGGCCCTGACTGTGGGCATAGGCCAGCGCGTCGCCCACCTGCGAGACCACGTTCACGGCGTAGGTCAGGTCCAGGGGCCACCCCATGCGCCCCGCGAGGGTGCCACCGCTGACGTATTCGGTGACCAGGTAGAACAGGTCGCCCTGTCGCCCGTACTCAAAGACGGTCAGGATGTTGCGATGGCGCAGCCTGGCCGCGGCTCTGGCCTCGCGCTCGAAACGAACGACGAAATCGGCGCTCCCAACCAGGTCGGACGCCAGCACCTTGATCGCGACGTAACGGTCGAGGCTGGGTTGGAAGGCCTTGTACACGGTGGCCATGCCACCTCTGCCGATCTGTTCGATGATGTGGTATTGCCCGATACGTGAGTCGTCCAATTCCATCAGTGCCTCAGATGACCCAACTACAAGAAGACCGCAAATGGCTTGCGGCCATATCGCTATAGGAATTTTTTAGGATTTTGTTTACCACAAATTCCATTGCCTATCTATAGCATAGCACATCCGCACGGCGAGGTCAATAGGAAAAATGTACCTATGGGGAGGAATTACAAATGAAGACAAATGAGCGAATGGCGAATGGCGAATAGCGAATAGCGAATAGCGGATGGAGGACTGGCGCGGGGCTAGACGCGCAGGTGCTTCCAGGCGCCACCGCGGAAGCGGAGGGCGAGGAAGGCGGCCCGGCCCGTCATGTCCACGATCATCGCGGCCCACACGCCGGGGAGCGCCAGGCCCAGGGCGAGGGCCAGGCGATGTGCCAGGGGCAGGCGGACCAGCCAGATACAGACCGCCTGGACGAGGAGGACGAAGCGGGTATCGCCAGCGCCGCGCAATGCGCCGGAGAGGACGAAGTACCAGGCCAGAGGGAACTGCATGAAGGCACAGGCATGCACGGCGTGGAGTCCCTGGGCGACGACCCGGGGATCCGAGGTGAAGGCACGCAGCAGGGGCTCGGCTGCCACGAAGGCCACCGCGCCGACACTGCACATCAGCGCCAGGGCAATCCAGCACGCGGTTTGGACACACGCCTCCGCGCGCCGAGGCGCTCCGCGCCCCAGCTCCTGCCCGACCAGCGTGGTCGAGGCTACGGAGAAGGCAAAACCCGGCATGAAGGCCACCGAGAGCAGCTGGATGCCCAGTTGATGACCCGCGTAGGCGGCCGTCCCCAGGTGAGTCACGACCGTCGCCATCACCATCTGCGCCAGGCGCATGGCCGTCTGCTCAGCGCCGCTGGGGATACCGATGCGGAGCAGTCGCCAGACACGCCGGGGATGAGGGCGCAGCCAAGCCCACGGCACACGCAGCCCAGCGGTGGAGCGCCCGCGCAGCATAGCCAGCGCGACGAGGCAGCCTCCGACCCCGACACCGGCCGCCGATCCGATCCCTGCCCCCGCCATGCCCAGCGCCGGCAGCGGGCCGAGCCCGTAGACGAAGCTCCCGGAGACGGTGACGTTGATCAGGTTGACCAGCGCCATGACCCGCATCGGGGTACGGGTGTCGCCCGCGCCCCGCAGGACGGCGTTACCGACGAACAGGATCGCCATGAGCGGCATGGTGGTACCCACGGCCAAGAGGTAAGCGCGCCCCAGTTCCACGACGTCCTCCTCACCGCCCAACGCGACCAGCACCGGGCGCCCCCCCACGAGACACGGAAGCGCGGCCAGGAGGCCCAAACCCAGCGCCAGGAGGAGGGATTGCCCGGCGATGCGCCCGGCCTCCTCCTGCTCACCCGCGCCGACGTGGCGAGCCACCAGCGCGGTGCTGCCCACGCCCACGGCGCTGAACAGGGCCATCAGGAGGTTGCTCAGTTGGAGGCTGAGCCCCATGGCGGCCAGCGCCGCCGCCCCCAGGTGGCTGACGATGTAGGTGTTGACCAGGCCGACCGCCGTGCCCAGCAGTTGCTCGACGACGACAGGCCAGGCCAGGCCGAGGACTTGGGATACGATGGCGCGGCGCGAGGGGGTCGCGACCGCTCCTGGGTGTTGGGGTTTCACGGAGAGAAGTATACCGCAAGTTGGCAGGTCGGCAAATCGGCGAGTGTGCAAGGGTGCAAATCGGCAAATCAGCAAATCGGCAGAGTGGTGAATCGGGAGGCGGAGGTGCTTGGCAATGGGGCGGGGGTGGTGTATACTGAGGTTGCAGGGGAAGAAAGCGATCCGGTACGCCGGCGAGATGCTGGGATTCGTCTCCGCCCGTATGGCCTGACCGCGCGCGGGGGCCGGGGCGTGGGCAGCGGCCTGGATGTGGTGGCCATCGTCGAGGAGGCGACTGAACCATTTGAGCGGCGTTCCCTGCGCTGGGATGTGAGCGGTTTGCCCGTGCCGGCGGAGTTGTTGGTCTACACCAAGGCGGAGTGGTCACGACTGGAGGCAGAAGGGGGACGGTTCGCGCGCACGCTGGCGAGGGAGACAGTGTGGGTGTTTGATCACGCACTTCGTGACTGACGCGTCCGATGGCGCCCCTGCTCGCGACTATAATAAACAGACTATAATAGTCTGATCATTATTAATCAAGATAGGGTGTACAAACTATGTTTGTGAATCGCGAACGTGAACTGGCGCAGTTGGGCCAATTCGTCGAGCAGCCGGGCGCGCATTTCGTCATCGTATACGGACGCCGGCGCGTGGGAAAGACCACGCTGCTCACAACCTGGGCCGACCAGACCGGCCTACCGACCCTCTATTGGGTCGCCAAACGTGATCCAAAAGAGGCGTTGATGGCGAATCTGGCCCGAACCATCTATGCGTGGGAACGCGATCTGGATTACGCCGACGTAGACATCAGGCCGCAGAGTTGGGAGGCCGTACTGCGCATGATGGCCCAGGCGCTAGGATCACAGCGCGCGATCGTGATTCTTGACGAGCTACCTTACGCACTGCAACAGGACTCCGGTCTGGGTTCACACATTCAGGCAGCCTGGGATCACCTGTTCAAGGACAGCCAGGTCTTGTTCTTCCTGGCAGGGTCACACGTCGGTATGATGACCGATCTGATGCACTACCAGTCGCCGCTGTATGGACGTATGACGGCCCAGTTCCCGCTGCTGCCGCTTTCATTTCCCGCTCTGCGAGGGTTCTTGCCGAGGTACGACGTGTATAAACGGCTGGCCGTGTATGCCATCTTGGGCGGCGTCCCCGCCTACCTGGAGCGATGGGATGACGGGGACACGCTTGCCGGCAACGTGACGCGTCTTTTCTTGCAGCGCACCGGTTGGTTCCACAATGAGCCTCTGGTGCTGATCAGCGACTTGACCCGGCGCGAGACGGTCAACTACGAGGCAATCCTGAAAGCAATGGCGGGCGGGCGACACACCCGTGACGACATCGCGGCGTTCACGGCCATCCCGTCGCCTTCCCTGAGTCATTACCTGCCACGCTTGTTGGACCTCAAGTTGATCGAGCGGCGCGTTCCCGCTACCGTACCACTGGAGCAGATCAAGACGAGCCGGCACAGTCGCTACTACCTGAGCGATCCTTTTCTGCGTTTCTACTACCGCTTCGTTGATCCCAACTTGCACCTGGTCGAACGTGGCTTGACGCACCGATTGTGGCAGATGATGGAGGATAACTTCCGTGCCTTCGTCGCTCTGACCTTTGAGGATGTGTGCCGTGATTGGACGCTGAAGCAAGCCCAAGTCGGGGCGCTTCCTTTCACGCCGGATAACGTGGGCAGCCACTGGTCGAAAGACGCACAGGTGGACGTGGTGGCGATCGCCTGGCGCGAGAGGCAGATTCTGCTGGGCGAGTGCAAGTGGGGCGATCACCCGCTCGGCCGGGCCGTGACCATCAAGTTGATCGAAGAGAAGACAGAGAGGGTACTGCGCACCTTGCCGGAGGATGGGCAGGGATGGCAGGTGCATTACGCCTTCTTCGCCCGCGCTGGGTTCACGGAGGCCGCCCGCGCCGAGGCCGGGGCGCACGACGCCCTGCTGGTTGATCTGGCGACGTTGGATCGGGACTTGCGGGAGAAGTAGGCAAGGTGATGTTGGGCGTCGTTTTATGCCCGTGAAGTGAGGACAGGATCAATGAGATTTGCCAAACCCGCCCGTCTGGCTCTCTGCCTGACCGTCCTGCTGGGCAGCCTGGCCTGGCCCACGCCAGCGCGCGCCCAGGGCGGCGGCAGCGACGGCCACGGCACCTACTGGCGGCACTACAACACCGCCAACAGCGATCTGTCCTCCAACAACATCTGCGCCGTCGCCTACACCGAGGACCCGGTAGTGGACATCGATGTCCCCGGCCTGTGGATCGGCACGGATGAGGGCCTAAGCTACACCAACGGCCGCGATTGGGTGAACTACACCGTCGCCAACAGCGACATCCCCACCAATACCGTCCAGGCCATCATCCATGGACAGCGGACGGGCGAGCTATGGATCGCCACGGCATCCGGCGTGGCCCGTCTGGACTATGGTTCCACCCCCCGCGACCGTGGTGACGACGCCTGGGAGGTCTTCACACCCGCCGACGGCCTGCCTGCCGCCGACGCGCTCAGCCTGGCCCTGGGGCGCGAGGGGGAGCTGTGGGCGGGCACCGCCGGGGGCGTGGCCCGCTACGACGGCGCGACGTGGCGGGCCTATACCGATGGCCTGCCGGCCCCCGAGATTCGCGACCTGGCCTATGACGCCGGACGAGACGGGATATGGATCGCCACCGGTGACGGCGTTGGCTTGCTCGACCTGGCCTCCGAGACCTGGACCACCTACCAATCTACCCATTCCCAATCTACACCCCTACCTTCCAACGACGTGCGCGCCCTGGCCGTGAACAGCGGCGGGGACGGCAGGGTGTGGATAGGCACCGCCGGTGGATTGGCTACCCTATCCCGCGACGACACTTGGGAGACCTGGATCCCCCGTCAAAGGCCCGGCCTGCCCAAATACCCCATTACCGACCTCTCCCTCAATCCCACTGGGCGCTATCTGTGGATAGCCACCGACGGCGGCGGCGCCAGCCGTTACGATATTCTCGCCGATCACTGGACCCGCCTCAATACGTTGGGCTCTGACCTGCCCGACGACCACGTGCAGATAGTTCTTGCTTCCCACGAAAACACCGCCTGGTTGGCGACTCCTGCGGGACTGAGCGGGGTGGAACGCCCCTGGGAGACGCACAGTTTTTACGCCCCCCGCGTCCCCGGCCGGCTGCCCGGAAGCCGAGTGCAGGCTGGGTGGACCGACCCGCATACAGGTGCAATCTGGGTAGCGACGGACAGCGTCGCCGGTCAAGGCTGCGGGGTGAGCCGCTCTGACGACGGCGGTGCGACGTGGCAGACCTTCACCACTGCCCAGGGCTTGGGGGATAACGACGTCAGGGCGGTGTGGGGGGATGGGGCGGGCGCCGTCTGGGTCGGTACGGCTGACGGGGTGAGCCGCTCAGACGACGGCGGTGCGACGTGGCAGACCTTCACCGCTGACCACGGCTTGGGATCCAACTCCGTCTCGGCGGTGTGGGGAGATAGGGCGGGCGCCGTCTGGGTCGGCACGTATGGCGGCGGGGTGAGCCGCTCTGACGACGGCGGTGCGACGTGGCAGACCTTCACCGCTGACCACGGCTTGGGAGATAACTCCGTCACGGCGGTGTGGGGGGATGGGGCGGGCGCCGTCTGGGTCGGCACGTATGGCGGCGTGAGCCGCTCTGACGACGGCGGTGCGACGTGGCAGACCTTCACCGCTGACCAGGGCTTGGGATACAACTCCGTCTCGGCGGTATGGGGGGATGGGGCGGGCGCCGTCTGGGTCGGCACGTATGGCGGCGTGAGCCGCTCTGACGACGGCGGCGCATCCTGGCAGACCTTCACCACTGACCAGGGCTTGGGATCCAACTCCGTCTCGGCGGTGTGGGGGGATGGGGCGGGCGACGTCTGGGTCGGGACGTATAGCGGCGGGGTGAGCCGCTCTGACGACGGTGGTGCCACGTGGCAGACCTTCACCAGTGCCCAGGGCTTGGGGTCTGACTCCGTCAGGGCTGCGTGGGGGGACGGAGCAGGCGCCGTCTGGATCGGCACGTATGGCGGCGGCGTGAGTCGCTCTGACGACGGCGGTGCCACGTGGCAGACCTTCACCAGTGCCCAGGGCTTGGGATCTGACTCCGTCAGGGCGATGTGGGGAGATGGAGCAGGCACTGTCTGGGTCGGCACAGATGGCGGCGGCGTGAACCGCTCAGACGACGGCGGCGCCACATGGCAGATCTTCACCGGTGCCCAGGGCTTGGGGTCTGACTCTGTCAGGGCAATGTGGGTAGACGGGGCGGGCACAGCCTGGGTCGGCACGTATAGTGGGGTGTTCCGCTCTGACGACGGCGGGGCAACCTGGCAGACCCTTGCCACGGCGCAGGACTTGGGAGACAACTCCGTCAGCGCGGTGTGGGAGGATGGAGCAGGCGCCGTCTGGGTCGGCACTTGGGGCGGCGGGGTGAGCCGCTCAGACGACGGCGGTGTGACCTGGCAGACCTTGACCACTGACCTGGGCTTAGGGTCCGACTACGTCTGGGCTGCGTGGGGGGATGGGGCAGGCGCCGTCTGGGTCGGCACGTATGGCGGGGTGAACCGCTCAGACGACGGCGGTGCGACGTGGCAGACCTTCACCACTGCACAGGGCTTGGGATCTAACTCCGTCAGAGCGGTGTGGGGGGATGGGGCGGGCGCCGTCTGGGTCGGCACGTATGGCGGGGTGAGCCGCTCAGACGACGGCGGCACGACCTGGCAGACCTTCACCACTGCACAGGGCTTGGGGTCTGACGACGTCTGGGCGGTGTGGGGGGATGGGGCAGGCACGGTCTGGGTCGGCACGTATGGCGGGGGCGTGAGCCGCTCAGACGACGGCGGCGCGACCTGGCAGACCTTCACCACTGCACAGGGCTTGGGATCTAACTCCGTCAGAGCGGTGTGGGGGGATGGGGCGGGCGACGTCTGGGTCGGTACGGCTGACGGGGTGAGCCGCTCAGACGACGGCGGCACGACGTGGCAAACCTTCACCACTGCCCAGGGCTTGGGGCCTTACTCCGTCAGGGCTGTGTGGGGAGACGGAGCAGGCACCGTCTGGGTCGGCACGGCTGAGGGGATGAGCCGCTCAGATGACGGCGGCGCCACATGGCAGACCTTCACCACTGACCAGGGCTTGGGGGCCAACTCCGTCTGGGCGGTGTGGGGGGACGGAGCAGGCGCCGTCTGGGTCGGCACGTATGGCGGCGGGGCGAGCCGCTCGGACGACGGCGGTGCCACGTGGCAGACCCTCACCACTGCCCAGGGCTTGGGGTCCAACTCCGTCTTGGCGGTGTGGGGGGATGGGGCGGGCGCCGTCTGGGTCGGCACGGATGGCGGCGGCGTGAGCCGCTCAGACGACGGCGGCGCCACATGGCAGACCTTCACCACTGACCAGGGTTTGGGGTCTAACGACGTCTGGGCGGTGTGGGGGGATGGGGCAGGCGCCGTCTGGGTCGGCACGGATGACGGCGTGAGCCGCTCAGACGACGGCGGCGCCACATGGCAGACCTTCACCGCGGACCAGGGCTTGGGGTCTGACTCCGTCAGGGCTGCGTGGGGGGATGGGGCAGGCGCCGTCTGGGTCGGCACGTATGGCGGCGGCGTGAGCCGCTCAGACGACGGCGGTGTGACCTGGCAGACCTTCACCACTGCCCAGGGCTTGGGGTCTGACTCTGTCAGGGCAATGTGGGGGGATGGAGCGAGCACCGTCTGGGTCGGCACGGATGGCGGCGGGGTGAGCCGCTTGTCTTTGGGCATCGGCGCGGTTCCCGCGGTAGGATGGCTGAAGCCGGCACCACTGAGTGATGGATCCCTGTTCCGCCTGGTGAATGTCGGTGGGTTCGAGGGCCGTTTCGTGGGACTGGATCTGGCCCCAACCGGCGGCTCCGACCGAATGGAATATGCCGTTGTGCTTTCTCCTTCGGCGCCAGGCCGGGTCTTCAGCGCCACCTTTGGTGCCGGCGAGATCGGCGCGGCGCGCATCGCGCCAGTTTTTTTTGGCACCGGGTTCATGCGGCTGCCCCCTGGCGAATACACACTCTCACTCACAGCAACGGATCTGCTTGGACAATCCACAACCACGGCTCGAACCATCAGAGTCTTATCCGCGGCCTGGCTTCTGGCGGGTGTCTCGGCAGCCCTGGCGATGGTTGGCACTGCCGCTGTCTCGCTGTGCCGTTATCCTTCTTATGCCGTGGAGTGGTCGGCAGCCAGGGATTACCCTTTACAACAAATCATCCCCTTAGTCGCGCCGGCAAGGCAATCCGTCAACCACGAAACGCTGGAGCCGGCGCTGCGGGAGGTGGAGGCGCTCTCCACCGCTGACCAGGTCCAGGTCGCGCTGAACGGATTGGTCGAGCGCGGGCTGATGCGGCACGAGGAGGATGGCGGGTATCGCTTCGTCTCCCCGGTGGCTGCCCGACTTCACCGCCGACTCCAGCAACGGCACATCGCCGCGCTCTCCGAACGCGTCCGCACGCAGCACCCGCTGTACGCGCGCACGCGGGGCTTCTTCGCCCAGGCCCGCTTCGGCATGCGCGAGATCAGCGCCGAGGAATTTCTCCTCGCTCCCCAGGGCGAAGATCACCCGCAGGCGGGCTACGGGCCGATGTACGCGCGGCTGGTCGCCGGTAGCGCGCCCACGGCCGACGACTTCACCGCCGTGTGCCAGGCCACCCGGCGGCATTGCGGCGCGGACGGCGATCTGACCCACCGGGTGGCGCTGGTGATCAGCGACCGGCGGCCGAGGCCCTGGGCACGCTACCGGCTGTACGAGATCCGCCAACGGGAGGGCCTGGCGATCGTGCCGTTGGACATCGCCCTCTTCGGCCAGGTCAAGCCCGACCGCAGCGCCAACGACATCCTGGCCGCCGAGATCGACCAGGCGACCGGGCGGCAGAACCTGTACACCATCAGCGGGCCGGTGAGTGGGGATCTCTCGTTTTTTGGGCGCGAGCGGGTGCTGGAGGAGATCGTCGACCTGCTGGATACTGGGCAGCCGGTGGGCGTGTTTGGCTTGCGCAAGGTGGGCAAGACCTCGCTCATCCAGCGGCTGCAGGGGCGGCTGGCTCAGCGGCGGCCGATCGCCTTCGTGGACACCCAAGGCACGGTCCGCCAACAGAGCGTGTGGCCGCTGTACCCGGCCATCGTGGCCTCACTGGTGGACCATCTAAGACACACGCGGCCCGAGTTGACGCTGCCCGAGTTACGCCTGTGGCCGGGGATGGGGCCGCCCTCACCTTCTGTGGCTGAGGACTTCCTGCACGATCTAGCCGCGATCCACGCCGCGCTGGGACGGCCGAGGGAACAGGAGCGCACCCTGGTGATCGTGGACGAGGTAGACCGGCTGCCGCCGGCAGGGGGGACGCCGGGTTACGAGGGCTTCGCCGCACTGTTTGGACAGTTGCGGGAGGCCAACCAGCAGGCGCGGATGCTGGACTTCCTGCTCGTGGGAGTCGATCCCTCGCTCAACCGGCGGGAACGATGGACCGATCACGACAACGAGCTGTACCAGGCGCTGCACGAGGTGTGGATGCCGCCGATGGCGGCCGACGACGTACAGGAGATGATCGTGAGTTTGGGCCTGCAGATGGGCGTGCACTACGAACGCGAGGCGCTGGCGGTATTGACCCAGTCCGGCGGCGGGCAGCCGTTCGTCACGCGGCAGATGTGCGGCCTGGCAGTGGAAGGGCGGCTGGACCACGGGGAGATCACCGTCACGGCCGAGCAGGCGCGGGAAGCGGTGGATGAGTTCATGTCCCGGGCAGCCTACCTGGGCCAGCTATGGCACACGCGATTGGACCAGACACAGCGGCGGATGCTGCGGATGCTGGCGCAGGCACCGGGACCTGTCTCACGGACACGGCTGCTGCCCGCAATGCAGCGCCAGGAGGCATTGGCCGCGCTGCACGGGCTGGAGGAGTACACGCTCGTACGTCGCGACGAACCTGGCTACACCATCGCCTGGGGCGTGTTCCGGGATTGGATCCGCTGGGTGGAACTGGGACTGGAAACGTAGGACGGAATACGCAGCACGCAACACGTCATCGAAAGGAGCGACCCGGTGTTGAACTACAACCCCTACAACTACCACGTGGCAGTGCGGGACGACGCGATGTTCTTCGGTCGAGAGAAGACCATCGCGCGGCTGGTAGGCGGGCTGGGAGCGCCGGTGCCCATCTCGGCGGCGGTGTTCGGGGGGCGGCGGTCCGGCAAGACGAGCCTGCTGAGCAAACTGACCCGGGTGCTGGGCGGCCAGGCGTGGGCTGCCGGGGAGCGGCGATTTGTGCCGTGCCGCCTCGACCTGCAACGCGGGCGGGCGCTGACGTGCAGCGACGACTTCTTCCTGTGGGTGCTGGAGGAGTTGGGCGAGACGTGGGAGCTAGAGCGGGGCTTGGAGCGAGGGCTAATCGTCGAGGCATTGCAGATCCGCTACCGGGGCACGGCAGCGCGAGGGCCGGTGGACGCGTTCGTGCGCGCCTTTCGATCGCTGGACACGCGCGGCGAGCGCATGCGGCTGGTGATCCTGATCGACGAATCAGAGCACATCCTGACCGTCGAGTGGGGCGACGACCTGCGCCCCAACCTGCGGAGCCTGCTCACGAACAGCCAGATCGTCGAGGATGTGGCGCTGGTGATGGCGGGGTCCACGCAGATGTACACCAAGGTGACCGAGCGCGACTCGCCGCTGGAGAACGTCCTGGATCGCTACTGCCTGCCCACGCTGTCGCGCGAGGCGATGCTGGCACTGGCGCGCCAGCCCAACGAGGGCCGGCTCCCGGAGGACGTGGCCGAGGAAGTGTGGCGGCAGACTGGGGGGCAGCCGTGTATGGCCCAGTACATCCTGCACGAGCTGTGGGACGAACTGGAGGGAGAACTGGCGGACGCGACGGCGGATGACGTACGGACGGTGGCCGAGACCTTCGACGAGCGGACGCGGCACTTCTCGACGTGGACAGAGACGCTGGGGCCGGCGGGCCTGGCGGTCTACCGCTTCCTGGCAGAGCAGGACAAGGCCGTGGACTACCCGGCGATCCGGCAGCGCTTCCCCGACATGGACGCCACCGCGCTGCAGGGCACGGTCGACGCGATCCTGTATCACGGGCTGATCCACTGCCAGGGGCGAGGAAGAAGGCGGCGGTACCAGATCGCGGGGCGCATGTACCGCGACTGGTTCCTGGCGGCCGGCAAGGTGGGCGTGCCCGAGCGGGCCGAGGTCCCGGAGGCGCCGGCAGAGCCGCAGATGGTCGTGCACGGCGACTACGTGGCCGGGGACAAGCCCGTCGCCGCAGACCAGCGCGAGCAAGAAGTGCACGGCCCGCAGACCAACGTCGCGGGCGGCGTCGAGGGGCCGGTGCTCTCAGGCACGTTCGAGGGTCCGGTCGCCGTGGGCGGCGGGGAAGCGGTGGATATGCGCGAGGTCCAGGGAGCGGTGTACAAGCCCAGTGGGCCGGTGGAGCAGCAGTTTGGCGACCGCATTACAATCCATACGGATGGCAACGTCCTGGTCGGATCCGGGCCAGGGGAAACGCTCGACATGGCACCCTCGCCCGAGGCGTCCCGGCTGCACCGTATCCTCAAGTCCCGCCTGAACCTGGGCGAGTTCAAGACGCTGTGCTTCGACCTGGGCGTGAACTACGACAGCCTGGGCGGGGAGGGGTTGAGCGGCAAGGCCCGCCAACTGGTGCTGTTCTTGCAGAAGCGCGAGGCGCTGTCGGAGTTAGTGGAGTGGCTGCGGCGGGAGCGGCCGGATATAGTGTGAGAATGGTACGACTGACGGGGAAGGGTTGGAGGTTAGAGGTTGGAGGTTAGAGGTTGGAGGTTGGAGGTTGGAGGTTGGAGAATTGAGAATGGAGTGACCGGGGGTGCGGGCAGGATGCCCGCGGTCCATTGGGACGTAATCAGCCTGAGTGAACATGGTGCGGGCAGGATGCCCGCGGTCCGTTGGGACGTGATCGGTTTGGGAGAACACGGTGCGGGCAGGATGCCCGCGGTCCAAGGGGCAGGAGGTGAGTGATGGCTGAGGCAAAGGCTTCGCGGGCTCTGGTGCTCTCCGGCGGCGGGGGGCGGGGGGCCTATCACGTCGGCGTGTTGCGCTTCCTCGAGGAGCACGAGTGGTATCCCGATGTCGTCGTCGGCACGTCTATCGGGGCGGTGAACGGGGCGGCGATCGCGTCCGGCCACACGGCGCACTCGCTGTGGTCGTTGTGGCGGCGATTGAAGACTGACGACGTGCAGCGTCGCGCGTGGGACCTGTTCTCGCTGGACAAATGGGACCATCTGCTGGATACCAGCCCCCTGCGCCGGACGCTGCTGGACGAGGGCTGGATCGACCCGGCGCGGATCAACGCCCGGCCGCCGTCCACGCACCTGCGCATCACGGTGGTCGAGATGGAGACAGGCCGGCTGCGCGTCTTCGGCAACAGCCCCGACTCCTCGGCGGGCGGGCACTGCGAGCACGTGGACATCACGATAGACCACATCCTGGCCAGTTGCAGCATCCCGTTGGTCTACCCGCCCACCAAGATCAGTGACGTATTCTTCTGGGACGGCGGGACGGTGGCGAACACGCCGCTGGGCCCGGCCATTGACGCCGGTGGCCGGGACATCGTGGTAGTGTTGATGACGCCCTGGGAAGACGAGGGGAGCCGCCCGCGATACACCCCTGTCGAGGGGGTGCAGGGGCTTCTGGCAGCGGCCCAGGCCGCCTTCGAGTGGGCGCTGCTGGCCTCCTTCCAGGCCGACCTGAAGCTCTTCCATCGCACCAACCAGGTGGTCCGGCTGGCGATCGAGAACGCCCAACTGCGGGCGGAGAACGCGGCGCTGGAAACCCAACTGCGCGGGCAGACCAAGCCTTTCGAGGCAGGGGAGCCCACCGAGCCGGCACACCAGGATATCCAGGAGCCGGTCATCATCTCGCCTCAGCGCCCGATTCCGCTGACAAACATCATCCGCTACATCCCCGACAACCACGAGGGCCTGTACCGCATGGGCTATGAGGACGCCAGAGCGGCCTGGGCGCGGGCGGGGAGGGCGGTGGAGGGAGCCGCAGAGTGAACGACTTCGCACAAGTGAAGGTCGCGGTCGTGCAGGCCGCTCCGGTCCTGTTCGATCGCGAGGCCACCGTGGAGAAGGCGTGTCGCCTGACCCTGGAAGCCGCGGCGCAGGGTGCCCGACTGATCCTGTTTCCCGAGGCCCTCGTCCCGGCCTATCCGCGCGGGCTGGCCTTCGGCACCGTGGTCGGCAGCCGCAGCACGGAGGGGCGGCGTACGTGGCAGCGCTATTGGGCCAACGCGGTGGACGTGCCCGGCCCGGCGACCGAGGCCCTGGGGGCGGCCGCCCGCGAGGCCAACGCCTATCTGGCGTTGGGCGTCATCGAGCGAGATAGCCAGTTCAGCCGGGGCACGCTCTACTGCACGCTGCTGTACTTCGGCCCGGACGGGCACCTGCTGGGCAAACACCGCAAGCTCAAGCCCACCGGGGCCGAGCGCCTGATCTGGGGCGAGGGGGACGGCAGCACGCTGACGGTGATCGAGACCGAGATCGGCCGGATCGGCGGGCTGATCTGCTGGGAGAACTACATGCCGCTGGCGCGGATGGCCATGTACGGCAAGGGGGTCGAGATCTACCTGGCGCCCACAGCCGACGCGCGCGACACCTGGCAGGCCACGCTGCGCCACATCGCCTGCGAGGGACGGTGCTTCGTCCTGGGCTGCAACCAGTTCGTGACCAAGGCCATGTACCCGGCTGACCTGGCCGGGATTGAGGACCTGGCCGAGCAGCCCGAGGTGGTCTGTCGTGGGGGCAGCGCCATCGTCTCGCCGATGGGGGAGATACTGGCCGGGCCGCTGTACGACCAGGAGGGGATGCTGTTCGCCGAGCTCGACCTGGCCGAGGTGGCGCGGGGCAAGTTCGACTTCGACGTGGTGGGGCACTATGCCCGGCCGGACGTGTTTCAATTGACGATCAACGAGCGTCCGGCGCCGCCGGTGGCGAACGAGACGTAGGTCACAAAAGAGCAGGAACGGCACTCCGCTGGCGCTGCGTGCCTCACTACGAACCGGCGCGGCAGCCCGCTGGCGCTGCGTGCCCTACTACGAACCGGCATGGCAGCCCGCTGGCGCTGCGTGCCTTACTACGAACCGGCACGACAACCCGCTGGCGTTGCGTACCTCACTACGAACCACCACGGCACTCCGCTAGCGCTGCGTGCCTCACTACGAACCGGCGCGGCACCCCGCTGGCGCTGCGTGCCTTACTACGAACCGGCGCGGCACCCCGCTGGTGGTGCGTGCCTCACTACGAACCGGCACGGCACCCCGCTGGCGTTGCGTGCTTTGCTACGAACCGGCACGGCACTCCGCTAGCGCTGCGTGCCTTACTACGAACCAGCACGGCAGCCTACCGGCGTTGCGTGCCTCACTACGAACCGGGCGATGCCAGTACCTGGCGGTAGACTGCCAGCGTCTTGGCAGCGGCCTCCTCCCAGGTGAAACGGGCAGCCTGTGCCAACCCCAGTTGGCGCAACCGGGCATGCAGCGGTTCGTCGGTCAGCACGCGTGCCAGCGCAGCGGCCAGGTCGTCCGGGGCGTCTGGATTGATCAGCAGCCCTGCCTCCCCCACGACCTCAGGCAACGAGGCCCGGTCGGCAGCCACGACCGGCGTGCCGCAGGCCATGGCCTCCAACGCAGGCAGCCCAAAACCCTCGTAGAACGAGGGCATCGCCAACACGCTGGCCCCGTTGTACAGCCCCACCAGGTCGGCATCCGACACGTCGTGCAGAAAACGCACGTGCTGAGTCAGATGCAGGGCTTCGACGCGCTCGAAGACCTCTTCGTACAGCCAGCCCTTGCCACCGACCAGCACCAGCGGCGCGGCCGTCTTCTCCTGGTTAAGCAGCAGGCGGTACGCCTGGAGCAGGCCCGGCAGGTTCTTGCGGGGTTCCAGCGTCCCCACGAAGAACAGGTAGCCGGGCTCCAAACCGTACTTCGCGGCGACGCGTCGCGCCTGTGCCTCTGGCAAGGGGCGAAAGGCTGAATCGGCAGCCAGGTGTACGACCGTGACTTTCTCGGGCGGCACGTCCAACAGCAAGGTCAGGTCGGCCTTGGTGGCGTGAGAGTCGGCCAGGACATGCTCGGCGCGTTGGACCGCCCATTCGATCTGCTGATTGTAGTAGCGCCGGCTCTCGGCGGTGAGGAATTGGGGATAGTAGAGGAAGTTCAAATCGTGAACGGTGATCACCGACCGGTATCTCCCTCTTGCGGGAGGGATGAAGTCGGGGCTATGCAGCAGGTCAAGCCTCAGCCGCGCCAGCTCGGCCCGCAGCGCCCATCGCTCCAGCCGGTGGTGCGAAGGCGTCCAACAAGCTGTCCAGCGGAAGTTCGGCCCTGGAAGCGGCGGGGTGCGCTCCTTGCGACTGCGCAGGACGCGGTAGTCCGTGTCGGCGTCGAGCGCAGCCAGTGCCTCGAGCAGATGCAGCACGTAGTTGCGGATACCGCCCCGGGCGTAGTAGACGATGCGTGCGTCAATGCCGATGCGCATAGTAGGCTCCGAGGTCATTATAGCGCCCCATTGGAATCTGTCAATCGGCCTGGGCCGGCAATCGCGCGTATCTCAGCGCGGAGACCACGCCCCTACACGGGCGGAGGACGATCGCGAGGTCAGACTCGTTGCACGTGGGATAGAATAATGTTATAATCGGTTTTGCCACGCTAATGCCACGTTCAGTCGATCACGAGATGTCTCCAGAGGACAACTCACGTGCGCGCGGGTTTGACCCAGCGGGAAGTGGTGGATGGGGCGATCCACCACAGACAGCGCCGATGCAGACATCGCGTCGTGAATCACTGAAATCCACGCAGGGGGTGCGATGATGGCGACAAACACGACTCAGACAATGGACCTGACGCAGGCTATGCAGACGCTCAGGTGGTTGGACGAAGAGCGTCTCAAGGACAAGGCGACGATCTCCACGTTGCAGGAACGGGTGCAGAGCCAGGAGCAAAAACTGGCCCAGCAGGCAGCTCAGGTGCAGGAACTGCAGGCCGCGGTTGGGGGCATCCAGGGCCTGATGTCCAAGGTAGCCGAGTTCGAGCAAATCGTCTCGAACTACAGAGATGAGCTCATCGTCCAGATGGATCAGCGCGAGGAAGCGCGGCGCAAGGAGCAGGCCGAGGCCGCACGCCTGCGCCAGATCGAGTACGAGACACTCACCACCAATATGAGCCGGCTGGAGAAGGATATGCGCGTGCTGCCCCGCTATGACGAGGCACTGAGTGGCCTCCAGGCTGAGGATCAGCGGCTGAGCGAGGCCACACAACGCATACAGGCCACCGTGACCGATCTAAGCCAGCGCTCCGACGATCGCATACAGTCGGTCACCTATCTGGAGGAACAGCGCCGCGCCGACAACCGCCGTATCAGCGACCTGGAAAGCGACACGACGGAACTGCACAGACGGATCGAGAGCCTGATTACGAAGTTCCCGCTTCTCGAGGAGCGGGTCCAGAAACAGGGGCCACGCATCGAGGCGGCGATCCAGGAAGCCAAGAAATTCGAGAAGCCCATCGAGGAACTGCGCGTGTCCGACTTCCAACGCGAGCAGAAGATGAAGCAGTACCTGGATCAAGGAGAGCAGGTGGCCCAGGCACTAGAGCGGATACGGACACAGACACACGGGTTCATCGACCAGCAACAGCAGGTCAAGCGGGCGCTCGACAAGCTGCAGAGCTTCCAGGCGCGGATGGAGAAGCGCCAGAACGAGGTATCCGAGATGCAGCGAGTGGCCGAGAATCGATTCAAGCGCCAATGGGAAGAATGGCAAGACGAGCAAGACCGCCAGCAGAAGAAACGAGACGTCATAACTGAAGAACGCTGGCGACAGCAAGAGCAGGGCAACACCGAGCACAAGAAACGCCTCGACGCGCTGCAGGCGGCAACCAAATCGCATCGAAGCCAACTGGATGCCCTGTGGGAAGCTCGCCGCGCCGGCGCTATGCGCACACTGGAGACGACCCGGGGCGAATACGAAGCAATCACGTCTCTGGCCGACGAGCAACTGAGCACGCTGCGAGGCGAATAGCGGCACGGCGACCCACAGGCAGCGGCAAGGAGCAGTCACATGCACGTCATCGGCACCGCCGGCCACGTAGATCACGGCAAGTCCACGCTCGTTCACGCTCTGAGTGGGATTGACCCGGACCGGCTCCGCGAGGAGAAGGAACGGGAAATGACGATAGACCTGGGCTTCGCCTGGCTGACGCTGCCCAACGGCGAGGCGATCGGTATCGTGGACGTACCCGGGCACAGAGACTTCATCGAGAACATGCTGGCAGGAGTGGGCGGCATTGACGCTGCCCTTTTCGTCGTCGCTGCCGACGAGGGCGTGATGCCACAGACACGGGAACATCTGGCCATCCTCGACCTGCTGGGCGTCAGCACAGGGGTCGTCGCCCTGACCAAGGTAGATGCGCTTGGCGACATGGCTGAGAGAGAGGAGTGGGTCGAGTTGGTCAGCGCCGACGTGTCCGAGACGTTGGAGGGAACGGTGCTGGAAAGCGCGCCGCTCGTGCCCGTCTCGGCGCGGACGGGAGAAGGGCTGAACGCGCTGGTGGAGGCGCTACAGGGAATACTTGCGCAGGCCGAGCCCCGCCGTGACCGGGGACGCCCACGGCTGCCGGTGGACCGGGTCTTCAGCATCAGCGGGTTTGGCACTGTCGTCACCGGCACGCTTGCCGATGGCCGGCTCGAGACCGGCCAGGAGGTCGAAATCGTACCCCGAGGACTGAAGGCCCGCGTGCGAGGGTTGCAGACGCACAAGCAGAAAATCGAACAGGCGGTGCCGGGCAGCCGCGTAGCGGTGAATCTCAGCGGCGTCAGCAAAGCCGATCTCCAGCGCGGCGACGTGATCACGACGCCCGGGTGGCTACATCCCACGGTCCTGGTTGACGTGCAGTTGCGCTATTTGCCCGAAATACTCAGGTCGCACGCAGAACAGGGGCAGCGGCCGCTGCGCCACAACGCCCAGCTCAAGTTCTTCTCCGGCGCGGCCGAGACGTCGGCCCGCGCAAGGCTCCTGGGCCAGGAGACACTGGCTCCGGGGGAATCCGGTTGGTGCCAGCTCAGGCTTCAGGATCCGGTGGCGCTGGTGAAGGGGGACCGCTTCATCGTCCGCATTCCGTCCCCGCCCAAGACTGTGGGCGGGGGCGTGGTCGTGGACCCCAATCCGGGCCGCAAGCATCGTCGCTTCCGCCCCGACGTGTTGGCCCGCCTGGAGACGCTGGCCCAGGGTAGCCCGGCAGAGATACTGCTGCAGGCTCTCGAACGGCGTGGCCCCATCTCCGCCCGGGACCTGCTTCCCGCCAGCGGGCTGGGCGAGGCCGCACCCGGCGCGCTGGATCAGTTGCTGGACGAAGGCCAAGCGGTGCTCCTGGGCGCAGGCACCGCCGACCAGGAGAAGACGCGCGTATCGGCGTCCAGCGGCAAGCTGCTCGCCTCTCGCGGCTGGTGGTCTGCCGTGACAGATCAGATCTCCCGCCAGCTATCCACGCATCATCAACGGTTCCCACTCCGAGCCGGGATGGGGAGAGAGGCGCTGCGCAGCGGGCTCAGGTTGGACGCCAAAGTCTTCAACGCAAGTATGGCCCGCGCCGTTGACGAGGGCCTCGTCGCCGACGAGGGAGCCGTCGTCCGGCTTCCAACCCACGTCGTGCGGTTGAGCCCCGAACAGCAGCAGGGGGTGGACGCATTGCTGGCCCGCTTCCGCCGCGAACCATACGCTACCCCCTCGTTCAAGGAGAGCGTCGCCGCAGTGGGCGAAGAGGTACTGGGGGTGCTGATCGGGCGGGGAGATCTGCAGCAAGTATCGGCAGATGTGTTGTTCCTGCCAGAGACCTACGAAGAGATGGTCACCCGTATTCGCGCACACATCGGACGGGAAGGAAGCATCACACTGGCACAGACGCGAGACATGCTCAAGACCAGCCGCAAGTACGCGCAGGCGCTGCTGGAACACCTGGACGAGGTTGGCGTAACGAAACGCGTAGGGGACGCGCGGACGCTGAGACCCTAATTGCGACCCTAAAGGTTTTCTGAAACCTTTAGGGTCTAGTGCGTATGGCGCATCAGTCGTCGCGGCTGTCGCACCACTGCTTCAAGCGCTCAATGATCGCCTGTTCGTAGCCGTGGCCTTTAGGCCTGAACCACCCGCCCTCGACGCCCTCGGGCAGGTAGCGCTGTGCCACCCACCCGCCATGATAGTCGTGCGGATACTTGTACGGCTCGTGCTCGCCCATCGTGCGCTCGTAGTGCTCGCGCAGCGCGCCGCGTAGGGGACCGCCGAGCTTGTCGGCCTTGTCGCGCAGGTGAATCGGCACCGGCCCGGCCCCGCGCTCGTTGATCTCCCCCAATGCCCCCCAGTAGGCGCCTGCCGAGTTGGACTTCGGCGCTGTCGCCAGGTAGAGCGTCGCCATCGCCAGATGGTATTGGCCCTCCGGCATCCCCACCCACTCGAAGGCCTGAGCACAGGCGT
This sequence comes from uncultured Anaerolineales bacterium, assembly GCA_964649415.1. Classification (GTDB taxonomy): domain Bacteria; phylum Chloroflexota; class Anaerolineae; order B4-G1; family B4-G1; genus CAZYSK01. The sequence continues at coordinate 82,218 of CAZYSK010000014.1, forward strand.
TGACCACCACCACGCCGTTGGGATCCGCCAGGCCGATGTCCTCGGCAGCCAGGATATAGAGCCGGCGCAGGATGAAACGCGGATCCTCACCGGCCGAGATCATCTTGGCCAACCAATACAATGCCGCATCGGGATCACTCCCGCGCACTGATTTGATGAAGGCAGAGATGGTGTCGTAGTGTTCATCGCCCGCCTTGTCGTAGCGCACGGCACGTCGCTGGATAGATTCCTCGGCCACAGACAGCGTGATATGGACGACGCCATCGTCGCTGGGCGGCGTGCTTTCTACAGCCAGCTCCAGCGCATTGAGCACAGAGCGGGCGTCCCCTCCAGAGATGCGCACCAGGTGCGCGAGCGCTTCGTCGTCGAGCTGTACACGGCGAGCGCCGTAGCCATGGTCTGGATCGGCCAGCGCGCGGCGCACGACCGCCGTCACCTCGTCATCGGCGAGCGGCTTGAACTGGAAGACGCGGGAGCGGGAGACCAGGGGAGCGATCACCTCGAAGTATGGGTTCTCGGTCGTCGCGCCGATGAGCACAACCGTGCCGTCCTCAACGTGGGGCAGCAGTGCATCCTGCTGAGCCCTGTTCCAACGATGGATCTCGTCCACGAGCAGGATCGTGCGTCGCCCATACATCCCGCGCCGCTCCTTGGCATCCTTGATGATACGCCGTAGATCGGCCACGCCCGCCAGCACAGCGCTGATAGTCTCAAAGTGGCTGGCCGTCGTATTGGCGACGATCATCGCCAATGAGGTCTTGCCGGTGCCCGGCGGCCCCCAGAAGATCAACGAGGATAACAGCCGATCCGTCTCGATGGTGCGGCGCAACAAACGTCCCGCGCCGACGATGTGCTCTTGGCCGACGAACGCGTCCAGGGTGCGGGGGCGCATACGCGCTGCCAGCGGTGCCTCGCGGCGGATCTGTTCTTGTCGGCTGTGCTCAAACAGGTCCATCGCCAAATCACACGTCCGCTCAGGGGATGAAGAACGTGTAGGACTCCGCCAAGCGGACAGCCAGCGGCGCGAGAACTCGTGGAAAGACCCCGACTCCAACAGTAGCAAGCAGGGCGACAAGCACGATCGCCGCCGCCAGCCAGCCCTCAGAGGCATCCCCGAGATTGTCCAAGGGGATCACACTGCGGTTCTGCGGCGAGGGAGGGCGTGCCATCAGGACGGACAGTGCCCGCCACACACCGATCATCACACCCGCCCCGGCCAGAAGGAGAGATAGGGCAATGCCCGGGCTAGATGGAGACAGCGCACGACAGAGGGCCCAGCGCGAGACGAAACCGCTGCCGACAGGAAGCCCCGAGGCGGCGAGCCCTCCGACGATCAGGGCTGCCGTGCTCCAGGGCGCTTTCCATCCCAGCCCGTTCAGCGCATCGAGGCTATCGTCGCCGCCGTTGCGCTCCCCGAGCCCGCTCAGGCCGACGGCCATGAGGCTCAATCCGAAGGGGCGCATCAACAGCAACAGGAAGGTCAGCGTTACCCCCAGCTTGCTGTTCATCCCAAGGGCGATGAGGGTTGCCCCGCTATCCACGAGCGCGGCGTAGCCGATCAAGGAACCCAGACGGCGCTGAGACGCCGCAAGCACACCGCCCAGAATCACCATCGCCAGGCCCATGGAGGGCGCGAGTGACTCGAAGCGTGGATAGCGCATGAGCCAGGGGTAGGTCTCCAGGAACTCAAGCAACAAGAACCAGATCGCACCGTTGCCGACCGTGAGAATGAAGGCTCCGGCCAGAGGCTCGCTTTCGCCGAAAATCGCGGGCACCCAGGTATGAAAAGGCAGAACGCCGAGCAACAGGGCAAAGGAGATAGTCAACAGGGAGGCCGCCGCACTGAGCAGCGTCGCGTCATCAGGGGTCAGCACGTAGCGATCCAGCAGCCAGTGGGTAACCAACAACCCCGGCAAGGCCAGCGTGGTAAACGTCAGGTAGAGCAACCCGCCCCGAGTGGGCAAGCGCCCCTCGGCCTGGAGTGCAAAAACGGAGAAGGCAGCAGCGATCTCAACAAGCAAGGCCGCGTAGATGAGAGGGCGGATCAGCAGCGCGGCGCTCAGCAGGCTGAGCATACCCAATCCCATCGGGAAGAGCAAGGAATGGGCTGCAAAGCGCCACGCCAGGAAGAAGATGCCGGCGGCGGTCAGGAACAGGAACGCCATCGCCATCCGGTCCGCCGGCCCCAAAACCAACTCGCGCCCAAACAGGACGACCGTCTCGCCCAGCGCAATCTGAGATCCCCTCAGGAACCCCACAGGCTGATCCACAGGCAACCTGATGACCGCGAGGCCCAACGCCAACGCCGTGCCGACGGACAGCAGCGCGGACAGCGAAGTCCACCGGAGCAGGATGTACACGATGCCCGCCATCGCCAGCGGAAGGATCAGCAGCAGAAGGGGACCTGCAATCACAGCGTCCTCCCCGCGCCACGAGCGGCAACCTGGGCCACTCGCAGGTAAGCTGTCGCCAGTGCAATGAGGAAACTGACGGCACCAAGCAAGCCGGCCACAGCCAGGCTCGGCTCCAGAGCGACGTAGAACAGGTCAAAGCCCGACATGAACGTCAACAGGCCCATTCCTACCTGCATGGGAGCATCGCTCAACCCGATCACGAGCAACCCGAGACCAGCCAACAGGTAGCAGGCCAGGGAGATGTCGGTTGGCACCTCGGGCAAGGGGAGTCGCAGGGCGGCCGTGTACGCAGCCACCGAGATCAGCAGTGCCGCAAGCAGGCAAAACGACGCCCGCGCCGACATGACCCAGCGGCGACGACGCCGCGCCGCCGGTGAGTCCTCGGTTCCCAAGGACTGCTTGAGCATGTCAGCCCGCCGCTCGGTCAGATACAGCACCATGCAGATCATCCACCCGATCAGCCCCTTGACAGCCGCCACCTCTAGCCGGATCAGCCGGGTTAAGAGCAACACGACGAAGAAGTACTGCAAGGTAAGGGCCATCACGTTCAGGTGCCAGTCTCGACTGACGACCAGGAGCCCAGCCGTGAACAGTATGCCGGCCACGGCGGGCATAGCAGCCAGAAAGGAAACGCGCTCCAGGAGATCAACCAACGTGGGCATCACTCACCACCCCAAACCAGGACGAGGAGAAGAAATAACAACAGCGACCACAACAGCGCCCCCGCGCCGCCCACCACCTCGTCGGCCGCACGGAGCGCGCTCAACCCTCGATCCAGTGCGCCAGTAAGAATATCATACGCCCACTCCAGGCGCAAGAAATCGTGCATAGCCCTGCGCAACAGTACTATCCTGCGAAGCAGCCCGCCCTCTTGCCAAGCGAACACGCCACCGACGGCAAGTGAGACGGCCCAGACCAGCCACCCGCTGGAGGCCGGCATCGCGAGCAACGCTCCCAACGATGGAACCGCGACCTGGTTGACAACAAGCGGCGGGTACAGCCCCGCGACAAGCAGAAGCAACGCCGGCAATCCCAATCCAATCCCGCAGGGCACAAGCCGCCAGCGACGCCGCGGTTCAGCGACCGGCAGAGGGGAATCGGAGGAGAACAGCCAGCGGACCAACGCAGGAAGAAGGAACAGATTCCCGGCGAAAACTGCGCCCCAGAGCCACGGTCGTTGCCCATCAGTCAGACCGCCGAGCAGGGTGGCCTGCACAACGAAACCCAGCGTGAAGGGAGTCCCCAGCAACGCCAACATGCCGACCAGCGAGGGGATGCTCCACAGGAGAGACCTGAGTGTCAATCCTTCGCTCAGACCGCTCCCTAGAAACAGCAGCGCCATGCTTATCGCCCAGGCAACACTGCCGACAACGAGTACGGCAATGGCCCCCTCGCCAGCCAGCCCAGCGGCGAGCAGGATCGCACCGGCAACCGTCATTCCAACCCACCGGAGCACGCAGCGGGAAGTCCCGCAGGACCAGGCCATGAAAGCACCTAGCGCCACAGCCACAGCCGCCGCGGCCAGCAGCAGGGGGGCGTTGAGCAGAAAATCGCCGTCCAAAGAGACAAGCCTGACCCACAGCCCCCAGCCCACGGTGGAGCCCAGAAAGAGCGGGACAGCCAAGACCGGCGCGCTGTCCCAGTCACCTGGGGCGAGCAGGTGAAACGGGTACATCCACAGCCGCAGCATGCCGGCCAGCGCCCACGGCAGCACCTGCGCCTCGTCCAGGCTCATTAACGTCCACAGCCCGCTGTCTACCCGCTCTTCGGAGAGGAGCACCCCGCCCCAGAGAAGTAGTGTCGCCAGGCTACTCAGGATCAGGCCACGGATGACCGTCCGCGTCGAGCGCTTGGCTGCAACCTGACCCGCGGCCTGGAGCCAATCGTATATGGCCCAGCAGACGAGCATGGTCACAAAGTTCGCGGACCACAGCGTGGCAAGAGCGGCGGCGAGCAAAGCGAGCAGCGCCGCTGTGAGATGAGGACGTGGATTGGGCTCACGGCTGAGATCGACGAGAACGGCGCACAAATCCACCAGGGTCAACGCCAAGGCCAGCGGCTGCACGAGCGCATCGAAGCGAAAGGCCAACGCACCGCCAAAGAGCAGCGAAGGCTGCCACAGGGACAGGACCATCACCGCCGGCGCCAGCCACCGCGTAAGGACGACCAAGACAGCGGTGGCGCCCAGCACCGCCAGGGCGATGTACCGCGTGTAGGGGCGAGCACGGGAGAAGAAGGACAGCGCAAGGGTCCCAACTGCGCCCAACAGTGGCAAGGCGATCGTGAGAACAGGAAGCAATGGCATTGGACATCGGCGTGCCGGTTGCTGCCAGCACACCTCGCTATTCTAGCACACAAGGAAATAGGCTGCAAACATAGGGGAACCCCATCTCACAAAGAACAGGGCCTCGAGCCATACCCGAGGCCCCGCTCCAAGGTCTGTTATGGTAGCCGCAGACGGCAGGCCGCTACTTCCCCAGGAAATCGCGCAGCTTGCGCGCATGTGTGGGGTGGCGAAGCCGGCTTAGCGCCTGTGCCTCGATCTGGCGCACCCGCTCCCGGGTCACGCCTAGCTTTTTGCCCACCTCTTCCAGGGTGTACGTCTCGCCATCCACCAACCCGTAGCGCAGTTGCAGGATGCGCACCTCGCGGGGAGGCAGATCCTGCAAGATGTCGCGGAGCAATTCCCGCAACATCCCCCGGGTGACCCGCTCGTCGGGGGCTGGGCTATCCTCATCCTCGATGAAGTCACCCAACTCGCTATCCCCCTCATCGTCGGTAGGCATCTCCAACGAAAGAGGCCGGCGAGCCACCCGCAGCATTTCCTCGGCCTTGCGGGTCGGGATCTCCAGCGACACGGCCAATTCCTCGGTAGTGGGTTCGCGCCCCAGTTCCTGTGTCAGCCGGTGTGAGGTCCGCAGCAGCTTGTTGATCTGATCGCCCATGTGAACGGGGACACGGATCGTGCGGCTCTGATCGGCAATGGCACGTGTGACCGCCTGCCGGATCCACCAGGTGGCATAGGTCGAGAATTTGTGACCCAAGCGGTAATTGAACTTGTTGGCGGCCCGTATCAGCCCGATGTTGCCCTCCTGAATCAGATCCAGAAATGGCACACCGCGCCCGATGTATTTCTTGGCCACACTGATCACGAGGCGCGAGTTAGCCCGAATCAGATGTTCGCGAGCAGCCAGACCGTCCACCAAGGTTCGCCTCAGGTCGAACCGTTTCTCGGGCGTGAGGCTGTTCCCGTTCAGGTCCTCGCGCGCATTCTGACCGGCCTCCATGCGCTTGGCGAGCATGACTTCCTGGTCGGCCGTGAGCAACGGCACCCGGCCGATTTCCTTGAGGTAAAGACCTATCGTGTCGTCTATCCTAACTGTGTCAAAGTAGGCTTTCTGATCAGCCGAACTGACCGGCTGTTCAGGGCGCTCGGCCCCGTCGCCTCCCTCTTCCGGCGTACCGATTTCGATACCAGACTCAATCAGAGTGGCCAGAAGATCCTCAAGTTCCTCCATGTTCTCTTCAGCGTGGGGGAAAGCAGTGAGGATATCATCATACGTGACGAAGCCCTGCTCAGACGCCTTGGTCAGCAGGTACTCCTCGCCGCTTGCTTCTTCAGTTTCGTTCTCTGCTAGCTTGTTCTCGGGATACCGATCCATCTTTCACTCAGTGATTTAGGAGCACAGTGCTTGACAAGTCTACAGGCCAAGCAGTGTGCTCCTGCATTTGGTTTATAGCGGCATATCTTTGTCCTCCGCTATGTGTTACTATACCACATTTGCATGCCGCTTGTCAACCCCCCCCTCGTAAGAATTCGATGATAAACGGATGAAGACAAGACAAACCGCCCCTACCATTCGCGGCGGGGCGGTCGTTTCGCTGTCGCTCGCCCGACGGGTGTCCTCAATGCAACCTATACATCGGTCCTCGTTCAAGCCCAGGTCATCCACGCTCTCCCAGCTTGCAGGCGAGAGCAGACGCAGGTTCAGTTGACTTGAACAACCTCAGGCCCGAGCATATTGAAACACGCGCCGTCGGTGAAGCAGATCCTCATCCACAGGTTGTACGTGCCAGGATCCGAGATGTTGATGTGGTCACGCCACTGGAAACGCTGGTTTACCTTGAATGCCTGCTCGGTCCAGCTCTTCTGAAACTGGCCGGTCTCTTGGACCCAGGTGCCCAGCGCATCGTATTCTACCTCCCAACCGGTGAAGTTGGAGATGTCCATGTTGAACCAGATATCGCCATTGGCACCAAACGGGCCAGGGGCGTCCTCAACCCAGTAGTCGTTCGGCACGAGCCCCCGAAAATCGGCAGCGGGGGCTGCTGTGGGCTCCGGTATCGACGTCGGAGGGGCAGCAGTGGGAACAGGTGTATCGGTCGGAGGAACGGGGGTTGGCGACGGTGGCGGCTGAACCTCCGCCACGCCGTCCACGTTGGAGGCGGTGACGATGTCGCCGAAGACCCAGGCGGGCGTGCCCTCATACTCGATCTGCCACCAATTGGCGAAGCGACCGAGCACCGGGGCCTCGGTGCCTGGTTCCAGGTAGCCCACACGCGTGAAGTTGGTACCCGGCCCGGTGCGCACGTTCGCCCCATCGACGCCGGCCACGATGTTGGGCACGACCGGGGTCGCCGTCGGAGGAGCAGGTGTGGGTTCTAGCGTGAACGTCGGCGGCGGCGCTTCGGTGGGGGTCAGCGTGGGAGTCGCCGTCGCTGGCACGGGCAGCGTGGCCGCTGCCGTCGCCGGCGCTTGGGCGGTCGGAGACGGCCGTTGCTGCTCGGCATCACTGCCCTTCCATGTGAAGCCATACCAGGCAAGTCCAGCGCCCGCGGCCACCAGGAGGGCCCACGCCAGAATCGCCCAAACACTACACCCTCGCTCGGATCCAAGGCTAATACCTCTGCTCATCAGTGACTCTCCAGTTCAGACTTTGCTTCTCGCAGCCAACACCGGCAGTTCCAGCCACCATCACGCTCCAAGACGCACCAAGTATAGCCGAACCCGCAATGAAAGTCAACATGAAGTTGGGCGCGACCGGGGGAGCCTGATACCACGATGGACGGCCATCAGGGGGCTTGCGACAATATCGATCTAGCAGAGCCACCTATCGCCAGGTCCCGCAACTGCACGGCGAACTCGACATAAGACAGACGACTGTAGCGCTCCCTGGGCGCGATATACCTCGGCCCCGGGCCACCCTGGATGTTTCACGTGAAACCATCCCTCCAGGCATGCTTGCGTCTCCGCTCACATCTCCTATAATTCCCTGCATGATCGAAACCCAAGTGCTAAGCAAACGCTTCAAGGGACTGATGGCAGTGAACTCGGTCTCGTTCACCTGCTACGATGGTGAAGTCTTTGGCCTGCTGGGTCCTAATGGCGCGGGCAAGACCACGCTGCTACGCCTGCTGGCCACCGTGCTGGAGCCCACCAGCGGCACAGCACTGGTGGACGGGCTCGACGTGCGAAAACAAAGCCAGCGTGCGCGGGCCCGGGTGGGTCTGCTGGTGGAGAACGCCGGCCTCTACGCGCGCTTCACCCCGCGCGAGCATCTCCGCTTCTACGGCCTGCTCCACGGTCTGGGCGGCCCCCAGTTGGAACGGCGCGTAGACGCCATCCTGGAGATGCTGGATATAGGCGACTTCGCCGACCGGCGGGCCGCAGGCTTCTCCGCCGGTATGCGCCGTCGCGTCGTCCTGGGACAGGCACTGATCCACACCCCACCCAACGTCATTCTCGACGAACCCACCGCCGGCCTGGACGTCATGAGCACCCGCAATGTCCGGGCTCTGGTGTCCCGCTTCCGCGACGAAGGCCGTTGCGTCTTGATCTCCACCCACGTGATGAGCGAAGCGGAGCGGCTGTGTGATCGCGTGGCCATCATCCACAATGGCCGTATACGGGCCATGGGTTCACCGGCGGGACTCATCGCGCAGACGAGCGCCGACGATCTGGAGGAGGCGTTCGTGCGCACGATAGGCGAGGAGCAACTGCGGGCCGACCTGTGGAGACAACAAAGCCAGCGCCGTTGGTACCAGTTCTGGAAGCGCCCATCGGCTGTTCGGCAGAAACGAACGAGGGAATGAGCGGATGCTTAAGGTAGCGCGCATCATATTCGCCAAGGAAGCCCGCGACCTGCTCCGCGACAGGCGCTCGCTCTTCTTCCTCTTCGCCATCCCACTGCTAATGCCGCTCCTAGGAGCGGCCGGCGGGGCGTTTGTGGCGTGGCAAGTCGCGCGCCAGACCGGCGAGGGGCTACCCATCGCCGTCGTCGGCCGCGGACAACTGCCCCATCTGGTCGCCAGCCTGGATGAGAGACGGCTGCTGCGCCTGGTAGACACGCCGCCGAACGTGGAGCAAGCGCTGCAAACCGGCGCCCTGGTGGCCGTCCTTGAGATCCCACCCGATGCCACTGAAGTACTGGGGGCCGAAGAGGCGCTCACGATCACCCTAACCAGCAGCTCCAGCGGGTGGCTGTCGGAACTCGCGGTCGGATCCATCCAGCACGCGCTGGATGAATACGAGGATGAAGTGCTGTCGGAGCGGCTGAAGCGGCGTGGGCTGGACCACGCCTGGATGAAACCCATCCGGCTCGAACAGGAAGCCGCCCCCCCGATCGGTGTGGCAGCCGGCCCGATCGCGGTCGCTGCCGGCGAGGCCGGTTCTTCGCTATTCGGCAGTATGTTCCTGAGCCTGGCCGTCGTGTCGTGGGCCTTCAGCGGGGGCCTCAGCCTGGTGGCCGACATGACCGTCGGGGAGAAAGAGCACCACACCATGGAGTCCCTGCTCATCACCCCGTCCAGCCGGATTGGGATCGTGCTGGGCAAGACCGCGTTCAGCATCGTGGTCTCCGCCGTCACCATCGGGCTGTGGTCGCTGGACAGCCTGGCCTACGTGGTCTTCCTCTCGCTGCTGCCCTCTGATGCCAGTGCACTGCTCGCGTCCACCGGCACCGTTCAGTTGGGGAACCTGGGGCTGGCGCTCGTATGGCTCATGCTGCTGATGCTGCCCCTGATGACCATGATGAACGAAGTCGTGGCAGCCGTGTGCACCTTCGCCAAGAACTACCGTGAGGCCAATCTATTCCTGGGCCTCCTCCAGTTGCTGCTCCCTGGATTGACCCTGCTGGCAACCTTCGGCTTCGACGCCAGGCCCTCCACGTCTGTGTACGCCCTGCCGGTCGTGGGAGTACTGGTGGCCATGCGCGACCTGTTCAGCGGCGGCATTGCCCCGGAGGCACTGGCGCTGACTTGGGCAGCGGCCGCTGCCTACGCTGCGGGAACCACCCTGCTGGCGGCCTACGTCTTCTCCCGCGAGTGGGCGCTCATGAGGGGAGTGTGAGGCATGGATGGGCGGCCAGGGGTGAAGGGCCAGGGAGCGGCCTATTCGTGTTTGTGCTTTTGAACCATTGATGCTAACATGCACAGTGGGTGGGACCCTGGGTTCACGATCTGCCCGGTTCCCAGCCCCTCATTCTATCGAAGTGTCCCCAACAGCTGGCGTAAGGAGGTCACACGATGGAGCTACTGAAGCGCCTGTGGAACGCCTTCAAAGACATCGCTATCATCTTCTCGTTCACCGTCAACTTCGTCCTGGTTGTCTTGCTGCTGCTGGTCACCATACCGGCCGTGCGGGCCGTCTTTGCCATCAAGACCGGCACGGTCGAACCGCTGCTGAACGACCTGGATGCGGCCTTCGTCGGGCTGGGGGAGGCTACGATTGACACCGCGGTTCAGATAGACGAACCGATCCCCATCCAGTTTGAGTTACCGCTCGACGAGCCGCTGCCGATAGACTTCGAACTGCCTATAGAGCAGAACACGTCAGTCGTGCTGAATGCGCCGGTGCCACTCAATCTGCCCGCCCAGTTCAATCTTCCCGGTGGCGGCGGAGTGATCAACGGATCCGTGTCGCTCTCCCTGCCACCCGGCACGGTTCTGCCGGTTCGCCTCAGCATGAACGTGCCGGTCAGCCAGACGATCCCCGTGCGTATGAACGTGCCGGTCAACCAGACCATCCCGATTCAGATGCAGGTGCCGGTACGAATCAAGCTGGGAGAGGCCGGGTTGAATTCGGCGGTCGGGGAGCTGCGGGCCGTGTTCCAACCACTGCGGGTGCAGATCGAGACCCTGCCGGATGGGATAGATCTTTGGTAAACGTGACATCGCAAGCAACACCCCCGGTATGTGACTACGAAGGCTCGGCCTATCGGACCGAGTTCTGGGGCCAAGGCCGGGAGTACGAGGACGCCGTCGAGCGCGCAGCCATTCGCCACCTGCTGCCTCCAACCGGCCGTCGGCTGATTGAGATCGGTGGAGGCTACGGACGGCTCGCCCCGCACTACGCCGGGTACGACGAGGTCGTGCTGTTCGACTACGCACACTCACAACTGAGGCAGGCCCAGGAACTGTGGGGGGAAGCCGGTCCCGGCGGACGGCCCCGCTACGTGTACGTCGCCGCCGATTTCTACAAGCTGCCCTTCGCCACGGGCCTGTTCGACACGGTGACGATGGTGCGCGCCATCCACCACGCCGCGGATGCCCCGGCTGTATTGCAGGGTGTGGCACAGATCCTCGCGCCTGGCGGCACACTCGTGCTCGAGTTCGCCAACAAGCGCAACCTAAAAGCGATCCTGCGCTACCTGGTGCGCCGGCAGGATTGGTCACCGTTCGACCGGGAGCCGGTGGAGTACGTCAAGCTGAATTTCGACTTCCACCCTACCTGGATGCGGGAACACCTCGACGAAGCCGGCCTGCAGGTGCGAGAGCTGCGCACCGTGTCTCATTTTCGACTCGACCTGATCAAACGCGTTGTACCCACGAGGTGGCTGGTGGCGCTGGATCGACTGCTGCAACCGACGGGCGACCTCTGGCAGGTGACACCCAGCGTTTTCGCTCGCTGTACGGCCAACAGCCGCAAATCCGCTGCACCGGAGGGCGCTTTCTTCCGCTGCACCGTCTGCGGTTCGACCATGCTCGTGGACGAAGGGACCGTGCTGTCCTGCACCGACTGTGGCGCGCGCTTTGCAGTGCGCGACGGGATCTATGACTTCAAGGCACCACTGGAGAGAGAGGGGGCTGGGGGGGAGTAGGGAATGAGCCGCACAACTCGACGCGCGCTGTTTTCCGATCTGGTCTTCAACGAAGAAGAACAGCCAGCCAAGGTCGTGACCATCGGTGGGGTGCCCCACTACGCCGTGCCTGACGGCGACTTCCTGCGTCACGTCGAGGCGGAGCACGTGGACCGGCAGATCGTGGCACTGATCCAGGAGCGTATCCTGGCTATACGCGACATCGTGACCGAAGGCGTGATCCACATGCTGGGCGAGGAAAGCCTGTTCACACGGCCATCGATCGAGCACGCTATTGAGCACATGGACCAGATCCTCGAAACGGATGCCGTAGACGTAGACGAACTGCGCACCGCGCTATGGATGTCAGGGTTCCGCGCTACCGTCGACTTACATGGCGACGTGGTGCACGTGTACATCCCAGGGCTGGAAGAAGAGCCGCCCGACTAGGACCTAGCCGGGATACCCGTCGGGCACCAGAACACACCACACGTGAGGCCACCATTGAACGCTGGGGCCAGGCGGCGTGATGTGTGCACACTCCCACAGCGTGCGCGTCAGCTCTGGATTTTACTTTACATAATCTCGAAAACGGGACGAATGGGCGCTTTGCTGTCCCGTGGGAGGGATGCCCTTGCCTCTGCTACGTCACCTTCCAGCAGCATAAGGCCACAACTTGCCCCAGATTGCAGTGCATCTGATCCCACACGTCCAACACACACCCACTTGTGCGGTTTATAGAATTGATGTATACTGATTTTACTTACACCAGCGGATTTTGAGGAGGGTGAACTGATGAAGGTCTCCTGCCTACAGGAAAACCTTTCCAAGGGCCTGAGCATTGTCGGACGAGCAGTTTCACCTCGCTCCACGCTGCCGGTCCTGGGCAACGTGCTACTCGCGACCGACGGCGGGCGGCTTAAGCTATCCGCCACCAACCTGGAAGTAGGCATCAACTGCTGGGTCGGGGCCAAGGTGGAGGAAGAAGGAGCGACCACCGTGCCGGCCCGTACCTTCATTGACCTGGTCAACGCGCTGCCGCCAGAGCGAGTGGATCTGGAGCTTATCACGCGCACGCAGACACTCAACCTGCGCGCTGGTCGCAGCGAGGCCAACGTCAAGGGTATTGACGCGGAGGAATTCCCCCTCGTACCGGTGCCCGAGGGCGAGGGCAAGATCCCTGTTGAGGCCGATGCGCTGCGCACCGCAGTTGACCAGGTAGCGTTCGCAGCCGCCACCGACGAGAGCCGCCCGATCCTCACCGGCGTTCTGGCCAGGTTCGATGAATCGCAGATCACGTTGGCCGCCGCCGATGGGTTCCGCCTCTCGGTGCGCACGATTCCGCTGGTGCGGCCTGTGTCAGACCCGTTCAGCGTCATCATCCCTGCTCGGGCACTGGTCGAGCTGGGGCGTATCAGTGGTGAACAAGAAGAACCGATCACTGTCACCGTCACGCCCACCCGCAACCAGGTGCTTTTCCAACTCACCAACATCGTGCTGGTCTCGCAACTGATCGACGGCAACTTCCCCGACTACCGGCAGATCATCCCCCAGGAGCACACGACGCACTCGGTGCTGGATACGGCGGCGTTTCTGAAAGCGTGCAAGGCAGCGCTCATCTTCGCTCGCGACGCGGCTCACATCAGCCGGCTGCACATCAAGCCCGGATCCGAGCTGGCGCCAGGGCACATGATCGTCTCCGCTACCTCGGCCGAAACCGGCGACGATGTGAGCGAGATGGACGCCGCGATCACCGGCAACGAGGTCGAGGTTGCCTTCAACGTCAGGTACCTCATTGACGTGCTCTCTGTGGTCGGCACGCCCCAGATCGCGCTGGACACGACGTCGTCGTCCAGCCCAGGTGTTATCCGTCCAGTAGGCGACGTGGACTTCACGCACGTGATTATGCCGATGCACCTGGGGCGGTAGCGCCCGCAGATCTGAACACGAAACGCCCTCGACGGCGCTGTCCGGGGGGCGTTTCCCTGTATATGGGGGCCGAGGCCGCCGACCACCTCAGAACGGTCACACGGTCGTCATTGATGCACGGTTCGTCGTCGCGGAGTGCGGGGAGGTCCTATGAACATCGCCAACCTGATCACGATCATGCGGTTTCCGCTACTCGTGCTCGTCGTGCTGTTGCTGTACTTCGGCGGAACAGTGGGCCGGCTGGCCGCTGCCCCTCTCGTCATCGTGTTGATCTTGATGGACACGTTGGACGGGATCGTCGCGCGGCGGCGCGGCGAACAGACGCTCATCGGCAGCGCGCTGGACATTGCCGCCGACCGGGCGGTGGAAATCGTCTTGTGGGGCGTATACGCGCATATGGGATTGATCACAGCAGCTATTCCCATCACAGTCGTGATTCGAGGCGCGTTGACCGACTCGATTCGCGGTATCGCATTGCAGCACGGATATTCCGCACACAGCATGATGCACTCCCGATGGGGCCGTTGGCTGGTCGTCTCAGGTTTCATGCGCAGCAGCTACGGCGTTGCCAAGGCCGTCGCTTTCACGCTGCTGGCGCTGGCCCTGGGACTTAGGACCGGGGAATATGCAATCTGGCACAGCGTTTGGATCGGCGCCACGGTGATCAGTTGGATCGCCCTGGTACTTTGCATCATTCGAGGGCTTCCGGTACTCATCGAGGCACCGCGATTGTTCCGCTCGGCCGAGTTTCAGGAGCCTGCGCCCTCGTCTCCCGGCGAGTAGCGGACGCCCAGGATACCCCCCAGTGCGTTTCCAGGATCTCACCAGCACGGAGCCCCTAACGCGGCTCGGCATTTTCATCGGGCAGCATCTGTCACGCCGGGCGGGATACGGCCTGGCGCGGATGGCCGCCAGCGCCATCGCTTGCTGGAAGCCCTCGGTGTACCGCACGGTGCAGGCTAACCTGCGCCAGATCCTTGGCTCGCAGGCCGATGACGAAGCAGTGCACAGGATGGCTCGCCAGGTCTTCTTCCACGCCGGTCAGACGTACTACGACTTCTTCCAAGCCATTGGCCAGCCCGCAAACGTGCTCGCGCGTGCGGTGCAGGTTCCCAAATCGCTCATCAACCAGATTAAGGCTGGGATGCCCGCAGGCCGAGGCGTGCTGCTATTGGTCAGCCACATGAGCAACTTCGACCTGGCCGGCCTGGCGGTGGGCGCGCACGGCCTGCCCATTCAGGCGCTATCTCTGGCCAACCCCGTGTCAGGTTTTCGCGTCCTGAACCGCCTGCGGATCGAGGGGGGCTACGAGGTCACGCCGGTCTCACCCGAATCGCTGCGGGCAGCCATCCGGCGGCTGAAAGCTGGGGGGACTGTGGTGACCGGTGTGGATCGCCCGGTCCCCCAGGACCGAACGGTGGTTGAGTTCTTTGGCCGGCCGGCGTACATGCCAAGCGGGCCGGCGCGAATGGCGTTGCTGACCAGAGCGACGGTTCTCGTAGGCAGTTGCTCCTTCGATCCGGCCACAGGATACAGGCTCGAGTGCACCGGGCCTATCGAGATCGTGCGGACAGGCAACCGCCAACAAGACATCGCCGAAAACACACGCCGGCTGGCCGGTATCCTGGAGGAATACGTGCGCGCGCACCCAGAACAGTGGATGATGTTCCACCCCTTCTGGCCAGATCTACCCGATATCCGAGATAGCTGTGCATGACGCCAGCTGGCAAATCTCCAAGTCTGCGATCTGAGGAGGATTGATGAAAGCAGCCGTGATCGAAACGCCTGGTCAGGTGGCAGTGAGGGACGTGGCCGCCCCCCGGCCCGCACCCGATGAAGTCATCGTCTCCGTCGCGCTGGCGGGGCTGTGTGGCACCGACATGCACATCTACGCGGGCGAACTCAACTACGTCTATCCTATCGTTCCCGGTCACGAAGTCGTGGGCACGATCGCCACCGTGGGCAAGGACGTCGCCGACCTGGCACCCGGCATGCGCGTCGCATTCGACCCCAACATCCCCTGCGGGCAGTGCCACTTCTGCCGCAGGCTGCGCTTTAACCACTGTCTCAACTGGCAGGCGATCGGCGTGACGCGCGACGGGGGGTTTGCCGAACAGGTAGCGGTGCCGGCGAAGGTGGTCTACCCGATCGATGATCTGCCGTTCGAGCAAGCGGTGTTCATCGAACCCCTGTCGTGCGTGGTGTACGGCCTACAACGTGCCGCCCCGGCGATTGGCGACCGGGTGCTCATCTTCGGCGCCGGTCCCATCGGGTTGCTGCTCATGCAGGTCATCCGGCGTGCCGGCGCGGCCCAGGTGGTCGTGACCGACCCACAAGAGGAACGGCTGAAGCTGGCCGCTGCGTTGGGCGCTGACGCGACCGTCCCGGCCGGTGATGCCGGGGAACAGGCAAGCCTGTTGCACGAGGGGGCGACATTCGGCTACGATATGGTCGTCGATGCCACCGGAGTGCCCAACGTGGCCACACAATGCTTTGACTACGTGACGCCAGGCGGCAAGATACTGCTCTTCGGGGTGTGTCCTGAGGATGCGACCATACCGTTCAGCCCGTTCGACCTCTACCGGCGCGACATCACCGTCTATGGCTCGTTCGCGCTGAACGTGACATTTGGGCCAGCCATCGAACTGCTGCGCGGCGGAGCCGTGGACGTCGAGCCGCTGATCTCGCACCGCTTCCCGCTGGAGCAGTTCCCGCAAGCGCTGGAGATGGCACGCACCCGGTCGGAGCCAACGATGAAGGTGGTGTTCGAACCGTCCAGCGGCTAGCGCTCTATCCGGCGTGATCTGATGTGAAACCGCGCCAAAGCGCGTACGACGAACCCACCGATCACTCTCGGCGGAGCACTAGTCACGCACGTCGACGCGCACGTCGGCATAGGCCGGCTTCCTGGTCAGCCCGCGCTTCAACCGGCATCCGCGCGCCTTCCCCGAACCACGGCCATCCCGTCGCCCACGCCGGCCACGCCGGCAGGCGTGCCACAGCGCCTCTATGCGCCGTCTCAATGGCGTAGCGTCCAGGCCCAGCCGGAGCCGGAGCCAGGCCAGCACAGCCACGACGAGCGCGATACCGCTGAGCGAGAGCGCAGGCACCCACAGCGCCCTGAGACCGGCCCCGCGCAACATGATCCCGCGCACGATCTCCAGGTAGTGCTGAACCGAGGAGGCGGCAGATAGCACGCGCATCGGACCGCGCATGTCACCCGTGGGAACCAAGAACCCCGAGAGAGCGATCTCCAGCATCGCCAGCGCGAAGACGAAGAGCAGCGCCTGCTGCTGTGTGCGCGACACGAGCGAGATGAGCGTGCCCCAGGCGACCTGTACCAGGATGAAGGGCACGGTGAGAAACAGCAGAAGCAGCGGTGAGCCCCGCAGCGGGATCTCAAACCAAAGAATGACCACCCCCGTCATCAGGACCCCGTTCACCAGGCCCACCAGCAGAGTCGGAACGGCCTTGCCGGCCATCAATTCCAGGCGGCGGACCGGGGTGACACGCAGTTGCTCCAGCGTGCCCAGCTCCCGCTCGCGGGTGAAGCCCTGGGCGGCGATGATCAACGTCACTTCGTAGATGATCATCACCAGCATGATCGTGATAGCGTGAGGCCGGTCGTCGAGCAGGGCATTGAAGCGAGCCACGAAACGCAATTCCACCGGCCCTGCACTGGCAACAGCGTGACGGGCAGTGAGATCTCGTACCACCTCGGCCGCGACGTTCTCAGTCGTCGCGATAGCAACGCTCGACACCACGTGGTGGGAGCCATCGGCGACGACCTGAACCTCAGCACCTTGAAGCGGATCGGCCAACGCCTCCCCGTAGCCGGGGGGCAGCACGACGATGACGGAGACCTGCCCGCTCTGCATCCACTCCTGGGCCTGGGCGACGCTGTCTCCATACGCTCTGATGAGCAGTTCGTCCGCCTGATCCAGCCTGGTCACCAACTCGCGGCTGGCCCGGCTGCGATCGAGATCCACGACGGCCAGCGGCAGGTTCTGCACCCCTTCTCCCGTCAATCCGCCCAGCAGCATCAGCTCCACCAGCGGTCCCAGAAGCACGAAGCCGAGCATCAGTTTGTCACGGCCTAGCTGCAAGAACTCCTTGACCACCAGGCCCCAGATACGGTGAAACGCGTCCCTCATCAGTGTATCCGTTTCTTGAAAGCCAGAGCGCCCAAACCGGTCCAGATCAGGGAGAGAACCAACATCCCAAGTGCAGGACGCCATACCTCGGCGAGCGTGGCCCCTTTCAGGAAAAGAGCCCGGCAGATAGTCACAAAGTGGGTACTAGGCAGGGCATAGGAGACCGCTGTGCCCATCAAATCGGTCGTGTCTATGGGGTCAATCAGACCAGCCAGGAAGAAACCGGGGATGAAGAAGATGAACAGAGCGATGACAGTGGCAGCCTTCTGAGTGCGCACCAGGCTGCCAAGACAGATAGCCATGCCTATGCTGGCGAGCAAGAAATCGGCCGTCAGCACGGTGAACAACGCGGGGTTGCCTCGAAACGGCACGCCGAATACCAGAGTCGCCACGATCCATACCGGCAGCAGTCCGACCAGCGCGGCGGTGACGTAAGCGATCAACTTGCCCCCCAGGTACTCCAAGCCATGCACCGGGGAAACGATGAGAGATTCCAGCGACCCGCTCTCGCGCTCCCGGGCAATCGCGAGCGCGGCAGCGATGACCGGCAGCGAAAAGACGAGCGGGATCAAGCCCGGGACCATGCTGTCTCGTTCGCTTGTGTCGGGCAAGTAGGCAGACTGGGAATGGATCTGCAACGGCGTCGGGGAGACGGATAACTGACGGCTCAGCGCCAGGCCGAAGGCCGCGGCGTGGCCCAGTAAGCTGCCGGTCGCCCGTCCGGCGACCGACGTGTCCACCCCATCCAGAATCACCTGCACCAGGGCCGTGTCGCCCCCCTGAACCGTATCGGCAAAGCCGGGCGGGATGATCAAAGCCGCATCAATGCTGCGCTCGACCAGCGATGTCTCGATCTCCTCGTAGTTGGACACGAGGCCAACGGAGAAATCGTCGTCGCTGGAGAGCGTGGCAGCGAATTGGCGCGACAGCACGCTTCGATCCTGGTCCCACAACGCCAGATCGATGCGGCCGGTGCCACTCGTGAAGATGGCGGACAGTGCGACGAGGACGAATGCGGGGGACAGAAACACCATCCACAGCGTGCGGGGCTCGCGTAGGATGTGTCGGTATTCCTTAACCAGTACACTAACCAATCGGCGTATTGACATAGACGCTGAATTATAAAGCGAAAAGCGGCTTCCGTCAATAGGACGAATTGACTCACTAAGAATGATACTGAAAGGGTATCGTTGACTCACGAGTAAAT
>CAZYSK010000015.1:0-100666 GCA_964649415.1 uncultured Anaerolineales bacterium
AGCACGGGACGAACGTCGAGGTGCTGGGCACGGACCTGTTCGTCGGCAACTTCGACTCCACGGACGACGGCCGACGCACGGGCGAGGACCTGATCGCCGAGGGCGCGGACGTCATCATGCCGGTGGCCGGCCCGGTGGGATTGGGCACGGCAGCGGCGATCCAGGAGAACCCGGGCACGATGCTCATCGGCGTGGACACCGACTGGTGCGAGAGCGCCGCCGAGTACTGCGACGTCACGCTCACCAGCGTGATGAAGCGCATGGACAAGACGGTGCCGCTGGCCATCGGGCAGGCCGTAGACGGGACCTTCGAGGGTGGCGCACTGGTCGGCACGCTCGAGAACGAGGGCGTCAGCCTGGCCCCCTTCCACGAGTTCGACGACGACATCCCGGACGACCTGAAAGCCGAGCTGGATGAGGTCGCCAAGGGTGTTATGGCCGGCACGATCAGCACCGGCTGGGGCGTGGCGGCGGAGCCCGAGGAAGCGGTCGTTAGCTGCGACTACGGCGGTGAGTTCCTCTCTATCGAGGCAGTGGATGACCTGACCGTCAAGTTCACACTGTGCTATCCGGACCCGGCCTTCCCGTCCAAGATCGCCTTCTCCGCGTTCCCGATCAACGACAGCGCGTACCTGGAGGAGACGGGTGGCGGCGGCGATCTGGTTGACAAGCCAATCGGCACCGGCCCGTACAAGATGGAGGCATGGAACCGCGGGTCCGAGCTCGTTATGACCCGCTTTGACGACTACTGGGGCGACGCGGGCATCGCCGACACGGTGATCTTCCGCTGGAGCCCCGAGGCAGCACAGCGGCTGGTCGAGTTGCAGGCTGGCACGGTTGACGGCATCGACAACCCCGGTTCGGACGATTTCGCCGTCATCGAGACAGACCCGAACCTGGCGCTGTACGAACGTCCGGGCACCAACATCTTCTACGTGGGTACGAACAACACGTACGCGCCCTTCGACAATGAGCGCGTGCGCCAGGCCTTCGCCATGGCCATAGACAAGCAGCGCATCGTCGACAACTTCTATCCCAGGGGCTCCATCATCGCCGACCAGTTCATGCCGCCGGTGATCTTTGGCTACACCCCCGAGGTTGAATGGTGGGACTACGACCCCGACATGGCCAAGCAGATCCTGGAGGAAGAGGGCGTGCTACCTGGCTTCCAGACCACCATCACCTACCGGGACGTGGTGCGCAGCTACCTGCCCGAGCCGGGCGTGGTGGCCCAGGACATCCAGGCCCAGTTGGCCGAGATCGGCGTTGAGGTGGAGATCGTGGTTATGGAGTCGGGGGCCTTCCTCGACGCGGCAGATGCCGGTCAGGTAGACGGCTTCCACATGCTGGGTTGGGGCGCTGACTACCCCGACGCCACCAACTTCCTGGACTTCCACTTCGGCAAGGGTGCTTCCGCTCAGTTCGGCGACGGCTGGGAGGACATCTGGGATGCTCTCAACCGCGGTGGGGCGCTGGCCGACGTTGACGAGCGCTACCCCATCTACATCGAGGCCAACGAGCTGATCAAGCAGCACGTGCCGATGATCCCCATCGCCCACGGTGGCTCCGGCACCGCCTTCCAGGCAGACGTCGAGGGCGCGCACTCCAGCCCGCTGGGCAACGAGTACTTCGCCGTGATGACGCCGGGCGACCGCGACCAGATCGTGTGGATGCAGAACGCCGAGCCAATCGGCCTGTACTGCGCCGACGAGACGGATGGCGAGTCCCTGCGCGCGTGCGAGCAGATCCACGAGCCTCTGCTGGCGTACGAGATCGGCGCGACCGCCGTCGTCCCGGCGCTGGCGACAGGCTGCGAGGCCAACGCGGACCTGACCGAGTGGACGTGCACGCTGCGCGATGGCGTGAAGTTCCACAATGGCGCCGATCTGGACGCCAACGATGTGGTGCTCTCCTACGTCGCTCAGTGGGACATGGCACACCCGCTGCACGTGGGGCGCGATGGCAACTTCACCTACTTCAACGCGTTCTTCGGTGCGTTCCTGAACGCAGAGTAGTCACTGAACGCAACAACATTGGTGGGGCACTGGTCCCCAGTGCCCCACCAATTCTATCTAGCCATCACTGGAGTTAGCCACTGGTACCTGATCGGTTCGTAGTGGCGATTTCAGTTGCCTCTGCTAATCCAAAGGCAACTGAAGTCGCTACTGGCTATTGTCCTCGAGCTCATAGTCTCTATTCATAATCTCTATATCGAAAAGAATGCGTTATGACCAGTTACATTATCAGACGGTTGTTGCTGGCAGTCCCCGTGCTCCTGGGAATCCTGTTTGTGACTTTCGCGCTGGCGCGTATGCTCCCAGGCGACCCATGCCGGGCCGTGTTGGGCGAGCACGCCACGGACCAGATCTGCGACGCCTTCATCAAGCGTCACGGCCTGGACAAGCCGATTCCGACCCAGTTCGCCGTCTACCTGGGTGAAATCACCAAGGGGGACTTCGGCGACTCGCTGCGTTTCCAGCGCCCGGTCACCGAGCTGCTGTCCGAGCGCTTGCCGGTCACCGTGGAGCTCTCCCTCAGCGCGCTCATCTTCGCGATCGCAATCGGCGTCCCCCTGGGCATCATCTCCGCCTATTGGCGTAACTCGGCAGTGGACGTCGGCACGATGCTCGTGGCAAACACGGGCGTCTCGATGCCTGTCTTCTGGCTGGGCCTGATGCTGGCCTACATCTTCGCCGTGCTCCTGAAGGACACGCCCGTCTGGCTGCCGCCATCTGGCCGGATGACGTCTGGTATGTCCCTCCCTCCCCTGTACGAGGCATGGAACATGCAGGTCGTCGAAGAGGGGGGCTGGTACAACGTCTTGACCTTCCTCTCGAACATCAACATGCTCAATGCGCTGCTCACAGGCAGTTGGCCGGAGCTGTGGGACGCGATCAAGCACCTGATCCTGCCCTCGATCGCGCTGGGAACGATCCCTATGTCGATCATCGCCCGCATGACGCGGTCGAGCCTGTTGGAGGTGCTGGGGCTGGACTACGTTCGCACGGCGCGGGCCAAGGGCCTGCGGGAGAACGCGGTCGTGCTGCGCCACGCCCTGCGCAACGCCATGCTTCCGGTGGTGACCGTCATCGGGCTGCAACTGGGCACGCTGCTAGGAGGCGCGGTGCTCACAGAGACCATCTTCGCACTCACCGGCGTGGGCAAGACGCTGTTCGACTCGATCACGTCCCGCGATTACGTGGTGGTGCAGGTGTTCACACTGGTGATCGCTGTGGGCTTCGTAGTGGTCAACCTGATCGTAGATCTGTCGTATGCTTTCCTGGACCCGCGCGTCCGCCTGGACTGAAGCACCGGGCTCAACCACACCGAACGAGGTCATTAGCGTATGGAAGAACGTACTGAGGGCAACGAAGTCACGCTGGTCACAGAACAGCGCCCGCGCCGAGGAAGCAGCCTGTGGCACGACGCCATGCGGTACCTGTTTCGCCAGCACTCCGCAATCGTGGGCATGGTGATCCTGGGCAGCATGCTCGTCACCGCCATCATCGCCCCGCTGATCGCCACTCACGACCCAACGCTGTCCATGCTCGACGTGCCGGAGGAAGCCGCCCTGCGAATCAAGCGGCGCACCCCACCCTGCATCCACCTGCTGGGCTGTCCAGAGGAACAGCCCCAACATCTCATGGGGCTAGACAGCAACGTGCGCGATCTGTTCAGCCGGGTGATCTACGGCTCGCGCTACTCGCTCTACATCGGCTTCGCTTCGGTCGGCTTCGCCATCGTGATCGGCTCCCTGTTAGGCGCCCTGGGAGGCTACATGGGGGGCTGGCTGGACAACACGATCATGCGCGTGATGGACGTGCTGCTGGCCTTCCCCGCTCTGCTGCTGGCGATTGCGATCGTCACCGTGCTGGGTCCGGGCCTGGTCAACGCACTCCTGGCCATCGGCATCGTCTCGATACCTTCCTATGCGCGTGTGATGCGGGCCAGTGTGCTCACGGTCAAGGAGCGCGACTTCGTGACAGCCGATCGGGCGTTGGGAGCATCTCCCATACGCATCCTGGTACACCGCATCCTGCCCAACGCCATCACCCCTCTGATCGTGCAGGGCACACTGGGCATCGCTACCGCCATCCTGGACGCGGCGGCGCTTTCGTTCCTGGGTCTGGGCGCGCAGCCACCGACACCTGAATGGGGCACGATGCTGGGCGCGGAGCGGAACCAGGTCTTCACCGCGCCGCACCTGGTGTTCTTCCCCGGCGTCGCCATCATGCTGACCGTGCTGGCCTTCAACCTGCTGGGCGATGGTTTGCGCGACGCACTCGACCCCCGGCTTAACCGCTGAGGCGAATGACGGGCGGATTGTCCCACCCAGACGGCAGGTCATAACAGCGGACGACGGCATCATATAAGCAACTTACGTGTGAGTACTACGGATGACTATGGATACGACAACGGCTCCAGAAATCAGAGAAGGCGAACCAGCAGGTGACACCTTGCTGGATATCCACGACCTGCGCACCTACTTCCACACCCAGGACGGCGTGGTCAAAGCCGTGGACGGGGTGGATTTCTCGGTCCAACGCGGCGAGATCGTGGGACTGGTGGGCGAGTCAGGCTGTGGCAAGAGCGTCACGTCCCTCTCCGTGATGCGCCTGATCTCCTATCCGGGCAAGATCGAGTCAGGCGAGATATGGTTCGACGGCACGGACCTGCTTGCACTGCCGCGCCGCGAGATGACGCACATACGGGGCAGCCGCATCTCGATGATCTTTCAGCAACCGACCAGTTGTCTGAACCCCGTTTTCGACACGGGGCACCAACTGTCTGAGGTGCTGGCAATCCACCAATCGGTCAAACGCTACGCAGGGCGGGATCGGGCCATCGAGTTGCTGCGCACAGTCGGCATCCCCGACCCTGAGAAACGGGTGGACTCCTACCCCCACGAGCTCTCGGGGGGGATGGCCCAACGCGTGATGATCGCCATGGCGCTGGCGTGCAGCCCTGAGCTCCTCATCGCGGATGAGCCGACCACGGCGCTGGACGTGACCATCCAGGCACAGATTCTTGACCTGATGCGCAACCTGCAGGCCCAGACGGGCACAGCCATCATCCTGATCACCCACGACCTGGGTGTGGTGGCCGAGATGGCGACGCGCATAGCGGTGATGTACGCCGGCCAGATCGTGGAGGAGGCCGACGTGCGCACGCTGTTCAACCAGCCCATGCATCCGTACACCCGGGGATTGCTCGCTTCGATCCCCGTGCTCGGGCACGTCACCGACGAACTGGACGTGATTCCCGGCACCGTGCCCAGCCTGATCAACCTGCCGCCGGGGTGCCGCTTCGCCCCCCGGTGCCGCACCCGTGTGGAGAAGGGCCTCAGTATCTGTAGCGAGAAGAAACCCGAGCTCATATCCGTAGCACCCGGTCACAAAGTCCGGTGCTGGTTGTACCCGCCGTAGGATCCATAGGAAGAGGAAAAGGCTGTGGAAGAAAGAGGCAACAACTCCGAGCACCTCATCGAGGTCCAAAATCTAGTCAAATACTTCCCTGTACACGGGGGCGTCCTGCAGCGCGTCCAAGGCTGGGTCAAGGCAGTAGACGACGTCAGCTTCGCCATACGTCGCGGTGAGACGTTGGGCCTGGTCGGCGAGTCCGGCTGTGGCAAGACGACGATCGGACGCAGCATCCTGCGGCTGATCGAGCCAACCAGGGGTCGGGTGCGGTTCGAAGGGCAGGACGTGACGGCCATGGGAGCGAACGAACTCAAAGCCAAGCGGCGAGAGATGCAGATCATCTTCCAGGATCCCTACTCCTCACTCGATCCTCGGGCACAGATCGGCGACATCATCGGAGAGGCATTGTACGTCCACGGGGTGAAAGACAGAGAGGAACGCCGCCAGCGCGTGCTGGAGATCATGAGCACGGTGGGGCTTTCCGAGTACCACTCCCGGCGCTATCCGCACGAGTTCTCGGGCGGGCAGCGACAGCGGATCGGCATCGCCCGGGCGTTGATCCTGCGCCCCAAGTTCATCGTCTGTGACGAGCCCGTGTCGGCGCTGGACGTGTCCATCCAATCTCAGGTGTTGAACCTGTTGCGCCAGCTCCAGCGCGAGTTCAATCTGACCTACCTGTTCATCGCCCACAACATGAGCGTGGTGGAGCACATCAGCGACCGGGTCGCGGTGATGTACCTGGGGAAGATGGTCGAACAGACCGACCGCGACGAGTTATACCGCAACCCCCTCCATCCCTATACCAAAGC
This sequence comes from uncultured Anaerolineales bacterium, assembly GCA_964649415.1. Lineage (GTDB taxonomy): Bacteria > Chloroflexota > Anaerolineae > B4-G1 > B4-G1 > CAZYSK01. Next base: position 6,230 of record CAZYSK010000015.1, read on the forward strand.
GCTGATGTCGGCCATCCCAATCCCCAACCCCGATCTCAAGCGGGAGCGCATCATATTGGAGGGAGACGTGCCCAGCCCGCTCAATCCGCCATCGGGCTGTCGCTTCCACCCGCGCTGCCCCATCGCGGAGGGGATATGCGCCCAGGAAGAACCACCCCTCAAACCGGCGGCGGGCAATTCGCACCATTTGGTCGCCTGCCACCTGGTGCGGTAGGTCCCTCCCGTAGACTCAGAGGGCGGGGCTCTCGTCTCTCATCGAGCGGACCAGTTCCTGCTTGAGGTCCCACAGTCGCTCGGAGAGAGAGACGTGGTAGATGTGCGGGTTCACCAGCCGCCTGACACCGGGATCCAGCCGCGCGATATCGGCGACGCGGCGCTCGCGCATCTCCTCGATGGTCGGAAGCTGATAGACCAGCTCGCCAGCCCTCAGCACATCCACCAGAAGCGGCTCGATCTCTGAGACATCATCCCGTCCGAGCGTGCGGTACGTGTGGTGCTCCGTGGGATGGTGGAGGAGAATCGCGTCCATCTCCCGCGGCTCCTCGTCGTCGAGGCTGAGCAGGTCCGCCGTGGCCTTGCCCCGCCGGTCGTACACGCGCCAGACGTGTTTGTGCCCCGGGTTGATGGTCTTCTCCGGCACCTCAGAGAGCTTGATCGCGGGCACCCACTCATCCCCCTCCCGCAGAGCCACCAGCTTGTACACACCATCGAGGGCCGGCGCACCCTTTGAGGTAATCAGGCGCGTGCCCACCCCATACACGAGCCGGTTGATGAGGTGGTCGGCGTCCACGCCGTAGCGCGGGGCCTCCTCCTCGATCTGGGTGATGATCTGCCAGATGACAAGCTCGTCCAACTGGTTGGACAGGACAATGGACGTGTCGGGGAAGCCTGCGTCGTTCAGCATCTTGGCCGCCAGAACACTGAGATGGGCCAGGTCACCGGAGTCCAGGCGGATGCCCACCGGCTCGTGTCCCGCGCGCCGCAGCTCCTCAAACACCCGGATGGCGTTGGGGACGCCGCTCTCCAGCGTGTCAATCGTGTCCACCAGCAACAGGCAGTCATCCGGATAGATGTCGGCATACGCACGGAACGCGGCGAGCTCGCCCGCGCCCAGCGCCATGAACGCCTGGACCATGCTGTGGGCGTGGGTGCCTTTCGGCGGGTATCCCAACACGTGGGAGATGCCAACGTTGGAGGTGAAATCGGCCCCGCCGATGAGCGCCGCCCTGGCACCGGCGTTGGCTCCCCGCTCCTGCGCTCGCCGCAGCCCAAACTCCAGCAACAACCGCCCGCGCCCGCTTTGGTGGATGCGCGCGGCTTTGGTGGCGATGAGGGTCTGGTAGTTCAGGTGACTGAGGAGCGACGTCTCGAGGATCTGCACCACCGCCAGCGGGCCCTGGACGACCGCAAGCGGGACGTTGGGATGCACCACGCGACCCTCGGGGACAGCGCGCAACGTGACGCCATCGAATGTGCCATTCGCGCGCAGCCAGGTGAGGAAATCGTCGTCGAATATGCGCTTGCCTGTCCGGCCGGTCTGGCCGCGCAGGTACGCGACATCCTGGTCCCGAACGTGGGCCTCCTGCATCCAGTCCAGCAGCCACTCCAGGCCCGCGTTGACGCAATACCCGGCTTGGTGAGAGCCGTAATCGGGGTAGCTGCGGAAGAAGTAATCGAATTGGGCATAGCGCTCGTGCAGGCCCATCTTGTAGTAGAGCTGGGCCATCGTGAGCTGGTACTCATCGGTAAACAGGATGCCCTCGGCTGTGGCCTGATCGGATCGCTTCATGTCAGTCTTTGCCTCCCTTAAGATCCATCGGGCGGGAATGCGATGTACTCCGCAGGGACTTGCTTCGCCAGGTAGACCGCTTCGTCCACCCGGTAGAACGTGATGCCCGCCGCGTGAGCCTCGGCCGCGCGGACGGTGAGCACGGCGGGCTGGCTATCGTGGCGCACGCCGACGCGCACCGCCGTGTCGCGGTCCGGCGAGAGGTGAACGTACTGGCGCTGCATGGGCCGGAGACCCTCGCGACGGATATCGTCAAGCGTGCCGGGCGCTGTGCCGTGGTAGAGGAGCGATGGCGGGGTGCAGGGCGCATAATGGATAGGGCGGGACAGCGAGTGGCCGTAGCGGGCGCGGATGCGGCCTTCCCGTACCTCGAAGCGGCGTTTGGCATCGCCCGTCCCCTCCTCGACGACCGCCATCACGTCGGCCCGCGTGGCCCAGCGGAAGTTGGGCAACCCGCGCAGGATCTCCATCACCTCCGGGAGCGAAACCCAGCCTTCGTCGTCCAGTTCCAGCGCGAAGCGCTCCGGCTGATGGCGCAGGATGAGGGCCAGGAATTTGCTCAGTTTGAGGAGGCGGCGACTCTCACTCATGGTAGGTTGCTAGGTTAGTGAGTTGGTAGATTGGTAGATTGGGAGACCGGTACGTTGGTAGATGGTCCCGACCAGTTTGCTCACACAACAGTCTACCAATCTACCAATCTACCAATATACCAGTTTACCAGTTTACCAGCATACCAGTTCACCAATATACCGGCTTGCCAGTAGCCCCTTCAGGTGACTTCGCCCTGGCATTGACGCGGTAGTGGCAGCCCCGGCTGACGCGGTTGTGATGCGCGGCCTCGGCGACGATGAGGGCCGCTTGCACCCCGTGGCGCAGCCCGATCAGGGCATCGTTCAACTTGGTGCTGCGGTAGAAGCCATCTATATCTTGCTCCAGGTGCCTCAAGTCCCTCAATGCGCGCGCCAGTCGCTTGGTCGAACGTATGAGGCCGACGTAGTGCCACATGGTGTGCTGGAGGGTGCGCATGTCGCGCCAGATGAGGGCCGGGTCGGCATCCTCCTCCAAGCCCTCCTCCACCCAGCATGGCACCTGCTGAGAGTCCACAATGAGTGACGATTCGCGGGCCGCGATGTGGCGCGCGGCCCGGTTGCCCCAGACGAGGCCCTCCAGAAGCGACGTGCTGGCAAGCCGGTTCGCGCCGTGCACACCGGTGCAGGCCACCTCCCCCACCGCATACAGGTTGTCAATGGTCGTCCGTCCCCACTCATCGGTCCACACGCCGCCACAGAAGTAATGAGCCGCCGGCACGACCGGGATGGGCTGGCGCGTGATGTCCAAGCCTATCTCCAGACAGCGTGCGTAGATGGTGGGGAAGCGCTCCCGAATGCGTTCGGCGGGCATGGCCGAAGCGATGTCCAGAAGGACGTGGAGATAGTCGTGCTCCACCATCTCCCGGTGGATAGCGCGCGCCACGACGTCGCGCGGGGCGAGGTCGCCCCACTTGGGCGCGTAGTCAGCCATGAAGGACCGGCCATCGGGGGTGAGCAGCCGTCCCCCCTCACCGCGAACCGCCTCGGAAATGAGGAAACCCTCACTGCCCAGGACGGCCAGCGTCGTGGGGTGAAACTGAACGTACTCGGCATTGATGACGTGCGCACCCGCACGGTAGGCCATGGCCAATCCGTCGCCGCGAGCGCCCTCGGGATTGGTCGTGTAGCGGTAGATGCGGCCCAGCCCTCCGGTGGCGAGGACAGTCGCCCCGGCCAGATAGCGGCGGACGATGCGCCGGCCTCGCTCAAAGACGTAGGCCCCGTGACAGGTGATGGGCTCATAGACCGTCAGCGGGTCTTCAGCGTGGTGGGGAAACGTGATCAGGTCCACGGCGTTGGCCGAGGTGACAATGCTGACGTTGGGTCGCTGGCGCAAGGTAGCGATGAGCGCCTCTATGATCGCGCGTCCGGTGGCGTCGCCCACGTGAAGGATGCGCGGGCACGTGTGGGCCCCCTCCCGCCCGAACGCCGGGCTACCATCAGGATTGCGATCGAAGGAAACACCGGCGGTCTCTACGAGCACCTGCTGCACCAGGCGCGGCCCCTCCTCCGCGATGATGCGGGCGGCCGGCGGCAGACTGAGGCTGCCGCCGGCCGCCAGGATGTCTTGGACGATCAGATCCGTGCTGTCCCCCTCACCCAGCGTGACGATGCCCCCCTGAGCGTAGCGGGTGTTGCTCTCCTCCGCGTCCACCGCACGGGTGACCAGCGTGACCTGCCGCTGGCGATCCTGAGCCAGCCGGAGGGCAGCCGACGCGCCGGCCACGCCGCAGCCAATCACGAGGACGTCCGTCTGAACCGGGCTTGTCTCAGCGCAGGGTCTTCGACCGGAATTCACGGGCTCACCTCCAACATGCGCTCCAGCGCCACCCGCGCGAGCCGAGCGACGTCGGGGGGCACGGTGACCAGGTTGACCGTCTCCCCTCTTTGCAGCCCTTCCAGCACGCGAGCGAGCTTGTCCGGCGTGATCAGGTTCATCGTCCGGCAATAACTCGGCTCGGGGGAGAGGGAAACGATCAATTGCTCCGGGTGCCCGTGCTTGAGCCGGTTGACCAGGTTGAACTCCGTGCCGATGGCCCACTGGGTGCCGGGGGGAGATTCCTCCACGCGGCGGACGATGTAGGCGGTAGACCCCGCCTCGTCGGCCAGGTCAACGACCTCCATCTTGCACTCCGGATGGACGATAACCCGGATGCCCGGCACACGGGCGCGCCAGGCAGCCACGTGCGCAGGGAGAAAACGCTGGTGGACGTCGCACCAGCCCTGCCAGAGGTAAACCCTGGCCCGCCGGAGGGCGTCCTCGTCGTGTCCACCGAAGCGCTGACGCGGATCCCAAAGCAGCATCTCCTGCAGCGGAATGCCAGCGCGCTTGGCCGTGTTCCGGCCCAGATGCTGGTCCGGGAAGAAGAGAACGCGCGGCCGCTGCTCAAGCGCCCACGCCAGGATCGCCTGCGCGTTCGAAGAGGTGCACACCGACCCGCCGTGCTGCCCGCAGAAGGCCTTCAGATCCGCGGCCGAGTTGACGTAGGTCACCGGCATCACCTCGCGCTCGACGTCCATCACCTCGCCGAGCTGTGCCCAGGCCCGCTCCACGTCCGCCCGGTCGGCCATCTCCGCCAGGTAGCAGCCAGCCTCGCGATCGGGCAGCAGCACCGTCTGGTCGGGCTGGGCCAGGATGGCGGCTGTCTCGGCCATGAAATGCACGCCACAGAAAACGATGGCGCGTGCCTGACGGCAGTTCGCCGCGTCTCGGGACAACTTGAGCGAGTCGCCACGAAAGTCAGCGAACTGAATGACGTCATCCCGTTGATAGTGATGGCCCAGGATCACCACAGATTCACCAAGGGCGGCCTTGGCCTCGCGTACGCGGTCCTCGCTCGCCGCAGACCCGATAGATTCCGGCGAACCCGTCAGATCCTCCGGATTCGAGACTAGCATGCTCAGATCCAGTGCCGCGGCAGAATGGGTCAAGGCGCCGACGGAGATGTAGTCCACGCCCGTAGCCGCCACGGCGGCCACGCGCTCCAGCGTGACGCCGCCGGAGGCCTCCAACGCCACCCGTCCATCGGTCAACTGTACCGCGGCACGCATCTCGTCGAGATCCATGTTGTCCAGCATGATGCGATCCACGTCAAGCACCAGTGCCTCGCGCAACTCGGGCACGTCCTTGACCTCGACCTCGACGGGCAGCTCAGGATGAACGGAACGGGCGCGCTCGACAGCGGCGGTGACGGAGCCGGCGGACTCGATGTGGTTGTCCTTGACCAGCAGCATATCGCTCAGGCTCATGCGGTGGTTGTGTCCACCGCCCATCCGCACAGCATACTTGTCAAGCACGCGATATCCCGGACGGGTCTTGCGCGTGTCCAGAATAGTCGCCCCTGTTCCGGCAACCGCGTCCACGAAGGACCGGGTGAGGGTGGCGATGCCGGATAGGTGCTGCAGGAAATTGAGCGCCATCCGCTCCGCGGCCAGGACCCCCCGCCCTGGTCCAATGACCTCGGCGACCAGGTCGCCAGGGGAAACACGCTCCCCGTCCTGGACGTGGGGGATAAAGGACGATGCCGGAGTGACGCTGGAGAAGATCTCCGCGGCCACAGGCAGGCCGGCGATGACGCCCGAAGCCTTGGCCAGGATACGCCCGTGGAGCGTCAAATCGGCCGGCAACACCGCCTCGGAGGTCGCGTCGCCCGGCCCGATGTCCTCGGCGATAGCCAACGCGATGAGCGGCCTGGCCGCCTCAAGGATAACCGCAAGGTCTGGTGTACTCATCCGTCTACTCCTCGTCCAACGGGCAGATCGGCGGCATGAGGCGCTTGTGCGCCGAGCGAGCGATCATCCCCTGGACCTTATCCAGCGCAGCAGGTTCGACGCCGGACGCGTCACCGCAATCGATAGCCACGAGCACCCGATCCAATTCCCGATAGGTGATGCCCATCTCTCCCTCGTCCGTCTGGCCGGGCCAGAGCCCTGCGGTGGGCGGCCGCTCGACGACCTCGCGCGGCACACCCAGTTCACGGGCCAGTTCCCAAACCTCGGTCTTGTACAGCCCTCCCAGCGGCAGCAGGTCCGCCCCCCCATCCCCATACTTGGTGAAGTAACCAACCGCGATCTCCGTCCGGTTGCCTGAGCCCAAGACCAGGCAGTTGTGAGATTGAGCCAGGTAGTACAGGACGGTCATCCGCAGGCGCGGCTTGACGTTGGCAGCGGCGAGGGTGTGGTCATAGGCCGGCAGCGCAGCCATCAGCGCGTCATACGGCCCGCTCAGATCCACCGTGACGGTGAGAATGGAGAACGTATCGGCCACAAGCTGGCCCAGCGTTGCGTCCTGAGGCTGCGAGTGGCTGGGCATCAGGGCGGCCAGCGTGTGCTCAGGGCCAACCGCACGCGTCGCCAGCGCGGCGGTCGCCGCAGAGTCTACCCCGCCACTGAGGCCAAATACGAAGCCAGCGGCGCCAGCGGCGGACAGCCGCTCACGGAGCCAAGCGGCGATTTGGTCAGCGATCCCGTCAGGTAGAGTCATCCGTAGCTCCTTGTCATATCGAGTTAGCTGGGCGCCCCGACCTATCGGGGTTCCAGATCAGGAACGAAACTTGTAGCTCCATACTCGCGGCTGAGCCTATGAGAGGGAAGCCACAACCTCAACGCCATTGAGCGCCATGCTGTACAGGAAGACGCTATGCAAGAGATCACCGTCGTGCGGCATGATGCCCAATTCCGCCGCAGTCTCCAGCGGGATATCGTAGGTCTGGACACAGTCGGCTGGCACGACGACGCGAGCGTCCCGCAGGCCCAGGACGTTGGCGCGCATCCGCAGGTACATCGCCACATGATATACGCACAGGTCGGTACAATCGCCAAGGATGACGTATGTCGTGACCTCGGGATGGCGCTCTAGCCAGGGCCTGAGCCCGGTACCAATACTGGAACTGATCGAGTTCTTGGGGACAACCATGAAGAGATCGGAAAAGGGCAAGGCCTTCAATTCGTCAATGGTCTCGCTCTGCACCGTCCCGGCTACAGCGTGGGGCCCAAAGGCAGAGAATTCGATGGCGTCTGGATCGTGCGTATCCTGCGCCAGCAGGAAATGCCGGACCCCCAAATCGTGAGCGCGCCGGAACAGGCGGATGGCGGCAGGGACGATACCGGCCACGCGAGGACTGGCAAGTGGCCCCTGGTAGCAGAAGCCTATTGTTAAGTCCTCCGATATCAACACCACGTGGGCGGGGTTCGATGCAACCGTCTCCAGGTTCACAGATGGCAGGTCCGCTTCCCACCGGGCCAGCCAATCTAGAAACGCCCTACTCCCGGCATTCATAGGCTCCTCCTTACTTGGTGTTATTTATACACGAAATGCCAGTAAAAAAGAAGAGGAAGGACTAGTGTAAAACCCACACGAAGTATACACCCCTAGTCCAGATTTGTCAAGGGAACAATCGGCGGGCTTTCACCTCCGCCACGGCGTCGTCGCGGAAATGGTAGAGCTTGGCCGGACGGCCCTCCCCGGTGCGGTACACCCCGGTCTCCTCGATGACGTCAGCACTGAGTATCTTCCGGCGGAAGTTGCGCTTGTCCAGTTCCTCGCCCAAGATCACTTCGTAGGCAGCCTGCAACTCGCTGAGCGTGAAGGACTCCGGCAGAAGCTCGAAGCCCACGGCCGTGTATTCCAGCTTGTAGCGCAGCCGTTGAAGCGCGTACGCCAGGATGTCCGAATGGTCAAAGGCCAGAGGCGGCAGGTCATACATAGGCCACCAACGGGCCTCGGCGGCGTCGTCGCCAGCGCGGGGGCCGATGGCGGGGGCGGGGATCAGGGCGAAGTAGGCCACCGTGATGACGCGTCCACGGGGGTCGCGATCTGGATGGCCGAAGGTGTAGAGCTGTTCCAGGTAGACATCACGGACACCGGTCTCCTCCTCCAGTTCCCGCAGCGCGGCATCCTCCAGCGATTCATCTATGTTCACGAAACCCCCAGGGATGGCCCACATCCCCTGAAAAGGGGGGATCTTTCGCCGGATCAGGAGCACTTGCAGATCGCCATTGCGCAGCGTGAAGATGATGATATCGGTCGTGACCGACGGGCGCGGGTAGTCTTCCAGTGGCATGACAACTCCTCCTGTTGGTGTCAACGTTACACCATTATACCCACTTTTCGGGATTTTGACAATTGCGCCGAAGTGGAGTACATTAGTGCCCACAGAGGCACATCTACAGGTATACGCCCACGGGATCACGCTCCAGGTTTTCAGAAACAGGAGGAGCCTATGTCAACTGTAACTGGAGAAACCCGTCCTATGCGCTTCCTCCAACAGGAGAACGCACGCCTGACGGAGGAGAACCGCCGCCTGACCCGGGAAATCCAGGCCCTGCGGCGGTACGTCACGTCGCTCCAACGGGTCCAGCAGACCGTGCAGGGCTTCACGCCCGAAAAGGATATTCTGTCCCTGCTGGACGAGACGCTTGAATCTGCCCTCCACCTGTTGGACGCCACGGACGGTTCGCTGATGCTGCTGGACGAGGAGACAGACGAACTGGTGTTCGTCCTCGTGCACGGTGCCGTGCGCGAAACACTGCCCGGACTCCGTTTCGACCGGCGGCAGGGTATCGCGGGCTGGGTGGCCGAGCACGTCCAGCCCGTCATCGTCAACAACGCCCGTGCTGACCCCCGTTTCCTGCCCGACCTGGACAAGCGGCTCCACTTCGTCACCCGCTCGCTGGTGGCGGTGCCATTGGCTGCGCGCGGCAGGGTGCTGGGCGTGATCGAGGTGCTGAACAAGCGTTCTGGCGGGGATTTCTCCAAGAACGACGCCAGTGTGCTGGCGATCCTGGCAACTCTTGCCGCTTCCGCGCTGGACTACGCCGCCTCGGTGGAAGAAAGCGCAGCCGCGCAAGCCTAAGGCATAGGGACAGCCGTGGCCGATCACCTGAACGCTGATCCACTTCCCTGGCTGCTGGAGCCAGACCCGGCCAACCCTGGCGTGCGTTACTTCGCCCTGCGCGACCTGCTCGGGCGGACTACCGATGACCCAGAGGTCGTCGCCGCGCAGGCGGACGTGATGCGCACGGGGCCCGTGGCGGCCATTCTGGATGCCCAGTACCCCGACGGCTACTGGGTGAAGCCCAAGCCGATCTACTCGCCCAAGTATCGTGGTACGGTCTGGCAGGTGCTCTTCCTCGCCCAACTGGGAGCCGACGGGCGCGATGAGCGCGTGCGCCGGGCCGTCGAATACTTACTCGATCAGTCCCAGGCCAAGAGCGGCGCCCTGGCCTCCAACGGTCGCCCCAGTGGGACCATCCACTGCCTGTGGGGCAACCTGGTGCGGGCGCTGCTCGACCTCGGATATGGGGCAGACGAGCGGGTTGGTCGCGCGGTTGACGCGCTGGCTCGGTCGATCACCGGCGAGGGATACGATTGGTATCGCCGTTCGGGCGTCCAGGCCCCCGGGTTCTTCTGCTCGGCCAACTACGACCTGCCTTGCGGATGGGGCGCGGTGCGGGTCCTGTGGGCGCTCAACCGCGTGCCTGCGGAGCACCGCACGCCAGCCATCGACGCGGCCATTGAGGCCGGTGCCGGCTTCCTGCTCAGCTACGACGTGGCCCGGGCCGATTATCCGTACAAGGAACGCATCAGCTCCAGTTGGTTCAAGTTCGGGTACCCACTGGGGTACGTGACCGACGTGCTACTGAATCTGGAGGCACTGACCGAGGCCGGATACGGCGGCGACCCGCGCCTGGACGAAGCAGTCCAACTGGTGCTTTCCAAGCAGGACGAGCACGGGCGCTGGAAGTTGGAATACAGCTACAACGGCAAGATGTGGGCCGACGTCGAGGAGAAAGGGCGACCCAGCAAGTGGGTCACCCTGCGGGCGACGCGCATGCTCAGGCGTATCCCTGGAGGGTGACGTGAAAGATCAACTGGAATTCGTGACCTTCTGCGGCCTGCACTGCGACCTGTGCGCCGAGCGCTCGCGCATCCCAGCGCAAGCGAAGGCGCTGCAGCAAGCGATGACCGAGGAGGGCTGGCCCTTCTGGGGAACGGATGTACCTGGCTTCAGCGGCTTCTGGCGCTTCCTGGAAGGCCTGCACGCCGACGGCGGCTGCCCCGGCTGCCGTGCCGGGGGCGGGTATCCCCAGTGCCCCATCCGCGCGTGCGCCCAAGAGCGAGGCCTGGAACTATGCAGCGAGTGCCCGGATTTCCCGTGCCCGCGCATACAAGCGCTGAACGCGATCTATCCCACGCTCATCAGCGACAACCGGCGACTGCAGGCAGTGGGCCTGGAGCAATGGCTGGTAGAACAGCAAGAGCGCGCCGGGCGCGGCGTGGTCTACGCTGACATCCGCTATCAAGTTGACGACGCAGTTCGGGAGCAGGCATTCGAGCAGCGCGAAGACGACGCGCACGACTGACAGCAACGCGATCCTATCGGGAGCAGAAGACAATGACACGCACCATCAACAGAGCAGACGATTACATGTCGCGCGTACTGAAACACATCCCATCCGAGATCGTCATGGCATACATCGCCATCGACGGCGTGCTACGCACCAGCTACAGCCCCAACGTGTGGGTTGAGCGGCAGACGCTGCGGACACTTCTATGGATCACGCTGGCGACACTGACGGTCATCACGCCGCTGTGGCTATGGCGCGTGATGGGCGTCAGGCGCGCATCACAGCTCTTCGTGTCCACACTCTCCGTACCGGTCTGGTTGTTCGCGCTGGGCGGGCCATTCGCGCTGCTGGATTGGTACGAGCCTGCATTCGGCGCGATCGTCTTGCCGCTGTACACGCTGATCGTGCCAATCATATCCCGCTCCGGATGACGCGTCGACCGGGGATCAGCGGACGACCGAGGGCATCCACGCTCCACAGATAGGCACGGCGAGGACACCCGCGCACGGGCATACTCACCACCGAGCCCGACGCGCCGGCGTGTCAATCTGTCATAGAGTAGCCAAACGTGCCCAATCGCTCTCCCACCCGGCGATATTCGCCTCCAAGAAAGGCGACAGCATTGGCCTTGTTGCAGTCCAGACGCCCCCGCTCGTCTAGAACGGACTCGTCCATTTGCACGGCCACCACTTCGCCGACGAATAGGTCGTGAGCGCCCAACGGGACCACCTGCCGAAGGCGACACTCAATGTTGACCGGACACTCGGCAATGAGCGGCACCTGCACCTGGACAGCCGGGGCCGGTGTGAAGCCACACGCCGCCCACTTGTCCACGTCGCGCCCCGACACCATACCGCAGTAGTCCACCCACTTGAGTTGGTCTGCGCTAGGCAGATTCACCACGAACTCGCCACCCTCCTCGATGAGTCCGTATGAGTGCCGGCTCGACCGCACACCGATGCCAACCATCGGCGGCACCGAGCAAAGCGTGCCTGCCCATGCCAACGTGACGATATTGGCACGATCGCCAGTGCCACAGGTCACCATCACCACCGGTACTGGATAGAGCACCGTCCCTGGCTTCTTCTTGACCTTGGCCATGTCCCCGGACCTCCCCTTGGTATAGTCGTACGCACACAGTATACCGGAGCCTGGCACAACAGTCAAAGGCCGGTGCTTCGCGCGTGCTGTTGACCATTCCACCGCCCGGTGTTACAATGCGCGGTGATGACCGAAACCCCCATGACAGTCGGCCTGTCCACCGCCGCGCTCTACCCGGCACACCTGACCGAGGACGCGCTGGCGATTGCCGCGCAGCTTGGTTTCCGCGTCGTCGAGGTCTTCCTGCAAGCCGAAGAGGAGTACACCCTGGCCTTCGGAGCAGAGATCGACCGCCGGCGGCGCGACTTGGGGCTGCGCGTACATTCCATCCACCTGTTCGCCTCGTACTTCGACCTGTGGTCGTCATATCCCCGCATGGTCAGGGAGACCCGAGACCGTTTCCAGCGGCTGCTGGAAACCGCGGCCAGGCTGGATGCCCGCGCGTTCACCTGGCACGGTCTGCGCTACGGGCTGAACAGTCCCTTTCTGGTGAATGCCTTCTTCGAAAGCGCCGCGTGGGCTGGCGAGCAGGCCCAGGCCGCGGGCATCACCCTGTGCATCGAGAACGTCAGTTGGTGCTATCTACGCACACCCGAGCAGGTCACGGCCATCCGGCAGGCGGGCCTTCCCGTCGGGTTCACGTTCGACTCGTTCCAGGCAGCCGAGAGCCAAACCGATCCCGCCGCCCTCGTCCACGTGATGGACAGCCGCCTGACGACCGTACACTTGGCCGATTACGCCCCGAGCGGGCCGCGCCACCTGCCTCCCGGTGACGGCACCCTGGACTGGCCCGCTATCCTGCGCGCCCTGAAAGACGTGGGGTATCGAGGTCCGCTCATCCTGGAGCCCGCCCAAGTCAAGGATCCCGCCGTCTTCCTCCGCGCCCGGGATTTCGTGGAACAGGTGTGGCACCATGTGGCGTCCACCGGCGGCTGAACCGCTGCCCGGTCAGGTCTGTGCCCTGTGCGGGGCTCGTTCACGTCTCATCGCGGCCCACCTGGGTGTGTGTCTCGATTGCATCCGCGCCCGGCCCCAGGAGGCCCTCGCGATCGCCGAGGAAGCTCACGTCGCCGCCCGCCGCCTCTTCGGCCTGCCTGAGAGGCCTCCCGCTCAAACGGGGGGTTCGCCGAGAGGCTCACGCCGCTGCGGGTTATGCGTGCAGCAGTGCGTCATCGGCCAGGGCGAGCGCGGATACTGCGGGCTACGGGAGGTGCCCGCCGACCAGCCAGGCAAACTACGCCATCTGGCTGGCACCCCCGGCCGGGGTCTACTCCACTGGTACCGCGACTCGCTACCGACCAACTGCGTCGCTGACCCCTATTGCGCCGGCCACAGCCAGCGGGGGAAACACAACCTGGCCGTCTTCTACGCCGCGTGCACCGAGGACTGCCTGTTCTGCCAGAACTGGCACTTCCGCGAGACCGACCCGACCCGCGCAGCGACGCTGACCGCCTCCGAGCTAGCCGACGCCGCCAACCCACGCACCTACTGCGTGTGCTACTTCGGTGGCGATCCGGCAGCACAGATGGCACACGCGCTGGCCGCCAGCCGTATCCTGGCCAGGCGCGGGGTCGTCGTATGCTGGGAGACGAACGGCAGCGCGCACCCCCGCCTGATGGACCGGGCGCTCGACCTCTCACTGGCCACCGGAGGGTGTGTCAAATTCGACCTCAAGGCCTACGACGACAACCTGCACCGCGCGCTCACCGGGGCCAGCAACCGGTGGACGCTAGAGAACTTCGCCAGGGCAGCAGGCCGGAGCGGCGAACGCACCGCCCCACCCCCCATCGTCGCCAGCACGCTGCTGGTGCCCGGCTACGTGGACGCTGAAGAGGTCGGCCATATCGCCCGCTTCATCGCCGACCTCGACCCCAACATTCCATATACGCTGCTCGGGTTCGCGCCCCATTTCATGTTCCCCGACCTGCCGTGCACGTCCATGCGCCACGCCGAGGAAGCCGAGACCGCGGCCCGCTCGGCCGGGCTGCGCACTGTGCGCATCGGCAACCGCCACCTGCTCTCGCGCGATTACTGAACCTCGAATCGTGGCAGTGGCGGGCCCAATAGCCCATAATTCCTATTGAAAGTCCCCGCTCTTTGAGGTATCCTATGCTAGGACACATACGGATTGACACACACCTGACACGGGGAACCTCATCAGACAGCTAGACCAAGGATGTGAATATGCACAAGAACCGCCTACACGGCTGGATCCTCGCCCTGACGTTGCTGGTCTCCAGCACGCATCTGACGTACGCTGCGGAGCCGGCACCGCCACCCACACCGTCCGCCCAACCCGGCGACGGGCAGCCTGCCTTCGAGATCTCCATCGCGCTCCGCCCGGATGGAACGTGGGCAGGCGAGGGACGACTCGCCCTCAGCTCGCCATCGTCTCATTCCTCGGGGGCGGGCGGGCCAGCACACGCGCAGGTGAAGCAGGAGATCGCGGCAATCCTGGACAGGGCCGGGGTGCGTCATAGCTGGGAACAGGCACGGCAGCTACCTTCGGACGGGACAGGCAAGGAAGGGATCGCCCACTACACGCTGGATATGGCGGGAGAGGATGCGCGCGAAATCGTGCAGATAGCGCTCGACGCCAGGTTCATCGCACAGGAACTCGCGGGGCCGGTCGCCTTGGACGTGCACGGCACAGTGCAAGAGGGGCAGGCACCGGAGATCGCGCTGCTGGGAAACCCTGCAACGGGATACTCGTGGCAGGTGGCATCCCTGTCCGGGGCCACGCTGATTCACGTGGACGATACGGAAACACGGCAACTCCGCGCGGGGCTGGGCACCCCAGCCCGGCACGTTATCCGATTCAAGGCGGCCGGGTCCGGCCAGGTCAGCCTGCGGCTGCTCCACCGGCGCCCGTGGGAAGCCGATCGTTCGCCCCAGATTGCGATCTCTGTCGAGCCGGGAGGGCTGGATCTGGCGGAGGTCTGCGCAGCGCTCAGCCTGCCCGCGCCCGTGACCGCGCCCGCCGCTCTCGCGTACCACGGCGAGGGAAACGGGGGCGACCCGGCTGCATTGGCCGAGTTCGCATCCTCCGGCCAGACATTGCCGAGCACATTCGACTGGTGCGATCAGAACGGTTGCACCCCCGTCAAGGACCAGGGAGAGTGCGGGAGTTGCTGGGCCTTCGCCACGGTGGGCGTCCTGGAATCGGCCCTGCAACTGCAGCAGGAACTGACGACAGACCTTTCGGAGCAGTACCTGGTCTCCTGCAACACAGAGAATTGGGGCTGCAATGGCGGTTGGTGGGCGCACGATTACCACGAGGACAAGTTGCCACCCAGCGAGTCCCAGGCCGGGGCCGTGCTCGAGTCAAGCGCTCCTTACCGGGCGCTGGACGTCCCCTGCGGAGGGCCATACAGCCACCCGTATCGCATCACTTCCTGGCAGCACGTGGGAAGCGGTTATGGTGTTCCTTCCGTAGAGGCCATCAAACAGGCCATCCACACCCACGGGCCCGTGGCGGTCGCGATGTGTGTGGGCACCGCGTTCCGCAACTACGATGGCGGAGTCTTCCAGACGAACGAGGTCTGTGACGGCGCTGCAAACCACGCCGTCATCCTCGTGGGATGGGACGACTCCGCACAAGCGTGGATCTTGCGCAACTCGTGGGGCCCCGCCTGGGGCGAGAACGGCTACATGCGCATCCGCTACGGCACGTCCAACGTAGGCTACGCGGCGACCTACGTCGTCGTTTCCAGCCCCTTCCACCCTACAGATTGGGTCTACCTGCCGCTGGTGGCGCGCAGCACACAGTCTAGCCCGCCTCCAACTCCAACCGACGATATTCTCAACAGCGGTTTCGAGAGCGGCAGCGATGGTTCCTGGGACGAGTACTCCAGCAATGGGTGGGCGCTGATCTACCACGCATCGAACCTGCCCCAGTCCCCCCACGATGGGAGCTGGGCCGCCTGGCTGGGCGGCGACGACGACGAGACGTCGGCCCTCTCTCAACAGGTGAGCTTCCCCGCCAACGCCTCGACGCTCAACTACTGGTATTGGGCTGATTCGGAGGATCTCTGCAACTACGACTACGCCTACGTCCGCATCGGATCCAGCACGCTCAAGACATACGCCCTATGCGCCGAAGAAAACACAGCCGGATGGACCCTACAGCAACTCGACGTCACCGGCTATCGCGGCCAGAGCCTGGACCTCAGCTTCGTCGTCGAGACCGACTACAGCCTGAACAGCAACTTCCTCCTGGACGACGTGAGCATCTCGACCGTGAGTACCTCCAAGTGAGCCCAATGGAACGGATCGGCCCCTCAGAAACGCGGAAACGCGCTTGACAGGGTAGAACATTTGTGCTATACTGGCACCAGAAGGACATTCAGGAGGAGGTCAGTATGGCCACAAACGGACGTGACAAGGCGTTAGAGGTTGCGCTTTCTAACCTGACCAAGCGTTTCGGTGAGGGAACCATCATGCGCCTGGGGGAGGCGACTCACCTGAACGTCGAGGCCATCCCCACCGGCTCCCTCGCGCTCGACTTTGCCCTCGGCATCGGCGGCATCCCCCGCGGCCGCGTCACCGAGATCTACGGCCCCGAAGGGGCCGGCAAGACCACCCTCGCCCAGCATATGGTCGCCGAGGCCCAGAAGCGTGGCGGCACCGCCGCCTTCATCGACATGGAACACGCCCTCGACCCCTCCTACGCCGCCATGTGCGGCGTGGACGTGGACACCCTCCTCATCTCCCAACCCGACACCGGCGAGCAAGCACTCGAGATCGCCGAGACACTCATCCGCTCCGGCGCCGTGGACATCATCGTCGTCGACTCCGTCGCCGCGCTGGTGCCCCGAGCCGAGATCGAGGGCGAGATGGGGGACTCCCACCCCGGCCTCCAGGCACGCCTGATGAGCCAGGCGCTGCGCAAGCTCAGCGGCGCCATCAAGCAATCGAACACGGCGCTGGTCTTCACCAACCAGTTGCGGGAGAAGATCGGGGTGATGTTCGGCAACCCGGAGACGACCTCGGGGGGACGGGCGCTGAAGTTCTACGCCTCGGTGCGCCTGGACGTGCGGCGCATCGCCGCCATCAAGGACAAGGGCGAGGTGATCGGGAACCGCACGCGGGTGCGGGTGAAGAAGAACAAGGTCGCGCCGCCGTTCCGGGTGGCGGAGTTCGACATCATGTACGACGAGGGCATCAGCAAGGCCGGGGACTTGCTGGACCTGGCGGTGGAACTGGAGACGATTGAGAAGCGAGGCTCGTACTACTACCACGAGGGCGAGAGCCTGGCACAGGGGCGGGAGAACGCCAAGCAGTTCTTGCGCGAGCACCCCGAAGTCGCCGAGCACATCGAGGCTACCGTGCGCGAGCAACTTGCGCCGGAGAGCGACGTTGTGTCTGAGGAGGACGACGCGGACAGTGACCGTGCGTCCGCGGACATTGATCGTGCGTCCGCGGACAGTGATCATGCGTCCGCGGACAGTGACACAGACGAGGCAGTGGAAGCGCAGGAGCTGTTGTTCGAGTCGTAGTCTGGAGACGTCAAACGTCGCACGACAGGCGCTAGAACCTCCGTGATGGGGTCGCTTGACATCCCCAGCCAATTGGCGTACCATCCGCACTATGATCACGGCAGGCGTGGATGTGGGCGCAATCACAGCCAAAGCAGCCATCATCGACGATGGGGAACTGCGCGCCACGGCGCTCATCTATGCCGGGTATGAGCGGGCCGCCGCTGCCCTGAAGGTGCTCAATCAGGCACTGGCGCGCGCCGAACTCACCCGCGAGCAGATCACCCGCCTGGTAGCCACCGGGTACGGCCGCGTCCAGGTGCCCGGCGCCGACCGGACCGTCACCGAGATCACCTGCCACGCCCGGGGCGCGTACCACCTCTGCCCCAAGGTGCACACGGTGATTGATATTGGCGGGCAAGACAGCAAGGGCATCGCCGTCGGCGCGGGCGGCAGGGTGCTCGATTTCGTCATGAATGACAAGTGCGCCGCGGGTACCGGGCGCTTCCTTGAGGTGATGGCCCGCGCGTTGGAGGTGGATCTAGCGGACTTCGGCGCGTTGGCGCTCTCGGCGTCGCGCCCGGCAAAGATCTCCAGCACCTGCACCGTCTTCGCCGAGTCCGAGGTCATCACCCACCTGGCCGCCGGCACCCCCAGGCCGGAGATCGTCGCCGGCATCCACGAGGCCATCGCCGCCCGCGTCGCCACCATGGTCAACCGCATCCCTGTGCAAGACGCGGTCGTGCTGACCGGCGGCGTGGCCCAAGACGCTGCCGTGGCCCGCATGCTGGCGGACAAGCTGGGCCACGCCATCACGGTACCCAAGCAAGCTCAACTGGCCGGTGCCATCGGCGCCGCTCTCATAGCGGGTGAATGACGTGGAGTCCCCCTCGTGAGTCCAGGAAACCGCCCGCCGATCGGCTTCATCACCGCTTACGTACCCCAGGAAATTCTCCACGCGGCCGGGTTCACGCCCGTGTTCATCTTCCACACCCCGGAGGATCGTGGCTACGCCCGCGCTCACTTGCCAGGATTCACCTGCTGGGTCGCCGCTTCAGCCCTGGACCAGGCCTTGGCGGGCAAGCTGGACGGAATGGCCGGTATGGCACTGGCCCACACGTGCGACACGATACAGGGCTTGACCGACATCTGGCGGCGGAACGTGCCCGGCATCCCTCTGCTCCACTTCGGCATGCCGCTGCAACTAGAGCGCCCATCCGCGCGTGCCTATCTCCTGGCGGAGCTCCGATCGCTGTGCGAGCGCATCCAGGCCCTGACGAGCCGTCCCATATCCGCCAACGCACTGCGCGAAAGCATCGCGCTCTACAACCATGCCCGCGCGTCGGCCCGACGCCTCTACGCCCGCGCCGCCGATCTGGCCCCAACCGACCTGTACCGGCACGTACGCGCCGCTCTCCAGGCGCCGGACGTAGCGACAGATGGCAAGGCACAGGATGCGGGAAGCAAGACGTACGACACGGGAGGCAAGGCGCAGGAGGCAGAAGGGCCACGGATTGTTCTGGTCGGCCCTGAGCTGGGGGATCCGGCCCTGTTTGAAGTCCTTGAGCAAGCACGGGCTCGCGTCGTGGGCGATCTGTTCGATATGGGTGAGCGCTACTTTGCATCGGATGCCGCCGAGGACGGCGATCCGCTCGAAGCTCTGGCCGACAGGCTGCTGGCGCTGGTGCCCACCCCGACCAAGCACCACGGCCAGCGCATCCGCACCGCCCATCTGCTGGCGCTCGTGCGGGAGCGAAACGCCCATGGCGTCATCTTCGCCCGGCAGAAGTTCTGCGACCCGCACGGCTTCGACACCGCCCAACAGGCGCGCGTGTTGCGGCAGGCGGGCGTGCCCTATCTGGTGGTTGAACTGGAGCAGGCATCTCAGGCCGGCCAACTGCGCACGCGGGTGGAGGCGTTCACAGAGATGTTGACTCACGGCTAGAGCAGCATGCCAGAATACCCACGTCTTCAATCGCTCAAGAAGATCAACCGTGTGATGGCGCGCTACATCGTCGAACGCAAGGCATTGGCCCGGGTGAGACCGCTGGCCTACGTCACCAGCGGCGCACCGGTCGAGATACTGGAGGCCATGGGCATCCTCACGCTCTACCCAGAGAACTACGGCGCGCTGTGCGGCGCGCGCAAGGCAGCCGTCAGCCTGTGCCGCATCGCCGAGGCGAGTGGCTACCCGGCCGACCTGTGCTCGTACGCACGCAGCCACATCGGCGCTGCGCTGCGGCCCAAGGAAGCACCGCTGCGCGGGTTGCCCCGGCCCGACCTGTTGATCTGCTGCAACAACATCTGTGGCACCGTACTCAAGTGGTACCAGGCGCTGGCCTCGCTGTACGACGCCCCGCTCTTCGTCCTGGACGTACCCTTCCAGCGCACCACGCCGGCCGAGCCTCACATCGTCTCCTACGTGGCTGAGCAGTTGCGCGAACTCGTCGCGTGGCTCGAAGCGCACACCGGACGACGCCTGAGCTCCAGGCGGTTCCACGCCACGCTGGCCCGTTCCCGCGAGGCCATCGCGCTGTGGCAGGAGATATTGACGTACGGAGCGCATCGTCCTTCCCCCCTCAACGTCCCCGATCTGTTCATCGCAATGGCCCCCATCGTGACACTGCGCGGCACAGGCCGAGCATTGCGCTGCTACCATCACCTCAAGGCCGAACTGGCGAAACGCGTCGCGCAGGGCATCGGCGCAGTCCCCGGCGAGCGGCATCGCCTCCTGTGGGATAACATCGCCATCTGGTACCGCCTGTACCGCTTCTTCCGGCCTTTCATGGACACAGGGGCCTGCTTCGTCGCCGACACGTACACGAACGCCTGGACCATCGCACCCGACCCCGAAGAACCCCTCGCCGGGCTGGCACGGGCGTACACCGGCGTGTTCATCAACGTGGATCTGCCGACGCGGCTGCGCACCATCGCCGGGCTGGCCCGGCGCTTCCAGGTGGACGGGATAGTGATGCACGCCAACCGCTCGTGCAAGCCCTTCTCCATGGCACAGAGCGACATCCGCGACAGGTTGCGTGAAGAACTGGGCCTCCCGATCCTCATCCTGGAGGCCGACCAGTGCGACGAGCGCCTCTACAACGAGGGAGCCATACGCGAGCGCGTGGCCGCATTCCTCGAGATGCTGTAGACGACGTATCGGATGCAGAGGCCCTGCCCTGGGGCGTGGCCCGGGCGGGCGCTGTGGCCTCGCCGCGATTGACGGCACCTCGGTTCTTGGCTATAATATCCAGTACAGATAGACGTAGTACCCGGTGGCCAAGCGATTGAAGACCTGGCGATAACTACCCTTGGGAGCACCTGACAGGCGGTGGGGAATGGCAGGCCTGAGTGCGCAAGCATTTGATACGGCTCCGGACAGGAGTGTCCTGAGACGGAAATACCTGGCCCAATTGCGACAGGTGATCGAAACGTGTTTCAGCGAAGGCGAACTGCGCACGTTCTGCAAGGACCTGGGCGTAGACTACGGTGCGCTGCCGGGCCGGGGCAAGGCAGAGAAGGCATACGAATTGGTCGGCTATATGGAGCGCCGTGGCCTTACCCCCGAGCTCGTAGAGTTCGGCAAACGCTTGCGCCCTCGGGCCTCCTGGGACTACATGCCACCCGAGCAGATGCTGGCGCGGATGAAATCCGCATCCGGGCCCACCAACGGCTTCCCGCCTGCACGCGCGGGAGAACTCACCCTGGACGGGGCAATGGCGACCATCGCCAGCATTCACGATAAATGGCCGACGGCTGATCTGAGCGCCGTCCGTGACTGGCTGGGAACGATCAAGGATCAGTTGAATAAAGCCGATCATGCGAGCAATCAACTGACTACTAGACTGCAAAGGTGGATCGATCGGTACAGGAAAGCCTGGAGAATCGCCCAGGACTGCATCTACTTTCAAAGCTGGCTTTCGCTCAGAATGGACCAGGCCGGGAGAGAGAACGGGCCGGCGTTGGCTCTGGAGATCAACATGGTCTTCTCACCCATCCGGAGCGATTGTGCGAGCTACATGACGGAAATCGAGAGTACCCGGCTCCTCACACCCAGGGAGGCCGAGATTATGCAGACACTCGGCCGTTTCCGGGAGACCATTGAGCGCATCGAAGCCAGCCGGTCTGTGCTGCGAAAGGCCCGACAAGACACGGTTTGTGCACAAGAGCTTGAGCAAATCCGAGACGACGTAGAGAAACTGTCCAACTGCTCGATCCAACTCTGTCAGTGCCTGCACACGGCCATCAAGGAGATGGTGAACAGAATGAGCGAACCCATAAGGGCGCTGAAAGAGCTTTGAGCGCAGGCGGGAGAATGCGATGAAGGATATGGAAACGATCCGGAGTGAATTGGTCGCCCTGAAGATAGCCCTCTCAGCCAGCGCAGAGCTCACATTTGACGAGGCCCTGGCGCGTATCAGTGAGACCGCCGAGAAGGCGGGGGAGAATGCGCTGGCCCTGGAGGAGAAGGGGCAGACTGCACAAGCGGAGGTCCTGTACGAGGCGCTCTCCCAGGTCTTCGAGACGGCCGCGCAGCAAGTGCCGGAAGCGGACAGACAGAGAATGGCCGCGCTGGGCAACTACTGGTCGCTGAAAGCGCAGATGGCACGCCTCGCCCCGGAGCCCACGACCGAGCCCCCAGCACAGCCTGTGCCGCGCATCGAGTTTGACGCGGATTGGGAGGCTCCGCACAAGCCCTACTCTCGCCTTTACCCGGTGAGGCCCCATGGCCGCGTAAACTTCGGCCCGGACGCAATCCGCGTCGTCGGACGGACTGGAACAATCCGCGACACCGGAGAACTCAGGCTGACCGCTAAGATAAGTGTGGTGAGGCCCGATCTGAAGAAGCCGTCCGATCTGACAACATCGATCAAGATAGACTTCCCAACGTCACCGCCGTCCGGTCAATTCGAGATAGGGCGCGCAAGACGGCGGCGGCTTTCTCAGAAGAGGTTCAAGTCAGGGGGAGTCCTTGGGGACCTCGGTAATCCGAAGAAAGGAGCACCGTGATGGACGATCAGCAAGGCATGCCACGCCAACAGCCTGTACCTCCCAACCTACCCTACCCAGCCGAGGCCGAGGCCGAGGCCGAGGACGTGGAAACTCGGGTTCGGAGGGACGCGAGCCTGCTGGTCCAATTCCTCCAGGAAAACCCACGGGCACAGGCGACCATCGACCGCACCCTCCGGCAGCAACTTCAGGGCGGAGTGAACCCAGAAACGTGGGGAAACATCCTCGGCGGCCTGACGGTGTACGCCGGAGAGGACATGGCACGTTTCGTGCTCACGACCTTGCTCAGCGCAGATGAGCTACTCAACCCGGAGAACGCGGCAGGGTACCTGGCGCTGATCGAGCAGCACGTCGGGGCAGAAACCTGGTCATACCTGCGCAGCCTGATGGCCATGTACAGCCCTGGCGTCAGGGAGGCCTATGCCATCGCCGGCGAGAACCCCCAGGCCTCCCGCATCATCAACCGGCGGGTGTTTCTCGACGAGGTCACGGGAGCGTGGCAGGCCTCGTTCGAGATCATCAAGTACAACGGCGAGCGTCTATACCTGGAGGAGACCCCCACCACGGCCATCGGGCTATGCAACGCGATATTGGACACCTTGAACTTCGCGCCCACTGAAGGCACGCAGCAATTCGTTGACCCAAGCGCACTCGAATCCCTGATCAGCCTGGCCTATGCCTTCGTTGAGCGCTTTGCCCCCGAGCTACTGGCGGAAGAGACGGATTAGGCACCCAGCCCCCGACGCTTCCCCGTCTGGACATCTCAATTGACGCTCCGGCAATCGCGGAGCTGGCGATCACGCGGACAAACCACATCCAAACGATGACAGCCGGTTTCTTCGAGCGGGTGTACCGACTGGTACAGCAGGTGCCGCCCGGCCGGGTTACTTCCTACGGGGCGATTGCTCGTATGCTGGGCTACCCTCACGCGGCGCGCACCGTTGGCTGGGCACTGCACAGCCTGCCTGAGGGCACGGACGTGCCATGGCATCGCGTCATCAACAGCCGGGGACACATCCCTGCCAAGGGCCGGGAGAAAAGCGCCGAACACCAGCGGGCATTGCTGCAGGCCGAAGGAGTGCATTTCGGTGAAGGCGGCACCGTGGACTGGGAGCGCTTCGGATGGGAGGGGCTGGCCTGGCCCGATATCGAGGACTTGATGCGCGCAGATCTATGAAACCCACACTCTACTCTAGCATCTTCGCGGCCACAGCCCTGATCTCGGCGCTCGTCGCATCCATTGCCTGGCAGCGGCGTTCCATCCGCGGCGGGAGACCTCTCGCCCTGATGATGGTCGCTGTGACCGAGTGGGCACTGATGGCGGCGCTGGAAGCGGCGGCCGTCGAACTGCCGACCAAAATCCTGCTGTCGAAGCTGGAGTACGTGGGGTCCACCAGCGCCACGGTGTTCCTGCTCGTCTTCGCACTGGAGTACACGCGCCACGATGAGTGGCTAACGCCTCGCAATATCGCGCTGCTGTGGATCGTTCCAATCCTCAACATGGGCCTGGCAGCCACGAACGAGTGGCACAAGCTCGTCTGGACCGGCTTCTCGCCCGGTCGCGACGGGACCAACCTGCTGATCTACCATCACGGCCCCGGCTTCTGGTTCGTGATGGCGTCCGTGTATGTGTACCTATCTGTAGCAGCCTTGCTGCTGTTCAGAGCCGCCCTGCGTCCCTCAGCCCTGCACCGCCGCCAGGGAGCGGCACTGCTGCTAGCCTCTGTGGCTCCGTGGGTGGGGAGCATCATATACACGCTGGACATGAGCCCGATTCCCGGCCTGGACATCATTCCCTTAACCTTCACGCTCACCGGGCTGGTGTTGATATGGGGCATCCTGCGCGTTCATCTGCTCGACCTGGTTCCGGTGGCACGCGATACGCTGATCGAGCATATGAGCGATGGCGTACTCGTCCTCGACGCACAAGACCGCATCGTGGATATCAATCCGTCCGCGCAGCAACTGCTGGCGGGCGGCGACTCCTCGCTGATCGGGCGACCGGTCGGGCAGGTACTGGACACGTGGCCCGGCATAGCCCTCCAAGCCGAGCGCGGGCAGGCGTCGGAGGTCATCCTCGACAAGGACAGAACCGAACCCCGGTTCATGGACGTACGCGTGTCTCGCGTGTTCGACCGAGAGCACGTCCACATCGGACACCTGGTCGTCTTGAGAGACGTCACCGAACGCAAGCAAGCAGAGACCGCTCTGCAGGAGCTCAACGCGACACTAGAGGCGCGAGTGGCTGCCCGCACCGCCGATGCCCGCGCCGAGAAGGAAAAGGTTGAGGCTATTCTGCGCAGCGTGGGCGACGCCATCATCCTGGCCGATCTGGAGATGCAGATACAGTACGTCAATCGCGCCTTCACGACGCTCACCGGCTATAGCGCAGACGAGGTCCTGGGACGCCCGATAGCCGCGGCCGGGGTCGGGGTGGCGTCCGAGCAGGTTCTGGAGTCCATCACCAGCGCCCTGTCTCAAGGTAACACCTGGCACGGGGAGGTGGAAGGCCAGACCAAGGACGGGCGCACGTTCGACGCCGTGCTGACTGTCGCCCCTGTATACGGTGCGGATAGGCAGATCGAGGGGTGCGTCTCCAGTCTCCTAGATATCAGCCCACAGAGGGAGCTGGAACGGGCACGCACGCGGTTCATGACCAACGTGTCTCACGAGCTGCGCACGCCGGTCACGAGCATCAAGCTCCACTTGCACCTGCTGAAACAGGAGCGACGGCAGGACATGATTGAGCAGCATCATCACATGCTGACAGAGGAAACCACTCGGTTGGAGCATCTGATTCTGGACATACTGGAGTTAGCGAGGTTGGACAGTGGACGGGGTACGAGAGAGTGGCAGCCCGTCTCGCTGTCCGGTGTCATAGAAGATGTAGTCACGCGCTATGGGCAACAGGCCGAGGCAGCAGACCTGACGCTGAGAGCGCAACCAGCGCCGCCTGACCTGCCGCTGGTCACGGGGGATCGCGACCAGTTGCTTCGCGCCCTCGAAGAAGTGGTGGAGAATGCGGTCGCCTTCACGCCCGCGGGTGGACAGGTGAGCGTCGAGGCAGGCACCGTCGAGGAGGATGACCATCTATGGGTGACTGTCGCTGTGCGCGACACCGGCACCGGCATTTCAACAGATGATCAGAGGCAGATCTTCGATCGCTTCCATCGGGGGCACGTGGCCGAGCCAGGGCACATCTCCGGCGCAGGCTTGGGGTTAAGTATAGCTGAAGGGATCATGCGCTTCCACGGAGGGCGGATAACTGTCAAAAGCGAGATCGGGCAGGGAAGCACGTTCACCCTCTGGCTTCGGGGCTCTGGCGAAACGGCAGGCAGCGGACAGAACTGAGGGCTCCCAACCCAGAGGTGCCACGGGCCAATGGGCGGTTCTGCGCAAGTCGCGAGCCGCCTCGATTCTTGTCGAGACGCCAGCGCCCTCCACGTCGTGCCAAGGGGCGAAGCCTCGTGGCCGCCATCGAGAAAGGAGGACATCTTGGACTTTCACAGCCAACACACCGTTATCACCGGCGGTTCCAGCGGGATCGGACGGGCGACGGCGCGCCTGCTGACCAAGCGTGGCGCCCACGTCTCGATCATCGCCCGGCGGCAAGGACTGCTGGACGAGACATTGGCCGAACTGGAGGCACTGCGGCAGGATCCAGCGCAGCGGCTGCGAGCCGCGTGCGCCGACGTGACGGACTGGGACCAGACACAGAAGGCCATCGGCACGCTCACCACAGACGGCTACGCGCCCGACACGCTGATCAACGCGGCGGGCTTCGCCCATCCCGGCTACTGCGAGGAACTGCCGCTCGACATCTACCGCAAGACGATGGACGTGGACTACTTCGGCACCCTGCACGCGGTTAAGGCTGCTCTGCCGGCTATGATGGAGCAGCGCAGCGGCCACATCGTCAACTTCTCCTCGATGGCCGGGTACCTGGGGGTGTTCGGCTACACGGCCTACAGTGCCGCCAAGTTCGCCGTGCGTGGGTTTTCGGACGTGCTGCGCGCGGAGATGAAGCCCCACGGTATTCACGTCTCCGTCGTCTTTCCCCCAGACACCGACACACCACAGCTTCACTACGAGAACCAGTTCAAGCCTCTGGAAACCCGCCGCATCGCGGGTGCCGCACGGGCGCTGACGGCCGATCAGGTCGCCCAGGCTCTGGTGCGCGGCATCGAGCGACGGCAGGTGTACATCCTGCCCGGCTTTGAGGCCCAGCTCAGCTTCGCCCTCTGCAACGGCGTCTGCGGGCTGTTTCACTGGTACTTCGATCGGGTGGTGGCCAAGGTCGGCAATGACAGGCGGACGAATAACAAATGACAAATGAAGCAAATGACAAATAAGAACGGCTGAAGCCGTTACTACGAACAAATCCAGAAGTGGATTGTGTGTGGTCAGGAATGCAGAAAGGGGGATTCTCGATGAGGTTTGGCAGTATGGAGTACCTGGAGGAGATTAAGCGACGCAGCAACGCCGACGAGGCGTATCAACGCCTGGCCAAGGATGAGAGCGACTCCTACCTGATGGTCATCAAGGCGGAGCCCGACAAAGGCATCCAGGAAACACTGGCCGTGGGCTATGCCGCGGAGCACGGGACCATCACCGATATCTGGATCGGGGAGCGAGAGACAGATTTCACGCTGCAGGGGCCGTACGGCGTGTGGGTCCGGATTCTGACGGGTGATCTGGATGCCAACAAGGCCATGATGATGCGCAAGCTCAAGGTCAAGGGGAACCTGCTGCAACTGCTGAAGACAGCCGATGCCACCATCCGCTGGCTGGAGGTGCTGCAGACCATCCCCACCGAGTTCGATGGGGAATACGCCGAGCAGAGCTTTCCGGCTGCCCAAGACCCCAAAGGTCTCAGAGACCTTTAGGGTCTTCTGGATTCGAGGACGGAAACGGAGACCTGAACGATGACTGAGGGAACAATAGACCTGAGTGGCAAGACTGCGATTATCACCGGCGGAGGCTCTGGCATCGGAGCGGGCATCGCGCGCATGTTTGGTTCGCTGGGCGCCAACCTGGTCATCGGCGACGTCGAGAGCGAGACCGCCGACGAGGTCGCCGGTGAATTGGAGCAGGCGGGCTATCCGATCCTGACGGTCGAGGTGGACGTACAGGACGCCGAACAGGTGGACGCGCTGGTCGAACAGACCGTCGCCCGCTTTGGCGGGGTGGACATCCTGGTCAATTCAGCCGGCGTGGGCACCGTGTCGCCCATCGTAGACATGCTGGAGGAGGAATGGGACTGGGTAGTGGGTGTCAATCTCAAGGGCACCTTCCTCTGCACCCGTGCCGTGGTTCGCTGGTGGCTCCAGAACGAGCGGAGAGGCAAGATCATCAACCTTTCATCCATCAACGAGGCCGTCCCGCTGGCGGGCGAGGCCCACTACTGCGCCACCAAGGGGGGTGTGATGATGTTCACCCGCTCGGCGGCGCTGGAACTGGCTCCCTACGGCATCCACGTCAACGCGCTCGCCCCGGGGATGATCGAGACGCCGATGACAGAGGAAGTGACCGTGATACCCGAGCTCCACGCGGCCCATATGAAGCAGGTCGCTTTTGGGCGCTTCGGCCGACCAGAGGACGTGGCCAAGGTAGCCGCCTTCCTGGCGTCGCCCTGGTCGGACTGGGTCACCGGCGCGAGCATCCCGGTAGATGGCGGCATGCATCTGATCGGCGAGGAAAGCTACAACTGGGCCATCGAGCGCGCTATGGGGCACCACGACCAGATCCCCAGGGTGCCCATGTGCTGGCCACCGGGAGCGCTGGAGGAACAGGGCGAGGGGGACGGCTGAAGCTGTTGCCGCGAATGAATGAATCCAAGAACACTGAGAGGCCGGCTGAAGCCGTTACTACGAACGAATTGGGGAACGGAGGAAGAGACATGAAACGCCCGACAGGCATCACTGTCACTGCTGTATTGCTGCTTCTGACCGCGGTGGGCACGCTCCTGTTCTGGCTCACGTTTTTCGCAGACCTGGACGGCCAGCGAGCCGGCACGCTGGCATCCCGGTCCGCCGCATGGTTTGCCTGGGAGCTCTCGTTCCCGCTGGCTGACCTGTGGATGGCCGTGACCGCTATCCTGGCAGCGGTGGGGCTGTGGCGCATGCGACCAGGTGGGCTTCTCTTCGCGCTGGTCAGCGGGGGCGCTATGGTATTCCTAGGACTCATGGATGCGCTGTTCTTCCTGCAAAACGGCCTTTACCTGCCCATGACGGGCGAGATAGCGATAGAGATGTTCATCCACGCGTGGACGACGGGTTTTGGCCTCTTCACCATCATCTGGGTCTGGAACCGGCGTGCGGCGCTCATCTGATGGAAGAGCGACCAAGATGGTCGCGGTCCGGCAGCCCGCCTGTACGCACAGAGCGACCAGGATGGTCGCGGTCCGACGAACTCGCCTGCATGTGAAGAGCGACCAAGATGGTCGCGGTCCGTAGGAACGATCTTCGTTTTCAAACAGCTCGCAGCGCCCATTTTCTGATTTGCTGATCTGCTGATTTGTCCATTTGCTCATTTGTTCATTCTTCATTTGCTCTGCATCCACCTTGACTCTCTGCCCCAGACGCCTATAATTGACGTACGCTCGATCATCAGCAAAAGGAGACACACGACCATGCAAACGGATTGGACCAATCCGCGCCAATCACTCGCCAGCGCATGGCGATTCCGCCAGGCCGACAGCAACGAGAGCACTGAACACAACCAAGGAGAGTGGCTGCCCGCGCAGGTGCCTGGCTCCGTCCATACCGATCTGCTGGCCCTGGGCCGTATCCCCGACCCCTTCGTGGCCGACAACGAGCTACGCGTGCAATGGGTGGCCGACAAAGATTGGGAATACGCGCTCACCTTCAAGGTCTCGCCCGATTTGCTCGCGGAGGAGCACGTGTCCCTCGTCTGCGACGGGCTGGACACGCTGGCCAAGGTCACTTTGAACGGCGAGACAGTCGGGCACGCGGACAACATGTTCCGGTGCTATCGTTGGGACGTCAAGCCGCTGCTCGTCGAGGGGGAGAACGAACTACACATCCGCTTTTCGTCGCCCGTGGCCTACATCCGCGCCCGGCAGGCAGAGCAACCGCTGATCAGCCCAAGCCAGTCGATCCCCGGCGGCCCGCATATTCGAAAGGCCCCCTGCCAGTTCGGTTGGGATTGGGGACCGCAGCTTCCGCCCATCGGCATCTGGAAGGACATCCGCCTTGAAGGACACTCTGTGGCCCGGCTGGACGACGTGCACGTGCGCCAGCATCACGCAAACAACGCGAACGTTGCCGGTTCTGGACCGCCGGACGCACGATCAATGTCCGCCCCATCCTGGCGGCAAGATCGTGTGTCCGGCACCGTCACCGTCAGCGCCAGCGTGACGGTCGAACGCTGGCAGGATGCGGACTTGAGGATCGCCCTAATCCTCACCGCGCCCGACGGGCAAACGCAGGAGACCGAGACGGTGATGCAGGGCAGCGAAACCACCAACACGCTCGAGATCGAGGTCGCCAACCCGCAGCTCTGGTGGCCCAACGGCTATGGGGCGCAGCCATTGTACCAGGTCCAGGTCGTGCTCTACCACGGAGACACACCGCGCGACGAGCGGGCGTTTCAGTTGGGCTTGCGCAGGCTTGAGCTGCGCCAGGAGCCCGACCAGTTCGGTAAGTCGTTCACTTTCGTCGTCAACGGCGTGCCCGTTTTCGCCAAGGGTGCTAACTGGATCCCCGCCGACTCTTTCCCCACTCGTCTGAGCGACGCCCACATGGAACACCTCATCCACAGCGCAGCCCAGGCACACATGAACATGCTGCGTGTGTGGGGTGGCGGGTTGTACGAGGAAGAACGTTTCTACGACCTGTGCGACCGCTACGGCATCCTGGTGTGGCAGGACTTCATTTTCTCGTGCAGCATGTACCCCGAGGACGAGGCATTCGTAGAGAACGTACGCCTCGAGGCGGTGCAGAACGTGCGTCGTCTACGCCACCGCGCGTGCCTGGCCCTGTGGTGTGGCAACAACGAGATGGAATGGGGCTGGGTGGAGTGGTACGAGAAGGGATGGCAGGATCCCGCCTACGAGCACCTCCAGGACGCCTATCTGCACATGTTCCACCGCCTTCTGCCGGAGATATGCGCTACCGAGGACCCCGATCGCGCGTATTGGCCCAGCTCTCCCTCTTCCAACACGCCTTTCGAGAAGCCCAACGGCGTCGAGGCCGGGGACACCCACAACTGGATGGTGTGGCACGGTGGGCTGCCGTTCACCGGCTACCGCGAGCACGACTCCCGCTTCGTGAGCGAGTTCGGGTTCCAGTCCCTTCCCCCGTTGGACACAATCCGCACCTATGCCGATGAGTCTGAGTGGAACATGACATCGTATATCATGGAGCATCACCAGCGGAACGCGGCGGGCAACGGCAAGATCATCACGTATATGACCGACCACTTTCGGCTGCCCGAGGACTTCGAATCACTCGTCTACCTGACACAGGTGCTGCAGGCCGAGTGCGTACGCACCGGGGTGGAGTATTGGCGATGCAACCGCCATCGCAACAGCGGCACGCTCTACTGGCAACTAAACGACTGCTGGCCTGTGGCCTCGTGGGCGAGCCTGGATTACTTCGGGCGTTGGAAGGCCCTCCACTACGCCGCCCGGCGCTTCTACGCCCCGGTCTTGCTCTCGGCGGAGGATTACGGACCGGAAGTAGTGCTTCACGTGACAAGCGACCTCACCGACGAGTGGGAGGGAAACGTCCGCTGGTCGTTGGAGACACTGGCGGGCGAGGTATTGGAGCACTCCGACAAGGTTGTCACAGTGCCCCCGGTCAGCTCGAAGTGCGCCTACACGCTGGACTTCTCCCACCAGCTCAGCGCGGACAAGCGGCGCGAGACCGTGCTGGTGTACGAGCTGTGGCAGGGCGACGAGCGGATCAGCATGGGGCTGGTGCCCTTCGTGCGGACCAAGCACCTCAAATTGGCCGATCCCGAGCTGCACTACACGGTCACGGAGACGGATGGAGGCATCGAAGTCCAGGTCACATCACAACGACTGGCCCGCTTCGTCTGGCTGGAGCTGGCAGGCAACGATGCCCTGTTCAGCGACAACTACTTCGACCTGCCGGCAGGCAGGACGGCCACGGTGACGTTCGCCGCCCCCGATGGGTGGACCGCGGAACAAGTGCGCGAGGCACTGCGCGTGCGGAGCCTGGTGGATTCGTTCTGAGTATCAGATTGCCAAAGCGAAGCTAGGGCCGGATCGTCGCGTCGGCCGGCATACCCGGCTTGAGCAGGTGGTCGGGGTTAGGAACGGTCACCTTGACAGCGAAGACCAGGTTGACGCGCTCCTCCTGCGTCTGCACGTTGCGTGGAGTGAACTCCGCTTCGCCCGCAATGCTGCTTAGGTCCCCCACGAACACACGGCCTGGGAAGGAGTCCACTTGCACCTCCACCTCCTGGCCCAGCCGCACCTGCCCAATACGGTTCTCGGGAATGTAGATCACCAACGTCACGTCGTCCAGGTTGGCAATGGTCAAGAGCGGCATGCCGGCTGTAGCCGTCTCCCCAGCCTGCCCGCTGCGACTGGTGACGATACCGTCCATAGGAGCGGTCAGGGTGAGCTGGCTAATCTGCGCGTCAACCAGCCCCACCGCGGCCTGCGCCTGCCGCACCTGCGCCTCGGCCATCGCGACCTGCTCCCCGGTCGGACCGGCCTCCAGCTCGTCCAGTGCTGCCTGCGCGGCGAGCACCCGCGCCTCAGCCAGTTGGTGCTGCGTCTCAGCGCCGTGGAGCTCGGCCTCCAGTGCAAGTGGATTGGCGCGCTTAGCACGGAGCAAGCTCAAGTAGTTCTGGGCGCCCGCAAGCTCAGCCTGCGCCTGGACCACTGCCGCCTGAGCGGCCTCCCACTGGAGATTCCAGGAACGCTCTACGTCCCCGCCCTGGTCAGCATATACGTTACGCTTGAGTTCTACCTCCGCGAAGTTCGCCTCCGCCAGCTCGACGTTCTGCTCGCCCAGTTGCACCTGGGTGCGAGCAGCGCTAATCTGGGCATCGAGCGAGATCGGCTTGCTGATGGCATCTCGAGCGTTGATCACGGCCTGGACCGCCCCATCCTTCTCCGCGTTGGCCTGGGACACAGCAGCCCGGGCAGCAGCGATTTCCTCGGGATGCACACCAGCCAACACGCGGTCCAGGTTTGCGCGGGCCACAGCCAGGCCGGCCTCGGCCTGCAGCCGCTGGCTCTGGAGCACAGCGTCGTCCAGTCGTACCAACACGCCGCCAGCCTGCACATCGTCCCCGCGACCCACGAGCATCTCGGCAATGCGGCCCGAGGTCTCGGACACCACCGCCACCTCTTCGCCCTCGATGAAGCCGGAGGCAACGATGGAACTATCCGTTTGAGCGCTGGTACAGCCCACTATCAAGACCACAAGTCCCACAAGCGCCAGACGTCCAACCCGGAGTTTGGAGTTTGAGATTTGGGGTTTGGGATTTGGGATTTGGTTTTTTTCCACGCTACTGCTCCTCGGTGATGATCACGGCATCGGCGGGCAGGCCCGGCTTGAGCGCATGGTCGGCGTTAGGTATCTCCACGTCTACCGCGAAAACCATGTTCACCCGCTCCTCCTGCGTCTGCACGTTACGCGGCGTGAACTCCGCCTCGTGAGCGATAGCTGTCACGGTTCCCATGAACCGCCGGTCCGGGAAACTGTCCACACGCACCTCCACGGCCTGGCCGATTTGCACGTGCCCCAGACGATCCTCCGGCACATACACCGTGAGCGTCACCTTGTCCAGGTCGCCCAGCGTGAGCAGGGTGGCCCCCGGCGCTGCCAGCTCTCCGCGGTGAATACTGCGCTCCAAGACCAACCCACCGACCGGTGCTGCGATCGTCAGCTTGTCGCGCAACACCAGCAGCGCGTCAATGGCCGCCTGCGCCTGCTCCACCTGCGCCTCAACGGCAGCGATCTCCTCCGCCGTGGCCCCTGCCCGGAGCCCGTTGAGTTGGGCACGTGCCATCTCTACCCCAGCCTCGGCCACGTGGTATTGTGCCTCGGCCGCATGCAGTCGGGCGTTCAGTTCCTGGGGCTCGCTCCGCATGGCATATAGGTCGTTCAGAGCAGCGCGTGCACCATTCAGTCCGGCCTGTGCCGTGTTGACACCGACCCACGCCTTCCAGTAGGCACTGGGGATGAGATGGAAATCCAACTGCAAGCCCGGCAGCGATGGGCGCATAGACACGGGGATCTCTTTCAGCTTCTCCTCCGCGTCCGCCATTGCTTCCTTTGCCTCCCAGTAGTTGTCATAGGCAATCTCAGCCGCATCCTTCAGCTTGGTGGCCTGAGTCAAGGCAGCCTCAGCGGCGGCCACCTGCGCCTTTGCCTGTGCAATCTGGGCATCCAACTCCTGGGGGTTGTCGCGGATGGCAACGGTGTCTTGCCAGGCCTGATACGCCCCATCCCGGGCGGCCTCTGCCTGAGCCACGGCTGCCTCGGCCTGACGAATCTGCTGTGGGCGCGCTCCTGCCTGTGCCTGATCCAGGCTCGCTTGGGCCACTTCCAGACCGGCCTGGGCAGCCTCGATCTGAGCATCCAGCAGCAGGCCATCCAGGCTCACCAGCACCTGCCCGGCCTCGACCTCGTCGCCCTCGTCCACCAGTAGTTCAACGACGCGCCCTCCCAGCTCCGGAGCGACGGCGATCTCCTCGGCCTCGATGAAGCCGGAGGCCATCAGATCGCTGGTCTCCTGGCTACCCGCGCCCAACTGCTCCGACACCTGGTGCCGTGCGTCCGGGCTGACGGCCAAGACGATGCCGCCGGCCACCAAGAAGACGAGCACGACAGCCACGGCGATCAGAGCAACTCGCTTACGTTTCATAGGTGTTCACTCCTGCTTTCTATGGTTTCGCACGCTAGAGATGAAGACGTCCTCCAGGGACGGGGCAATGAGGTCCATCGTGTGCACCTCGACGCCGGCCTCGGCCAAGGCCTGCCCGATCCGGGGCTTCAGCTCCGCGACCCCATCGGCCACGACGTGTACCAGCGCGCCATACAGCGCCACCTCCTCGAACCCACCCATGTCGCGCAGTATGCCGATGGACACGTCGGGTTGGGCACAGTCGATCTCCAGGACCTGTCCCCGCATCTTCTCCAGCTTGATCTCCTCCGGCGCGCCCTGAGCGATGATGCGCCCGGCGTGGATGAAGGCCAGGTCCTGGCAGTGCTCTGCCTCGTCCATGTAGTGGGTGGTGACGAAGATCGTCGTACCACCCTCCGCCAGTTCGTATAGCAGGTCCCAAAAGGCACGCCGGGAGATGGGATCCACGCCGGCGGTCGGCTCATCCAGGAAGAGCATCTCCGGCTCGTGAAGGATCGCCGCCCCCAGAGCCAGGCGCTGCTTCCATCCACCGGAGAGATTGCGCGTCAACTCCCGCTCTCGCCCCTCCAGCCCCGCCATCTCGATCACGAACCGCTTGCGCTGCCGCAACCGCTCCCCGCGCACGCCATAGGTACGCCCGTAGAAGTCCAGGTTCTCGCCTGCGGTCAAGTCCTGGTACAGGCTGAAGCGCTGGGACATGTAGCCAATGCGCTTGCGAATCTCCTCCGGGCGGCGCACGATATCGTATCCCAGCACGGACGCCCGCCCCCCTGTGGGCCGCAACAGGCCCAGCAGCATGCGGATCGTCGTCGTCTTGCCGGCCCCGTTGGGCCCCAGGAAACCGAAGATCTCCCCATTCTGAATGTGGAAGGTGACCCCATCCACAGCGGTGAAATCGCCAAACGTCTTTGATAGGTTCTCTACATCGACAGCATAATCACCCATAGGTTTCAACTCTCACGGAATACACGATACGCAACCCGCAACACGGCATTCGCAATCCTTCACGTGTTGCGTGTTGCGTGTTGCGTCAGCCGCTTGCGGATAAGCGAGATGAATGCCTCCTCCATCCGCGGCCGGGTCTGGCGCAGCCCCACGACGGCGATGTCCGCCTGGGCAAGCGCGCTCTGGACGCCGGGCGCGCGCAACCCGGCGTCGTCCACGAAGACGTGCAGCAGGTCGCCGTAGGTCTGTACCTCCAACACGCCAGGCAACCCTTGGATCACACGCCCCGCGTCTCGCAGCCGGTCGGGGCGAAGCTCCAGCAGATCTCCCTTGACCAGCCCCTTGATCCGCTCCGGCGTGTCGCACACGATGACACTGCCCTCGAACATCAGCGCCACACGGGAGCAACGCTCGGCCTCATCCATGTACGGCGTGCTGACGAACAGCGTCACGCCTTGCAGGTGAAGCTCTGTCAAGATGTCCCAGAACTCCCGCCGGGAGACAGGGTCCACACCGGTCGTCGGCTCGTCTAGGAAGATGATGTCCGGCTGGTGAATCAACGTGCAGGCCAGCGCCAACTTCTTCTGCATCCCGCCCGACAGGTGCGCCGCCCGCCGCCCCTTGAACTCGGTCAGTCGGGCGAACTCCAGCAGGCGCTCAATGCGCTCCGCGCGCTCCACCCGCCCCACCTCAAAGATGTCGGCGAAGAACACCAGGTTCTCGAGCACCGTCAGGTCGCCGTAGAGCGAGAACTGCTGGGCCATATACCCAATGCGCTTCTTGATCTCCTCGGGCTCCTTGACCGTATCGAAACCAGCCACGCGGGCGCTGCCCTCGGTGGGGTCCATTATGGCGCACAGCATGCGGATGGTGGTTGTCTTGCCCGCGCCATCCGGCCCCAGGAGACCGAAGATCTCGCCATGCCGGACCTCCAGATCCAGGTGGTCGACGGCTACGAGCTTGCGGAATCTCCGCGTCAGATTTTCGGTTCTTATAGCCATACGGTTCTCATTCATCGCATTCAACTGTTTGACGTCAATCCAGCCTCTTCTGCAAGCGAGCGGCGGCCAATCCGTACAGCACGACGCCCAAAATCGCCAGGGCAATGATCTGTGGCCACAGGTCCGCCAGCGTCGATCCTCTCAACATAACGTATCGCGTGATGGCGGAGAAATGCGTGCTCGGCATCAACTGCGCCGCCGCCTGAACAGCACCCGGCATGTTCTCCACGGGCAGGATCTGGCCGGAGAGTATGCTCTCCAGCATCAGCCAGAAGATCGAGGCAATGAAAGCCTGCCCCTGGGTTCTAACCACGGCCGAGATAACCAGTCCCCAGCCCATCTCCACACAGATGAAAAACGCTCCTAGAATCAACAGCAGCCCCAGAGACCCTCGCAGCGGCACCCGGAGGTAGAGGGTGGCAACGGCCAAAGCCTCCAGGAACCCCAGGAACGCGATCATCGCGGCCAGCGCAGCCTTGCCCGCGATCAGCTCAATCGAGCGGAGCGGGGTCACGAAGAGTTGCTCCAGCGTGCCGCGCTCGCGCTCCCGGACGATGGCGACCGCGGGCAGCAGCGTGGCCAGCCAGGCGACTGCGGCCGCCATCTCGGCTGGCACCTGGAAGTCTTCCTTGCGCAGATCCTCGTTGAACCAGATGCGGGAGCGCGGATCCACCAGCTCGACCTGCCCCACGGAGACGGACAGCGTCGCCCCAAGGCTGGACCCCGTCCCACCTGCCAGCCGCCGGGCATAGACGTAGGAAGCGCCCTCCAGGTAGGCCCCACTAATCATAGCCGTCAGGGCCTCGGTGCCGTCCTGCAAGGCCTGGACCGTCGTGCCGCGCCCACCGATCAGGTCGGCGCCGAAATCCGGCGGGATGACCAGGCCGACTTTCACCGTTCCCTCCATCAGCAATCGCTCCAGTTCCTCCTGACTGCCGACGTAGACGTCAGGGGCAAAGAGGTGTGAACCGCGCAACATCCCCACCAGTTCACGGCTATGCCGGCTCCCATCCTGGTCATAGACGGCCGTGGGTATGTGCATGATCTCCGCCGAGACGGCCTCCGCCACACCAAACATGTCCAAGGCAGGAAACACCAGGAGAAAGGCCAACAGCAGCTTGTAGCGCCAGAACTGAAGTGCCTCTTTCCAGACTAGGTTGAGAACGCGCGTGCTCATACGTCCCTCTCCATCAGACTTGACCAGTCCGTGCTCTATCCCGGCCAAACCGCGGCAGCAGTTTCCTCACCCAGGACTCCACCCCCAGCTTCTTCTTGAAGCGCCACACGGCCAGCCCGCTCAGCGCAAGCCCAGAACCCAGCAGGTACAAAGCATGGCCCATCAGGGTCTGCATGCCAGCGCCCTTCAGGAAGATGGCGCGCGCGATGATGACATAGTGCGTGACCGGCCACATCAGCGCTTGCATACGCCCGTCCGAGGTCATCGAGTAGAGTGGCGTGACAAGCCCGGATTGAGTGAGCGGCACCATCATGACCAAGCCACTGACGATCAACACCGCCATCTGTGTGCGCAGCATGCTGGCGATGACCAGGCTGACGCCAATGTTGGCCAGCAGGAACAGCGCAGAGAGAACCATCAAGTCGCTCACTCTTCCCCGGAACGGCACATCGAAGAGAAAGACCCCAGCAGCAGTGAGGATGAGCGTATCAATCAGCCCGATGAGCAGGTAGGGAATCGCTTTGCCCGCCACCAGTTGATAGCGCCGGATCGGCGTGCTGAGCAAGCTCTCCAGGCTGCCCTGCTCCCGCTCCCGCACCAGGGCCAGCCCGGCATACAGCGGGGGGAGCGACATCACGAAGCCGATCATCCCCGGCAACAGGGCGTCAAGCTCCCGGTTTTCCGGGTTGTAGAGCGTTCGGACCCGAAACTCCAGGGACGCCGCAACTTCGTCCGGAGCCGCTCCAGAGCGCGCCAGCCACTCCTTCAGCAACTCCACCGAGTGCTCGGTCGAGAGCGCCTCCGCGTGGCCTGCGATCTGCGTGGCGATGCTGGGTTCCGTACCATCGGCGATAATCTGCACCGGAGCGCCTTGGCCCCGTTGCAGCGCCTCGGCGAAGCCTGCCCGCACGATGACCGCGCCTCTGACCCGGTCCGCGCGAAGCCACTCACGGGCCTCCGCGCTACTGCGTGCCCAATGGGCTACTTCGAAGAATTCCTCGTTGACGAAGCGCTGCAGGTAGGCCCGCGAGTGCGCCGTGAGATCGCCGTCATAGACAACAATGGGAATGTGCTCAATGTCGGCAGACACCGCATAGGAGATCAGGATCAGCAACAACACAGTGCCCAAGAAGACACCCCCCAGCACGTAGGGATCACGCATCACGTGGCGGAACTCCTTGCGCAGGACAGCGAGAAAACCGGTCATTGGTGCGTTTCCTCTTCCCCAGGTTCCAGAGCGTCGAAGACGAACGCGGTCAATTCCTCTACCAGCTTGCCGCTCTCCCAATCGGACTCGATGACCGGGTCATTGATCAAGAGCAGACCGAGCAAGCCAAGGTTCATGGCCGAGAAGAAGCGTGAGACCAGCGGCACGTCCACCGCTCGTATCTGCCCCAGCTTGGCGCGAGCCCGGATGTGTTTCTCAAACACGTCCATTCCCGGCATCAGAAGCTGGCGGGAATAGCGCTCGGCGAAGTCCCGATTGACTATCATCTCGGAGAGGACAGCCTGGAGCATCGCCTTGTTGCGCGCGACGAAATCCTGCCGCGCCCGAAGCACTCCCCGGTAGAAGTCACGTAGGTCCTGCTCGAGCCCTCGCTCCAGCAGGTCGGGTGTGATCTGCATCGTCCGCAGTTCCTTCTCGCCCAGGTGGGTCATGATGCCGATCAGCACATCCTCCTTGCTGTCGAAGTAGTTGTAGATGGTGCCCTCCGAGACGTCGGCAGCCTCGGCGATCTCCTTCGTGGTCGCCCGGGCGAAGCCCTTCTCGGCAAACACTCTGGCAGCGCCATCGAGGATCTGTTCTTTGCGGGCGGCAGCACGTCGCTCGCGCCGGGCGGCAGTCTTGTCATCAACCATGGTACAATCTCCTGTATGAATGACTGCTCACTTTTTAAGTGAGCGCTCATTTTATGAGCACACACTCATTGTACCACATCCCAGAGCGCGTGTCAAGCCCCTATATCGGTTTTTAAGGTTCAGCCAACAACCAGACGATCAATCCAGCCGCTTCTGCAGGCGAAATGCAGCCACGGCATATAGGATGGCACCCAGCGCCCCCAGGATCGCAACCTGGGGCCAGAGGTCGACCAGTGTGAAATCCTTGAGCATGATGCCG
This sequence comes from uncultured Anaerolineales bacterium, assembly GCA_964649415.1. Lineage (GTDB taxonomy): Bacteria > Chloroflexota > Anaerolineae > B4-G1 > B4-G1 > CAZYSK01. The sequence continues at coordinate 45,656 of CAZYSK010000015.1, forward strand.
CGCAAGATAGCCGTGTAGTGTCTGTTCGGCATCACTAGAGACACTGCCTGGGCCGCGCGGGGCATATAGGCCACCGGCAAGACCCGACCGGAGAGAATGATCTCCACGACGCACAAGACAAAGGCCGCCATCAGGCTTTGCCCTTGTGTCTGGGCGATGGTTGAGAGCAGCAGTCCCCACCCCATCTCGATCAGGACGTAGTAACCCGTCAAGGCCATCAGCAGGATCAACGAGCCACGCAGGGCAATCTGGAAATGGAAGACGAGCAGTGCGAGCATGCCTACAAATCCCAGATAGGCAACGATGAATGCCAGCACCCCCTTGCCAACAATCAGCTCAATGGGGCGCATCGGCGTCACAAAGAGCTGTTCCAGCGTGCCCCGATCCCTCTCCCGGGTGATGAGCAGGGCCGGGACGAAAACGGCCAACAGAACCAAGGAATCAGCCAACTCGTCCGGCAGATCGAGGGTCTTCTTGCGCAGATCCTCGTTGAACCAGGCCCGGGATCGCGCATCCACGCGCTCCAGTTCCGCGAGGGCCATCACCCCTCCACCCATCCCCTGGCCCGGCGCTCGCGCCACATACTCGTATGCCATCTCCTCCAGATAGGCCTGAGCCAACAGAGCCGTGCTCGTCTCTGTACCGTCCAGCAGCACCTGGGCCATCGCCCCCCGATCTTCCGACGTCAACTCGGCTCCGAAACCCTGCGGGACGACCAAGCCCACCTTCGCAGTGCCTTTCTCCAGCAAGTGTGCCAACTCCGCATGGCTGCTCACGTGATAGTCCGGGGCGAAGTAGCGCGAGTTGCGCAACACATACACCAGGCGGCGGCTGGCCGAGCTGAGATCCTGATCGTAGACGGCCGTTGGAATGTGCTTGACCCCCTCCCCAATGGAACCCGCGGCCGAGACGAGGTTAAGGATCGGAAAGGCCAGGATGAAGACCAGCAGCAGCCTGTAGCGCACGAACTGGACGCTCTCCTTCCAAACCATGTTCGCGATGCGGTAAAGCATCTCTACCCCCATTCAACCCAGCTTCTTCTTGAAACGCCACGTGGCCAGACCGTTCAACACCAGGGCGAAAGCCAGCAAGAAGAGCCCGTCGGGCAGCAGCACGCGCGTCCCCACGCCCTTCAGGAAGATCCCCCGCGCGATGGTGACGTAGTGGGTCGCAGGCCATAGCAGGGCCTGCACCCTAGCACCGGGCGGCATGGCGTACAAAGGGTGAAACAAGCCCGACTCGTTGATGACCGGCAGCGTGAGGACAAAGCCCGCGATGACCAGGGCAGCCATCTGTGTACCAACCAGGCTGGAGATAAACAGGCTGATGCCCAGATTGGCCAGCAGGAAAAGGCCAGAGAAGAGCAGCAATTCCCCCAGACGGCCCCGAAATGGCACTCCGTAGGCAAGCAACCCCACTCCAGTGAAGAACAGGACGTCCAGCAGGCCGATCAGCAGATAGGGCACTGCCTTGCCGGCCAATATCTGGTACCGCCGAACCGGTGTGGCAATCAGCCTCTCCAGTGTACCCGTCTCTTTCTCCCGCGTCAGGGACAGCGCCGCGGAGATCGTCGGCATAGACAGAGAGAGGGCCATCAAGCCCGGCAACACACTGTTGATCTCTTTCAGATTTGGGTTGTACAGCGCCCGGGTCCGAAACTCCAGGCGCTGTGTGTCGTGGCCTGACGCGGCCCCCATCCGGCCCAGTTGCTGCTCCAGCAGCCGTATCGAGAAGTTCGCCGAAATCGCCCTGACGTTGCCCAAGACCTGAGCGGCCACGTTCGGCTCAGTGCCGTCTACGATGATCTGTACAGGGGCCTTCTCTCCGCCGAGGACCGTGCTGCCGAATCCGGCCGGCACAACAATGGCCCCATGTGCCTGCCCCAATCTGACGGTCTCGCGTGCCTCGTCAAGCGTGTGCGCCCAATACCTCACGTCGAAGAACGCGTCGTTGATGAAGGCCTGCATATAGACCCGCGATTGGTGACTGTGGTCGCTGTCCAGCACAACGATCGGGACGTGCTCAACGTCGACAGAGAGCGTATAGGACATCAACACGATCAACAGCACCGCTCCCACCGTGACGGTGGTCAGCAGCCAGGGGTCGCGCAGCATGTGATAGAATTCCTTGCGCATGATCGAGATGAGGCAGTTCACGACCTCGCCTCCTCTCCAGGCCACCGCAAGCTATCATCCCCTTCTGTGCGGAAAGCCTCTAGCACCTCCATCCCCCGAATCAGATGAAACAGGTGCTCATAGCGATCGCTCTCCACGTCCAGTTGGTCAGCGAGGCGAGTAAGTACGTGGATAAGCTCGTGGGTGCGTTGGCTGGGCCAATCGGAGGGAAGCAGGCCGTCCGGCAAACAAGGATCCTGCACCAGGATGACCTCGAGAAGCTCATTCTGCAGGTTCATCGCCTCGAACAAGAGCTCCTCGGCGGTTATCTCCTCTCCCTGCTCAGCACGCCCCAAGGACGCCATGAACGCCTGGATGCGGCGGTTGAGATCACGATAGTGAGCTTCCAGGTCGTCCAGCTTCCACACGCGGCGGGCCAACGCGACAGCCCCATCCACGCCCGGTACCCATGCGCTCTGACAACGCAGCAGCGTCACATGGCCCGCGAGGTCTAGTTCTTCGACCAGCGCCGTGACCTCAGCTTCCTGGTCGAAGGGCGAGATCCACACACTGGGATGCAGCAGACCAAAGCCCATATCCTCCAGCCGCGTGCGAAAGGCGTCGCGCTTGCTCCGCCGGCCCTCAGGGATGCTGAACGTGACCACCAGCCAGTCGCCCCCCCAGGTCAGTTGCCCCTCCAGCGCCATGTGCCAACGCATGGTCTTCGAGATGAAATACCGGATGAGGACCTGGCCCTGCTGGCCGACCTTGTAGCGCACAGCGCCACGCCCACGCCCCATCTTGGCCAGCATCCCGGATCGCGCCATACGGTTGGCCGCTGCCCGAACAGCGTCGGGCGAGAGCCCGAACTTCTGCCCCACTTCGGCCAGATCGACGCTGCTGATCTCCCCCCATTGGGCTACGACGCGCAGGATCAGGTTCTGGGTTAGAGCCATACTCAGCCTCTGTTTCTATCGCTATTGGATACGAGCGTTTTGACTTTCGACCGTATGGATTATAGCCCACAACCTCGCAGTTGTCAAGCGATCTGTTTGGATTGGATTGTTAAGGTACCTCGTACCAGATCGGGTATGTCATTCCAGCCGCTTGCGAAAACGACTGGCGGCCAGCAGCACGATGGCGACGCCGAACGCAAGCAGCGCAAGCACCTGCTGCCCCAGGATCTGCAGCCCCACCCCTTTGAGGATGATACCACGAAGAACGACGAGCATGTAACGCAACGGCACGACGTAGGTGAGCACGCGCAGCCACGAAGGCATGGCCTCGATAGGAAAGAAAAGCCCACCCAGGAAGACCGATGGAAACACGGTCAGAAACGTGAGCAGCATCGCCTCCTGTTGCGTGCTGGCGATGCTGGATATGAAGATGCCGATACCCAACGACGTCAGCAGAAAGATCGCCGACACTCCCAGCAACAGGCCCAGGTTGCCGTTGATCGGCACACCGAACCAAAAGACACCGATGGCAAGCACCTCCAACACATCGAGAAACGAGATGAACACGTAAGGAATCACTTTGCTCACGATCAGCTCCAGGGGCTTGATGGGCGTCACAATCAGTTGCTCAATCGTGCCCTGCTCACGCTCGCGCACGATGGACATCGAGGTGAACATCGCCGTCATGAAATAGAGAATCATGCCGATAATGCCGGGAATCATGAAGTTGGAGCTCTTCATCTCCGGGTTGTACCAGACGCGAGGCCGCACTTGCACGCCCGGCATATCGTCGAGGTCAATCCCCATCTGCCTCTCCACGATACCCGTCGAATGCGCCTGACCGACGGACTGAGCGGCAGCGAAGACCGTGTTGGCCACACTGGGATCAGACCCGTCAATGACGAAGGCAACCTGCGCCCGGTCTCCGTTCGCCAACTGCCCACCGTAGCCCGCCGGGATGACGAGCCCGGCGCGCGCTTCATCGCTATCCACCAGACGCTCCAGATCGCCCTCCGATTCGACGTAGAAGTCAATATCGAAGTAATTGGACGCCTGATAGGCCTCGATCAACTCGCGACTGGCCAGTGTCTTGTCGGCGTCGAAAACCGCGGTGCACAAGTGCTCAATGTCGGTGGTAGCCGCGTAGCCCAGGAGCAGAAGCTGGAGGACAGGCATCATGAACATCACCCCCAGCGCACGTGGGTCCCGGAGGATGTGCAAGCATTCCTTGCGAATGAGGGAGAGCGTGCGTGTGATCGCCATCTCACTCCTCTCCCCGGGGGCTGAGGCCGCTGAAGACGAGTGCGCCGATCACTTCGGGCACGTCGTCCCACCTCGCCTGGAGTACGTCATCGCCAAGAACGCGCAACACGAGCAATCCCAGGAACATACCCTGAACCGCGCGCACCGCCAGCGGCACATCAACCGGCGCCAACTCGCCCGACGCGGCGCGAGCCTGCACGTACTGCTCCAGCATGGACGCCAGCGGCAGGGCGAACTGGCGGTAGAAGCGCCGCCGCAGATCGGGGTGGACCAGCATCTCTGGCAGGATCGCTTGGAGCATCTCGTGGTTCTGCTGAATCAAGGCCGTCCGATGGCGAGCAACAGCGACAAGGAACTCCCGGGCATCCCTGTCCAGCGCATCCACAAGCTCTACGTTGAGGCTCTCGACACTGGACAGACGCATCATCAATCCGATCAAGAGATCACCCTTGCTGTCGAAGTAGTTGTAGATAGTCCCCTCGGCGATGCCAGCCGTCCGTGCTATCTCTTTGGTCGTGGCACGATGGAAGCCCTTCTCGGCGAACACGGTAGCGGCTGCGTCCAGGATCTGAGCGCGCCGCGCTTCTATCAATTGCCGCCGTATGGGATCGGCAGATCTCTCATCAGCGTCTAGATCGCGCGGGCGTTTTGCGTCCGCGGACGCACGACCAACGTCCACCCTATCCTGACCGCCGGGAAGACCACTGTCCGGAGGACAATATTCATCGATATGAGCCATCCCATAACCTCCCAACGACTGTCTGCTCTCATAAGGCGCATAATGAGTCTTGACTCATTAGAATGAGTTGACGCTCATATTGTACGCCCGATGAGGTTACGTGTCAACAGGCAGAAGAGGGCTTGCAGGGAGGTACATTGTTAAGGTGCAATGATATGCAGCAGTTCCTTCTTCGCGACCGTGAGTGCACGGTTGATCATGGCACTCCTTCCCCCGAGCCAGGCCCGAGCCCATGCAGGTACAACTCGGTCAGATCGCTCACCAAATCGCCCTCGGAGAGGCCGGCGAGAAACTGATCGGGAGCGAGGGCGTGAAATAGTGAAAGCATGACCAAAGAACCGGCAATGGTGGGGATAACGACCCCGACCCGGCAGAGTCGCGCCCGTCCCGCAGCAATCTGAGCCTCCAGGTAGCTGGCGCCGGTCTCGAAAATAGGGATGAGAACCTGGTTGAAGAACCGATCCTGGAGTTCGGCGTCAGTCCATATCTCGGTCACCAGTGCCTGGACGAAGGGCTGATTCTGGCGGACGAAGTCGAAGGTGTTGCGGAGCACGGCGGCGATGTATTCTTCTGCACCCAACTGGGCCATCTCCGCCTGCGTCTGTTCCCAGGCCTGCCCGATGAGCCGGTCGGCGATGGCAAGCAGGAGATCCCGCTTGTTCTCGAAGTAGAGGTAGATGGTGCCGGCCGCGATCCCCGCTTGCCTGGCAATCTCCTTCACCGTGGCTCGCTGGTAGCCTCTTTTGGCGAAGACTTCGGCTGCAGCGTTGAGTATCTGAGCGTGACGGGTTTCTGGATCCGGGCGTCGCTCCGAGAATGAGAGATGCCTGTCAGGACTGTGATGGTCGTCGTAGGGTGAACGCGCCATCTTGGGCCTCCTGCCAATTCCTCCAACTATCTTCACATAATGAATAGCCGTTCAGTGCTGAACGCTCATTCATTATAGCCAGATTGGCGCTTTTGTCAAGGCGACGAAATCCAGCAGCGGTTGACACACGGGGCCGCCGATGATACACTGAGGACACAGATTCGCAACCAGGGGGAACTAGAGCCCGAGGATTTTCGGAATCTCTAAAACCTGCTCCCAGGAGGTGGAGCCCTATGCAGGCTCAATCAGACTACGCCGTAGTCCGGCTGCGCCGCCACGATGACAGGATTCTCGACAGTCTCAAGGAGCTTCATCAGGCTCTCAGGGCCTACCATAGTGCCGAGCCGCAGACAGAGCAATTTGCAGAGTTCGTCGCCAAACGATTGGCCGACGAAGACATGCTGTTGGTGTTCAGCCTGGCCGGAGACACACCCGTCGGATACGGGATGGCCTTCGACGTGAGCAAACACCCGTTCATGCCCGATTGGCAACGCGCGGGGTACATCACACAGCTCTTCGTGGCACCCGAGCACCGCCAGCGAGGTGTCGGACGTCTGCTGCTGAACACCATCGTCCAGTGGCTGACGTCCCGGGGCGTCACGCATGTGCTACTCAACGTATCCGTGGGAAACGAGGTCGGGGATCGGTTTTGGCGGGCGAACGGCTTTGCACCCTACCAGATTCGGATGAAACGTACTACAGAGCCCTGACGCGAGTCAAACCTGGAGGACGGAGGTCGCCGTCAAACTTCTTCGCCTTCTTCTACCTCTGCTGTCGCGACCGGCACACTAAATGTGAAGGTTGACCCCTTGCCGATCTCAGTCTCTACCTCGATTTCGCCCCCCTGAAGCTCCACGAGGCTCTTGACAATGCACAGGCCCAGTCCCGTCCCCGGCACCTCCCTAACGGCCTGGGACTCGGAGCGGAAGAACTTGGTGAACAGGCAGGCGCGATCCTCCGGCGAGATGCCGATGCCGTCGTCCGACACAGCGCAGTGCACGTGCTCATCCTGCAGCCACGCCTGCACGCGAATACGACCACCTTCTGGGGTGTACTTGTAGGCGTTGCTGAGCAGGTTGATCAGGATCTGCACCAGGCGTGCCGGGTCGGCGCGAACCAACGGGAGACCTTCCGGCACGTCCACGGTCAATTGCTGCGATCGGGCCTCAATCTGCCCTTGTGTGGCCTGGAGTGCGTTCTCCAGCGCGCCGGGCAGGTCAGCGGACGTCACGTTGAGCTTTATCTGTCCGGTCTCAATCCGGGAGACGTCCTGCAGATCGGAGACCAGGATCTGCATACGCTGGACGTTCCTGGTGATGGTATGCACAAAGGACATCTGGTTCTCACCCAACGAGCCGGCCATTCCCTTTTCCAGCATTTCGGCATAGCCGCGGATAGACGTCATCGGGGTGCGGAGCTCGTGAGCGACGAAAGAGACGAATTCAGACTTGGCACGGTCCGCCTGCCGCACCTGTTCGTACAAGCGAGCGTTCTGGATAGCAACGGCAGCGTGGTCCGCCAAACGGCCGGCGAACTGGGCATGGTCATTCGAGAATGCAACACCATCACCGGTCTGCAGGTCCAGCAACCCCATCGCACGATCCTCGTAGCGCACAGGAACCAGCATTCGCGTGCCGCCGGTGATGACGGCCTCGTGACCAGCCATAGCCTGCTGCACCGCGTCTGACTCCCAATCCACCCCCACATCATCGCCCACGCCAGAGGCCGCGCAGACCGAGCGCTCCTCATCCAGGATGCTCAACATCCCACGCGCCGCCCCCGTGGCCTTGAGTGCCCACGAAAGGGCTAGATCGAGAACCCGCTCGACGTCGAGGCTGGCGTTCAGTTCCCGGTCAATCTGTTGCAGGGTGGTCAACTCATCCAGGCGGGCGGCCAAGGCCAGGTCGGTCATGGTGTACAGGCGAGCGTTCTCAATGGCAACGGCGGCTTGATTGGCGAACGCCGTCAGGATGGGCATGTCCGCCTCAGAGAAGACCCCGCTGCGCATCCTGTTGTCGAGATAGAGTGCGCCAATCACTCGCTCTCGGACGTGAAGGGGCACGCAGACGATAGACCGCAGTTGATAGCCAACGACACTCTCGCGACCAGAGAAGCGTGGGTCGCGCTGGGCGTTGGTGGTCAGCACCGGCTGTCCGCTCTCCATCGCTTCCTCAACCACCGTGTGACTGAGCTCCAAGTCAGATGCGTCAACGCTATCCTGATCGAAATGCTGTGCCGCCCGGGTTTCCAGGTTCCCTTCATCGTCCAGCAACACCAGGCAGGCCCGCTCCGCCCCGGTCAGATGGATCAACGAATCCATCACCAAGCCCAGCGTCTCCGTCAGATTGAGCGATGAGTTCAGAACCCGGATAATCTCGTAGAGAGTGGCCAGCTCAGCGCCCTCCACCGTCCCGCCACTCAATTCCGCAACCTGCTGCTGCCATTCCTGAATCCGGCTGCTGAGTTGTTCGGGGGGGAGACCGCCTGGCTGCATCAGTGCGTACTGCACTGCCCGCATGCTCTCCACCAGCGACGCAACAACCGTCGGGTTCACACCTGCATCAGCACCGATATGATTCTTCACGGCCCCTCCTGCCTCCAAGCGATGCAGTCACAGAATCAACGAGCCAAACCTACCACGACCAAACGCAGTGCCACCAGAATACCACAAAAGGTCGCGGGAGGAATTGCAATAGGATTAAGGTTTGGTTAACACCACACCTTCAGCCCGACACTGAGTTTATCACAAAAGGACACAGCGGACAACTCCACCAGCGCCTTCACATCGAGCCAGTCTGTGGTATACTCCAGACCGTTGAGCAACGGCGTGATGTTCGTCTTACCCATAGCGTGATGAATTTCACTGGCAAGACGGCCATCCTGACAGTAGTATTGGGAAGCGAGATGGAAAACGACATATTACTCAAAGTGGAAGACTTATGGGTCCAGCGTCCCGGCGCGGAAGTGCTGAGAGGCGTCAACTTGAACGTTCGGCGCGGCGATATACACGTGCTCCTGGGTCTCAATGGCTCAGGTAAGAGCAGCCTGGCGTACACACTGATGGGAACTGATGGATACCAGGCTGACCGCGGGCGCATCACGTTCGACGGGAAGGATATCACCCATCTTTCGGTAACGGAGCGGGCCAGGTTGGGGCTGACGTTGGCCTGGCAGGAGCCTGCGCGCTTCGAGGGACTGCCGACGGCGGACTATCTGGCCTTAGGTATGGCGAAGCCATCACGGAAGCGCGTCGAGGAAGCATTGATGTCAGTGGCTCTCTCACCCATCGTGTATATGAGCCGCGCGGTTGACAGCGCCCTATCCGGCGGCGAGCGAAAGCGGATCGAGCTAGCGGCGGTCTACACGATGCAGCCCCGGCTGGCAATCCTCGACGAACCGGATTCCGGGGTTGACGTGCTCTGTATGGACGACATCCTGGCTTTGGTGCGGCGCATGGCAAAAGAGGGCACGGCGGTTCTCCTGATCACACACAGGGACGAGATGGCCGAGATGGCCGATGTCGCGTCACTGATGTGCGGAGGCGCGATTGTGCAGACCGGCTCGCCCAAGGACCTGCGCGATTACTTCGCCAAGCGATGCCGGCCACACGGGGACCTGTTGGGCTATCAGCCCTGGGGGGCGGAAGCCGGCGGCACCTACCAGCGCGTGGTCGCAGAGGAGGGGCAGGAATGAACCAGTCATCCCCCTCCCGCGTCACATCGTCGGTACTAGAGCAGCACGACCCGGCCTGGGCTCGCGAGTTCGAGGCCATGCTGGAGGCATACGAGCAAGCCGGCGGCATGCCAGATATGTTACGCATGCCGCGGGTCGCCAGCGCCGTCATCAGCGGCAATCAGGTGCTGGCAGTCAACCTGGTGGAGGGTGTGGACATCCAGACGGAAGAGCAGGAGAACGGCGTCCACGCCCGCATCACCGTTGCCCCGCACACGAAAATGGACTACCCGGTACACCTCTGCTTCGGGATGACTGCCGAAGAGGGGCTCCAGGAGATCACGTCGGAGTTCGAGATCGGGGAAGGATCCAACATCGGCTTTCTAGCTCACTGCACGTTTCCGAACGCGACGAACCTCAAGCACGTGATGGACGCCGACATCCACGTCGGACCAGATGCAACGATGCGATACAGCGAGAGCCACTACCATGGCCCGCAGGGCGGGATTGAGGTGGTGCCCACCACACACGCACGGGTGGACACGGGCGGTTTCCTCGAGATTGATTTCAACCTGGTACACGGTCTGGTAGGACGCCTCGACGTCCAGTTCGAGGCGGATGTGGCTGCCAGGGGTACGGTCGAACTGAGCACCAAGGCATATGGGGCGGCCGACGACGAGATCAAGGTCAACGAGGTTGTGCGCCTGAACGGTGAAGGGGCCCGTGGCCTGACCAAAACGCGCGCCGCCGTGCGTGACCGGGCGACCAGCGAGGTGTACACCACAGCAGAGGGGAACGCACCGGGCGCGGTGGGCCACATGGACTGCACGGAGATCGTGCGCGGCGACGCGGTGGCCCGCAATGTGCCCATGGTCGTTGTGCGCAACGACCGCGCGCACGTGACGCACGAGGCCTCCATAGGCAGCGTCAACAAGCGGGAATTGGAGACACTGATGGCCCGTGGGCTGGCCGAGGAGGATGCTGTAGACATCGTTATCCGGGGGATGCTGAAATAAGCAAGATGAAGAGTCGAACGCGAATGCCACACGGATGTAGAAGACTCATTACACACAAGTTTGATACAGAGAAATCCTGTCCACTCAAGGCAAGAACCAATACTCGGCCCGGATGGCCCGATCCAGGCCGAGCCCCGTTTGTGCTCCTGGGACTCCTCGTGATCCTGTTGCTATGCCTCGGTGGGTGGACAGGCACGGCCTACGCCGAGGACTCTCCACTCCTGCGGATTGTGTACTTCACCGCTGAGGACTGCCCCCATTGTAGGGCCATCCTCAACGACCTATTGACACCGCTGCAGACCGAATACAGCGAGCGAATGCAGATCAAGATAGTCGAGATCTCTGACCCGGCGAACTACGAGATGCTGATGTATGCGGAGGAGATGTTCGAACTGCCTCCGGAGGAACGTGGGCTACCAACGCTGATCATAGGCGGAAAGGTGCTCGTCGGGGAGAGCGCGATCCGCGAGCAGTTGTCCTGCCTGTGTGACACGTGCGTCCAGGCGGGAGGCACGTCCTGGCCCGACATTCCAGGCCTGGAACAAGTAGGAGTTAACGGGCTGGAGGAAACCGGCCTGATCCTCGACCCACAGGGTGAGCTGGCACAATGCGGCCCGGAAGATGCGGATGTCTGCCAGGTGCCTGAATCGGCGCCGGACGTGACAATCTGGGCCGCCTATTTCTACGAGGTGGGCTGCCAGGAGTGCAGCCGCGCTGAGTACGACATTCGATATGTCCAAAGCCAGTATCCTCAGTTAAGGGTCGAGGAATACAACGTCCAGGACGACGCTGCCCTGGCGGAGTTTCTGGCCTCCCGCCTGGAACTGCCCGAGAGCCAGCGCCTGGCGACCCCGGCGCTCTTCATCGGCGAGGACTATCTGATCGGCACCGAAATCGCCGCCGAGGGCATACTGGCACTGGTGGAGAAGTACGCACCATCCGGGGCAGAGCAGTCGTGGGCCGAATTCGATCCCGAGGCGGCCGAGCAGAGCATCATCGAACGCTTCAAGTCATTTGGCATCCTTACCGTCGCCTTCGCCGGCCTCGTTGACGGTCTGAATCCCTGCGCGTTTGCGACGCTGGTCTTCTTCGTCTCCTACCTGGCGCTCAGTGGCCGCAAGGGACGGGAGGTCCTGTTGGTAGGCGCGGCATTCACGCTGGGCGTGTTCCTCGCCTATCTCTCGGTGGGACTGGGCTTCTACAAGGTGCTCGATCTGATGGGCGACTTGCTGACGAACCTGGGACGCTGGGTATACGGCCTGACGGGTCTCTTCTGCGCGGTGCTGGCGGTATTCAGTTTCCTGGACTTCCTCAAAGCTCGTCGAGGCCAGATAGGCGACATGACGCTGAATCTGCCTCACAAGCTGCGCATGCGTATCAACGCGGTTGTTCGCCAGGGACGCCAGTCTAGCGCGTTCGTCGCAGGCGCTTTCGTCACAGGCGTCGTGGTCTCCTTCCTCGAGTTAGCCTGCACGGGGCAGGTCTATTTGCCCACCATCATCTTCGTGATGAGCCAGCCTGAGATGCGAGTGCGCGCGTTCATCTTCCTGGCGCTCTACAACCTGCTGTTCATCCTGCCCTTGATCGTGGTTTTCATCCTAGCCTATTGTGGCACCGGATCCAAGCAGTTGACCCAGTTCCTCCAGGAACGGGCGGCGACGGTCAAACTGGGAATGGCGCTGCTCTTCGCCGCGCTGGCGACCTGGCTGGCTGTGTCCGTATTGACGTAGTACAGGGGCGTGCTGAGTTTGCCCGGCGCCATCACGGTACGCCTCAACGGAGCAAGGAGATAGGGCCGTGAACACGCAATCGACGGAGCCCAGGGCTCTGGGCAAAGCATATCACGCGGCGACAGTGGAAGCTGACCTGGCGCACCACCGCGAACTGGCGCTTGCGCTGGGTGCCTCCCAGGCGGTGGTCATCCCTGCCAACTACGTCACGATAGACGAGCGTGTGCGACTGAAGTGTCTGGTGCCGCGCTGCCTCCGGGCAGGCGAGACACCGAACTGCCCGCCGTACGCGCCAGACCTGGACCTCGTACGCCGAGCCATTGACCGGTTTTCCTGGGCAGTGCTGTTCAAGTGCGAATTGGATGCCTCGGACTACGTACCGGGAAAGGGCGATACCAAGGCAGAGCAACGCCGGACGCTCTCATTCCACCGAAAGAGCGCCGACATCGTCTTTGAGGTGGAGCGCCAGGCCTACAAGAATGGCTACCACCTGGCCATGGGATTCGGCGGAGGCTCGTGCAAGGACTACTTGTGCCATGGAATGATATGCCAGTTCCTGGATAGCGGCAGATGTCGCTTCCCGCATCGCGCTCGACCGGCGATGGAGGCCATGGGGATAGACGTCATCGCCCTGATCAACCGAGTTGGATGGGAGGCATACCCGCTGTTGGACGACATCAGCCTCGTTCCCTGTGCCATCACCGTGGGTATCGTCTTCATCTGCTAGGAGAGGTGAAAATGGCCCAGGACGTGGCCGCGTTGGTAGAAAGATATCTTTCGGACGATCCGCTCAAGTGGGGAAAGCTGGCCAGCGACGTTCAGTGGCGACGACTGCAACTCCTGCTCCTGCGAGAGATTCTCCTCGAACTCAGACACTTGAACGGCAAGGATTCGGAGCAAGGGCAAGCTGAGAAGTAGCAGGCCGCCACGGTGACGAGCCCTACGGCAGCCGGCGGCGCAGACGAGAGCGGGCAAGGTCTATGGACAATCGTGTTCTGCGTAGTAGACCTTGTGCCACACGATCTCGTACCCTTCAGGGCTCACATACCGTCCGTAGTCGCCGAGGCAACAATCACCCGGCACCGGCCAGGAAAGCGGGCCCGAGACGGTGAAGTAGCTCATCACGTGTGGGAATCCTGAGAACGAGTGATAGGGACCTGACAACTCGCTGTCCGGGGCCACGGTGCCGAAGAAGTAGCGATACTCCTCGCTCGGGCCTCCCCCACTCCCCCACTCGATCCGTCCATCCGCCTGGCCGCCGGTGCACCAGACCAGCCCCGGCACAGACATCCACAGCGGTTCGCCCGGCGTCGGAGTGATCTCCGGCGTGGGTGTGGCAGTGGGCGTCGCGCTCGGACGAGGCGTCTGTGTCGGCCCCACGCGACAGACAATGTCTAGCTCTTCCCCGATGGGGGTCCCGGCGCCATCCTCCAGACGCCACACGCTGGTGTGCCGATCGTATGCCGCCGGGGCCCGCAGAGTGACGCGCACCTCAGTGGTCTCACCCGGCGAGAGCTGCTCGATCTCCGGCTCCCGCACGAGATCGAGTTCCCGACCAGACGCAAAGGCCAGGTGAAGTCCCTCAGGCCAGGCACACGACCCGGTGTTCTCTATCACCCAGCGCTTGGTGAACCGCTGACCAGGCATGAGCACGATCGGCCAGACCGTGTAATCGTTGACGACCTCCATGTCGATAACACACGCAGCCAGCGAGGTCGCGGTGAGGTCAGGGGTAGACGTAGAAACGGGCGTGGGCGACATGGTGGGCGAAGGAGTCGGAGTAACCCCGGTAGTTGCCTCGTAGGTAGCCATCCAGGCAGCAAACTGGGTCGCATTCAGCTCGTACGTGGCGGTGAGATCGGGGGAGGGCAAAACCGTAGGCGTACGAACTGCGGTAGGCTTCGGCGTCTTCTCCGGTGAGAATAGGGCCGCGAGCAGCTGCCTCGGCCTGTCGGCGACGAGAAGAATCACGACGGTGAACAGGATCAGAGCCAGTGCAAGAGCCACCGCCGCCATCCACTTCCACGCCGAACGAATCGCGGCAGCAGGCTGGGGAAGGGGCGTACCGTTTGGAAAGGGCGTCACCGACCCCTGGACAGTGGGCAACTGCCACGGCGTCACCTGATAGCGTTCACCGGGTGTGATCGTCATCTCGGACGTAACAGGCGACAAGACATGGACCGGCGTGGTCAATTCGACAGGTTCACCCACCAGGCATTTCTCCAGATCGGCGGCGAATGCACCGGCGGTCTGATAGCGACTGTTGGGATCCTTGGCCAACGCACGCGTCACGACTGCCTCAAGAGAAGGAGACAGATTGGGCTTGATCGCGGTCGGCGGCATCAAGGGAGCGTTGATGTGCTGGAGGATGATTCCGAGGGGTGTATCGGCCTCGAAGGGAAGTCGGCCGGTAAGCAGTTGATATAGAACGACGCCCAAGGAGTATATGTCGGCTCGCTCATCACCGGTCTGGCCGACACCCTGCTCGGGAGCCATATACGCGGGCGTGCCAACCATCGCGCCACTGGCCGTCAGTGTCGTGGTGTTCACCATTCGGGAGATACCGAAGTCAGTGAGGACGACCTGGCCGTCCTCGGTGAACATCACGTTGGCGGGTTTGACATCCCGATGCACCATACCGTGCTGGTGAGCGTACTCCAACGCCCGGGCAACCGCCACGACGATCTGAACCGCCTCCTCAGGGGGCAATGACTGCCCGTCCTGCGCCATCTCCTCCAGACGCGTCTTGAGGTTTGGCCCATCAATGAGCTCCATCACCATGTAGTAGACGGCGTCTTCAGCGTCGAAGTCGAAATCGTGAACCCGGACGATATTGGGGTGGCGGAACGTGGCGACAACCCTCGCCTCGCGCTGGAAGCGAGTCAGGAAGTTCTCATCCCTGGCCAGGAACGCGTGCAGCACCTTGATGGCCACGTATCGATCGAGGCCCGGATGGTGGGCCTTGTAAACCTCAGCCATGCCACCGCTGCCCAGGTGCTCGACGATGCGGTACTTACCCAGAGTTCTGTCTATCAGCGTCCTTACCCCTCTTGGCCTCTTTGTACTCCAGTGGACTATCTCACAAACACAGTGCAAGGAATAACGTCCGCTGTATCACCAGCGGATAGAATCCGCTGTTCTTGTCGGAAGCATGGCTCCGTGTCCACTTCAGAATACACCAGAAAGATTGAGAACCCGTTGCAAGAAAGCTAAAAAAAGGCTACAACGGGGGCGCAGGGTCCTTTTCACACTACCGCGCCAACGGGCGACCGAGGCAAGCTCCTCACCCCGTTGGCGCGCTCCACGGGTCTCCTAACCGGGGTTATTCTACCACACATTGGCTCCCCCGACCAGAGAAAACCAGAGACCCCCCTCTCTCTCAGCATGGCGATCTTCTCTCGGATCGGCATAGGGCGCTGCACTCATCCTTGAGGCAGGAAAGGTGCAGCCGCACAGCAGGTGGCGCGCCCACTTGTCCCTTGCACGCGGGGGGACTATAATATCCACGCGTGAACGCTTCAGCTGCGCAGCAGGATCACGTGATCGGCCAAGGCGGGATTTCAGCCGGGAGGCTGGCTATGGGAGACTCACACAACACAGACAGGATCGAAGTCGGATACGGTCTGGGACACGAAGATGACGCCTTCTGCACGGGGGTAGAGGCGACCCGGCAGGCCACGCAAGGCCTCCGTGAACACTCCCTGTCAGTGGTGCTGGTATTTGCATCGGTGCGCTACGACCTGGAAGAACTGCTGCGAGGTGTCCATAGCGTGGCCGGCGAGGTGCCCGTCATCGGGAGCACGACCGCCGGTGAGATTTGCAATCGCCAATTCCAGGAAAGCGTCGTTGTGGCGGCCCTGGCCTCCCCATGTCTGAGGATACGGGTGGGAGTGGGCCAAGACGTGTCCAAGGAATGGCGACAGGCCGTGTCCCAGGCGCTGGAGCAGCCCGAGATAAGGCCATTCTTCTCCGCCGAGGATAGCAGCATCTGGCCGGAGCTGACCCGACAGGGCAAAGCTGCCTTCGCCCTCCTGTTCTCGCCGGGTAACACCCGCCAGGCAGACTCGCGCAGTTACGAGATCCTGGAGGAACTCAAGCGCCTGTCACACGGGATGTTGCCCATCTTCGGAGGCAGCTCGGCCGACGACTGGAGGATGGAGCGCAACTACGTCCTCCTGGGCCAGCGAGCCTATCCCGACAGCGTGCTGGTGGCCGTCTTCGAGACCCAGTTACGCTTCGGCATCGGGTTGGCCCACGGCCTCCGGCCCACGCCCCGGCGCGCGACCGTCACCCGGTCGCGCGGGCACGAGGTGCTGGAACTGGACGGGAGACCGGCTGCCGAGGCATATACTCAGTTGCTGGGTTCGACACGGGAAGCACTACAAGGCAAGCACCTGACCCTGGCTACAGGGCAGCCGGCCGGCAGCCCCGACCCCTACGGGCAATACAGCATCAACGTGGCCAGCTTCCTCACACCTGGGGGAGGAGTACGGTTCGCCCAACCGGTGCGCGAAGGAACCGTTCTGGCGATCATGGAAGTGGACAAAGAGAGGATGATCGCCGCGGGGCGGGAGGCACTGCGGAAGGCCATGCTGCGGGGTGGGATCACCGACCCGGCCGCGGTCCTGGTATGCCCTTGCGCGCTGCGAACTCGCCTGCTGGAGGAGCGCGCAGGGGAGGAGATCCGCGCCCTGAGGCAGATGATCCCGAGCACGCCGGTGGTGGGTTTCTACAGCTTCGGCGAACAGGGATTGGCCGACGACGGGAGCAACCGGCACAACAACGAGGTCATCACCACGCTGGTGCTGGGGCGCGAGCTCTCTTACGCGGCCCAGGTAGCCATGGAGAACGAACGCCTACAGAAGAAACTCCGGGAATCTGAAGAAAGATACCGGCTGCTGGTCGAGACCGCAAACGCGGCCATCTTCAGCGTGGATTACGATGGTGTTTATCTTTACATGAACGGCGTCGCGGCGCAGGAACTCGGCGGGGTGCCGGATGATTTCGTCGGAAGAAGCATATGGGACGTTTTCCCCCGGCACGTCGCGGAAAGACATATCGCGGGGGTCCGCAGGATGATCCGGTCGGGAAAGGGACGAATCCGGGAGAGCGAGACGGTCCTGCAAGGTGAGCCCCGCTGGTATCGCACCAACAGCCAGCCCCTCAAGGACGGTACGGGCAACATCTACGCGGTTATGATCATCGGCACCGACGTCACCGAGCACAAGCGGGCAGAGGAGGAAATCCGCCGGCAAACGGCCCAATTGGAGGCACTGCGAGAGACCGGATTTGCCCTCACCGCCCAGTTGGACCTGGACGCCCTCCTTCACGCCATCGCATTGCGCGCCGTCGAACTGGTGGGGGGAAGTGAAGGCGGCCTGTACCTCTACCGGCCAGACCGGGATGTCCTGGAATGGGCCATGGCTATCGGCCCCAACATGGCTCCTCTGGGGACCGTCCTCCACCGCGGTGAGGGCCTCTGCGGCAGCATCTGGGCCACCGGCGAGCCACTCATCGTGGACGACTATAGCCGTTGGGAGGGGCGGGCGGATGTCTACGAAGGGTATCCGTTCACGGCCACCATGGGTGTGCCGATCCGCTGGGGCGAGGAATTCCTGGGCGTGCTGAACGTCAACGCGGGCGACCCGCACACGTTCTCCTCGGACGACGCCGATCTGCTGGGCCTCTTCGCCACCCAGGCCGCCATCGCCATCCGCAACGCCCGATTGTACGAGGAGAGCCAGCGCCAATCAAGGCGACTGGGCCAGACGCTGGCGACCAGTGAATTGCTGCACCAGGACCTGAAACTGGAGCAAGTGCTGACACACATCGCTCAAGGCGCTACCGAGCTAGGCTTCCGACGGGCGGTGGTCAACATCCGCGACGCGGACGGAGAATTGGTGAGAGTCAAGGCCGTAGCCGGCCTGGAGGGTCGTGAACGTGAGGTGCTCGAAGGCGCTGTGTACCGTTGGTCCGATTTCCAGGTGCTTATGCAGGAGCAGTTCCAAGTCAGCCGCTCCTACCTGATCCACCACAGGGCATTGGATTGGGAAACAGAGTTCCAGGGGGTGATTGTCAGGTCCGGTGTACCTGACGGCAGGCCCGGCTACTGGCATCCCGACGATATGCTGCTAATCCCCCTGTGGAGCACTCCGGGCGAACCGGTGGGACTGCTAGCGGTGGACGAGCCAAGAGATGATCGCATCCCCGACCTGAATACGATCCAGACGCTGGAGACCTTCGCGAACCAGGCAGCCCTCGCCGTCCAGAACGCCCGCCTCCTTGCGGCAGAGCGTGAACAGCGACAACTGGCCGAGGCACTGGAACAGGCAGCCGCCGCCGTCAACAGCGCCCTGGACCTGGAGGAGGTGCTAGACCGCATCCTTGAGCAGGTGGAGCGCGTCGTTGCCGGAGATGCATTCAACGTCATGCTGGTCGAGGGCCAAGATGCTCGCGTAGTACGCAGTCGATGCTATGAAGAGATGGGAATGGCAGGCCAAATCGTCGGGCTCTCCACTCCGATTGCCGCATACCCCAGCTTGGCACAGATGGTGAATACAGGAAAGCCTGTCGTCGTGGAAGACACGAGGGTAGGCGTCGATTGGACACCCAGGCCGGGTTGGGAATGGCTGCTCTCCTACGTCGGTGCCCCAATTCAGGTGAACCGCGTGACGGTGGGTTTCCTAAACGTAGACGGCACAGTGCCGGGCCAGTTCGGGCACGCGGACGCCCATCGCCTGAAAGCTTTCGCCGACCACGCGGCCACCGCCATCGAAAACGCACAGCTTTACCAGGAAGTGCGCCGCTACGCCGATCAACTGGAAGAACGGGTACAGGAGCGCACGACGCAACTGCGTGACCAATATGCCCGGCTAGACGCGATCCTACACAACACCGCCGACGGCATCGTCGTCACCGACGCCAGAGGAGAGATCATCCAGGCCAACCCCGTCGCCCAGACATGGCTGACCCGCACGCTCTGCCCCGAGGAGGCAGGCCAACTGCGTGGTGCGGTACGCGACGTGGCAGGACAAACGGTGGAACAGCCCGTGGCATTGCTGGAACTCAAGGGGCTTGATCTAGAACTGAGCGCAGCGCCCATCTCGGAGCCCGCGGAAGCCAAGGCAGGGCTTGGCGAGAGCGCACCCTCAGACCGATCGGGAAAGCAGGGTGAAGGGGAACCAGCGGCCGTGGTGGCAATCCACGACGTCAGCCACCTGAGAGCCTTGGACCGCATGAAGACTCGCTTCGTCACCAATATCTCCCACGAACTACGCACCCCTGTCACGACAATCAAGCTGTATGCGGAACTGATGCAGCGTCTGTCACCTGGGGACCAGGATTGGAGACGGTATCTGGACACCCTGGCTGCGGAAGCGAACCACCAGGCACGGCTTGTGGAGAACATCCTGCAGATCTCTCGCATAGACGCCGGCAGGCTGGAAATGCAGCCTCGCCCGACGCCGCTCACGAAGTTGACCCAGGCAGCCATCGCCAGCCACCGCCCGTCAGCCCGGGAACGTGGACTGACGCTGGAGCGCAGCCCGGCCGAGCCAGACCTGGTGGCGTTGGTGGACCCAGACCAGATGGAGCAGGTGCTGGACAAGTTGATCAGCAACGCCATCCGCTACACGCCGGAGGGAGGCCAGGTGACAGTCTCCACGGAAACGCGGGAAGCAGAAGGACGCACGTGGGCCACGGTGATGGTGTCGGATACAGGCATCGGCATTCCAGAGGAGGAACTGCCCCACGTCTTCGATCGGTTCTTCCGTGGACTGGAACCGCGCGCCAGGCAAATCTCTGGGACTGGCCTGGGGCTGGCCATTGTGCGAGAGATCGCTGAGTTGCACGGTGGCCGGGTGACAGTGCAGAGCGCGGCCGAGGAAGGCAGCGCTTTCACCGTCTGGCTGCCGTTGGCCGCACCAGAAAGGTCGTGCCAGGCGTGAGAAGAAGCTGCAAGGCGCGACCCAAGAAGTCAGAAGCGGGTGAGGGGATTCGAACCCCTGACATTCAGCTTGGGAAGCTGACGTTCTACCACTGAACTACACCCGCGCAGTCACATTATACCGAACCACGCTGGAATGTCAAATCGGCTTACTTGGTAACCGGGCGCCAGAGCAACCTTTCGCGAATCGCCAAGTCCGTGCCACGGACCTTGAACGCCAGATCGGCCGCGATGTTGCGCATCAAGCGATAGCCCATCTCGGAGTAGTTGTCGCACAACTTGATCAACCGCTCGCGGGGGATGACCAGCAACTGTGCCTTCCTTGAAGCACAACGCGCCGAGGCGGAGCGCAGCCCTTGATCCACCAGCGCGATCTCACCAAATGTCTGCCCGCGCCTGATCGTAGCGATGGTCCAGGGCCGAGGCGGCTCCCCCTTAGCGGACTGAACCAGGGCCGGGCTGACCAGGATATCCACCTCGCCACTGCCCACGACGTACAACTCATCTCCGGCGCTGTTCTCCTCGAAGATAACCTCGCCGGCCTTGGTCGTGACCTGTGAGCAGATGGCCGCAATCATATCCAACTGAGGGCGGGTCAAATCATAGAAGATATCCGCCTGACGCAGTATACTGGCAAACTCCTTGGTCCTGTCCACCGTCTTCGCCATGGGCACCTCCTTTCAAGGAAGATTCTATCACACTTCCGTCATGCGTGCAATTTGCCAAACGTCTCACTTTCGGTTATAATCATGCTCAGCCGGGGCGTGGCGCAGCTTGGCTAGCGCGCTACAATGGGGTTGTAGAGGTCCCGGGTTCAAATCCCGGCGCCCCGACAGAGAGGCAACCAATAGGGCGGTTGCCTCTTTTTGCTTCCTTGCCAAGTCTCACATTCTGTGCTACATTAGCGTGGGGAGGCGGCGATGTCAAAGAAGATCCTAATAGTTGACGACGAACTGGAAAGCGTAAAGCTAATCGGGTTGATGTTGCAGCGACGAGGATACGAAATCGTCGCCGCAAGGTCGGGGACACAGGCCCTGGAGAAAGCTGAAGCAGAGAGCCCAGACCTGGCCATTCTCGATGTGATGATGCCCGACATGGATGGCTATGAGGTCTGTCGCCGGCTGCGGGCCAATCCCGCCACGACGAGTCTGCCCATTATCATGTTCACGGCCAAGACGACGGTAGATGACAAAGTGGCCGGCTTCCAGGCCGGCGCAGATGACTACCTGACGAAGCCAATTCATCCAGACGAACTGGCATCCCGCGTCGAGGCTGTGCTGTCGCGGTCGGCTCGGAGGTTGCGTGAGGAAGGCGCCGAACTGCAAGCCAAGGTGATCGGCTTCCTCGGATCCAAGGGGGGCGTAGGCACTACCACCCTGGCAGTAAACGTGGCCACCGCGATGGCCCTCGGCACCGAGGGCGATAAGAGGATCGTGTTGGCCGACATGCGCGCCGGCATGGCGGCCTCGGCCATCCAGTTGGGCCTGCGACACACGGGGGAAATCACGCATCTGCTAGGTAAGCCGGTCGAACACATTGATGCGCGGATGGTGGAGGCTCAGTTGGAGGAACACAGATCCGGCGTACGCGTGTTGAGCGGCCAGATCGAGCCGCCGGGTGCAGCGATGGATATCTCCCCGGCCCACGCCGAGACGATCGTCCATCACTTGGGCAGCGCTGCGGATTGCCTCTTGCTGGACCTGGGAGTCGGGCTGGATGCGACAAACCGCCGTATCCTTCCTGGCTGCAGCCACGTCGTCGTGGCAGTCGAGCCACACCGTGTGGCGCTTGCATTGGCGCAGGCCCTGTTGGACGAACTGACGGCGTCGGTGCATCTGCCCAGGCACAGAATCAGTGTGGTGATGATCAACAAGACACACTCCGGCACCACGTTGACCAAGGACACCATCGAGGGCCTGCTGCAGCACGAAGTCGTTGGGACGGTCACCCCAGCCCCCGAACTGGCATTCCAAGCGACCGAACAAGGCATGCCCATGGCTATGATACAACCAAATAGCCTGGTTGCCCAGCAGTTCCGCGCGCTCGCCGACTATCTAGCCAGTGCCTGAACCATGGCTGTCTGCCCGGTTCTCGCCCATCCATGGGATGTCTCGCCAACCGAGGCCAAGGAGATACAGCAACAACTGCGTGCGCGCGCGCGGACGGAGGCCCTGGACTATCCACTGGCGACTGTCGCGGGAATAGACGTCAGCGTGAAAGGAGACCTGTCACGCGCAGCCGTGGTACTGCTCACATATCCCGAGCTCGTTCCCCTCTACGCAGCCACAGCAGAGAGGCCGACATCGTTTCCCTATGTCCCCGGACTGCTGGCTTTCCGCGAGGGCCCCGTCGTATTGGCTGCACTGGCAGAGTTGGCAGATAGACCGGACGTACTGATGTTTGATGGACAGGGATGGGCACATCCACGCCGCATGGGCATTGCCACCCATCTTGGCGTCTTGCTGGACGTGCCCAGCGTCGGGTGTGCCAAGTCGCGACTGTGCGGCGCACACGCGGAACCGGAACAACTGAAGGGCAGTTGGACACCACTGACCGATGGGAACGAGGTGATCGGCGCGGTTGTCAGAACACGAGACAACGTGCGTCCCGTTTTCGTGTCCACTGGGCATCGGGCAGACTTGCGCACGGCAGTGCAACTCGTATTGGGCTGTGCGCCCAGGTATCGCCTGCCAGAGCCGATCCGCTGGGCGCACCGCGTGGCCGGTGGTGAGAGCGTGCCGCAAGGGATTCAAGCACCACCATCTGCTGAATGAGGTCAGCATGAGTCGCATCACGGAGGACGGAGCCGACGATACATATACAGATGACGTCACAGCCGCCACAGCACTCCTGCGGGCAGCTCACCACGCCGTCGCACTGACCGGCGCGGGCATCAGCACTCCCTCCGGTATTCCCGATTTCCGCTCGCCGGGAACCGGTCTTTGGGAGCATGCGGACCCGATGGAAGTGGCTTCGATCTACGCCTTTCGGCGCAATCCCGAGGCATTCTACGCCTGGATACGGCCAATGGTGACGAAGTTCCTTTCAGCTCAACCGAATCCAGGCCACCAGGCGCTCGCAGCGCTGGAAGCTGGTGGGCGGTTGAAGTCAATCATCACCCAGAATATCGATAATCTGCACCAACGAGCTGGAGCGCGTGAAGTGCTGGAACTGCACGGCCACCTTCGGGAGGCGACCTGCATCAACTGCTACCAGGTCGTTCCCGTCGAGGACTTGCTGCAAGACCTGCTCGCTGATGACGGCGTGCCCCAGTGTGCCGCGTGCGGTGGGGTGATGAAACCCAACATCGTGCTGCTTGGCGAGCAGTTGCCCATCGAGGTGGTCAACGCAGCCATGCAACACGTCCGCCAGGCCGACCTGATGCTCATCGCGGGGTCCTCACTGGAAATGATGCCTGCATCACACTTGCCGAGTATCATTCTGGAGAACGCCGGGCGTCTGATCGTGGTCAATCTATCGCCTACCTACATAGACGACGCAGCCGACGTGGTCATCCGGGCCAACGTCGCCGAGATCCTGCCGCGCATCGCGCAGGCCTGCTCAGGGAGATAGGACAGTGGCAGATCGCCGCCCAACGAGACACAACGGAAATCGCATCGCCCAACTGGAACGCCTGATCAAGATCGCGCGCTCACTCAACTCGACCCTCAGCCTGCGCCCGTTGCTGCAGCGCATCGTCACCGCGGCCCAGGAGATCGCCGATACCGAAGAGGGTTCCATCCTACTGGTGGATCGCAAGAGTGGCCACCTGTACTTCGAGGCTGCGACCAACCTGCCCGGCGTGCACTCGATCCTCGTCCCCTTGGAGAGCAGTGTGGCCGGATGGGTGGTGCGAACCGGCGAGTCCCTGATCGTCCCGGATGCCCAAAGCGATCCTCGCTCCTATCACAAGGCGGACGAACAATCCACCTTCACGACACGCTCCATCCTCGCCGTCCCGTTGATCGCCAGGGACAAGGTGATCGGTGTACTGGAGGCAGTCAACAAGAGAGGTGAGGGCGAGTTCACCGAGGAGGACGTTGAACTGCTGACCGTGCTGGGCAATCAAGCGGCAATCGCGATACAGAACGCTCTGCTGTTCCAGCAGTCGGACCTCATCGCCGAGATCGTACACGAAGTGCGCACCCCGCTGACGTCCATCATCGCCTATACCGATCTCATGCAACGTCCCAACACGACGCTGCTCCAAAGCACTCAGTTCGCCCGGATCGTGCAGCGCGAAGCGGAACGTATCAACAAGATGGCAAACAACTTCCTCGATCTGGCGCGGCTGGAATCGGGCCGTGCCACATTGGACCGGGACCCAATTGATATCAGCACCGTGATCCTCATGTCGACGAACGTGTTACGGCCCCAGGCAGATGCCAAACAGGTCGCACTGGTGGCTGACATTGAGCCCAATCTACCGTCCATCCTGGGGGACGCGCAGCGCCTTCACCAAGTCATGCTCAACCTGCTCAGCAACGCGATCAAGTACTGCCGGGAGGGAGACCGCACGACGGTGATAGCCAGACGTGAGAGTGAACACCTACGCATCAGCATCGCCGACACCGGTCCGGGCATCCCGGCAGAGGCCCTGCCCAACATTTTCGGACGCTTCTACCGCGTGCCCGGTACTGAAGAGCGGGCATTAGGGACCGGGCTAGGGCTCACGATTGCACGACAGATCGTCGAGGCGCATGGGGGGGAGATATCTGTCAGCAGTGAAGAAGGCCATGGTGCAACGTTCACGTTCACGCTGCCAATAGCTCCTCCTGAATCAGGCGGGGCTTAGTTGGGTCTGGATAGGAGCTAAGTGACCAGGTCTTTGCCAATGATGAGGTTGCTTGGTAGACTGGCAGATTGGTAGATTGGTAGATTGGTAAACTGGTGAACTGGTAGATTGATCGAGTGGTAGGCCAAGAAGCCCGGTCTCGGCAGGAGGCGAAGAGAATGCGTATTGCTGTTGGCGCTGACCAAGGTGGCTACCAATTGAAGCAGCAAATCATCGAATCCCCCGCCCTTCAGGGCCACCAGGTGCTGGATCTGGGCATACACGAACTGAAATCTGTGGACTATCCCGATATCGCGGCACTGGTAGCCCGTGCAGTGGCCAATGGCGAAGCCGAACGTGGCATCATCATCTGCGGCACGGGCATTGGCGTGAGCATGGCGGCCAACAAGATTCACGGCATACGTGCCGCGCTGTGCACCGACTGCTATATGGCACGCATGGCGCGCGAGCACAACGACGCGCAGGTTCTCTGCCTGGGGGGACGCGTACTCGGCGCCGGGTCAGCGCAGGACATCGTCCAGGTCTTCCTCAGCGCCGAGTTCGAGGGAGGACGTCACGCGCGACGGGTGAACAAAATCATTGCACTGGAAGGATAGCACTAAAGGATAACGTAAGGAGCGACTTATGCGCAAGGGAACGGCTCTTCTGGCCCTCGTCTTCATCGTGCTCGGTGTCTACCTGTTGCTGGCCGAACTGGGCGTCGGTGTTCCTGGCTGGGACGCTGTCTGGCCCGTGTTTCCGCTCGCCGGAGGCCTGGCATTCCTGGGCATGTATGCCTTCGGGCAACAGCGCGACCCTGGCCAGGTGTTCGTGGGTACAGCCGCCACGCTGGTGGGACTGGCATTCTTCTTCATCACATTGGGACCATTGGAGTACCAAGACCTGGACACGTGGTGGCCCGCCTTCGTCCTGATCGGCAGCGTCGCCTTCTTGGCCCAGTGGGCCGCGGCTGGCTTCCGGGATTGGGGCGCGCTATTCATGGCCCTGGTGGCACTCGTGGTCGGCGGCGCTGGCCTGACGGTGACGCTGCAGTTGCTCGGCCCAGAAACCCGCGAACTCCTGCCCAAACTGTGGCCCGTCCTCCTGATCGCGGGAGGCCTGATGGTACTCCTGCGGGCCGTGCTTGCCAAACGCTCACGCTAGATGCTGATCGGTGTTGACGCCAGCCGCGCCGTTGCCGCCAGACCGACCGGCACAGAGCTGTACTCTCAGCGGCTGATCCAGGCCCTGCTGTCAAGCGAGAGCCCGCACCGCTTTCGGCTCTATTTCCGCAGTGCACCGCCGGCCGGTGCGTTCGCCGGCAGCGAGGCTTGCGTCATTCCGTTCCCGCGTCTGTGGACCCACGCGCGCCTGTCGTGGGAGATGATGCGGCATCCACCGGACGCTCTGTTCGTGCCGGCCCACGTACTGCCGCTCGTCCACCCACCAACCAGCCTGGTCACTGTCCACGACCTGGGCTACCTTCATTTTCCAGGAAGCCATCCCCGGCTACAGCGGTGGTATCTAGACCTCACGACGCGCTGGAACGCGCGGGCTGCGACGCACGTCCTCGCCGACTCTGAGGCCACCAAGGTCGACCTGGTGGCGCACTACGGGACGCCTGCGGAGAAAATCACCGTCGCTTATCCGGGACCCGACGATACACTGGCTCCGGTGCGAGACGGCGACATGCTAGAGACCGTCCAGGCGAAGTATGGAATCGCCGGAAGCTATTTTCTCTACCTGGGCACGCTCCAGCCGCGAAAGAACCTGGCTCGCCTGATCGACGCCTTTGCGGCTCTCGCGTCCGACACCGTGCTTGCCCTGGCCGGAAAGCCCGGCTGGTTGTACGACGATCTGTTTGACCAGGTGCATCGAGGCGGGCTGCAAGAGCGCGTGCGCTTCCTCGGATACGTCCCTGCTGAGGACAAGGCCGCCCTGCTGAGCGGCGCATTGGCCTTTGTGTTCCCATCGCTATACGAAGGTTTCGGTCTGCCGGTGCTGGAGGCCCAAGCATGCGGGTGCCCCGTCATCACCAGCACAACCTCGAGTCTGCCCGAGGTGGCCGGAGAGGCAGCGCTGCTGGTAGATCCCATCGACACGCAGGCCATTGCTGCCGCCATGGAACGGGTCACAGCCGACCGCGCCCTGCGCCAGACATTGGTCGAGTGCGGTTTCGCCAACACGCGTCGTTTCTCCTGGGCCGCCTGTGCCCAATCCGTCCTGGGCATCCTCAATCAACCTGTGGTATAATCCAGGCCATGGAAGAAAACGTCTACCCCACCCCTCCTTGCCCAGCCTCGGGCGGCGTGATCCGCCTGCAAGCTCGCCTGACCGACGTCAGCGCGTGGATGGGGCCGGCGTGGGCAGCGCTGTGTGGCGTACTCGCGTCGGGCAACTTCGACTGGCGGAGCCAGGACTGGCTGCGTCTGGCCCTGTTGATCCTGCTCGTGGATGGTGTATGGGGTACCCTCTGGGCAGCTCTGGGAGGTACCAACTGGGCCACCCCGATGCGTCGTTGGCGCAACTGGCGCTTTGGCCAAGCACTCACGCCTCTTCCCTACACGCTTCCAAGCTCTCCCGGAGACCAAACAGCCCGGTGGCTGGGGCACCTGCGCACGTGGTGGCGAGATATCTTCTGGCCCACGTGCGGCCCTGCCTTCTCGGCGGCCATTGTCGCAATCCCGATGCTGGCAGTACTGGGAGCACTGTTGGGTATCGAGTCGGCACTCCTGAGTATGGCCGCGCTGGCTGTGATGCAGTTGGGCCTGGCGTGGGATGGGGGTCGGGGATCGATCTCTCCTGGATGGGACGCCTTGATCGCCGTGACACTCCCCTGGCTAGCCGGGCACGCGGCCTTCGCACCGCTCACGCTGCATTCATTCGGGCTGGCCCTGGCCCTCGCGCTGGCGTGGGGAGCGGCCTGGCGGGCCGATCTGGCCGGAGAACGCATAGTGGGCATTGGAGCCCAGATCCTGTCGGCTGTGCTCCTCGCCACGCTGTACCGCCCGCTGGCTGCCGGCACCGTCTTGCTCTTGATGATCCCACAACTCGCTATGTTCCCCTGGTTCAGCGAGAGGCAAGTCGCCGCACGCTACGCGCGATACGCCCGGCCCTGGCTGATGGCAGCGATGCTGATTGCCGCTTGGGCTCTGTAAATGGCAGGCTGGATCGCGCTCGTCCTCGGCCTCATAGTGCTGGGGCTCCTGCTCTACTGGCAACTGATCGTCGCTGAGGGCACCTACCTGGGGCCACGCGTCGTGGTGCTATTGTACGATTGGTCGGCACGGCTCTACGAACGCATCAAGCAATTCGACGTCGGTGCCGAGCAGTGGTTCCTGGGCCTCCCACTCACACGCGCGCTGGAGCTTATCCCCGCACCCCTGGTGCTCGATGTAGCGACGGGCACAGGCCGACTGCCCCGAGCGATCATGCGACAACCAATCTTCGAAGGTCGCGTCATTGGGCTTGACCTCTCACGCCGCATGCTACACGAGGCGACGAAGAACACCGCCCCATTTGCCAATCGGCTGACCTACATCTGGCAAGACGCCCGCTGTTTGCCCTTTGACGACGATACGTTCGACGCCGTGACGTGCCTGGAGGCCCTGGAGTTCACACCCAATCCGCAGGCCGTGCTGGCCGAGCTCGTGCGTGTCCTGCGGCCCGGCGGCGTGCTGTTGGCAACCAACCGCATCGGGCGCGACGCCAAGCTCATGCCAGGGCGGACGTTCCCACCGGACGCGTTCGAACGCGTGCTGCACGAATACCCATTGGAGAGCGTCAAGGTTCGGGCCTGGCAGATGGACTACGACCTGGCGTGGGCGGTCAAGGCCGGCGAGCCACGAGGGGGCGGCATTCGCCCCTTGCCGGAGATCCTGCGCTGTCCCGCCTGCAGCGGCAACGTGGAGCGAGCGGGCCAGGCGTTTCAATGCACGCACTGCGACCGCGTCTTCCCGATTGCAGAGGACGGGGTGATTGAGATAGCGCACCCGTGCACTGCACCGTGAGAGCCCCCAAGGCAACTGAGCATCCGCTTGCCTCCCCAGAAAGAATGAGTATAATATACGGTTAACAGTCATTAACAGCCTGTTAACAAACATAACGTTTCTCGTGGCCGTAATCCCCCGCCGCGGGGAGACTTCGGCAGTTGTACAGCCGATATGCGCCCTCAGATAGTGACCCTCTGCTATGCCTGGAAGCGCCCAGGCTCTGGCCACATGGTTGGTGAGGTGTGATTATGGAAATCGAGGCGAAATTCAGCCTACCCGACGTGGACACCCTCCGGCGCTTGCGGGCAGACGATCACCTGGCCACCTTCACGCTCTCAGCAGGCAAGACCAAGCAGGTGCATGACACGTACCTGGATACACCTGATCACGCGGTCCTGGCCGCCGGCTTCGCTCTTCGCCAGCGTGAACAGGAGGGAGGCACCCTGATTACCGTCAAGGGGTTGGGAGGTGCCCAGGGCGCTGTCCACCGCCGGGAGGAACTGGAGATCCTGCTGCCAGCGGATCAACCGCCTGCGAAGTGGCCCGCCGGCCCAGTGCGCGATTGGGTGCTTCAGACCATCGGAGAAACCCCGTTGAGCCCGCTCTTCGCGCTGCGCCAGACGCGGGTGGTCCGCCAGGTGACTCATGGAGAGCGAGCCGTGGCCGAGTTGAGCCTCGACGAAGTACACGCGGCCGTTGCACACACCGAGCAGAGCTACCTCGAACTGGAGGTGGAACTGGCCCCACAGGGCACCGAGGACGATCTGGCGGCGCTCGCGACCCACCTACAGGAGGCACTGGGACTGGAACCGGAACCACGGTCCAAGTTCGAACGGGCGCTGGCTCTTCTGCAGAGCGCGCGCTCGGAGGGCCGCTTGCTCACGCCGCGAGAGAACGCCATCTGGAGGCAGATCGCAAAGCGGGAGGACATGTACGCGCGACGGGCACGCGCTCTGCTAGCGCTGGACGCAGAGCATACGCAGGTGGAGGCAGGCGAACACGCCGGACTGTCAGAACGGCGGGTAAGATACTGGCTGGCGGAATTCCGGAAGCAGCGCCTGGGCATCTTCCCGGTCCACGTGCTGGCGGAATCCACACCTGCCCCCCCACCCCGGATGCCCGATCAGCGGCCACCCCAGCCAGCGCCGCCAACCCAGCCCCAGCGCCGTCCCAGAGCCCCCAGGCGACCGAAGGGCCGGGCCAAGCCCAAAGCTCTCAAGCCGCCGAACAAGCCGGGCCTGGAGGCAAGCGACTCGATGGCCGAGGCCGCTCGGAAGACGCTGAACTTCCATTTTCGGCACATGCTGTACCACGAACCCGGCACCCGCGTGGGAGATGACATCGAGGAGCTCCACGACATGCGAGTGGCCACCCGTCGCATGCGCGCAGCCCTACGGGTGTTCGGCAACCACCTGGATATGAAACGGATGGCCCCATTTGCCAAGGGGCTGAAGCGCACAGGTCGAACGCTGGGCGCCGTGCGCGATCTAGACGTCTTCTGGGAGAAGACTCGGCAGTACCTGGATACACTGCAGGCGGAGCGCCAAGGCGGCCTGAACCCATTGCACGCGGTGTGGCAGGCAGAACGCGAGAAGGCCCGGGACGGTATGCTAACCCATCTGGACAGCGAGCGCTACGTCGAGTTCAGAGAGCAATTCGGCGACTTCTTGGAGACACCCGGCGCAGGGGCACTGCCAGAGCTTTCGGAGAGCGGGGAACCGCTCCCCTATCGCCTGAGACACGTTCTGCCGGTGATTGTCCATCAGCGCCTGGCGGCCGTACGCTCCTACGACGAATGGGTGACAGGGGAGAGTGTGCCATTGGAGCGATTGCACCAACTCCGGATCGCCGCCAAGAGGTTGCGATACACCCTGGAGTTCTTCGAGGAGGTGCTCGGAGCAGAGGCCAAGGCTCTGATCAAAGAGATCAAGAGCCTGCAAGATCACCTGGGCGATCTTCAGGACGCGGTGGTGGCCAGCACCTTGCTGCGCGACTTCCTGACCTGGGGCACCTGGGGGCACACCCCAACAAAAGGGAAAGAGATGTCGTTCCCTACAGAACCGATCGTTGCGCCCGGCGTGGCGGCCTATCTGACCGTCAGGCAGACGGAACTTCAACATCTGCTGGATACGTTTCCCCAGGCCTGGGCGCGGTTCCAGGGCATAGATTTCAGCCAGTTGGTGGCGGCAGCCCTGGCCGTGTTGTAAGGGCACGGTCTCCGCGCTCAGGACCATGCACCGGACCGGGCAGCCAGGAAGCGCGGCAGGGAGCAAACTATGGATGTATTGGGTATAGACGTGGGCGGCACAGGTACCAAGGGCGCGGTGGTGGACACGGGGAGCGGCGAACTTCTGACCGAGAGACATCGCCTCTTGACACCCAAACCCGCCATGCCGAACAAGGTAATCAAGACGATATCGGAGATCGTTGAGCACTTCAGTTGGCAGGGACCATTGGGATGCGGGTTCCCGGCAGCAGTCAGACACGGAGTGGCCTGCACGGCTGCCAATATCTCCGAGAAGTGGATCGGCTACAACGTCGAGGAGGGTCTAGAGCAAGCCACTCACTGCGAGGCAACGGTGATCAACGACGCCGATGCCGCCGGCTTGGCGGAAATGCACTTCGGGGCCGGGCGCGACCATGAGGGCGTCGTGCTGCTCATCACGGTGGGCACCGGGATCGGCACGGCCCTCTTCGTTGCCGGTCGGCTGGTACCCAATTTGGAGCTTGGCCATATCGAAATCCGGGGCCAGGATGCAGAAACACGAGCAGCCGAGATCGTGCGCAAGCGCGAGAAGCTGTCCTGGAAGAAATGGGGCAAGCACCTGGACGAGTACCTAAACACGATGGAGCGCCTAGTCTGGCCCGATCTGATCATCATTGGAGGCGGTGCCAGCAAGAAGCATGAAAAGTTCTTCCCGTTCCTCACCGTGCAAACGCCCGTGGTGCCTGCCGAGATGCTCAACGAGGCCGGTATCGTGGGCGCTGCGCTTGCTTCGGTGACCTGACCTGCAAAGGATGCACAACCATGCTCGAAAAGGTAGATCTTAGCAAGAAACTGGCGAAGCAGGAATACAAAGCGCGAGTGCCCTGCCTGCGCGACCGGCTGTATGATCTGCAGAAAGCATGCTGGGATGCCAACATGCCCAGTGTAACCCTCTTCGAGGGCTGGGATGCTGCCGGAAAGGGCACGTCCATCAACCTGCTCACCCAGCGACTGGATCCACGCGGGTTCAAGCTCCATGCCATTCAAGCACCGCGCACCTATGAGACGCACATGCCCTGGCTGTGGCGCTTCTGGCTCAAGCTGCCAAACTACGGCGAGATGGCCATCTTCGACCGTAGTTGGTACGGACGGGTGCTGGTCGAGCGGGTCGAGGGACTTACCCCTGAGGGAAAATGGCGTAAGGCCTACCGGGACATCGTTGATTTTGAGCGCGCCCTCGCCAACGATGGCCACGTGATCGTCAAATTCTTTTTACACATCAGCAAGAAGGAGCAACGAAAACGCTTCAAGAAGCTGGAGAAGAGCCCCCTCGAGAGCTGGCACGTGCAACCGGAGGACTGGGAGCACCACCGGAAATACGACGAGTACGTGATGGCCATCGAGGAGATGCTGGAGCGCACTGACACCGAGTGGGGCCCCTGGACAATCGTCGAAGCGACCGACCGCCGCTGGACACGGGTCAAGATACTCGAGACAATCATCTGTCGCCTGGAAGAGGCACTGGAGAAGCGAGGCGTACCGCTGCCGCCGGTGCGCACGGCCTCAAAGCCTGCGACTAGAGAGGAGTCTGGCGAGGCCAGCGAGGACGCACCAGAAGACGACCCCAAGGAGGGATAGCCGTGCTGGGGACAGTGGACCTGAGTGAGAGCCTGACGCGAGACGAGTATGTGCAAGAACTGCTGAGCTACCAGTTGCAGTTGCGAGAGATGGCCTACCAGCTCTACGTGCACAAGAGAACGCTGATCGTCGTGTACGAGGGTTGGGATGCTGCAGGTAAGGGAGGCAACATCAAGCGCGTGACCGAGAAACTCGACCCGCGCGGCTACGAGGTGTTCCCTGTCGCAGCGCCCAAGGGAGAGGACGGCACGCATCACTATCTGTGGCGATTTTGGCGCCGATTGAAGCCCCCAGATGAGAAGCAAATCCTGATCTTCGACCGCAGCTGGTACGGCCGGGTCATGGTGGAGCGAATCGAGGGTTTCTGCTCCGAAGCGGAGTGGAAGCGCGCCTACCGGGAGATCAACGAGTTCGAGCGCCAGTTGGTTGACTTCGGCATGATCCTGGTCAAGTTCTGGATCCACATCAGCCAGGAGGAGCAGTTGCGCCGCTTCGAGGGCCGCCAGGACACACCCTACAAGGCCTGGAAGCTGACCGACGAAGACTGGCGCAACCGCGCCAGGTGGGACGCGTATGAAGAAGCGGTGAACGACATGCTGCTCAAGACAAGCACTGTCACGGCACCCTGGACGGTCGTGGAGGGCAACGACAAGTGCTATGCCCGGACGAAGACGCTGCGCACACTCGTTGAAGTTCTGAGCCGGGAACTTGAACACCAACCCACAGAGATCCTGGCATCAGGGGCCGAATCCAAATCCAAGAAGAAGAAACGCAAGAAGAGCAACGATGCCTAGCACAGCCGGGGCGCGGCGACCGCGCCCCTGGTATGGGTAGATGAGCAGAAATGGCGAAAGAAAAGACAGAATCTGTCGACTTGAATGACCCGAAACTGTACATCAACCGGGAATTGAGCTGGTTGGAATTCAACCAGCGCGTCCTGGAGGAAGCGCTGGACGAGCGTCATCCCTTGTTGGAACGAGTCAAGTTCCTCTCGATCTTCGCCAGCAACCTGGACGAGTTCTTCATGATCCGCGTGTCTGGGCTGAGCCGGCAGTTGGCGGCCGGGGTATTTGAGCTCCCTCCAGATGGCATGACGCCAGCCGATCAACTGGCGGCCATTCGGAAGGAACTGCTGCCCCAGTTGGAGCGCCACTCCGCGTGCTGGCACGAAGATGTGCTACCGAAGCTGGACGCCGCCGGTATCAGAGTAGTGCGATACGATGACTTGAAGAACAAGCAATGCAAGCTGCTTCGCCGTCACTTCGAACGCGAGATATTTCCCACGCTCACACCACTGGCGTTCGACCCCGGACATCCTTTCCCACACATCTCGAATCTGAGCGTCAACCTGGCGGTGGTGATCAACGACCCACGGTATGGCGAACGGTTCGCCCGCTTGAAAGTGCCTCGCGTGTTTCCGCGCCTGCTGCCCATTCCCAGCGAAGAGAAGGCCGGAGATTACGAGCGGCTGGGACTTGCGGAGGGTGTGTCCACCCATTTCGTGTGGCTGGAGGAAGTCATCGCCGCCAATCTCAATCTTCTCTTTCCGGGCATGGAGGTCGTGGCAGCATACCCTTTCCGCATCACGCGGGACGCAGACCCGGAGATCGAGGAGGACGAAGCATCGGATCTGTTGCTAGCCATTGAGGAAAGCGTGCGCCTGCGCCATTTCGGTTCAGCCGTGCGGCTAGAAGTAGAGACCCGCATGCCTGAGCGCATACGCGACATCCTGCTCAGCAACCTGCGGTTGGCTCCCTATCAAGTGTACACAATGAGAGCCCCCATCGGGATGGCAGATCTGATGGGATTGACAGCCATCAACCGTCCGGATTTGAAGGACACCGCGTTCGTTCCCGCGGTACCACCACCCTTGACCCGGGAGGAGAACATATTCTCCGCGATCAAGCGCCAGAGCATTCTGCTGTACCACCCTTACGACAGCTTCGTGCCGGTGGTGGAGTTCCTGCGCCAGGCAGCCAGTGACCCCAACGTGTTAGCTATCAAGCAGACTCTGTACCGCGTGGGACCGCGCTCGCCGGTCGTTCGCACACTGATGAAGGCCCGCGAGAACGGGAAGCAGGTGGCCGTGCTGGTGGAGCTGAAGGCACGTTTCGACGAGCAGAACAACATCGTATGGGCACGGGCGCTGGAACGAGCCGGGGTACACGTGACCTATGGCCTGGTGGGGCTCAAGACACACGCCAAACTGCTTCTGGTGGTGCGCCGAGAGGACGACGACATCACACGCTACGTCCACATGAGCACAGGCAACTACAACGACGTCACCGCTCGCATATACACGGATGTCGGCCTGTTCACTAGCGATCCAGACATCGGTGCCGACGTGTCCGACCTGTTCAACGCTCTCACCGGCTACTCGCTCAAGAACAAGTACCGCAAGCTGTTGGTGGCCCCGGGCCACATGCGCCAGGAACTCCTGGACCTCATCGAGCGCGAGATAGAGCGGCATCGGGAACACGGAGATGGCTACCTCGCCTTCAAGATGAACCACTTGGTGGACAAGACCTCTATCCAGGCGCTGTACCGGGCCTCACAGGCAGGCGTAAAGGTGGACTTGCAGGTACGGGGCATCTGCTGTCTGCGGCCGGGCGTATCCGGGGTCAGCGAAAACATCACCGTCACCTCTATCGTCGGGCGTTTCCTGGAGCATCCCCGCATCTTCTACTTCCGGAACGGTGGCGACGAGGAAGTACTGCTGGGTAGCGCAGACCTCATGCCACGTAACCTCGACCGCCGGGTGGAACAACTGTTCCCCATGGATGATGCCGACCTGCAGGAGTCATTACGCGACCACATCCTCAACGTTCACTTGAGAGACAACATACAAGCCCGACGCTTGTTGCCCGATGGCGGCTACGAGCGCGTGCAGCCCCAGGACGGTGAACCGGAACTTGACTCGCAGTTGTGGATGATCGACCACCGGGGGCTGTGGAGCGAAGAGGATTAGCAAAGAAGGTTAGGATTGAGGGGGGAGACCTAGGTCTGGAGGATCAAGGTCATGAGAATCGCACTGATTGGGGATATTCACGCCAATCTGCCGGCACTGGAAGCCGTGCTGGCCCACGCTGACAGCCACGACGTCGAGGCAATCTGGCACGTCGGTGACTTCGTGGGATACGGAGCCTTTCCGGATGAAGTCGTGCGCCTGCTTCGTAAGCGAGACGATGTCCTCAGCATTGTAGGCAACTACGATCTGAAAGTACTGAGATTCAAGAAGAAGAAGGACAAATGGCGCAAGACGAAGCAACCCGAGAAATACAGGGCCTTCGAATGGGCGTATGAGAATCTCTCCAAGAAAAGCCGCAAATACCTGCGCTTCCTGTCTCAAGAGCTACGGCTGAAGGTCAAGGGCCGCCGCATCTTGTTGACGCACGGCAGCCCTGCATCGGATGAGGAACCGATTACCGCAGACACGACAGAGAAACGACTGAGCGACTTGGCGCACGAAGCCAAGGCCGATATCATCATCAGCGGCCATGCCCATCAAGCCCTCGTGCGCAAGGTAGACGACGTGTGGTTCATCAACACGGGTAGCGTTGGGCGGCCCGACGACGGCGATCCCCGCGCCTGCTACGCCATCCTGGAGATCAATTCTGACCAGATTGAGGTAAACCACTACCGGGTGGCATACGATGTAGATAGGATGGTGGCCGCAATCCAAGAACACAGCCTGCCGGAGGTGTTCGCGCAGATGTTCATACAAGGACGCAGCCTGGACGCTGTGCTGGAAGCAGCGGCGGACATTGACCCCGACCGTCTGCGGTCGGCTGCGTCCGAGGTGTAGGCATTCGTGAACCCGGCACGCCTGGAGCACGCGCAGGCCGACGACCGCATGCAGGCCGTGCTTCAACTCGCACAGAGCTGTCGATATGAGACAGAACACGCCCACCAGGTCACGCGGCTGGCGCTGCGGCTGTTCGATGAACTGCAGCCCTTGCACAGCCAGGGCGATACAGAGCGCTTCTGGCTACAGTGCGGGGCACTTCTCCACGACATCGGCTGGGTCAAGGGACAGCAGAAGCACCACAAGACGTCGCTACAGATCATTCTCAACGCGCCGAGCCTGCCTTTCGATGAGCGAGAGCGGCTTATCATCGCCTCAATCGCCCGCTATCACCGCAAGGCGCTCCCTCACGCAGGACACGCGCACTTCGCCGCACTGGAGGAAGCAGATCAGCACATCGTAAAGGTGCTGGCGGGAATGCTGCGCGTGGCCGACGGCCTGGACCGGACGCACTGGTGCGTCGTAAACGACCTCTCGTGCGAGATCTCGGCAACCACGATCACCATACGGTGCGCCGTGAATGGGTACGCCGAACCCGAACGGCTGGAGGCACTCGAAAAAGGCGGGCTGCTCGAGCAGGTCTTCAACAGGCAGTTGGCCATCGAATGGCATCTCGATCGCGCCTCCAGGGCGTGAGAGTTTTGCCAGAACGCACCGGAGATGGTATAATCGCCCACAATTGAGTATGGAAATGCGTTGAGCGGGACGAGTACTATCCGGGCAAGGTCCCAGAGAGAGGGTGTCACCGGCTGAGAGCCCCCTTGACCGGACGGATGGGAAAACCCCCCGCGAGTGGATCCCCCAAATCGCCAATGCCCAGCGAGAGGCGCGGGCGAGAGTATGGAATCCCGGGACGGCCCGTTACCGCCGCAGTGAGTGCGACGACAGGCAAGGCCTGTCGCCTGAACTTGGGTGGAACCACGTGGGAAACCTCCGCGCCCCAGGGCACGGGGGTTTTTGCGTACATAGGAGGTGCAGGATATGACTACACTGATTATGAAGTTCGGCGGCACGTCCGTGGGCAGCGCCGAGGCGCTGGCCCAGGCCGCCAACATCGTCCTGGAGCAGGTCAAAGGATGGGACCGGCTGACCGTGGTTGTCTCGGCCATGAGTGGCGTCACCGACGCGCTCGTCAAGGGGGCACTGACCGCCGCCTCCGGTGACGACCGAACCTATCGCGCCATTGTCACCGACCTCCGGGTCCGCCACTACCGGGCAGTGGATGCCTTGCAGTGCCCCGATCCTGCTGAAGCGGAGAACGCAAACGACGAGCGCGCACAACTGCTGGCGACGATAGACCAACTCCTGGATGAGTTCGCCACCTTTTGTCACAGCGTGTACGTGCTGGGAGAGGTCACCCCGCGCGCGATGGACGCCATCACGTCGGTCGGCGAGCGCATCAACGCCCGCACGCTGGCTGCCCTGCTCCGCCAGCGGGGGGCGCGGGCCGAAGCAGTGGACGCAACTGAGTTGATCGTCACCGACGATCAGTTCCAGAACGCCGTGCCCCTGATGGACGCAACTCGCGCCCGCGTATCGGCCCGCCTGATCCCGCTGCTAGACGACGGCATCACCCCCGTCGTGACCGGCTTCATCGGTGCCACGGCGGATGGCGTGACGAGTACGTTGGGACGGGGAGGAAGCGACTACAGCGCCGCCATACTGGGCGCTTGTCTGGACGCCGACGAGGTCTGGACGTGGACCGACGTGGACGGCGTGATGACAGCCGACCCCCGGATCATGCCCGACGCGCGCGTCATCCCGGCCCTCTCGTACGGCGAGGTGGGTGAGTTGGCCTATTTTGGGGCAAAGGTGCTGCACCCCCGGACCATCCGGCCCGTCGTCGAGCGCGGCATCCCGCTGTGGGTGAAGAACACCTTCAACCCCTCGTGCCCAGGCACCCGCGTCGCGCGCGACGCAGAGAGCACGCCGGGCACCGTCAAGGCCGTCACCGCGATCAAAGGCCTGAGCATGGTGACGGTGGAGGGACGCGGCATGATGGGCGTGCCAGGTATCGCCGCTCGCACGTTCGCCGCCGTCGCCAGCCAGGGGGCCAGCGTGCTGATGATCTCCCAGGCCTCGTCAGAACAGTCCATCTGCTTCGTCATTCCCACAGAGACGGTACCGCCGGTCATCCAGGCTATCGAAAAGGCGATGGCCCTGGAACTGGCTCGCCGGGACATCGACCGCGTATGGTCACTGGACGACGTGGTCATCGTGAGCGCCGTGGGCGCCGGCATACGCACCACGCCGGGCGTTGCGGCCCGCATATTCGGCGCGCTGGGTCAGAGAGACATCAACGTCGTCGCCGTAGCTCAGGGCTCGTCTGACTGCAGCATATCTCTCGTCGTCGCAGCGGACGACGCCGCCCACGCAGTGCGGCAAATCCACGACGAGGCTGTCATCAACGGAGACTCGTCCCTCGAAGGGGGTACAGAATGAACAGCGCTGGGCGCACATCCGTGTCCGAATTCCTGGGCGACCTCATCGTCTACCGCAACCTGGTACCGGTTGATCGGCAGCTACCGCCTTTGGCGGCGATCAGGCAACAGGCGGGCCTGCCAGGGAACGCCGTCCCGCGCAAGAGCGCGCCGGAGTACGGTCGCGTCATGGCCCACCTGTTGACGCAGGCGCGGTCGCTGGATATGCCCAAGACTGCGATCGAGCGGCTGGCCTACGTGGGGGACACGCAACTCAACGACGTCACCGCGTTCACTAACCTGTGCCGGGCTGGCGGGTGGTCCGGGCGGGCCTTCATCGCAGCCGAGCAGGACGCGCCCGCGTCCACAGAGATCGTCGAGCAGGATGAAGGGACCCTCTATCTGGCCAACCGCTGGGCAGCGCTGGCGGATTTCGACCGCTTCTGCCGGGCTGGCGGATTCCCATTCGACGAGCGGACGGCGGTAGTCGTTGATCTCGACAAGACGGCGATTGGAGCGCGGGGCCGCAAC
Organism: uncultured Anaerolineales bacterium; assembly: GCA_964649415.1. Lineage (GTDB taxonomy): Bacteria > Chloroflexota > Anaerolineae > B4-G1 > B4-G1 > CAZYSK01. Next base: position 85,325 of record CAZYSK010000015.1, read on the forward strand.
GATCACGTCATCGACAGTGCGCGCGTCGATGCAGTGCGCCGCACCGTCGGCGACCTGCTCGGCCAGGGGTTCGACGCGGTGGGCTTTGAAGAGGGATACCAGTGCCTCAACCAGCCCGAGTATCACCCCTTCACCGCCGACAACCAGGATTACCTGGCCTACGTATGCCTGATCCTGGGGAGCGGCCTGTACGCCCTCCAGAACCTGGTAGCCGACGTGCAAGCCGGCCGGATGGACAGCTTCGAGCAGTTCATCGCCGCCACGGACGAGCGCGCTGGCGAGTTGCCCACCGAGCTGCGCCACACTCACGAGATGGTCTATGCCCTGGTGCGCGAGGGTGACCCCACTCCGTTCAAGGCGTTTCGCGCCACCGAGTACCTGGCCACCGTCGAGCGCATGGGGTGCCTGGGTGACGATGTCCCCGTGGCGCAACTGCTGGATCGGGAGATCACTATCACGCAGGAGGTGCGGGAAATGGCGCTGGCCTGGCAAGACCGCGGCGCGCTGCTCTTCGGCCTGTCTGACAAGCCGGATGAAGCCTCCCTGCCGACCGATGCCCAGGCGGCGCGAGGCTACCTGCCCATCCACCGAATGGAGACTCACGCCGTAGGGGCAGGTCTTGTGCCTGCCCAGTGAGTGAGAATGAGAGGTCAAACCATGTCCTACAACTGCTGGTTCGAATGCGTTCGCGGCTGCGGCCGCCGCTATTCCATCTACGACGTCGTCTATCGCTGCGAAGACTGTGGCGGGCTGCTGAACGTGGCGCACGATCTGGAGGCTCTGAAGGATCGCAGCGCCCCCGAGTGGCAGGCCCTCTTCGCGCAGCGCACCCACTCCGGCCCGTGGCCCTACGGCAGCGGCGTGTGGGGCAAGAAGGAATGGGTATGCCCCCAGATTGACGACGCCAACGTCGTCTCACTGGGGGAGGGAAACACCGCCCTCTTGCACGTAGAGCCGCTGGGACGCGCGCTCGGTCTGCCCGACCTGTGGGTGAAGCAGTGCGGAACCAGCCACACCGGATCGTTCAAAGACCTGGGTATGACGGTGCTCGTCTCAGCCGTGCGGCAGATGATGGCCGACGGCCAGCCGATCCGGGCCGTGGCCTGTGCCTCCACCGGTGACACCTCAGCTGCACTGGCCGCCTATTGCGCCGCCGCTGGCATCCCCGCCATCGTGTTCCTGCCTCGGGGCAAGGTATCCACGGCACAACTGGCCCAACCCATCGCCAACGGCGCACTCGTCCTGGCACTCGACACGGACTTCGACGGGTGCATGCGGATCGTGCAACAGGTCACCGCCGATCACACGATCTACCTGGCCAACTCGATGAATTCGCTGCGCATCGAGGGACAGAAGACAGTAGTCATCGAGATCGCCCAACAACTCGGCTGGGAGCCGCCGGACTGGGTGGTCATACCGGCCGGCAATCTGGGCAACGTCAGCGCCCTGGGACGCGGCTTCCTGATGATGAAGGAGTTGGGCCTTATCAGCCGCCTGCCACGCATCGTCTGCACCCAGGCAGAGCACGCTAATCCGCTCTACCTGAGCTATCTGACGGGCTTCAAGGAATACCAGCCTGTACCTGCGCGGAAGACACTGGCCAGCGCCATCCAGATCGGCGCGCCGGTGAGCTACGAGCGAGCGGTCAAGGTGCTGCAGGCATTCGAGGGCATCGTGGAACAGGCCAGCGAGGACGAACTGGCCAACGCAGCCGCCCGCGCTGACCGTGCCGGCCTCTACTGCTGCCCCCAGACTGGCGTGGCGCTGGCGGCGTTGTCGAGACTGGTGGAGCGAGGCGAGATCCTGCCCCGCGACCGCGTCGTGCTCATCTCCACCGCCCACGGCCTCAAGTTCACCGGCTTCAAAGTGGGCTACCACGAGGGCACGCTGGCACAGGTCGTCGCCCATCACGCCAACCCACCGCTGGAGCTGCCGGCCGACTGCGCGACCGTGCGCGACACGATCGACCAAGCCATCGGGGGCGGATTGAAGCAAGCCGCGTGAGCCGCGACGCGGGCACTCATTTGTGCCCGCGTCCCGATCAGGTTATAATCAAAATCTGTGGTCGCCCGTGTCACGGACAGAATGGCCCTCCACCGGCCAGATCGACAAGCAAGGAGGGAGGGAGACAACCATGTCAGAATGGCACAAAGTCCTCTTGGCACTTGGCATCATTGCGGTTGTCGTCTTGCTGGGGAGAACAGGACTTCGCAGGCTGGTTGCCCTGATCTCCAAACGCCCTGACAATCTCGGCGTGACAGACGGAAAGCTCGCGCCCTGCCCCGCTTCGCCGAACTGTGTCTCCACGCAGAGCGAAGATGAACGGCATCGGATGGAACCAATCCCGTACACTACCTCAACGGAGGAAGCGCGTCGGAAGATCGTCCAGATCATCCGCTCGATGGAACGAGCGCGCGTCATCACCGAGGATGATCGCTACGTCTACGCCGAGTTTCAGACCGCAGGCCTGCAATACACCGACGACGTGGAGTGCTACTTCGATGAGGACGCTCACGTAATCCACTTTCGTTCAGCCGCGCGACTGCCCTACTGGGATTGGGGCGTGAACAGAAAACGGATGCAGAGCATCCAGAGCGCGTTCTGGGAGGCACAATGAACGCAAGCGAGTACTTCGTGAAACCGGGCAGCAAGGTTGATCTCAGCGATTGGGACCCAAACGAGAAAAGGGAAGACAAGCAGAGCGGGCGGGCGGCACTGCTGGCGCTCAACGAGCGCCTGGAGGCGCTGCAGGAGATGCTCTACGCGGAGCATAAACATAAGGTGCTCGTTGTATTGCAGGCCATGGATACCGGCGGGAAGGACGGCGTCATCCGTCACGTCTTCGAGGGCGTAAACCCCCAGGGCGTCAAGGTCGCGAACTTCAGAGTGCCCACGGCCGAGGAACTGGACCACGACTACCTGTGGCGGGTTCACCAGCATACACCAGCCAAGGGTGAGATCGTGATCTTCAATCGCAGCCACTACGAGGACGTCCTGGCGGTTCGAGTGCTCAACCTGGCCCCGAAGGCCGTATGGAGCAAACGCTACGCGCACATCAACGACTTCGAGCGCATGTTGTCCGACGAAGGCACGACGATTCTGAAGTTCTTCCTGCACATCGACCGCGACGAACAGCGGGAACGACTGCAGGCCCGGCTCGACGAACCGAACAAGCGCTGGAAGTTCAACCGAGGCGACCTGAAGGCACGCAAGCTGTGGCCGGATTACGAGCGCGCCTACGAGGACGTGCTCAGCAAGACGAGCACCGAGTGGGCTCCCTGGGTCATCGTTCCGGCCAACCGAAAGTGGTACCGCAACCTGGTCGTAGCCACGATACTGGTCGAGACGCTGGAAAAGCTTGACATGAGCTATCCCCAGCCAGAGGAAGACCTGGACGACGTAGTGATTGAGTAATCACCCACCTCCGTACGAAACCAGGTCTCTGGCGATGATACATCGCATGGAAAACCTGGTTTCTCAGATACGGGAACCGCGCCCCTGCTGTTAAGGAGGATCACCGATGTCAACAACGTGTGACGTGCGCACACAGACCACGCTCTGGGCCCCCGCCGACACCCTTAGCCCACGCGTGCGCTGGCTGCGCGAGCAGTACTGGGATTTCTACAATCGCGCGTATACCAACGAAGTGCGCGCTTTCACTGCCGGCACACCCTGGGACCAGGTCTACGCACCGTGGAACTGGACGAACGTACCAGAGATGCTCATGTTCTTCGAGGGCTCCAAGGCCTATCTGCTGGCCGGCGCGACGGAAGTCGATCTGCCGGCCGGATTCTGGGAAGAGCCCCTGGTCGTGCGGCGGGCCATTTTCTTCAAGCGCGTGCTGGAGGCGTATCTGCCGGTGCAGGCGCTCCCGGGAGAGCTTGTCGTCGGCTCGCACTTCTCCGCCGCCCTGTCGCGCACGCTCAACCGCCGCGAGGCCCGCCGCTTCACGCGCATGGAGAAGCGCTTCATGCGGGAAGTGAAGCGGCTGAACAGGCTGGGTGTGGGGAACTGCGGGGCTGTGCCGGGCCATCTCATCCCGGACTACCCCCGGGTGCTGAGGACCGGCTTTCGAGGCATCCAGGCCGAGGCAGACACGGTGGTCAACGACCCGGGCGCGACTCCCGAGCAGCGCGATCTCGCCCGAGCCATCTCCATCTGCGCCGATGGCGCACGGGCCATAGCGGATCGGTACGCCGCCGAAGTGGAAAGGCTGGCTGACCAGGAGGCCGACACCACTCGCCGGGCTGAACTGGAGGAGATCGCGCGCATCTGTCGCAAGGTGCCATGGGAACCGGCGGAGACCTTCCCCGAGGCGCTTCAATCCCTCTGGTTCACCCACATGCTGGTCCTGATCGCCGAGAGCTATCCTGGCCCCGGCGTCTCCCCTGGCCGGGTTGATCAATACCTGTACCCCTACTACCAGGCCGACCTTGAGGCCGGGCGACTCACTCGCGAGCAGGCGAAGGAGTGGTTGCGTTGCCTGTGGATCAAGCACAACTACGCGTACGACTTCCAGGGCTGGGTGGGCACCAACCAGGGTATCAACGCCTCGTTCGGACAGCTCATCACGCTGGGAGGGATGGACGCCCATGGAAAGGACACGAGCAACGACCTGACCTATGCCATGCTGGACGTGATCCAAGAACTCAACCTGCTGGAGCCCAAGCCCAACGTCCGCCTGCACGCCGAGACCCCTGACCGGCTCCTCGACCGGATAGTGGACATGGTTGCGGAGACGCAGGGCAGCCCATTCTTGATCAACTTCGATGAGAACTCCATCGCGGGGTTGCGCTGGGAAGGCGTGCCGGAGGAGGACCTGTGGGACTATGCCCCCGTCGGCTGCCTGGAGAACACGCTGCAGGGCTGCGATCGTTCCGGCACCGTGGACGTCAACATGAACATCGCCAAGGCGGTGGAACTGGCCCTCCACAACGGTCAGGACGCGGCAACAGGGGAGCAGGTCGGCCCTCGCACCGGCGACCCGCGCGCTTTCGCGACGTTCGACCAGTTCTTCGACGCCTTCAAGGCCCAACTGCGGGCTATTATGGAACTTCTGATCGCCGCCAACGACATCGCCGACGCCGGCCGGGCACGCTTCGAGCCGACGCCGTACGTCAGCGCGCTGGTGGGTGGCTGTCTTGAGAGTGGCAAGGACGTCACCGCCGGCGGGGCGCGCCACAACTTCATCACCGTCGAGGGGGTGGCCCTGGCGACGGCGGCCGACAGCCTGGCGGCGGTCAACAGACTGGTGTACGAAGAACAGGCCGTGACGATGGATGGGCTGATAGAGGCGCTGGATGCCAACTTCGAGGGACACGAGCCGCTGCGCCAGATGCTGCGGAACAAGGCGCCCAAGTACGGCAACGACGACGCAGAGGCCGACTCCCTGGCCCGCCAGATCAGCCAGTTCTGGACAACGGAGGCGTTCAAGCACGTCACGCCCGAGACCGGCAAACGCTACCGGGGCGGGTATCTGTCCTGGAATTACTGGGTCTCCTATGCGCCCAGCACCGCTGCCACGCCCGATGGACGAATGCGCGGCCAATTCCTGAGCAACGGCGTCTGCCCCGTCAACGGCGCAGACCGGCTCGGACCTACTGCCGTGATCAAGAGCGTCGGCCACCTGGGGTTGGAGACCGTTCCCAACGGCGCATCCCACACGATGAGCTTCTCACCCACGATGCTGCACTCCCCTGAGAACCGGCGCAAACTCGCGGCCCTGCTGCGGGCGTATGGCCAGGTCGGCGGCACGTGTCTGCAGATCAACGTAGTCAGCCCGGAGACGCTACAGGCAGCCCAGCGGGACCCAGACGCCTACCAGAACCTGCTGGTGCGCGTCACCGGCTATAACGCCTACTTCGTGACGCTGGGCAAGGAGATTCAGGACGAGATCATCGCGAGGGAGAGCCACGCGCTGTAAGATGAACCTACACGAACTCTCCCGCCGCATGCCCAAGGTTGAGCTTCACGTCCACCTGGAGGGGGCGATCCGCCCGGCCACGCTGCTCCAGTTGGCTCAGCGCAATAACGTCACACTGCCAGCCCAAACAGTGGAAGAACTGCGCGAGTTCTACCGCTTCCGCGACTTCGCCCACTTCGTGACGGTTTACGAGGCGATTACCGAGTGCCTGCGCACGCCCGACGACTACCGGCTGATCGCCTACGAGTTCGGGGCCGATTGCGCGCGGCAGAATGTGCGCTACGCCGAGGTCACCTTCACCATCACCACAAACCAGCGGGCGACCGGTCTCCCCTGGCGGGCTATCCTCGAAGGGCTGAACGCCGGGCGCGCGCAAGCGCGCGCCGATTTCGGCGTGGACTGGGGGTGGGTCTTCGATATCTGCCGCGACTACTCCGAGACACAGGATCAAGTCGTCGATATTGCGTTGGCCGCCAGGGCCCAGGGCGTCGTGGCCTTGGGGCTAGGCGGCACCGAGTCCAAGTTTGGGCCGGAGTTGTTCGTGAGGGCTTTCACGCGGGCACGGCAGGCCGGTCTGCACCGCGTGCCCCACGCGGGCGAGACGGCAGGCCCGAAGAGCATCTGGGGAGCGCTGCGCCTGTTGCACGCGGGGCGCATCGGGCACGGCGTGCGCTGCGTGGAGGAGCCGGCCCTGCTCGAATACCTGCGCCAGCACCAGGTGCCGCTGGAGATATGCCCCACGAGCAACATCTGCCTGGGCGTGTACCCCGACTACGCCGCGCATCCGCTGCGCCAGTTGTGGGACACGGGGCTGCTGGTCACGGTCAACTCGGACGATCCGCCGATGTTCGACACCGACTTGAACCATGAGTACGAGGTACTGGTGGACCACTTCAGTTTCGATGCCGACGAACTCGAACAAGCTAGTCTGAACGGGCTGCGCGCCAGTTTCCTGCCCCAGCCCGACAAAGAGCGGCTGGAAGCAGACTTCCGCGCTCAGTTCGCCCGACTGCGGGCCGATCTGGCGGAGTGATCCCAGAGAGGAGGTCAAGATGTGCGATACCATGGTCGCCCTTGGTGAGGCCACAGCCGACGGCACGGTGATCCTGGCCAAGAACAGCGATCGCGAGCCGAACGAGGCCCAGCCCTTGGTGCACATCCCGAGGACCAGGCATCAGGAGGGAGCCACGGTCCGGTGCACGTATATGGATATCCCGCAGGTGCCGGAGACCTACGAGGTGCTGCTCTCCAAGCCCTTCTGGATGTGGGGCTGCGAGATGGGAGCTAACGAGCACGGCGTGGCGATCGGCAACGAGGCCGTGTTCACCAAGGAGCCCTACAACAAGGACACCGGTCTGACCGGAATGGACCTGATCCGCCTGGCACTCGAACGGGCAGACACCGCGCGCAGAGCGCTGGACGTCATTGTAGAACTCCTGGGCACCTACGGCCAGGGTGGCAGCGGCGGTTTCCAGCACAAGCTCTACTACCACAATTCGTTCATCCTCGCCGACCCCGGCGAGGCGTGGGTGCTGGAGACGGCCGGTCAGCATTGGGCGGCGGAACAGGTGCGCGATGTGCGCAGCATCTCCAACGGCCTGACGATCGGCAGCGAGTGGGATATGGCGTCGCCCGGGCTCGTAGAACACGCCATCGAACACGGATGGTGCAGATCGCGCGACGACTTCCACTTCGCCCGCTGCTATTCGGACCTGCTATACACCCGGCTGAGCGCTTGCCGTGCTCGCCAGCGCCGTTCGACCGAGCTACTGGAAACACACAAGGGCACGATCAACGTGGCGACGATGATGAATGCCCTGCGCGACCACGGCCCCCAGGCCGCTGCTGATCCTGCCTGGAATCCGGGCAAGGGCCTGCTGATGCGCACGCTGTGCGTGCACGCCAGCTTCGGACCAGTCCGCGCCAGCCAGTCCACCGGCGCGATGGTCGCGCAGCTTTCGCCCAACCTCCCGACCTATTGGCTGACGGGCACGTCGGGCACGTGCACCGGGATATTCAAACCGGTCTTCCTGGATGGCGCGGGGCTCCCGGACATCGGTCCCGAGCCTACCGGCACCTACGATCCCAAGTCGCTGTGGTGGACCCACGAGCGGCTGCATCGGGCGGTGATCCAAGACTACGCCACCCGAATGCGCGTATACCGGCAAGAGCGCGACGAACTGGAGGCGGCCTTCCTGGACGAATCCGCAGAGATAGCCGCGCCGCACCGCGCGGGCATTGACCCCACCGTTCGTAGTGAGGGCGGATGCAGACATCCGTGTAGGTCTGCCGGAGTGCCGTCTCCGTCCGAGCCAGACCCCAGCGCGCTTGCCGCCTTCACAGCCTCGTGCTTCGAGCGGGCGGCCGATGCCACAGCACGCTGGACCGAGGCCGTGTCGTCTGCGCCGGTGCAACACCGCCCACCGAGACTGTTCCGGGCAGCCTGGAACAGATTCGACCGGCAGGCGGGCTTCCCGTAGAACAGTGCCGGGCGCGGCAACCACACCCCTACAACGACGTGGTAGCCAGGATTGGAAACGATGCAGACACAGACAACCAACAGCTCCCACGCGGATTCAGGCCCCCTGGGGTTGACCTTTAACGTGCAACGCTTTAGTACCGAGGACGGCCCAGGCATCCGCACCACCGTGTTCTTCAAGGGATGCCCCCTGCGCTGTGCCTGGTGCCACAATCCAGAAGGGCTCTCAGCCCGACCAGAGCTGATGTGGTACGACGTGCGCTGCATCGGCGCCCGCGAGTGCCTTGCCGTCTGCCCGGAGCACGCGCTAGAGCTGACGCCGCAGGGGATGCAGATTGACCGCGCCCGATGCACAGCCTGCGGCACGTGCGCCAGTGCCTGCCCGGCCGGCGCGCTGGAGGTGATCGGGCGCACGTGGACGCCCGAGGGACTCTTTGCTGAATTGCAGAAGGACGCCGCCTTCTACCAGACCTCGGACGGGGGTGTGACGCTCTCAGGCGGCGAGCCGATGGCCCAGGCAGACTTCGTCGAAGCGCTCGCCGTCTTATGTCACGAGGCAGCCATCCGGGTAGCGCTGGACACGTGCGGGGCGGTGGCGTGGGAACGGTACCAACGCGTGATCCCGCTGGTAGACCTGGTGCTCTACGACCTCAAGATCTTCGACCGAGAACGGCACAGGGCCAGCACGGGCGTCGACAACGCACGCATCTTGGACACTGCCCGGCGTATCTCCGCTGCAGGGACGCCGATGTGGATTCGGACGCCCGTCATCCCAGGCTACAGCGCGGATATGGCCAACATCGCCGCACTTGGCGACTTCATCGCTCACGAACTCCCCACCGTCCAGCGATGGGACCTGCTGGCATACACCAACCTGGGCCAGCCCAAGTACCACCGGCTGGACCGGTCCTACGCACTGGAGGGAGTGCCACTGTTGAGCCACACCGAGATGGAGGCACTTCACGCGGTCGCGCGCCAGCAGGTTCCCCAGGCCGTCTGGTCCGGTGCCACGCGCCCGGAAAGCGCCCCCATCCTGGAAGAACGGACATCTGCGTCCTCGGACGCACGACTGACGCTTGACGTTTGACGTTTGACGATTACCGGTATGGAGGTATCAACACCTATGTCCTTGCTCACCACATATCCCGGTCTGATTGAAGCCCTTTCAGGAGAGATGACGCCCAAATTCCTCGCCACCCGCTCGGCCGATGGCATCCCCAACGTCGTACCGGTGACCTCAATAATGCCCTCTGGCGACGTAGCGGACCGATTGATATTCGGCAACTTCCTCCTGCGCAAGTCGGTGAGGAACCTGGACAGCGACGCGCGCGTAGGTATCATGGTCATCACGACCGACCTCGAGGGCTGGGTCCTGGAGGGAGAATTCACAGGCTGGCAGCGAACCGGCGCGTACGTCGAGCGCATCAACAGCACCGACCTCCTGCGCTACAACGCCTACACGGGCATCCGCAACGCGGGCATCATCCAGGTACAGGCGATCCGCCGACACTTCCGTATCTCCAAGCTCCACGTACTGGCCGACTATCTGATCGCGCGTTGTGCCGCGCGTCCCCACAACCTACCAGCGGAGGCAAGAACAATGCCGCTGCCGGTGCAGACAGCGTTCAGACCCATGACGGCAATTCGGGCGCTCGCTTTCCTGGACGGGAAGGGACATCCAATGATTGCACCCACCCTCTCCCTCCAACCCGCCGGAGAGCGTGCGCTGGTGTGCGCAGAGGGCCTGGCGACCGACCTCCTAACGCCGTTGGCCACCGGCGACCCCATCGCCGCATCCCTTCTCACACTCGACGTGATATCCTTTCAGGTGAAAGGGCAGTGGCTGGGAAGCCGCTGCTTGCTCGGAGCGCCGGTGGGGATGATGGCCACCACGGCCGCCTACGCCGGAGGACCGCCTATTCCCGGAGGGCAAGTGGCCTGACGGGGAGCCGACACACCATCACTCCTACAAAGAGACGCCATTCCGATGGGGCTCCGTCGGAACGGCACTCCGGCGGACCTACGTGCCTTACTACGAACTGGTGGCGCTCCATCATTGCTACGAAGACGCCATTCTGGTGGCGCTCCATCATTCCTACAAAGACGCCATTCCGGTGGCGCGCCGTCGGAACGGCACTCCGGCGGACCTACGTGCCTTACTACGAACTGGCAGCACTCCACTATTCCTGCAGAGACGCCATTCTGGTGGCGCTCCATCATTCCTGCAAAGACGCCATTCTGGTGGCGCTCCATCATTCCTACAAAGACGCCATTCCGATGGCGCGCCGTCGGAACGGCACTCCGGCGGACCTACGTGCCTTACTACGAACTAGTGGCGCTCCACCATTCCTACAAGGACGCCATTCCGATGGCGCTCCATCATTCCTGCAAAGACGCCATTCCGATGGCGCGCCATCATTCCTGCAAAGACGCCATTCCGATGGCACGCCATCATTCCCACAAAGCAGCCGCTTCGCAATGCGACTGTAACACAAATGAAACGGTGAGAACGCCTGTTGTGACATATACTCTCAGACAGGCAGACCTGTTTCTGGAGACCCTAAAAGGGGCTTCGAACGGGTTGTCCCAATCCGCCGGACTGGAACGACCCGCCGGATTGGGACAATCCGCACCTTTGGGGTCTCAAGGACTATGCAGTGGATTCGATCGTCGGCAAGACACTAGGGAAATACCAGATCCTGGAACTCATCGGGCGAGGTGCCATGGCTGAGGTCTACAAGGCCTATCAGCCAGCGCTGGATCGGCACGTCGCCATCAAGATCATGCACTCCTTTCTCGCTGAGGACAAGGGCTTCCTGGACCGATTCCAACGGGAGGCCCAGGCAGCAGCCCAACTGCGCCATCCCAACATCGTACGGGTGTATGACTTCGAAGTCTTGGGCGGCGTGTACTACTACATGGTCATGGAGTTCATCGACGGCCCCACACTGCACTCCGAGCTCCAGACACGGGCAGCAGTGCATGAGACCATGGCGCTGGAGGATGCCATCCACATCGTCAAGGACGTGACATCCGCGCTCTCCTATGCACACAGCCGCGGGATGATCCACCGGGACATCAAGCCATCCAACGTGGTGATAAACCAGGAAAACAAAGCGATTCTGACGGATTTCGGTATGGCCAAAATCATCAATGACGCGCAGTACACCGGCACCGGCATGATCACAGGCACGCCGAACTATATGCCGCCTGAGCAGGGATTGGGGAAATCGGCAGACGCGCGCAGCGACATCTACTCACTGGGGGCCATGTTCTTCCAGATGGTGACCGGGCGGCTCCCATATTACGCGGACTCGGCGGTAACGGTCCTACTCAAACACATCAACGATCCGACCCCCATACCCAGCCAGGCCAACCCGACCCTGCCGTCAACGATTGACCGCGTCATCCTCAAGGCAATGGCCAAAGACCCAGGTGACCGCCACCAGACAGCCCAGGAGCTCCTGGAACACCTCAGGCGGATCGAGAAAGCCCCATCCCCACTGGACACAGCGATATTCGCGTTCTCGACCGGCGCTCCCGCACCCCCCGACTCCACCGCAGACGCACGATCAACGTCACCATCAGACCCTAAAGGTTTTCTGAAACCTTTAGGGTCTGCCGCGGACGCAGGGTCAATGTCCGCGGACGCACAACCATTGTCCGCGGACGCACGACCAATGTCCGCCCCCACCACTCCGCCCTTCTCCGGCACACCTGCCGGCCCAGCACCACCCGGCGACGGACGCAGCCAACCGCAGACGGTCGGAGTCAATGTGCGCAGTGTCCGCAATGTCCATAATGCCCGCGCCGCGCCTGCCGCAGTAGACCTCGCGCCCTACACACTGTCACCCGGCCTCGTTGCCACAGACCCCGCCGATCTGCCGGGCATGTGCGACGCTAACTGGCAACGGGCCGTGGACCACTTCGCCAAGGGATACATCACTGACTGGCTGCGCGAGGGCGTCGACCGGTTACGAGCCGCCTACCAGCATGGCCTGGCCGACGAAGTGGAGCTGATCGCCGCCCGGGCCGAAGCAATCGTGCGACGGATCCAGGACGGCGACGAAATCGCTCGCAACGCCGGCCTGGAGGAATTCCTGGAATCACTAGGTGCGCCTCCCCCGACCGTGGCCATTGCCCCCCCGAGACTTGACCTGCCGGCAGTAGGGGTAGGCGAGGCCGGGCAGGCAGCGGCCCTGACCATCACCAACAAGGGCCGGGGCTATCTGTTTGGCAGAATCGTGTGCCGGGTCCCCTGGCTCGATCCGAGGCCGCGGCGCTTTGGCTGCACGGCGGGTCAAGGCTGCACAATAACGACGAGAATGGACACAAGCGGCCTGCCCGCCAGCAAGATCCAGTCACCCGACGCCCTTCAGGTGCGCACCAGCGGCGGCGACCGGGACATCCCAGTCCAGGTTGACATCCTGCCGTCCGCATTGCGCACTGACGCCTCCACGCTCGATTTCGGCACGGTGGGTAAGGGTGAGTCTGCCCAGGCAGCTTTCAACGTCCGTAACGGCGGGCGGGGCTACCTCATCGGCAGGGTCCGCTGCCGGGAGCCGTGGCTCACCGCATTGCCCCAGCGTTTCAAGGTGCCGGCAGGGAAGAGCGTCCAGGTAGTCGCGAGCGCCGATTCGCAGTCGCTCCCCCCGGGGGAGGTCGTCCACGATTGGGCGCTGGTGATAGAGAGCAATGGGGGCCACGCGGTCCTGGGCCTGGAGTTGGTCGTCCTGCCCCCTAGCCTGGAGGTCGAGCCGGCGCAGATACTCCTGCCCGACGTGGACCTGGCCGAGCCCAGGCCGGAAAGAAGCGCCGAGTTGACAGTGCGCAACGCCGGACCTGGGATACTGACCGGTGCAGTGAAGACAGAAGGCGACTGGTTGACAGCCGAGCCGGCCGCGTTCCGCTGCCGAAGTGGAGAGGCCCAGCGACTACGCCTGTCAACGGCCCAGTTGAGGTCAGGAGACCTCGCCCAATCCGTTCGCGTCGTCTCCAACGCAGGCACGGCCGAGGTGTCGGTGCTGCTGCGGGTGCGTTTCTCCACGGAACCCGACATGGTGCACGTCCCGGCGGGCGAATTCCTGAGAGGCAGCCAGGAGCAAGACAAACACGCGCCAGCGTCCGAGAAACCTCAGCGCCCGATTCACCTAGACGAGTATTGGATCGCCAGGTACCCAGTGACCAACGCTCAGTACGCTGCCTTCGCGCGGGTCACGGGGCGCCGCCCGCCGGACGGCTGGGAGGGAGACCTGCCGCCGGCGGGGAAGGAGCGCCACCCGGTGGTTAATGTAAGCTGGTGGGATGCCGTGGCCTACTGCCACTGGCTGGCCGAGCTGACGGGCAAGCCGTACCGGCTGCCGACAGAGGCTCAGTGGGAGAAAGCGGCACGCGGCACAGATGGACACGTGTATCCCTGGGGAAACAGGTGGGATAGCCGGAAGTGCAACTCGAGGGAGGGGCATCAAAGAGGCACGAGTCCGGTAGGGACCCACAGCCCGGCCGGGGACAGCCCCTTTGGCTGTGCCGATACGGTGGGCAACGTATTGGAATGGGTGGCCGACTGGTACCACGAGGCGTACTACGCCCGCTCCTCGGTGGACCAGAACCCATACGGCCCATCTTCAGGCGTGATCAAGGTGCTGCGCGGCGGCTCGTGGTCCGCCGACCGGTGGGGAGTTCGCTGCACCAGCCGCTACCAGGGCAATCGCAAAGCGACCAGCCCTGAAGCCGGTTTCCGCTGTGCGTTATTCGCGTCGCCGAAGACAGCAGACACTGACTCCGACCATCTACAGTCAGCTGCGTCCGCGGAGGATTCCTGACGCCCCGGTGGGATCGGTGTCCACGATCGACCGTGTCCGCCCCGGAGGTGTTGGGGCCACCCGCCGCGCCCCACCAAATGCTACTCCTCTGCTAACAGCTCGCGATCCACCCACACCCGCACCACGTCCAGGTCCAACCCATCCCTCCTTTCCCCAATCACATACCAATCGCACAGTGGCAGCGGGGAGGCTATCGCTGCCTCCCCGCGCACTCCATGTGCGCTACGTGGTTTTCAAGCACGAACCCTCCTGCCCAGACCACACGCCATTCGCGCTTGGCCAAGACCGGCTGCGCTACTCATAGTTGTTCAGCATCACAGGTAGGTAGACTTGGCTCTGCTCCACCGTGGGGATTGCGGCCAAGGCAAACCCGAACCGATCGCCGGTCTCGGGCGTCCCCTGCAGGCCGTTGTTGCCCTGGTACCAGAGCTGGTCACCGGCGGCGGTGAGTCCCGAATCCGAGCCGTATAGAACATTCACCGCGCCAGCCTGGTCTGTGGTTTCGATCGCCTCATATGGAACGCCTATAGCCAAGTCGGTATAATCATCGCCATCAAAGTTGCCGGCGGCCAGCGCATATCCAAAGCGATCGTCGGCCTCCTCCGCACCCTCAACATCCGAGATATCCTGACGCCACAGTTGGTCTCCTATGGCGGTGAGTCCGTCGGCCGTGCCGTACAAGACTTGCACGATGCCGGTGTCCGGATCGTTCCAGTGCTCGTAGGGCACCCCCACAGCCAGATCCACGTAACCATCGCCGTCGAAGTCGCCGGCAGTCAGGGCAAACCCGAACCGATCATTTTCCTCAGTGATGCTACCGATGCCTGAAACGTCCTGGTGCCAGTAGTCACTGTCTGAAGCGATGATCCCGGTGGAGGAGCCATACAGGACGTTCACAGCCCCAGCCTCCAAGACCGACGGGCTGCCGATGTCCTCGTAAGGCACGCCCACGGCCAGGTCGGCATAGCCATCGCCGTCGAAATCACCCACGGTCAGGGCCGACCCGAAGTAATCGTTCTCATCGGCCGTGTCTGCAACGCCTGAACGGTCCTGATGCCAGAAATCGTTGCTCACGCGCGTGATGAGCCCGCTGGCGCTGCCATAGTAAATGTCCACGG
>CAZYSK010000016.1:0-92665 GCA_964649415.1 uncultured Anaerolineales bacterium
TTGCAGACCCACAGATTTGCCCCCCGGAGCTTTCGACCCGCTGCGAAAGCCCGCGGCAGACGCCCTTTGACTTACATACCAGGCTGCGCTATACTTACGCGCGGGCGTAGTAATCCATCAGAGACGCTCACGTGACAACATTCGCGTTGGACAACCACGGCCAGGCAGGAGCCACTATGGCGAACTATGCACGCAGAACGAAAGAACAGCTCTCGAGCGAACTGGCAGAGCTACACCGACAGGTCGCCGAGCTACAAGCCGCGCAAGCTGTGCACCGGCAGACAGTGGAGCAACTGCAGGAGAGCGCCACGACATCCGAACAGATACTTCGCGCAGTCGTGGAATACTCCCACGCCGGCATTCTCATCCTGGACGACGCGTACCACATCACCTACGGGAACGACGAACTGTGTCGTGTCCTGAGGTACCCCAGGGAAGAAGTGGTCGGCAGTGACTTTCGCCGCTTCCTGGATGCCGAGAGTAGCGACGATGCTGCAGATCGCTACGTCCGGCGGCAGAAGGGCGAGCAGCTCCCCAGCCGATACGAACTCGGCATCCTTCGCCAGGACGGCGAGAGAAGGCGGCTGGAAATCAGCGCCACCGTGATCAAAGACCCGGCAGGCAACGTGCAGACGGTGGCACAGGTCACGGATATCACCCCCAGCAAGCAGGCGCAAGAGGAAGTCCGCGAGCGCACCGCCCAGTTGGAGGCACTGCGGCGCGTGGGCCTGGAACTCACGGCCGAGTTGGACCTGGCCGCGCTGCTCCGCTCAATCGTCTCGCAGGCCATCGAACTGCTGGAGGGTACATCGGGCGGCCTCGATCTCTACCGGCCGGAGCGGGACTTGCTGGAGTGGACCGCAGCCATCGGACCTAACGTGGCGCCCGTCGGGACCATCATCCACCGGGGCGAGGGCCTCTCCGGCAAAATCTGGGAGACCGGTGAACCGCTCATCGTGGACGACTACCAGCATTGGGACGGACGGGCAGCCTCGTGGGAGAGAGTTCCAGTCGCAGCTATTGTGGGCGCGCCTGTCCACTGGAGTGGGGAGTTCTTAGGGACGCTGGTTGTCCACGCCGATCCGCCACGCACCTTCTCCCCGGCCGACGCCGAACTGCTGAGCCTGTTTGCCACCCAGGCGGCCATCGCCATCCGCAACGCCCGCCTGTATGAGGCAGAACACAAGCGAGGCACCCAACTGGCTGTGGTCAACCAGGTGGCTCGCAAGATCGTCTCGGTCTTGGACGCCGACCTCCTCCTGCGGGAAATCGTCAGCGCTATTCAGCAGGGGTTTGGCTACGGTAACGTAGCTCTGTTCCTGCTCGACGAGGCCACCGGCGATCCCGAGATGCGGGCCATAGCGGGTGATTTCGAAAGAATCGCATCGCCCAGGTACCGCCAGACAGCGGGAGTGGGTATCATTGGGTGGACGGCCAAGACCGGTCAGCCGATTCTGTCAAACGACGTCAGCCAGGAACCACGCTACGTCGCCGGCTTCCTGGAGGAGGCGCTGACCCAATCGGAGTTGTGCGTGCCGCTCAAGTTGGCCGGTCAGATTATCGGTGTGCTGGACATCCAGGACACCCGCTTGAACGCCTTCGATGCCACAGATCTGATGGCCATGGAGACACTGGCCGATCAGATTGCCGCGGCCATCAGGAACACGCAGTTGGTCGCCTCGCTGGCCGAGGAAAAGGAGCGGCTGGAACTGCTCCATCGCCTGGGGCAGCATCTCTCCGAAAGCCTGGACGTGCACGATGTCGCGCAGCGGGCACTGGACGATGTCTGCACCGTTATGGGTGCGCTACGTGGAGTCCTGTTCGTTCACCAGCCGGAGACCGACCACCTACGGCTGGCGGCCGTCTCTGGCTACGATGAGGAATCGCTGGAGGCCCTGGACCGGAGGCTTGATCTGCGTCTGGGTCAGGGATTGTCCGGCTGGGCGGCGCTGCATCAGCAGCCACGTGTGGTGGGGGATGTAAGCCGCGACCCGCAGTGGCTACCTGTAACAGGAGTAGACGATTGGGTCCGGTCTGTCCTGACCGTTCCGCTCCTTGCCGGTGACGAACTGGTAGGGGTGCTTAGCATCTACAGCGAGCACGATGACTTCTTCAACGAGGAACACCGGCAGCTAGCGGAGTCGAGCGCCGCGACCGTGGCCGTCGCGGTTGCCAATGCCCGGCTCTTCGCCGG
Source organism: uncultured Anaerolineales bacterium (assembly GCA_964649415.1). Classification (GTDB taxonomy): domain Bacteria; phylum Chloroflexota; class Anaerolineae; order B4-G1; family B4-G1; genus CAZYSK01. The sequence continues at coordinate 2,195 of CAZYSK010000016.1, forward strand.
GGAACAGCGCCGTCGTCAGGAGGCGGAAACCCTCCGCAGCGCGGCGCTCGCACTGACGAACACCCTGGATCGGGACGAAGTGGTCGAGCGCATCCTGGCCCGGCTTCAAGAAGTCGTCCCCTACGACACAGCCTCGGTTCAGTTGCTTAGAGAAGACCATATGGAAATCGTGGGCGGACGTGGTTTCCCCAATCTGCCGGACCTGCTGGGTGTTTCCTTCCCCCTGAGCGGTGCTAATCCCAACAGCGAAGTCGTCCGCACCCGAGCGCCTTTCATCGTCGACGACGCCCCGGCCGCGTACGAGGAGTTCCTGAGAGGACCGCACGCCCAGGCCGACATCCACTCCTGGCTGGGCGTGCCGATGCTGGTGGGTGAGCAACTGGTCGGCATGATCGCCCTGGACAAGCATCGGCCCCAGTTCTACACCCGGGCACATGCCCGTCTGGCCGAGGCGTTCGCCGCCGAGGCCGCCGTGGCTATCGAAAACAGCCGCCTGTTCCAAGCGGAGCGAGAGCAGAGGAAACTAAGCGAGGCGCTGATGAAGGCCGCCGCCGCCGTCACCAGCACGCTGGAGATTGAGGAGGTGCTGGACCGCATCCTGGAGCAGGTCGAACTGGTCGTTCCCGGAGACACGTTCAACATCATGCTGCTGGAAGGCGACATCGCCCGCCGGGTTCGCTGGCGGGGATACAAGTACATGGACATACCAGACGATGTCCTGGGCGCTACGATCCCCGTGGCCGAGTACCCGTCGCTGGTCAGGATGAGGGATGGCGACGGTCCGGTGGTGATCTCGGACACAAGCAACGACGCGAACTGGATTCCGTCAGCGGGCGAGGAGTGGCGGCGTTCCTACGTCGCCGCCCCCATCCGGGCAGGGGGCACGATCGCGGGAATCTTGAACGTGGCTAGCATCGAACCAGGGCGTTTCGGCGACGCCGATGCCCACCGGCTGGAGACCTTCGCCAATCACGCCGCCGCCGCCATCGAGAACGCCCGGCTCTTCCAGGAGACCACCCGCCGGCTGGCCCAGACCGAGGTTCTGCGCGAGACCATGCTGGCGGCGGCCTCCTCGCTGGATTTCGACCAGGTACTGGACCGGACGATTGAGGTTCTGGAACGCGCGATGGGGGTCGAATACTTGAGCTTGATGCTGCCTGACGAAGACGGCACGGTCATGGTAAGCCATCCTTCGACGTTAGGCTACACCCCGCCGTCTGGTAGCGCCTTCCGCTTTCCGACCGAAGAATGCGCGACGGGTCAGGTCCATCGGACCGGGCAGCCCTTGATCCTGCCGGACGTGCGCCAGGCGGCAGTCTACTGCGTTGCCGACGAGAACGTCCGATCCGAGCTGGCAGTGCCCGTCCGAATAGGCCACGAAGTCATAGCAGTGCTCGACCTGGAGAGCAGCCAACTCGATGCCTTTGACGAGGATGACCTGGCGTTCTACTCCGCCATCGCGGGACAACTAGGCGTGGCGATAGAGAACGCGCGGCTATATCGGCAACTGCGAGACTACGCACAGTCCCTGGAAGCACGGGTCCAGGAGCGAACCGCGGAGATCCAAGGCCAATACGCCCGGCTGGACGCGATCCTGCGCAGTGTCTCTGATGGTATCATCGTATGCGATGGGGTGGGAGAGATACAGAGCGCCAACCCGGTCGCCCAGGCGTGGCTCTTCCAAACCCTGTCGCCGGAGGAGGTCGGACGGCTGCGGGCCGCAGTGCGCGACTTGGCCGTGCGAGCAGAGGAGCGACCACAAGCAGTGCTGGAACTGACGGGGCTGGATCTAGAACTCAGGTCCGCACTTGTCGAGGGGCATGGATCGGTCGAGGAGCCCACAGTGGTGGTGGCTGCCCACGACGTCAGCCATCTTAAGGCACTGGACCGGATGAAAACGCGTTTCGCGTCCAACGTCTCCCACGAATTGCGTACACCGGTGACCACCATCAAGCTCTACGCAGCGTTGATGCAGCGCAACCCGGGCAAGTGGAAGGAATACCTGGAGCCCCTGGCGCATGAGGCGGACCGGCAGGCACAATTGGTGGAGGATATCCTCCAGATCTCCCGCATTGACACCGGACGGCTGGAGATGAATCCTACGCCGTGCGAGATCAGCGAGTTGGTCGAGCGGGCCATCTCAAGCCACAGGGCATTGGCCCGAGACAAGCACATAGCGCTGCGCTATCGGCCCAAGGAGCCAGGGCCAATCGCATTGGCAGACCGGGAGCGAACCATGCAGGTGCTAAACAACCTGATCGAGAACGCGATCAACTACACACCGGCAGGCGGGAAGGTGATCGTATCCACAGGCCAGAGCACGTCAGAAGGCCGCACCTGGGCGACGTTCAGCGTGGCCGACACAGGTATCGGGATACCGGAAGACGAACTGCCGCGCGTCTTCGATAGGTTCTTCCGGGGGGAGGAGCCACAACTGATGCAATTGTCCGGAACCGGCCTCGGGCTGGCCATCGTGAAGGAAATCGTGGAACTGCACGGTGGCCTTGTCACGGTTGACAGCCAGATGGGCGTGGGTACAAGCTTCACCATCTGCCTGCCTCTGGCCGGTGAAGCCCCTCTTTCCGCCTGACGCAGAGCCGGGGTTGACATTTCATGGACTTTGTGGTACAAGTGTGGTACAAGATAGACAGTTGATTATTCGTGGTGGACGTAGCTCAACAGGTTAGAGCATTGGTCTGTGGAACCAAAGGTTGCGGGTTCGAATCCCGTCGTCCACCCTCTTTTGTTGGAGGGGAACCGGCTGTTGTGACATCCGGCTCCCCTCTTTGCGTTGAAGCACGTCTTCAACGACACCTGCTTATCAAGGGAGACATCCGATGCCCAGACCAGACAGCGGGGACGCCTCTACCCGCGGGACGAAAGACGCACTCGATCTCACAGGCAGTCATCTCAGTATCGAAGACGTCGTATCAGTAGCCCGCGGGCGCACACGGGTCACGCCGCTTGCGCCAACAGAGCAGATCATGCAAAGCCGCCAATGGGTGGACAAGGCGGTCAAAGGCGAGATCACTGACCCGGAAGGCAACCCCCTGCCGGTCTACGGTGTGAACACGCCGTTTGGCTCGCTCGCCTTCAAGAACGTGTTCAAGACGCCGCAAGAGGGCGAGAGGCTGTCACGCAACCTCATCACGAGCCACTCGGCTGGCGTGGGGCACTACTTCTCAGAAGACGTCGTCCGGGCCGCTATGCTGATCCGGGCCAACACGCTGGCCAAGGGACTATCCGGGATCCGGCCAGAGGTGATCAACTGCCTGATCAAGGCATTGAACGCCGACATCTACCCGGCGGTTCCCGAGAAAGGGTCGCTTGGTGCAAGCGGTGACCTGGCGCCGCTCTCCCACCTGGCGCTGGTGATCAGCAGACCTCCGTTCGATCCGGATAGGCCAGATGGGAACGAGGAGAGCGGACACGTCCTGGTCCCTTTCGAAGCGCAGGTCCATCATCCGTCGGAATGCGTCGTCGTCGAAGGCGCTCCCCAGCACGACGGGGCGTGGGTCAGGGCCGACGCCAAGGCCGCGATGGAAGACGCGCGTATCCCCCGCCAGGTCCTGCAAGCCAAGGAGGGACTGGCGCTGAACAACGGAGCGACGTTCTCTGCCGCCCTGGCAGCGCTGGCGGTGCATGACGCGCTGCTGCTGATCAAGAACGCGGAGATTGCCCTGGCGATGACCGTCGAGGCCGTGCAGGGCTACCGGGATGCTTTCCTGCCCCAGGTCCACAAGGCCCGCCGTCATCGCGGCCAGATGGACTGCGCGGCCAATGCGCTGCGCCTGATCGAGAGCAGCAGCCTCGTTCACGGCGACCAAGACGTTAACCCTGAGAACCCGCCGCCACAGGATGCCTACTCCATTCGCTGCGCCCCCCAGGTAATGGGGGCGGTGCGCGACGTACTTGCCTGGGTGCGAGACGTCGTCGAGACCGAACTGAACGCGGCCACCGACAACCCGCTCATTTTCGCCTCCGAAGACCCCGCGGATGAGAACTACCTGCCCCGTACCTGCAAGGCCATATCCTGCGGCAACTTTCACGGAGAGCCGCTCGCATTTGCGATGGATTTCCTGAAGATCGCCGTCGCCGAACTGGGCAACATCGTGGAGCGCAGGATCTTCCGCATGCTGACCGAAACCCTGAACCGCAACCTGGACCCGATGCTGGTCCACACACCGGAGGCAGAGAGCGGTATGCGGAACGGATACATGATCGCCCAGTACACCGCCGCGGCCCTCGTGTCCGACAACAAGACATTGGCCCATCCAGACAGCGTAGACTCGATCCCCACGTGCGAAGATCAAGAGGACCACGTCAGCATGGCGCCAAACGCCGGACGCCGCGCACGCGAGGTGATCTGGAACGTCCAGCAGATCGTCGGGATCGAGATGCTGTGCGCGGCCCAGGCACTGGATTTCCGCTTGGAGGGCAAGGAATACGTTCAGTGCTGTGAGGATGGGCGCGTGAAGCACAGATGGCGGCAAGTGCACACAGACGTAACGCTGGGGCAGGGCACCAGGGTGGCCTACGCGTACATCCGAGACCCAGAGCGCGGGGCCGTTCCGCACTGGGATCAAGATCGGATTATGTACCCCGAACTCGCCCGCGCGGCGGCCATGGTCCGTTCCGGGGAAATCGTGCGCGCCGTCGAAGCGTCGCTGGGGAGCGCGTTGCGATAGGAACTTTGACAGCTTCCCGTTTATCGGCTATAATACGGCAGCCTGGATTGTGGATGTGACCACAGGCAAGGCGATAATGAACATGAACGGTCTAACTCTTTCTCTCCAGCGATTTGTGAATGCACGGGCAGGCAACCACGCGCATCCGCTTGACTTGCACGCCCATCATCCCTGCCATTCCCACGCTGGAGAGTCTCCGGGCTAGACTGCCCAACCTTTCGGAACGAATCTCAAGCGTGGAGATAGAGCAAACTCCACGCTGTTTTTTTTGCATACTCGTGCCGCATGCAGGCAAGAATTATACGAGAAATGGAAGGAGGCAACCAAAATGGCCGATAAGATCGCAGCAAGGCTTCCACGTGGCATGCGCGACATGCTACCACAGGACATGATCAAGCGACAATACGTCATGAACGTCATCCAGAGAGTCTTCGAGGAGTTCGGCTTCGAGCTTCTGCAGACCCCGGCGATCGAGATGACTGATACCCTGACCGGCAAGTATGGCCCCGACGCCGAACGTCTCATCTACCGCGCCTTCTACGGCACAGGTAGATCGAGCCAGCTATCGCTGCGCTATGACCTCTCAGTACCCCTGTGTCGCGTCATGGCTATGTATCCCGATCTGATCAAACCCTTCAAACGCTATCAGATCGCCCCGGTCTGGCGCGCCGACCGCCCTCAGAAAGGCCGCTATCGCGAATTCTACCAATGCGACGCCGACACAGTAGGCACCGCCAGCGTGCTGGCTGACGCAGAGATCATCAACGTCATCTACGAGATTCTCACCCGCCTGGGCTTCGAGGACTTCGTCATCAACATCAACGACCGCAAGGTTCTCAAGGGCATCGGTCAATTCGCTGGGGTGCCGGAGGGGCTGCTGGGTGGCCTCTACCGGTCCATAGACAAGCTCTCCAAGATCGGATTGGCGGGCGTCAGACGCGAGTTGCAGCTAGTCGGCCTGCCGGAAGACGACCTGGACGCCCTGCGGCGCACGATCCGCCTCTACTTGCAGGGCGAGTTCGGCCCAGACGACCTGGCAGCGCAAGCAGTCGAGAATCGCGTGCCAGAGAGCCTGGTGGAGCGGGTGGCAGTCCCACTGCGGGAAGCCCTGCTGGCGGTGGACCGAGACGCGATCGAGCCAGACCGCGTCCAAGAGAGGGCCGGTGAACTGGTGGGCAGCGTGACCGGGGAGTTGCGGGCCGGGTACGCGGATGCATCGGAGATGATCCCCGACGACGTGGTCAACCGCCTGCTTACCCTGCTCCAGGTATCGGCCGACAGCTCTTCGGCCGATGGCCTGTCGGGCGACAATCGGTCGATCCTGGCCGCGTTGCGGGACCAACTCGCGGACTATCCCATCGCCCTGGAGGGGATTGCCGAGCTAGAGGAGATCATCGGCTATCTGGATGCGCTAGGAATCCCCGAGGGCTACTTCCAGGTTGACTTCGCCATGGTCCGGGGACTCGAATACTACACCGGCCCCATCTACGAGACGGTGGTCAAAGAGCCGGCCATCGGCAGCATCACCGGCGGCGGCCGCTACGACGAATTGATCGGCATGTTCATGGACCGTTCATACCCGGCCACGGGCACGACGATCGGCATCGAGCGCATCATTGACGTGATGGAAGAGCTCGACATGTTCCCATCCGACGTTGGGCAGACAGTAACCCAGGTGCTGGTCACCCAGTTCAACCCGGATGTGCTGACCGAGTCACTGAAGATGGCCGCCGAACTGCGCCAGACGGGCCTGAACACGGAGCTGTACTTCGAGAACGACCGCCTGGGCAAGCAGATACGGTATGCGCTCAAGAAAGGCATCCCGTATGTGGCCATCTTGGGCCCGGACGAACTGGCCGCCGGACAGGTGACCATCCGCAATCTGTCGCAGAAAGAGCAGGAAACGGTGCCCCGCGAGGAGGCTGCCGCGCGGATCGACGCCTGGCGGCAAGCCCAATGAGTGCTATGGACAGACGCGCTGACATTCGCCTGTCACTGCCCAGCAAGGGCCGCTTGTCAGACGCAGCGATCGATGCGCTGGCCGCCTGCGGACTGGCGATAGACAAGCCCAATCCGCGCCAGTACGCCGCCCGTATCCCGGCTCTGCCCGGGACGACTGTCCTCTTCCAGCGTCCCGGCGACATCGTCGTCAGCGTGCGCGACGGCAGTGTGGACTTCGGCATCACCGGGATGGACGTCGTGGCCGAGCGCCTGGCCCCAGATGGAGGAGACAGCCCCGTGCTCGTGCTCCACGACGCGCTCGGCTTTGGACACTGCCGCCTATCGCTCGCCGTGCCGGAGGCGTGGAGCCGGACCCACACGGTGGCGGATTTGGCCGCCTATGGACGTAACCTCGACCGTCCGTTGCGGGTGGCGACCAAGTTCCCGCACCTGACCGACGGATTCCTAACCCGCCACCAGGTGCCGTTCACGCTCATCCACGCGGAGGGGACTCTGGAAGCCGCGCCAGCCATCGGCTATGCCGACCTGATCGCCGACCTGGTCTCGTCCGGCCAGACGTTGCGTGACAACCGGCTGCGCCCCCTGGAAGACGGCGTGATCATTCATTCCCAGGCCGTGCTGATGGCCAACTTAGCTGCATTGCGGAGCCGCCCCGACGTGCTGGCGGTAGCCCGCGTCCTCCTTGAAGTCATCGAAGCCCACCAACGGGCCGCAGAGCGGCTGTCCGTCTTCGCCAACATGCGCGGGGAATCGCCCGAGGCCATCGCCCAACGGATGATCACACAAGAGACACTCAGCGGCCTCCAGGGACCGACGATCTCACGCGTGGTCGTTCGAGACGGAAACCCCAACTGGTACGCCGCCCACATCGTCGTGCGCCGAGACCAGCTTTTCCAGGTCATCACGGAACTGCGGGCCATCGGCGGCAGCGGCGTCGTCGTCACACCCGTGACGTACATCTTCGAGGAGGAACCGGCCCGCTATCGGGCTATGATGGAGGCAATAAAGGATGCAAGAGGCAACAAGCAGGAAGCAGGAGACGAAATGCAGGAAGAACGGGGGGATCTACGATGACCGCGACCGTCCAACTCCTAGACTCTAGCCTCCAGCCCCGGGGAAGGGCAGCCAGATGACGCTCACGATCTACGACGATTGGAAGGAGGGCCGCCGTGAGGTGCTCCGGCGGCGAGACATGGGGGCGCTCGATGAGGTACCAGAGCCCGTGCGGGCCGGCATCCAGCGCGTCTTCGGTGAGGATCTGACGCCCGATGCAGCCGTCGCCCGCATCCTCGCCGACGTGCGCCGGCGAGGCAACGACGCCCTGAGGGACTGGAGCGCGCGCATTGATGGCCTGACACCACAGAGCCTGGAGCTTCCGGCAGCGAGCCTTGAGACAGCCTACCGCGCTATTCCCGCGGACCTGGCCGCTGCGCTTGTTACGGCCGCCGAGCGCATCCGTGCCTTTCACGCTCGTCAACCCGTTTCCTCCTGGAGCACCACCGAGATGGGAGGTGTCCTGGGCCAGCGAGCAGTACCGCTGCAGCGGGTGGGCGTCTACGTCCCGGGCGGCACCGCCCCCCTGCCCTCGTCTCTGCTCATGGCGGTCATCCCCGCCCGCGTCGCCGGTGTTGGGGAGGTGCTCGTGTGCACCCCGCCGGGCCGCGGAGACGGCCGCGTGTCCGACGTCATGCTGGCCGCGGCGCACATCGCGGGGGTAGACCGGCTCTTCCTGCTTGGAGGCGCGCTGGCGGTCGGCGCGCTGGCATACGGCACCACCACGGTGCCACGGGTGGACAAGATCGTGGGGGCAGGCGGGCTCTTTACCACGCTGGCCAAGCGCCAGGTCTACGGTCAGGTGGGCCTGGATGGGCTGTACGGGCCGACTGAGACCGTAGTCGTCGCCGACGAATCAGCCAACGCGGCCTGGGTGGCCGCCGATCTGCTGGCCCAGGCGGAGCACGACGTGCTGGCCACGGCCATCTTGCTCACCCCCTCCCGCCCGCTGGCCGAGGCGGTACAGGCAGAGGTCGACCGGCAAGTGGAGGATCTCAGCCGCACCGATGTGATCGCGGCGTCGCTGGCCGGGCAAGGCGGCATCGTCATCACACCCGACCTGGAGACCGCCGTCCACCTGGCCGATGAGTTCGCCCCGGAGCATCTGTGCCTCTCCGTCCAAGACCCCGAGACGTGGGCCGGGCGCATCCACAACGCGGGGGGGCTGTTCCTGGGCGAGCACTCATTCGAGGTATTGGGCGACTACGTAGCCGGTCCGAGTCACATCATGCCCACCGGCGGCACGGCACGCTTCAATTCCCCGTTGAACGTGCTCGACTTCGTCAAGATCGTCAACGTCATCAGTCTGGACGCGGAAACCGCCACCCGCCTGTGTCCGGCGGCTGCCCGCATCGCCCGCGCTGAGTCGCTCACCGCCCACGCTGCGGCAGCGACAGCCCGTATCAGCACACTTCCCACGCCTGGCAGCGACGCAACCCACCCAAAAGCCCCCATCACGCCAGCTGCCCCCAGCCCACCAATCTACCAGTTTCCCAGCCTACCCGTCTACATCGGCGCACACGCCATAGCAGAGCTGATCGCGCACTGCCAGTCCCGTCAGGCCGCCCGCTTCCTGCTGGTCAGTGATGAGAACACGCACGCCGTCCTGGGCCACCGGGTGGAGGCCAGCCTCCGGGAACAGGGGTGGAACGTGCGAACCGTCGTGCTGCAGGGACCAGAGGTGATCGCCGATGAAGCGCACATCGTCCAGGTGCTGCTACAGGCTGGCGACGAAGAACGTACGTATGTAGCGGTCGGGTCGGGAACGGTCACCGACATCACCCGCTTCTGCAGCCACCGCAACCGGAGCACCTTCATCTCGCTGCCCACGGCCCCCTCGGTGGATGGGTATACCTCAATCGGCGCCCCCCTGATCGTGCGTCGCCTGAAGCAAACGGCCATCACCCAGCCGCCGGAGGCGATCTTCGCCGACATGCAGACACTATGCGAAGCACCGCGCGACATGGTGGCCGCCGGCTTCGGCGACATGCTGGGCAAGTACACCTCGCTGGCAGACTGGCGATTGGGCGCCCTGTTGTGGGACGAGCCCTACGGCGTTGAGATCGCCCAGCGCGCCCGACGAGCCGTGCAGGGCTGCGCCGACAGCGTCGAGGAAATCAGCCAGGCATCTCCCGCGGGCATTCGCCATCTGATGGAAGGGCTCTTGGAGTCCGGATTGTGCATATTGGCCTTCGGAGAATCGCGACCGGCCTCCGGGTCAGAGCATCACCTCTCCCACTTCTGGGAGATGAAGCTCCTGCAGGAACACCGCCCAGCGATACTACACGGGGCCAAGGTAGGGATCGGCACGGTCTTGACCGCGCGACGCTACGAGACGATCCGCAGCCTGCGCCGGCAGGACGTCGCGGAGCGGCTGGCGCTTGCCCCACCGCCGGGCGGGGAGGCCGAGATCCGGCGCATCCGGTCGGCGTACGGCGCGCCATCAGAATGGCGCCTCTGTAAGAAGGAAGGCGCGTTGGCTGACCAGATCATCGCCCAACAGCAACCATTCCTGGAGATGTCTCCAACGGCCTTCGATGCGCTGAAACGCAGGATCGTGGATCAGTGGGAACAGATCCAGGAGATCGCGGACAGCGTGCCACCCGCGCAGGAACTCGCGCGCATGCTGAAACAGGTCGGTGGTCCGACAGCGCCCCACGAGGTCGGCCTGGCAGAGGACGAGGTGCAGCAAGCGCTGGAATCGGCTCACTATCTCCGCCAGCGCTTCACGGTGGCCAAACTCGGCCACCTGCTGGGACTATGATCGACTGGAAGGGAGTGCATTCATGCCCAACGTGAACGATCCAACCCACCCATACCTGGACGAAATCGAGCCCTACGAACCACCCGATCTACAAGGGGTGGCCGCGCACTCCGGCCTGAAGGTGGAGCAGTTGATCCGGCTGGATTCCAATGAGAACCCATTCGGCCCTTCGCCGGCCGCATTGCACGCACTGGCCACCTACCCGGACTACGGCTTCTACCCCGACTACCGGCCCCTGCGGCAGGCCGTGGCCCGCTACGCGGGCGTCGCACCGGAACAGGTTGTGCTGAGCAACGGCGCGGACGAGGTGATTGACCTGGTAACCCGCCTGTTTGTCGAACCCGGCCAGGCCGTACTGACCTGCCCGCCCACGTTCAGCATGTATCATTTCTACGCCCAGGTGAACCGTTGCCAGACGCTGCCGATCCCCCGCCGGGAGGACTTCTCCACCGACGTGACCACCATCGAGGCGGCGGTGCAGCAGAGCGCGGGGAACGCGCGCTTGCTGTTTCTCGTGTCGCCTGGCAACCCCGACGGGTTGCCCATTCCCCTGGACGTGACCCGCAGACTGCTGAAGCTCCCCCTGATGGTGGCCGTGGATGAGGCCTACATCGAGTTCGGCGGAGAGAGCGCCGCTCAACTCCTGCAGGCCCCGGAGAACGACAACCTGATCGTCATTCGCACCTTCAGCAAATGGGCCGGTATGGCCGGCTTGCGCCTGGGATACGCCCTGCTCACGCCCCGGATGGCCGGCTACGCCGAGCGCATGCGAGCACCGTACAACGTCAACGCTGCCAGCCTGGCGGCCGCGCTGGCCACACTGGATGACCTGGAGACTGTACGGGCCACCATCGACCAACTGATCGCCGAACGGGAACGGCTCCGCGCGTCCCTGGCGGCAATGGGCTGGCTGGAGCCGCTCCCGTGTCAGGCTAACTTCGTCCTGTGCCGCCTGAAGGCGCGCAACGGGCGGCAGATCGCCAATGCCTTGGCCCGGCAGGGCATCCTGATCCGGACGTTCTCCGACCCCAGGATGGCGGACTACATCCGCATCAGCGTGGGACTGCCCAGGCACAACGATGCGCTGCTGGCAGCCCTGCGTGGGCTAGGTGGCAATTGAGGACTCACACAGGAGGCACTATGGACACTCAAGCACGCCTGGCGCGGGTCGAGCGCAGGACACAGGAGACAGACATCCTGGTGGCGCTGGCGCTCGACGGCAGCGGCCAGCACCAGGTGGAGACAGGCGTCGGTTTTCTCGACCACATGTTGGCCCACGTCGCCGTCCACGGGCTCTTCGATCTGCAGGTGCAGGCCCAGGGCGACCTGCACGTGGATGCGCATCACACGGTGGAGGACGTGGCCCTGACGCTGGGGGAGGCGTTCGACCAGGCTCTGGGCGACCGCGCGGGCATCGTGCGCATCGGCTCGGCGAGCGTGCCGATGGATGAATCGCTGGCCTCCGTGGCCGTGGATCTCTCGGGCCGGCCCTATGCCGTGACCGAGATGACCTGGGCTGGCCCGTCCGTCGGGACACTGCCGGTGACGCTGATCCCGCATTTCTTCGAGTCCTTCGCCGTCACCGCCCGGGCCAACGTCCACGCTCGCGTGCTCTACGGACGGGATGACCATCACAAGGCCGAAGCCCTGTTCAAGGCGCTGGGCCGCGCCCTCGACGCCGCGACGCGCCTGGACCCGCGCCGTGGGGGGATGATCCCCTCGACCAAGGGGACGCTATGACGCCGCTGCTCACGTTTGACGTCTGGCTTCCTACGCACCGTGCCGTTACGCCTCCCTGAGGACGAGAGACGATGCCGCTGAGTTTCGCTTCACACAACAAGATCGCGTTGGTGGACTACGGAGCCGGAAACGTGCGTTCAGTGCACAAGGCACTGGAGACCGTCGGCGCGGAGGTACAGAGAATCCGTCACCCCGGCCCTATCTTGGATGCAGCCAAGGTCGTCCTGCCGGGCGTAGGGGCCTTCGGCGACTGCATGGCCAAGCTGGAACGCGCAGGGCTGGCGGATGGGCTGCTCCACGCGGCCGAGCGGGGCAAGCCACTCCTGGGCATCTGCGTCGGCATGCAGGTGCTGTTCGAGGAAGGCGAGGAGTTGGGCCATCACGCCGGGTTGGGCCTGCTGCCGGGACGCGTCGTTCGCTTTCCCGGCAGCCTGATCCGCCAGGGGCTCAAGATACCGCACACTGGCTGGAACCAAATCGAGCCCGGCCCGGCAAGCCCGCTGATGTGGGGCCTGCCGCCCGGCGCGTGGGCCTACTTCAACCACGCCTATTACTGCCAGGCGTGCCCCGAACACGTCATTGCCGTCACCGACTACGGGGGACCTTTCACGTCGGCCGCGCGGAAGGGAAACGTCTACGGTATCCAGTTCCATCCGGAGAAGAGCCAGGACGTGGGACTGCACATGCTGCGCAACTTCGTCGAGCGCGTGAGATAAGGTCGGAGAGCAAGGAATGATGACTGAAGATTGGGCCGCGAGCCCCCCGCTCGCACGCCGTCGATGGACCGTCTACCCGGCGATGGATCTACGCCGGGGACGCGTGGTGAGGTTGATGCAGGGCGACCCCAACCGGGAGACGCAGTACGAGAACGACCCGCTTCGCGTCGCCCGTCGCTGGCGGGATGCGGGAGCCAGCTGGCTGCACGTTGTGAACCTGGACGGGGCATTCGGATCAAGCGCCGCCGACAACCTGGCTGCGCTGGCGCGCGTGCTGGGCTGGGCTCCCGCGGCTGGGACGCACGTCCAGTTCGGCGGCGGCCTGCGCGACATGGCAAGCGTCCGCCGCGTGCTCGACCTGGGCGTCAGCCGGGCGGTCATTGGCACAGCGGCGGTGGAGGATCCGGCGTTGGTCGAGGCAGCGCTGGCGGCGTTCGGGCTGGAGCGGATCGCCGTGGGCATAGACGCGCGCGACGGGCGGGTGCGCACCCACGGGTGGCAGCAAGGCGCTGAGATCACGGCGCTGGAACTGGCGCACCGGTGGGCCGATAGCGGCGTGCGCTGGCTCATCTTCACGGACGTGGCCCGAGACGGGATGAGCACAGGCCTAAACCTGGACGCGACCGTCAATCTGGCCCGGGAGACAGGCTTGAACGTCATCGCCTCCGGCGGGGTGGCCAGCCTTGAGGACGTGAGTCACACGTACCGGGCCGGCCTGAGCGGCGTCATCATCGGCCGCGCGCTATACGAAGGCCAGATCGCCCTGGCAGACGCGCTGCAAATAGGCGACGTTTGACGCACGACGTTTGACGTTCGACGAACTGCTGATATACCAGAACACGAGACACAGACCAGGAGACCAGCCCCATGCTTGCCAAGCGCATCATTCCCTGCCTGGACGTGAAGGACGGACGGGTCGTCAAGGGCGTTCATTTCGTCAACCTGCGAGACGCGGGCGATCCGGTACAGAACGCCCGCCTGTACAACGACGAGGGAGCTGACGAACTGGTCTTCCTCGACATCTCGGCCACGCCTGAGGGGCGAGCCACGACGGTCGAGATGGTGCGCCAGGTGGCCGTCGAGGTCTTCATTCCCTTCACCGTCGGTGGTGGCGTGCGCAGCGTCGAGGACGTGCGCGCCCTGCTGCTGGCAGGCGCGGACAAGGTGAGCATTAACACAGCCGCCGTCCGCACCCCTAAACTGCTCTCCGCCGCCGCCGAGCAGTTCGGCGCTCAGTGCATCGTCATCGCCGTTGACGCCAAGCGGGTTGCAGCCGACCCGCCACGATGGGAGGTCTACGTCAGCGGTGGGCGCACACCGACGGGACTGGACGCGATCCAGTGGTCGGCGCGGGCGGTCGAACTGGGGGCAGGAGAGGTTCTGCTGACCAGCATGGACGCCGACGGCACGCTCAATGGCTACGACCTGGCGCTGACCCGCGCCGTGGCCGAAGCGGTGCCGGTGCCCGTCATCGCCAGCGGTGGAGCCGGCAACCTGGAGCACTTCGCCCAGGCACTCACCGAGGGCAAGGCTGACGCCGCGCTGGCCGCGTCCCTTTTCCACGACCGGGTGCTGAGCATCGGCCAGGTGAAAGCATACCTGGCAGAAAAAGGCATTCCGATAAGATACAGGCAGACACACGAATGACGTTTGACGTTTGACGCTTGACGCTTGACGTTTCACGCACAGTGTCCCTAAATGGACAAATGAGCAAATGACAAACAACGATGAAATGCGTATCCGCTTTGACGAGCGGGGACTGGTACCCGCGGTGGTGCAGGATGCGGCCACCGGAGACGTGCTGATGGTCGCCTGGATGAACGAGGAGGCACTTCGGCGCACAGAGGAGAGCGGGCAGGCCCACTTCTGGAGCCGCAGCCGGCAGGAGCTGTGGCACAAAGGCGCGACGTCCGGCAATTTCATGAACGTGCGCGAGATCTGGATAGACTGCGACGCCGACACGGTGCTCCTGAAGGTAAATCCCGCCGGGCCAGCCTGTCATACCGGCCAGCGGAGTTGCTTCTTCCGGAGGTGGGCGTGATGGCGCATAGCGAACTGCAAGGCATCCTCGACACGGTTTTCGCCACCATCCTCGACCGCCAGGCCAACCCACGGCCCGGCTCCTACACGAACCACCTCTTGGAGGCAGGCGAGGACGAGATCCTCAAGAAAGTCGGCGAGGAGGCCATGGAGGTCATTCTGGCCGCCAAGGGGCAAGGAGACGGACGCCTCATCGCCGAGATCGCCGATCTGTCCTACCACCTGCTGGTGCTGCTGGCCGCGCGGGGTTTGAGTCCAGCAGACGTAGGTGCCGAATTGGCGCGGAGGCGGCGGTGATCCATCTGCTCCTGCTCGACGTGGATGGCGTGTTGGTGGACGCGCAGGGTTACCTCAGAGCGTTGCAGGACTCGGTAGCCCATTTCGCCCGCCAGATGCGCGTCGGCGACCACGCCCCCACGGAGGAGGAGGTGCGCCTCTTCGAGGCCCACGGGCTAGGCTGTGAGTGGGACTCCGGCGCGCTCCTCGTGGCCGCCTTGCTGTTGGAGCGGCTGCGCTGCGAGCCCGCCCTTCCGCTCCCGCCTGCCTGGCCGGATGCACTCTCAGCCCTGGCTGCGCACGCGCACCCCGTCTCCCCTCCCGACTACGCGGCCCTGGCCCGACGGGTGGCGAACCACATGCAGGAGTGGCCGAGCGCGGCCCAGGCCGCCCGCGCCGTCCTGTGGACCGAGGCGCAGTCCATACCAGGGCTGACCGCCTCCTTGCCGGCGCTGGGCGCGCTGCTGGACACCCTCCTCAACGACACGCACGACTTCTACCGCGCGCCCTTGACGCGACACTTCCAGCACCTGGCGATTGGAAGCCAGGCGGTGGCCAAGACCTACGGCGTCGTCCCGGATTTCGAGAGCCCTGCCTATCTCCGCCAGTACGATCGCCCGCTCCTCAGTGCCGCCACGCGCGTTCGACTGGATGAAGCAGTGGCGCGGGGCCAGGCCCGCATCGCCCTTTACACCGCCCGCCCTAGCCTGCCCCCGGTCGAGGTAGAAGGCCCCGCGGCCGGCTACTCACCGGAGGCGGAGATAGCCCGCGCGCTGGTCGGGCTGGAGGCGTATCCCATCATCGGCATGGGCAAGATGCGCTGGCTGGCCGAACAGGTGGGTCAGCAGGTCGGGCGGCTGGTCAAACCATCCCCGGTCCAGGCCCTGGCCGCGGCCGGCGCGGCATGGTCGGGGCAAGAGAGATCGGCACTGGAGGCCGCCCTGGCTTTCCACGACGCAGGCGAAACGCGGCCAGCCAGCCCCTGGCCACCCCCGCTGGCCGGCGCGGGACCGGCCACAGTCCACGTCTTCGAGGACACGCCGGGAGGGCTGGCGGCGGTGGAGCGCGCGTGCGATGCGTTGCGAGCAGTGGGGCTGCCCGTGACGTGGCAACCCCACGGCATCGCCCCCGCCAGCAGTCCCAAGGCCGCGATGATGAGAGCACGAGGCATACCGGTCTACACCTCAATCAACCAGGCACTCCAGGCCGCGCTGATAGGCACAGGTAGCCAGGCCTCACCGGCGGGGACCTGCACCTGACTCGGCCGGTCATGGCAGCCTCGGATGCCCCGCTCCGGCAGATTGTTCCAGCCCGGCGGGGGCTCGCGTCTGGTGCAGGCCGACAGTTGTGGTATACTATGGCCTGATGAGAGCGGGGCACTTCCCCGTGACCCGCAAACCAGACACGACGCGTCCAGCGGCAGGCCACTATGCAACTAGAACGCCATCAGCTTCTGGGGGTTTCCCTCACCAGTATGAGCGCTCTCGCATTGGAGATCGTGCTGACACGCATCTTCTCCGTTACTATGTGGTACCATTTCGCCTTCCTGGCGATCTCCCTGGCATTGATGGGCAGCGCAACGGCCGGCGTCGTGCTGTACTTCTTCCCCGTCCTGGCCAGGCCCGAGCGGGCGCGACGATGGGTCGGCCTGGCTGCCTTGGCCCTGGCAGTCTTGATCCCCATCACCTTCATCCTGTATCTCCAGGTTCCCTTTCACGTTGCGCTGGGGCGGCGGGGCTTTCAACGCGAGCAGATCCTCTGGCTAGCCCTCATCTACCTGGATCTGACTGTGCCGTTTTTCCTTTCCGGCCTGGTTCTTTCCCTTACCCTGTCGGTCTGGCCCGAGCAAGCCGGCTCCATCTATTGGGCCGATCTGACCGGCGCGTCTGTGGGGTGCCTGTTCAGCATCCTCGTGCTGAATGCGCTGGGCGGTGCCGGGGCGATACTGGCAGTGGGCGTAGTGGCCGCGCTGGCAGGGCTGGTCCTGACCTGGCGAATAGGCAGACAACAGATCGCGGCTGTGATCGCAGTGCTCGCGCTCTCCGGGCTGGTCTGGGGAAACGCACGACACGAGTTGATCACCATCACAGCCAACAAAGCAGGGGGCGAGGAGGCACCACGCCTGTACGAGCGCTGGAACGCCCATTCCCGCGTGACCGTCTACGACATCGCGTCGTATCCGTTCTTCTGGTCGGTGGATCTGGACCACTGGAACAGAATCATCCAGGAAGGGCGGTTCTTGAACCACGCGCTGCTACTCATTGATGCCGGAGCCGGGACACCGATCCAGGAGTTCCGCGGCCTGCTCCACGAGACCGAGTTCCTGCGCTATGACCTGACATCCTTTGCCTACCATCTGGTCGATCAGCCACGCACACTGGTGATCGGGCCGGGCGGTGGCCGGGACGTGCTGGCCGCGCTGGCCTCCGGCGCGCCACATGTGACCGCGGTGGAAGTCAACCCGGCGGTCGTGGAGGCAGTGCAGGGACCATTCGCAGACTTCGCGGGCCATCTCTACGAGCGGCCCGATGTGCACATCGCTGTGGACGATGCCCGCGGCTACATCAACCGCAGTCCCGAAAGCTACGATATCATCCAGGCGTCGCTCATTGACACCTGGGCAGCAGGCGGTTCCGGCGCTTTCGCCCTCAGCGAGAACAGCCTGTACACCGTGGAGGCTTTCCAGACCTACTACGAACACCTGACAGATCGGGGGATACTGTCCATATCGCGCTGGTACCTGCCCGGGCACCCCGCCGAGACGCTGCGACTGGTGTCCACAGGTATGGAGGGCTGGGCCAGGGCAGGTGTGGCCGACCCGGGACAAGACCCGGGACAACACGTGGCAGTCACAGCCCGGTTCGACCCTGCCGATGAATCTGAGGGCATGGCGACGGCGCTGTTCAAGCGCGCGGCTTTCACCTCAGAGGACGTAGAGGCGATGCAAGTGCAAGCCGAGGCGCTTGGCTTTGTCGTGCTGTACGCCCCGACCCTGCCGCCCCAAGACGTGGTTGGCGAGTTCATCGCCGCGGAGAACCAGGATGCCTTCGTCGACGCTTACCCTCTGGACATCTCACCCGCCACCGACGAC
This sequence comes from uncultured Anaerolineales bacterium, assembly GCA_964649415.1. Classification (GTDB taxonomy): domain Bacteria; phylum Chloroflexota; class Anaerolineae; order B4-G1; family B4-G1; genus CAZYSK01. The sequence continues at coordinate 20,525 of CAZYSK010000016.1, forward strand.
CGGCCCTTTTTCTTCAATCTGGTCCGCTTCGGTGACTTCCTCAGCCCTGACCTGTATGCCAGTGGGGTCTACCAGACGAGCGTAGAGGCGCTGCTAATCCTGGCAGGCGTGATCTGTGTGACGACTGTGATGGCGATTCTGTTCGTCATCCTACCTCTGGGGCTGGGCAGCCGGCGGCGGGGGTTGCCCCGCCCGTCGGCCAGGCTTGGGGCCTACTTCGGGCTCCTGGGCACCGCCTTCATGCTGGTTGAGATCCCCATCGTCCAGCGGCTGACGGTCTATCTCGGACGACCGGTTTACTCGCTGGCAGTCGTGCTCTTCTCGCTCCTCATCTTCAGCGGGCTGGGAAGCCTCTGGATCGGACGGCGATCAGACCAGGGGCGCCCGCTGCGGTTGGGACGGCTGTTTCCTGCCCTGGCGGCGTTCGTATTGGTCCACGCAATAGGAATCCCCAGCCTATTGGACAAAACGCTGGGCTGGCCTCTATCAGCTCGCATGATCACGACGGTCTTGCTCATGGCCCCGCTGGGTTTCCTGATGGGTACGCCTTTCCCGACAGGGCTGCGCTGGGCAGGCACCCGTGATCGGGGCGTCGTGTCCTGGTTGTGGGGCATCAACGGAGTGACATCCGTCATGGGCTCCGCCCTGTCCGTCGCTATGGCGATTCACGTTGGCCTCCAGGCCACATTGTTGGTCGCCACAGCGCTCTATGGACTGGCGGGCGTCCTGCTGGCGCGGGAAACCCGCAGCGCGTAGGGGCACGGTTTCCGTGCCCAAGCCATAGTGGCACACTGTCCGTGCACGATGGCCTCCATATCCCCTTCCAGATGCAGCGTTGACGATCTCGCGATTTGCCCCATTCGTTCCCCCTGTGGTATAATGGGCAAACAAGGCCCTTACTGAGGAGGCAACGGATGATTGAGGTGAAAGTTGATAGCATCCGGGCAAGCCTAATGTCGGAACACCGCCTGGTCACGTTGAAAGAGGTCAACGCCGACCGGTACCTGCCCATCTGGATCGGCCCCTACGAGGCAGATGCGATAACGATCCGGCTGCGGAACATCGAGGTCGCGCGCCCGTTGACACACGATCTGCTCAAGAACGTCATCACTGAAATGGGTGGCGAGATCTCCCACATCACAGTGAACGACTTGCGCAACGATACCTTCTACGCACGCATCACTGTGAATCTGGATGGCCGCCAGGTGGAGATCGACTCGCGCCCCTCCGATGCCATCGCTCTGGCGGTGCGCGCCAGCATTCCCATCTACGTTGAGGAAGAAGTTATGGCACGCGCCGGCATCACCCCCGAGGCAGACATCTCCGAGGACATGGGAGAGGAGGAACTGTCGGCTTTTCGTGACTTCGTCAACTCTCTCAACCTGGATGACTTGCCTCTACAATAGCCCCTCAGCGTAGTCGAGCCTTCTCAATGCCCAGGGCCAGGGCCAGTTGACCTCGCTTGAGAACCACCTGTGACCACCATGCGCGTGCCATCCACGCCCAAGCCGAGGGGCGTCAAACGGTGTCTCCGTGCGCGCCAGAGCACAGGATCTGAGCCAGCAGAGAGACCACAGCAGAAGGAACATGACAACTCCAGACAAAATGATCCCGCACAACATCGAGGCCGAGGAGGCGGTCCTTGGCTCCCTGCTGATCGACCCTGAAGCGCTGTTTCGTATCGCTCCCTTCCTGAAGGGAGAGGATTTCTACATCGAGAAGAACACCTGGGTCTATGAGGCTGTCCTCGGCCTTCACGAACGCCGTGAGCCCATTGACTTCGTCACACTGTGCGACGAACTGGAACGCCGGGGACAACTGGACGAGGCCGGCGGAGCGGCATACGTCACCCACCTCATCAATGCTGTCCCGAGCGCCATCCACGTAGAAGCCTACGGCCACATCGTCGAGCAGTCCGCCATCCGGCGGCGACTGATCAGCGCGGCTAGCCAGATCGCACAACTGGCCTACCAGGAAGCCGCTGACATAGACCAGACCGTTGACCAGGCAGAACAAGTGCTTTTCGGCGTCTCGCAGCGCCGCATCACGCGTGACCTGGCTCCTATCCAAGACGTCATCCGCAGCTACTACGACCGCATCGAATACCTCTACGCGCACCGCGGTGAACCACTCGGTGTACCTACGGGCTATACGGACCTCGACCGGCTGTTGGGCGGGCTGCAGCGCTCCGACTTCGTCATCATTGCCGCCAGGCCATCGGTCGGCAAGACCAGCCTGTGTCTGTCCATCGGGCGGAACGCCGCCCGCTACGGCCAGCGCGTCGCTGTCTTCAGCCTGGAGATGTCATCGGAGCAGATTGTCCAGCGACTGGTATCCGCCGATACCGGGATCGACACCCAAAGGCTGCGGCTGGGCGACTTGCAGGAGGCGGAATGGCCGCTCTTCGTGCAGGCCACCGGCAAGCTGTCTGACCTACCCATCTTCATCGACGACACGCCCTCCATATCTGTTCTGCAACTGCGCACGAAGGCTCGCCGTCTCCATGCCGAACACGGACTCGACTTGGTACTCGTGGACTACCTGCAGTTGATGACCGGGAACACCCGCTCCGAGAACCGCGTCCAGGAGGTCTCCTACATCTCACGCTCGTTGAAGGCACTGGCACGGGAGTTGGACGTGCCCGTGGTGGCCGCCTCACAGCTCTCCCGCGCCGTCGAGCAACGCAGTGAGAAGGTGCCCGTGCTGGCAGATTTGAGAGAGTCAGGTTCTCTGGAGCAAGACGCCGACGTCGTGATCTTCATCTACCGAGATGAGCTATACCATCCGGACACGGAGAAGCAGCACATCGCCGACATCATCGTCGCAAAACACCGCAACGGCCCTACCGGCTCGATCCAACTCTTCTTCCGCAACCGGCTCGCCCAATTCCTTGACGCCGAGACCCGCCAACAGCCAGTGGAGTTCTAGCCGGCACCGACGCATTGGCGTCAAGCATCAGGCATCTAGTGTCAAGCATGAAGACATTCAGTGGTTTCTCTCCAGGTAAGGTTCGAAGCATCGGCATTCCGGAGCCGGTATTCACCGAGCTCATACCGCTGATTGACAATCTGGCAGAGCTAAAGCTCACGCTGCACGTACTGTGGCGACTGGCAAGGCAGCAAGATAGAGTGCGCTATCTGCGCCTTGCCGACTTGAGCGCCGACCGGATACTCCTGTCAAGCCTCGGCGGCGCACACGCCGGGCTACTGGAAGAGGCGCTGGCACGCGCGGTCCGGCGTGGCACATTGCTGCAAGTCGAGGCCGGGGGAACCGGGACGGTTGAGAGGTTGTACTTCGCCAACACGCCCAAAGGGCGCGCAGCGGCCGAGGCTATCGCGCGTGGTGAGTGGCCGGACGGGATCGAGTCGGCGGGCCGCCCCAACGTCTTCACCCTGTATGAGCAGAACATCGGCATGCTGACCCCCCTGATCGCAGAGGAACTGCGCGAGGCAGAGCACACCTACCCACCCGAGTGGGTCGAGGAGGCATTCCGCGAGGCAGTCTCGCTGAATAAGCGCAGTTGGAAATACATCCGCGCGATTCTGGAGCGCTGGCACAGCGAAGGGAAGGGGGATCAGGAACGCCGGTCAACGCGCGACGGAGACCGGCGGCGGGATATCGAAGGACAATATGGCGAATACATCGAACACTGAACACAAAGCCGACCGCCGGAAGCGGGGGGGGCAGGACAGGCAAGAAGCCGAGGAGATCTGTCCGCTGTGCAAGGGAATCGGCTTCGTGCGTGTCAACGTGCCAGTGGGCCACCCCGACTTCGGAAAACTCATTCCCTGCACGTGCCGCCTGGCCGAGATCGCTCAGGAGCGCGCTGGCAGGCTGCGCGCATTGAGCAACCTCAACGTCCTGAGTCGTATGACCTTCGAGACCTTCGAGCCGGAAGGCCGCGGCATCCCGCCAGAGCAGGGTGCTAACCTGCGCTGGGCATACGAGGAGGCCAGGTCCTTTGCGGAGAACCCGGAAGGGTGGCTCGTACTCACGGGTGGTTATGGATGCGGCAAGACCCACCTGAGCGCCGCTATTGCCAACGTCTGCGTTCAGCGCGGCCAACCGGTGCTCTTCGTGACCGTACCTGACCTGCTGGACCATCTCCGCGCTGCGTATGCCCCCACCAGTCCCGCCGGATACGGCGCTCGGTTTGAGGAAGTGCGCGATGCCCCCGTCTTGATCCTGGATGACATGGGGACAGAGAGCAGCACCGCCTGGGCACAGGAGAAACTGTTCCAGATCATCAACTACCGCTACAACGCCCGCCTGCCCACCGTCATCACCACCAACCACGAGTTGGAAGAGATTCCACTGCGCCTGCGCTCACGGCTGGCAGATCCCGACCTGACCCGAATCATCTCCATCCTCGCCCCAGACTATCGGCGAGGGGGCATGGCACAGGATCAGTCCGACCTCAGCAGCCTGCGCCTGCACAGCCACCAGACTTTCGATGGCTTCGACCTGCGCAAGTGGGAACTACCCGACGAGCAGCAGGAAAACCTCAAACGTGCGTTCGACATTGCCCGTAGCTTCGCAAAGACTCCCCATGACTGGTTAGTCCTCACCGGCACCTACGGTGCCGGCAAGACCCATCTGGCCGCTGCCATCGCCAACTACCAGTCGGAGTCGAGCCGCCCATCCCTGTTCATCGTCGTCCCCGACCTGCTGGATCACTTGCGTGCTACCTTCAATCCCCAGAGTGCCGTTTCCTTCGACAAACGCTTCGAGGAAGTGCGCTGCGCCCCCCTTCTGGTCCTCGACGATCTGGGTACCGAGTCGGCCACGCCGTGGGCGCGAGAGAAGCTGTATCAGATCTTCGACTACCGCTATAACGCCCGCCTGCCCACCGTCATCACCACGGCGGTGAACGTGGACGAGATAGACCCGTATCTGAGGACCCGCATGCTGGACATCTCTCGTTGCACCATATTTGAGATTCTGGCGTCAGCCTACCGGGGCGGTGCCAAGCGCCGGGCGAAAGCCACACAGCGTCGTCGATAGCCCAGGCATCGCCTTGCCGCTATTCCCGGACAGGCGCACACAGCCACAGGCTCACACGTGGCAGCCTGAGACAGCCATCCCGCCGCTAAAGACATGGGGACAAATGGGCGTCCGCACAGCACACGCCGCACGTGCTAGGTCGTTGGCTCAACATAGCCTGAATTGACTTTTCGCGCAAGGTGTTGCATAATTTGAACAGGCAACCGTCAAGTGCATTTCACCATTGTGGGACGATAGGAGCATAGCAGCCCTCATCCTGATACCCGATCTCCGAGCAACCACCGCGATCTCGCCTCGCCAGCAACGACAGAATCGAGCCACGCGGTGGTCGCGCCCGGAGTAGGGAAGGAGGTAAAGAATGGCCGAGATCTCTATCCAGCAGTATGCCCAACAGATAGAGGATGAAATCGAGCAAGGTCGCTATGCGGAGGCCGTAGCCCATGGGAAGCACGTCCTGAAACAGTACCCGAAACACGCCGCGACGTATCAACTTCTGGGCAAGGCCATGCTCGAAGCGGGCCAGGACGATCATGCCACCGACATGTTCCGCCGCGTGCTCAGCGCTGATCCCGAGAACCTGATCGCATGGGCCGGGATGAGCGAGATACATACCCGCCGCAGCGAACTCGACAGCGCCGTGTGGTATATGGAGCGGGCATACGAAATGGCCCCGGACAACAAGGCCGTAGAAGAGGAACTGCGCCACCTGTATGGCCGGCGCGATGGCGTCGAAACCCAGCGTGTCCAGCTCACCCGTGGCGCTCTGGCCCGACTCTACCTCAAAGGCGACTTACTCTCGCGGGCAGTCAATGAACTGCGCGAACTGGTGGCCCAGGATCCCGACCGACCCGATCTACAAGTCACCCTGGCTGAGGCGCTGTGGCGCAACGAACAGCGCCTGGAGGCAGCGGAGATCTGCCAACAGGTGTTGGACGCAATGCCCTACTGTCTCAAGGCTAACCTCATACTGGGCGAAGTCTGGACTAGCAGCGGGCGAGAGGAAGGCGAAGTCTATCTGCGACGCGCCGAAGCGGTGGACCCAGAGAACCAGATGGCGCAAGAGCTGTTCGGCGCGACATCGCCGCTGATAGCGCGAGAAATGCGGATCGTCCCTCTGGAATACGTCCCGCCGCCGGACGAAGAGCGCCCGGCATGGATGACCGAGCTAGATTCCGCTGCAGTGGGGCGCCAGCCCCGGGCCGAGGGAGAAATGCCGCTGGTCGACGTTCCTGCGACCCTGGAGGGACAGATTGAGATCCCCGCCTGGTTGGAGGAGGCCGTCAGTGAGGAGGCACCTGCGCCCGGCGCGCCCAGCGCCACCCAGCGGCTACCCGGCGTCACTCAGCCGCTAGGGGCGGAAACCCTCGAGGGAGCGCCCGCAGAGGTGAGTGTGCCTCCTGGAGTCGATGAAGTCCCAGAGTGGCTAAGGGATATTGACAGGGAGCTTGGCGAAGAGCCAGAAACCACTATCGAGGAGGTTGAGGCCCCGGAATGGCTGGCCGGACTGGGCGTCGCGGCCACGGAAGGCCAACTCCGAGATGAAGAAGAAGCCGCCGAGTATCCAGAGCGCCCACCTGCTCTGGCAGCCGACCAGGTAGAGGAACCGACCGCAACCGGTGAGGAGGAGGTCCCAGAGTGGCTGGCCGAACTGGGCATTGAGGCCGCCCATGAGGAAGCAGTCGCTGCCGAACCGTCGGCGGAGCAATCGCCGGATTGGCTGGCCGACATTCGCGGCCAGTTGTCGCAGGACATCGAGCCGTCGGAGGAGGAGGAGGAGAAGGAGGAGTACCCCACCATGGCGGAGGAGGGGATGCCGGAGTGGCTGGAGGACGGGGAAATGCTTCCCGCTGCTGCTGAGGTGCCCGACTGGCTGCGGGAACTCGCGCCGCCGGAGGTGGCACCCGCCGAGGCCCCACCGCCAGCATACCAGCCCCTGCCGGAAGAAGCTATAGCCCAGCCTTCCCGAGAGGCAGCCATGCGTCCGGCAGAGGAAGAACCCGGCCCGGAAGCGCTTGGCGAGCCAGAGTCTCCGCCCGAGGCCGCCGCTGTGGCGGAGGAAGCGCCTGTCGCAGCGGGCGAAGTCGAGGGAGCGCCTATGCCGGCGTGGCTGGAGGGCGAAGGACTGCCCTCCGGCGACGATGCACTGGCCTGGCTAGAACAACTGGCCGAGGGCAAGGAAGAGGAACTCCGCGCCCAGGCCCAGGCCGAGGCAGAGACCCGTATGGCCGAGATCATGGGCCGTCCCAAGCCCGCCGAGGCAGGCGTCCCTGGTGGCGATGAGATCCCCACCCCCGAAGAGGCCGTGGCCCCAGCGGCAGAGGAAGCTGTGGACTGGACGGCCCTCGGCGAGGCGGAGGCCCCGCCACCACAGGAGGCCGCGCCCGAGGAAGCCGAAATGCCACCCACCGAGGAGTTCGTCGCTCCTTCAGTCGAGGAACCGTTCACCTGGCCCGCCGTCGGCGAGCCAGAGATCCCACCTGAGGCCGCCGCTGTGGCGGAGGAAGCACCGGCCGCAGCAGGCGAAGTCGAGGGAGCACCCATGCCGGCGTGGCTGGAGGGCGAGGGGCTGCCCTCCGGCGACGATGCACTGGCCTGGCTGGAACAACTGGCCGAGGGCAAGGAGGAAGAACTCCGCGCCCAGGCCCAGGCCGAGGCAGAGACCCGCATGGCCGAGATCATGGGCCGTCCCAAGCCCGCCGAGGCAGGCGTCCCTGGTGGGGCTGAGGTCCCCGCCCCCGAGGAGACCGTGGCCCCAGCGGTTGAGGAGACATTCGGCTGGACAGCCTTCGGCGAGGCAGAGGCACCGCCACCACAGGAGGCCGCGCCCGAGGAAGCCGAAATGCCACCCACCGAGGAGTTCGTCGCTCCTTCAGTCGAGGAACCGTTCACCTGGCCCGCCGTCGGCGAGCCAGAGATCCCACCTGAGGCCGCCGCTGTGGCGGAGGAAGCACCGGCCGCAGCAGGCGAAGTCGAGGGAGCACCCATGCCGGCGTGGCTGGAGGGCGAGGGGCTGCCCTCCGGCGACGATGCACTGGCCTGGCTGGAACAACTGGCCGAGGGCAAGGAGGAAGAACTCCGCGCCCAGGCCCAGGCCGAGGCAGAGACCCGCATGGCCGAGATCATGGGCCGTCCCAAGCCCGCCGAGGCAGGCGTCCCTGGTGGGGCTGAGGTCCCCGCCCCCGAGGAGGCCGTGGCCCCGGCGGCCGAGGAAGCAGTGGACTGGACGGCCTTCGGCGAGGTGGAAGCCATGCTAACGCAGGAGGCCGCGCCCGAGGAAGCTGAAATGCCACCCGTCGAGGAGTTCGTCGCTCCTCCGGCCGAGGAACCGTTCACCTGGCCCGCCGTCGGCGAGCCAGAGGCCCCACCTGAGGCCGCCGCTGCGGCAGAGGAAGCCCCACCGGAGATACCGGAACCGGCGCGCCCAGAGCGCGAAGAGATACCTCCGGCGGCCGAACTCCCAGCGGTTGAGGAAGCGCCACCACCTGTACAAGTTCGTGAGCCGGAGGCGATTCGCCCGCCGGAGGAGGCGGTCGTCCCAGCCCCGGTTGTCGAGGAAGTCCCGGAACCCGTCGAGACGGGCGTGACCGAGCCCTTTGGCGCCGAGCGTGCTCACCTGAAGAAGCACCCGCGGGACTACGATGCCTGGCTGTCGCTGGCGCGGGCGCTGTGGCAGGCGGGCGAACGAGACGACGCGCTGGAAGCTTACACGCGCGTGATCCGCTCTGGCAAGATGCTCGACATCTTGATCCCGGATCTGGAGCGACGACTCAAACAGTGGCCGGACGTCAGCGTCCAGCGGGTATTGGGGGACGCATACATGAAGGACGGCCAGTTGCAAAAGGCCCTGGACATCTATCGCCGGGCGTTGGAGACTCTATAATACGCACTGAGGAGGCAACTTGGAACACACACTGGTCATCATCAAACCCGACGCTGTAGAGCGCGGGCTCATCGGAGAGATCATTACCCGCCTCGAACGTCGAGGGCTGCGTATCGTCGGCATGAAGCTGATGCAGATCGACGAGGCACTGGCCCGACGCCACTATGCAGTTCACGAGGGAAAACCTTTCTTTGAACCACTGATCCGCTACATCACGTCTAGTCCTGTCGTGGTGATGGTGGTAGAGGCAAACCACGCCATCCAGATCGTGCGGCGCACGATGGGGGCGACCAATCCAGCCGAGGCCATCCCGGGGACCATACGCGCCGATTTCGGACTGGAGGTCGGGCGCAACCTAGTACACGGCTCAGATGGTCCGGACACTGCAGCCTTCGAGGTACCTCTCTTCTTCACCGAGGACGAAATCCTGTCCTACGAGCGGGATGTCGATCGCTGGATATTCGAGTAGCACACAAAGGATGGGAGGCACAGAATGACCCGCATGGATAGCAGGAGAAGCAGACCAACCCGCATGGGCCTGCCCATTACAATAGTCGTAGGAGTCATCGTGGGCCTTTTCGGCCTGCTACTGCTCATACTGGCCTACACCCCGGTAGCATACGGAAACGTGGCGCTGATCGCCCGGTTTGGAGGCCTCACGGGGCAGGTCTTCGGGCCAGGGCTGCACTGGCGCGCGCCCTTCATTGACCGGGCAGTGGTCATCCCCACCGTCGTTCAGTCTTACGAGACCAGCGACGATCCCGGAGCATCGAACTCTGACTACCGAGACTACCCCGTGACCGCGCAGACGATAGACGGCCAGCAGATCAGCATCAAGTACACCGTGTTATTCCGCATCCCTCCGACGGCCGCCGTGCAGATCGTGCAGAACGTCGGCCGCCCGCCAGAGGTCGTGGAGAACGTCGTCAAGGCCCACTCCAGAAACCTGGCACGCCTGTGGGCGCAGAACCATACCGCCGAAGACCTCTACAGCGGGGAGGGTATCTTCGAGTATGAAGACGCTGTGCGGGAGGCACTGGAGAAGGAGTTCGAGGACTACGGCGTCTTCCTCGATGATTTCCTCGTCCGCAAGGTGGACTTTGACGAGGAGTACATCCGGGCGATCGAGCAACAACAGATCGCCCAGGAGGCTATCGAGACGGCCAGGTATCAGTCGGAGGCCGCCGAATACGAGAAAGCGAGCCAGATACGCCTGGCGGAGGCAGATGCCGAACGAACCAAGCTGTTGGCGCAGGCAGATGCCGAACGAACCAGGCTGTTGGCCATCGCAGAGGCAGAGCAGACCAAGCTCATGGCCGCTGCCGACGCGGAGCGGCAGCGTTTGCTGGCAGACTCCGAAGCGTACAGCATTCAGGCACGCGGCGAGGTGCTGCAGGATTTCCCGGATCTCGTCCAATGGGAGTTTGTCCGCAACCTGGAGAGCGTCCAATGGGGTATCCTGCCGGGCGACGGGCTCACGCCGCTTATCCCTCTCCCATCCTTCGAGGGCCAGACGGAAGCCTCATCCCTGCCCGAGCTTCCCGGCCAGGGTGAATCCCCCAGTGGGAGTGAATAAAGCGCCAACACCCTTGCCAAGGCGCCACTCCGATGGCGCACCAACATCCTTACAAAGGCACCATTCCGATGGCACACCAACATCCTTACAAAGGCGCCATTCCGATGGCGCGCGCGCACGCAACACCTGGGCAGCCAGCAGCAAGTCGTTATCTGTGATCGGTTCAAGCACGAGGCTATCGACAACGTGCAACTCGTAATCAACAGCATCCTCGATGGGCTTCTAGCACTTCTTCCCATCCTGGTCGTCCTCGTGTTGATGATCCGCCTCCGTTGGGGGGGCGCGCAGGCCGGACCTGTCGGTTGGTTGGTGGCACTGGTGGTGGCCGCGCTCCGCTTCGGAGCGGGATGGCAGACGCTGGCCTACGCTCAGGCGAAGGGCATCCTGCTATCCTTCTACGTGCTCTACATCATCTGGGCCGCACTGCTGTTCTACCGCGTCACCGACGAGGCCGGCGCGCTGGCGACCATTGGCGCAGGGCTCCCCCGCCTCACGCCCGACCGGGGACTGCAGGCACTGCTCCTCGGGTGGGTGTTTGGCGCTTTCCTGCAAGGCGTGAGCGGCTTCGGCGTGCCGGTAGCCATCGTCGCGCCGCTCCTGGTGGGACTAGGATTCCCCGCGGTGGCCGCCGTCGTGATCGCCTCGGTTGGCCACACTTGGGCCGTCACGTTCGGCTCGCTCGGGTCGTCCTTCTACGCGCTCATCGCCGCGACAGGGCGGACAGGCGAGGAGTTGGCCCCCTGGTCCGCAGTGATGCTTGGACTGGCATGCCTGGCCTGTGGAGCAGCCACACTGTGGGCCGCGGGCGGGAGACGCACGCTGCGCGAGGGCCTGGCCCCGCTGCTCGTCATCGGCCTGGCGATGGCCACGGCCCAATTCCTCGTCGTCACCCACGGGCTATGGTCCATCGGCGGCATGTCGGGCGGGCTGGTCGGACTGGCGGTCGGCGTGGCGTGGGCCCGCTGGCGGTCCACCCGCCAGGAGGAACGCACCGCCGACCCACGCAAGGAGCCGGCCCGCGACGGTGCGCCGGGCGATTCCACACCGGACGCACGGTCAATGTCCGCCGACGCACGATCCACGGACCGCCGGCATCCTGCCGGCATGACATCCGCAACGTCCGCCCCCACCGGCATGCGCCTGGGCTGGGCGCTCCTCCCCTATGCCCTCCTGGTCGCCATCGTGTTGGCCGCCCAGCTGCTGCCTCCCGTGCACAGCTTCCTGGGACAGGCGGTCATCCGCGTGCAGTTCCCAGAGTTGACTACCGCCCGTGGCTGGGTGACACAGGCCGGGACAGGCCGCACGATCAACGTGTTCGGCCACGCCGGGGCGCTGTTGATCTACGCGTCACTCATCACCTACGCAGTGTTCCACAGGCAGGGCCGCTACGCGCCCAGAACGGTGCCCCGCATCGCCCGAGATGTCGTCCGAAGGGCGACGCGCTCCAGCCTGGGGATCGCCACGATGGTGGGCATGGCAGTGACGATGGAACACGCCGGCATGACGCACCTGCTGGCCGATGGGGTGGCTCGCCTGTCGGGGCCGGCCTTTCCGCTGATCGCGCCGTTCATCGGCGCGCTGGGGGCCTTCATGACCGGTTCGAACACCAACTCCAACGTGGTCTTCGGCGGCCTGCAGCAACACGTGGCGACGCTGATCGGCGTGAGCCCGCTCATCATCCTGGCAGCACAGACAGCGGGAGGTGCAGTGGGCTCGCTGTTCGCCCCGGCCAAGATCATCGTCGGGTGCAGCACGGTCGATCTGGGAGGCCAGGAGGGACCGGTGCTGCGAGCGGCACTGCGATACGGCCTGGCCATTGCGGCCGGGCTGGCCGTCGTGACCGGCTTAGCGGTTTACGTTTGGGGACACTGACACTGAAGATCGTAGACTTGCGTTTCCCCGATTCTTCCGCTTTGCTCTCCGCTGAGAGATGCCCATGTCCACCCCGGAGCAAAACTCAAGACGCGAAGTCACTCTGTACATGGGCCATGCCCAGCAGATGCTGGAGGTAGCGGCCCGCAACCTGGCCGACGGCTTCTATGGGTCACGGTATCTTCAGGAAGAAGGCTGATAGTGAACGATCTGCTATCCCCACTCCTCTCTCCCAACGAGCGCCAGGCAGTAGACACGTTTCTTGAGCGTCTGCAGCAAGTCCATTCGAAACGCGTGCTACGGGCAGTGCTCTTCGGATCCAAAGCGCGGGGCGACAGCCAGCGGTGGTCCGACATAGACATCCTGATTATCGCAGACAAGGACGACTGGCGACTCAGTCACGCCATCAGCACCCTGGCCGCGGACGTGTCGCTGGAATATGATGTGCTCCTTGGCCCTCGCGTGATCGGGCAGGAGCGGTGGGAGCGTATGGAAAAACACCGCTTCAGCCTCTGTCGGAACATCGTGGCCGAGGGCATCCCCCTGACACTCTCCCCGGCAAATCCGTAGCCCGCTCCTGCCCTCGCGCATCCACGGCACTCCGGCGGACCTGCGGACGGATGCCGGACGTTCGACCAATGTCCGCCGCATCCGCCCTCACTACGCACTTGTATCCTGCTACGGTTCTGTCTCTTCCTCAGGAGGCTCGTATCCCGGGCCATAGTGATAGGAGGCCCGGCGAGGTGCGTACTCGCTGACGAATGCGTCGTCGTAGAGCAGGTTTCCCGACGCGTCGTACACACGCCGCCGGATCGTAGCCGTCAGCCCGTTCACCGCCGATTGCCATTTGATCACTGTCCCCGGCTCCAACGACTCGTCCAACTGGTATATGGGCGGGCCAGGTTCTGTCTCGTCGCTGATCTCGGCCTCATCCTTCTCCACCCGCCGCCCGTCGTCAGTCGAGTAGAAACGGAAGACCAGCCGGTGGGCACCTTCCTCGATCTCAGTCTCAATCAGCAGAGGGTATGATCGGTCGTTGGTGAACCGAAAATCCACGTGTGGCGAGTAGACGGTCGCGTCCATGCCCACCCCCGCGCCCATCAACTCGTAATAGCCTACCCGGTGGTTGTGGTACCAGCGCGCGACGATGGGGTAGCCGCCCCAGAAGGCAGCACGGAAGGCGGTCGTGCTCACCTGGCAGATGCCGCCCCCGACCTCGACAGCCAACTGCTCACCCGCCGTGATGTAGGATTCATCGTAGCCGGCCTCCGCAGACACCTCGCCCAGGTAATGGTTGAAGGAGAAAGACTCTCCAGGGGGGATCACGAAGCCATCGAACTTAGGCGCTGCCAGCCGGATGTTGTGGTCGCGTCCAGAGGGAGAACCGATGAAATACGAGTCCCCCTCGGCCACCAGCTCAACGATGCCCAGTTCTTCGGCTGTAGCGGTGTCCGGGTAGGACGGCGGCACCCCCTGCAGGGCCAGCGGGACGTAGCGATTGCCCGCTAGCAGTTCCTCTAGGACGCGCGCCAGGCTGCCCTCCACGTCGAGCGCCCGCCCCTCTCGGCTGGGGGCGATGGTCTCCAGTTCACCGCTTCGATCGTCGAAGTGAAAACGAGCGTCCACCGGTTCGATTGCCAGTTCGGGAGCCAACGTCCCCAGATAGGCCCGCAGCGTACCCTCATCCAACCCGGCGTGCAACTGCCCGTTTTCCACCCGCAGCACGAGCATCCCGGCCAGTTGCTCCGGCGCGAGCACCCACGGGCCAGGATCACCCTCAAGAGGGTGTGCGATGACGAGCGTGAGCGGGCCGTCGAGCAGTGCCGCTGCCTCGGCACGGGCAGATTCGGCATCCATGATCGACGGCTGTGTCTCTCGAATGACCAGGCCCACTTCGGCAGGCCCCAGGCGGCTCACGGCCGGGGTCAATGCCGCCAGCGTCGCCTCTATGTCCAGATAGCGTCCTGGCCGGGCAGGGATGGAGACCGGGGTAACGCCGTCTATGGAGAGCGCAGCATCAGCCGGAGGCAGGTATATCTGCGCGGCCAGCGTCTCCAGGTAGAGACGGGGCACGCGCTCGTCGTAGACGAGAACAGGGGGAAAGCTCTCACCATAGGCCAGCAGCTGCAGGTGCGCCAGGAAATCGGCCACGGCTGATCCGGTGCGCCCCAGCGCGTAAGCTGGCCCCAGCGTGGCCTCGGGATCGAGTCCGAGCCCGAGGTCAACGGGACGCACGATCTGCGCGTTCCAAGCGGTGCCCGGTGCCATCAGCGTCACCAAAGGCTCACGGAGCCCCAGGCCATCCTCTACTGCGAGGGCCGCATCCTCAAACCGCATCCCTCCCACGCCCACACCCGACACCCACACACCTGGGTACATGCGGTCAGCGTAGGTCCATTCGAACGCAAGGACCGAACCGAGCAGCAGAGCCAATACGACAACCAGCAGGACGGCGAATCCACGAACCCAATACACATTTTTCAAATGGCTACTCCTGCGCGTTCATGACGTGCCAGGCATATCTCTCACGTGCACGCGCCGGATAAGCTACTCTATCTCTCGGCGTTGACACACCTTCGTTCCCACAAAGGCACCGTCCAGGCCTATTCGGGAGCCCCACCCTTCTCCCCGGCGGGGCTGTAGGGCATCGGTACGTACTGCACCGAGGGACGGCGCTGTCCAGTCTGACGGTAAAGCGTCATCAGTTTGTAGACCACTTCAGGCATGTCCGTGGTGACCGGAAGCCCCAACTCCATAGCCTGTTCGGAGGTGATGGGATAATCGTGAGTCCACCGGCCTTCGGACAGCGTCTGCGCCAGGCTCTCGGCCTGTTCCTCAGACAGATGCTCAGCCAGAATCGCCTTCGCCCGAGCCTTGACCTGTGCGATAGCCTTGCGCGCTATGTCGGCCAGGATCAGCGTCTTGTCGTCCACCTCGTTGACGTCCTTCTGCTCCACAGCTTTCAGGATGGAAGCGGCAGGGTAGTCGCCCAATTGGGGATCCACCGGTCCCAAGACGGCGTTCTCATCCATCACAATCTCGTCAGCTGATAGCGCCAGCAACGTTCCACCAGACATCGCGTAATGGGGCACGAAGATCGTCACCTTGGCAGGATGGCGGCAAAGCGCGTGCGCGATCTGCTCAGAGGCCAGCACCAGGCCACCCGGCGTGTGCAAGACGATGTCGAGCGGCACCTCGTCGTCGGTGAGCTTGATGGCGCGCAATACCTCCTCGCTATCGTCAATGTCGATATAGCGAAAGAGAGGGAAGCCCAGCAACGCCATCGTCTCCTGGCGATGGATCAGCGTGATGACGCGGCTGCCACGCGCCGCCTCGAGTTGCCGTATCAACTTCAGACGCGCTGCCTGGAGCATGCGCTTCTGAATGGCTGGCAAGAGGCTACTGATGATGAAGAAGATCCAAAACAGATCAAGGATAGACATAGGCACCTCCTTTAAGCCCCGCGGTCACCACGGGCGATACTGGTCCGCGTAGACACGACAGGCGCGAGGGCAGATAAGCTTGACAATCGCCAGCCCGAAGACGAATCCCCCTATGTGCGCCCACCAGGCCACCCCACCCGCCTGAAAGACATCGACGGCAGTCAACGCGAAAAGACCATTGAGCAACTGGGAGAGGAACCAGAAACCCAGGTAGACCAGGGCCGGGATTTCGACAATGCGGACGAAATAGAAGATGGGCACTAAGGTGATGACGCGAGCATAGGGAAAAAGAACCAGGTACGCCCCAAGCACGCTCGCGATAGCGCCGCTGGCCCCCACCGTCGGAATGGCCGACCCGGAGTACGCGAACAGATGTGCCGCGCTGGCCGCCAACCCACCAAAGAGATAGAACAGCAGGTAGCGGAAGGGGCCCAGGCGATCCTCGACGTTGTCGCCAAAGATATACAGCGCAAGCATGTTTGAGATCAAGTGCCACCAACCACCGTGTAGGAACATCGAGGTGAACAGAGCCAACCAGGCTGAGAGTCCACCCTCCTCCCACAGGCGCTGAGGCACCAACCCCCAAGCCCAGATGAACTGATCCAGTTGCTCTGGGCTCAAGATGGACTCGAACAAGAAAACTAACACGTTGAGGACAATGAGGGATGTGTTGATGACAGGGAAGCGGCGGGCAGGAATGGTATCGCGCAATGGAATCATGGTCTTGCCTCCTTCCGGCCGGCACGCGCGTGCCAGCCCGGCCATGCCGGTATTATATCAAACCCGGAGGAAATCCGAAAGCACCCGACCAGCGCCTCTCTGGCTTTGCGCACCTAGCTGCGCCGAGCCATCGGCTCACGGGCAGGCAATTCCAGGCGCTGCCCATCCTCCAGGGTCACCCACCAGGCCGGTACCCAGGCCAGGCCGCAGAAATCGACGCTCACGTCGGCGCGGCGGGGAGCGATCGCGACATCGTCAACCTCCTCCAGCGTATCGGCCCAGCGCGCATTGATCTCGGCCACCCGTTCGTGCCACTCCTCCACCAGCATTTCCAGTTGTCCCTCCAGGTCTTCGATAGACGCCAGCGACTCCTCCACGTCAGCCCTGGCCTTCCTGGTCATCGTACGCTTGCGACTGGCACGGGAGATCATGTATGAAGGACGTCGGCCCGAGAACAGATTGAGCGCCGCCTCACCCAGCGTCAGCAACTCCTCCCGCTTGCGCGCGTCCAACTCCTCCTGATCCTCGGTCAGTTCCCGTTCCTCGCGGCGCAGAGTACTTTGTACACGGGCCATCTGCTTCTCCACCTGCACGCGAGCTTTCTTCAGTTCCGCGTCTCGTCCACGGAGAGCCTCCTCCTGGCACCGCACGCGGAAATCGCGACGGGTCTCCCCCACCCGCCCATACAGCTTGAGCGCTGGATTGTGCCAGATCCTGACGGCCACGTTGTGATACACGTAATCGGCGAAGTCCTTCTCCAGGCGCTTCAGATCGCGGGAGCGGGCCAGAGTGGGTGGCACAGGCGCATAGGCTCCATCGCCCAGTGGCCTCTCGGAGAGGTCATCCTCTCCAACGGTGACCTGCCCGCCCTGCCAGTCCACACCCATCACCCCCCCGCCGGGCCGCACCAGCCGCGCCACGGTCTCGCGGTGATCCACATCTTTGGCTCGATCGAGCATTCGGACTGTGGCCAGAGCCAGCAAGTGGGGCGTGTACACCAGACGACGCTCACGCACCAGCACCATCCGTCCGGCTCGCTCCTCATAGCGCCGCACTGCCCACTCGAAAGCGATTGTCGGGGAAAGGAAGACCTGAGGAACCTCGGGAGGCAGTGCAGGGGGAGCAGCGCGCATATC
Organism: uncultured Anaerolineales bacterium; assembly: GCA_964649415.1. GTDB lineage: Bacteria > Chloroflexota > Anaerolineae > B4-G1 > B4-G1 > CAZYSK01. Next base: position 38,156 of record CAZYSK010000016.1, read on the forward strand.
ACGCAGGCCGTCACCCGCCTCGCTATCCCTCCCGGTATCCGCACCCCCGCCTCCGCTCACCTGGACCCCAAATCCCAACGTCTGATCTCCGCCGCTCCATTCCGGCTCCGCGCCGCCCGCCTCCTGCCCGATGCGCGATTGGGAAATCGCGGCTACTTCCTGCATCCTGCTTCCCGTCGCTTCCCCCTTGCCTCCTCCCTCCTCCCCCTCGCCTTCCGCCACTCGCTCCTCTTCGGGCCATTCTCCACCCAAGTGCCGCACCTGCTTCCGGGTCAGCGGCCCGCGTAGATAGGACATCGCCCAGCGTGTGTGCAACAGGATAGGTGCACGACCCTGGTGGATGTCGTGGAACAGGAAGACGCGAGGCTTGAGCGAACCCAGGACCCGATCCAGCGTGCGCCGGTCCACCGCGTCACCCGCTTCAGCAGCCGCGCCCTCCAATCCCTCCAACACACGATCCTTGTCCCGCTCCGCCCGCAGCGATCCAATCGCCCAGGTGCCCGCGTTGGTCAATCCCTTGTAGTCAAGGTCGGCCGGGTTCTGCGTGGACAGGACGACACCTAGCCCGGCGGCACGCCCCTGTTTGATCAGCGCCATTAGCGGGGCCTTGGTGGGCGGATTAGCGGGATACGGCGGCAAGTAACCAAACACCTCGTCGAAGTAGAGCAGTGCACGCAGGTCGGCTGTGCCCGACTGCGCGCGCACCCAATCACGCACAGCCTCAAGGAACAAGGTAACGAAAAAGGCCCGTTGCTCGTCGTCCAGGTGCGCCAGGTAGAACACACTGGCCCGAGGGCGACCGTCGCCGGCGTAGAGCATCTCGCCTACGTCCAGGGACGTCCCCTCCTGCCAGTTCTCAAATCCGGGAGCAGCGACCAGGTTGTTCAGCGAACGGGCCAGAGCAAAGCGGGCCTTCTCGGGAAGGAAGGTTTCCAACTCGAATACGCCCACCTGTTGAAAGGGAGGCTTCTGTAGCAGGCGGATCAGAGTCGGCAGATCGAGCGAGCCGCCCGCACGCCAGACGTGCTCGACGATGCGCGCCAGCAGGATGTGTTCCGGGCTCTGCAGCGGATCAGCTTCGACGCCAACCAGTCCCAACAGCGCTGAGACCGTACCCCCAATCCGCTCTCGGAGCGATTCCTCGTGCTCGTCCCAATCGAGGTCAGGCGTCTCGAAGACGTGCAACACATCCACCGGCTGGCCAGCCTCCGAGCCAGGGGTGAAGACGGTGAACTGGGCCGCCTGGCGCAGGCGCGCGATGCGTTCGCCGGTGATCCCCCACCCGGCCAGCCCTTCCTGCCACCGGCGAGCTTCCTCAGCGGCATATGCCTCAACGCTCATCCCGCGCCGCCGCGCCCCATCCACATCCACCCAGGGTGCGAAATCCTCCGCGTGCAGGTCCGGGAAGGTCAAGAGCAGGTTGGCGATGTCCCCCTTTGGATCGAGGATCAAGGCAGGGATTCCCCGCAGCAGGAGCTCTTCCAGCAAGACCACGCCCAGGCCCGTCTTTCCAGAGCCCGTCATGCCCAGAAGGATAGCGTGGGTCGTGAGGTGGTGGACATCGTAGCGGACAGGCCGGTCAGTGACGGCACCGCTCTGCCAGTCGCATTCGCGCCCCAGGTAGAGTCCGCTCTGTTCTTCGTTCACGGGCATCGTTGCCTCCTGTATACGACGCTCATTGCATACTCAGAGAGAGGACACAGAGTGAGAAACGTCCCTCATCGGCTTCCCCGCGCCTCACGCGGGAGCCAACTCAAGCAAGCATCGCTCATGGCGCTCAGTATTTCGTCGTGAATGAGGCCATTCGTGGCCAGGCAGCCTGCCACGCCCACACGATACGGCCCGCCGTCTACCATCGTGCATCTACCGCCCGCCTCCGCAACGATCAGCGTCCCGGCGGCAGCATCCCAGGGCTTCATGATCAGGTTGAAGTACGCATCTAGCCAACCTGCTGCCACGTAACACTGCGCGAGCACTGCCGATCCCAACGCGCGCACTGTACCGCAGCGCATCGCCACCTGGCGCACGAGGTCCAGCGTTCGAGCCCGGTCGACGTCGCTGCGGCCCCAGTCCAGGCTCACCACCGCATTGCCCAGGTGAGCCACCCGGCTCGTGTGCATCGGTTCGCCATTCAACGTGGCCCCCTTCCCGCGCTCGGCCACAAACAACTGGTCGCGCAGCGGATCACACACGACGCCGATCACCGACTCTCCGTTTTCCAGCACACCGATAGAGACGGCAAATGAAGGGATACGACGGGAGTAGTTCGTCGTTCCATCCAGAGGGTCCACGACCCACGTGTACCCGTCGCCGATGCCGTCGCCGCCTGCCTCCTCGGAAAGGATGACGTGGCCAGGAAAGCGCTCGTGGATCAAATCCAGGACAACAGCCTCCGCCGCCGTGTCAACGTCGGTGACGATGTCGCGATAGCCCTTCACAGTAACATCGTGCGCACGCGAGAAACGCTCGGCCATCACTCGACTCGCCCGCCGAGCCGCCTCGATAGCAGTCTGCAGCATCTATACCTCCTGTGGTGAGTTACGTCAGATGAACCGGGACGCGCCCGGTGACCGTCACAGCTTGCCGATCTACCTCTTGAACGGTTCCAATTGGCCCACAGCCACTGCCTCGGCGAAAAGAGAATTAGGCAACCGGGCATCGACCGAGACCCATACGCCGGCGTACTGTACCAGCTTCAGGTCGAACCGGGTCTTCCGCCCAGGCTTGGCAGACTCGGCCAGCCAGCAGGTGCGCCCTGGGGTCAACAACTCCGTCAAGCGTCCGGAGTTGGGCAGGTGCGCGGCGACGGAATCACCTTCGATTTGGACCGTGACTCGAAAGCGGTTGTCGCGCCGTACGAAGCGCCCCGCGGTCAATGGCGGCGATTTCACGCAGCCGATTATACGACAGGCACCGGGGATGACAAGTACACCACACCCTACATTCCCCCTGCCCACGCCATACGTCTCTCCCCGGCAGAACCGTGCTCGAAATCAGCCTGTCGTAGCCACACACTCGCTATTCGCGCTCAGGGACAAGAAACGCTTTGACAAACGCGACAGTCTATGCTAGAATAGCAACCAATGAATGAGGTTGATGCGATGATGGCTTGTGTTCTTCCCGCCCCTAGCAGCGCGGCCCCGTACCCGTTCCAAGGGTTCGGTTAGCGCTGCTTGGGCGTCGCCCGTCACTCGCCCTCTCGTGAGTCTCCAGCCTTCCGAACCCGGAAGGCTGGTTTTTTTGTTCTTCACCGTTCTCGTTTCATTGTCTCTCAGGGAGGTACACTATGAAGATGTCACAACTGTTCGGACACACGCTGCGAAAGCCCCCATCTGACGCAACGCTGACCAGCCACCAACTGGCGATGCGCGCCGGGCTCGTCCGGTTTCTGGGATCCGGGCTCTACAGCTACTTGCCGTTGGGCTGGCGCGTGGCACGGAAGATCGAGGCCATCCTGCGCGAGGAAATGGACGCGCTTGGCGCCCAGGAGATGCTGATGCCCGTCGTGCACCCGGCGGAACTGTGGCAGGCCACCGGCCGCTGGGACAGCGTGGGGCCAGCACTGGTGCGCGTCCAAGACCGGAGTGGTCGCGACTATGCGTTGGCGATGACCCACGAGGAGGTCGTGGCCGAGCTGGCGCGCCGCGAGGTCCAGTCCTATCGCGACCTACCGCGAGTCGTCTACCACATTCAGACCAAGGTGCGGGACGAGCCACGGCCTCGGGGCGGGCTGCTGCGCGTGCGTGAGTTTCGTATGAAAGATGCATACAGCCTCGACGCCGATACAGAGGGCTTGAACGCGTTCTACCCCCAGATACTCGCCTCCTACGAGCGCGTTTTCGCCCGATGCGACCTGCACCCGGTTCCCGTGGAGGCCGATACGGGGATGATGGGCGGGGCCGATTCCCACGAATTCATGCTGCCTCACCCCGCCGGTGAGGACACCATCTTGCGCTGCAAGTCCTGTGGCTACGCCGCCAACGCCGAGCGCGCCGAGTTTCGGCTGGCGGCGGTCGAGCCCCAGCCACTGGACGAGCCGACCCCCGTCGCCACTCCAGGTTGCGCGACAATCGCCGACGTGGCCGCCTTCATTGGCGTGCCGACGGCCCAGACGCTGAAGGCCGTGCTCTACACAATGGATCACGAACTGGTTTTCGTGCTCATCCGTGGAGATCTGGAGGTCAACGAGACCAAGCTGCAGAACGTGCTGGGCGGTGGCGAGCTGCAGCCGGCGACCGAGAAGCATATCCGCGCCGCAGGCGCTGAGCCAGGCTATGCCTCCCCTGTGGGCCTGGAAGTACGCAAGAGCCGCAACGGACGGGGCGTGCTGGTCGTGGCCGATCGCTCGGTGGAGGCAGGGTTCAACTTCGTTGTTGGAGCCAATCAGTCCGGCTACCATCTCACAGGCGTCAACTACCCGCGCGATTTCGCCATCACGGTCCTGGCCGACTTCGCACAAGCACAGGACGGCTATCCATGCCCTCGCTGTGACGGCACGCTCGCGTCAGAGTCTGCCATTGAGCTGGGTCACTGCTTCAAGCTGGGCACACGCTACACGGACTCGGTCGGCGCGACCTACCTGGACCCGGAGGGAAAGGAACGCCCCATTGTGATGGGTTCATACGGCATCGGCGTGGGACGCTTGCTGGCGGCGGTCATCGAGAATCATCACGACGAGCACGGCATCATCTGGCCACCCGCTGTCGCCCCGTTCGACGTTCACCTGCTGACGCTGGGCACCGACGAGGCCGTGCACGCTCAGGGCGAGCAGGTCTACGAACAGCTTCACGACGCCCACTTGGACGTGCTATACGACGACCGCGAAGAGAGCGCCGGGGTCAAGTTCGCCGACGCAGACCTGGTGGGGTGCCCGGTGCGGGTGACCGTGAGCCGGCGCAGCCTGAAAGCAGGTGGTTGCGAGGTAAAGGCACGCTGGGCAGAAGAACGCCACGTAGTGACGTCGGAGGAACTCATACAGCAAGTACGACAGATGATCGCCGGATGGAAACGGCTGCCGTAGGGGCAGCTATGCCGGCTAGATGCTGGCGATCCATCATGCGACCGATGCGTTAGTCGCCGCCTGCACCCTCGGCCAGACCGACGATGCGCTTATACCCGTTCTGTATCAGCCCGGCTAGTTCTTTGGCCATGTACGCGTACTCCAGGCGGGTACCACCGTATGGGTCATAGATGTCGTACTCTTTCCCGATCATCTCGCTGATCAGGTGCACTTTGGACGCATGCTCGGGGAAGGAAGCGCCCAGCGCCTCGGCATGACTCCGCGTCATAGCCAGTACCAGGTCGGCCTCAGACATCAATTCAAGTGTAACGTTGCGCGAACGGTGGCCGCTCAGGTCTATGCCGCGTTGGGCCAGCTCATCAATGGCGTACGCACTCGCCGGTCGTCCTTCGGGTGCCCAAACTCCGGCAGAAACGACACGCCAGCCTCGCCTGGTCTCGTCGGAGCCGAGCCGGTCCCGGAGCAAGGCCTCCGCTGTGGGAGAGCGGCAGAGATTCCCCGTGCAGATAAAGAGCACCGTCGGCATCACGTCACCCCGTCATCAACCCGCTGCGCTTCCCCGCTACAAGCGCCGGCCTCGAATGACTCGAGCAGCGCCATCAACCCACCGGCCACAACGGAGTGCCCACCCAACACCACCGGGACTCGCGCCTCCGCCGCTGCGCGCGTGAAACGGCGCAAGAAAGGCTCGGTCACCCTATCCCACCGGTGCAAGTCGGAGTTGAAGCGGTCAACCGCAGACGGCCACAACCCGCGCGCTGCCAAGACCACGCGGTTGTCAAACAGCACCCCACCGCACAGCTCAGCCAACTCGTCAAACAGACGATCAACACCCACCAGATCCACGTAATCGGACAGCAGCGAACGCACCTCTCCCCGTTCCTGCCGGCCACTGGCCCGCATACCCCGCTCCTCGGCGAAGACGCGCACCCAGCAACGGGTCGCCCGCTCGAGCGCCGCCCACGCCGCCGATGAGGCACGGCCCACGACAGCCAGGCTTCCGCCCGCGCGCCCCATCTCCTCAAGCACGCCGTCCAGCCACGGTGCTTCCCAGCCCAGACCATCGAGGAAACGGCCCAGACAGGGCCCGACATCTGGGTGGCGTTGCACAATCAGCAGGTCGACCGGCGTGTCTAGATCAAAACGCGCCGCCGCCGATGGAGCAAGGCTCTCGTGAGGCAGCCCGCCCCTGTGAGCCAACACCCACGCTATGGCGTTGTCATTGGCCTCCGGGGCCAGAAGGTGGGCGGACTCCATCGCCGGGGCAAACCCCACCCAATCACAGGAATGCAGGTTATTGGCCAGCACGAGTCGCTCCGAACTGCGCAGTCGGTCCAGTATCTCACGCCAACGGTCGAGGCGCATCAGCGGAGCCGAGGCTCCCCCGCTGCAAAGCGCGCATTCCACCCCATACCGCGAGATCAGGCCGGCCAGCCGCCGTCCGAAATGGAACGGCTCGCCCGGTGGATCGATATCCACCTCGACAGGCAGGTCGGCCAGCGTGTCACCCCAGCCCGCATCGTCGGTGGCCACCACAGCCCGGCCAACCATACCCGTGCGCAGCAGCAGATCCAACAGATCGCGCGCCGCAGCCCGGTGTGCTCTATCCAGCGCCCGCTCCACCTCGCACTGCCCCCATCCCCCTACAAAGAGGATCAAGGTCACATCCCTGGTCAAACAAGCCCCTCCGATTCATAAAGGGGGGCCGGCTGACGCCGAACCCCCCGGTTCAGGTGTATAGGAAAACACCCAGGCCCGAACCCATCAAGCGATTTCGGGCTGCAAAAGGCCATAGTTTCCATCTTTGCGCTTGTACACGACGTTAATCGCATCCTCGTCGACATCCAGAAACACGTAGAAGTGGTGCCCCAACAACTCCATCTGCTCGATAGCTTCCTCTCGACCCATCGGCCGAAGCTCAAAACGCTTGATGCGCACGATCTCACCCTCGGTTGATTCCACAGGCTCCTCGATGGGCAACTCATCAACCGCTGCATGCCACCGGTCTTGACGTCTTCCCTTGTAGCGCGCAATCTGACGATACATCTTATCCATAACAGTATCAATCGACGTGAATATGTCTTGACTGCGCTCTTCAGCGCGTAGAATCGTGCCGCGTGCCCGTACCGTCAGTTGCGCCACCTGACCATCGTTGGCGCTGCGCGTCTTCTCCACCGCCAGATCAACCCGCGCTTCATCAATGCTGGGCAAGTAACGATCCAACTTCCCAACCTTGCGCTCCACGTGCTCTCTCAAACGCGGAGTCACCTCCAGGTTCTTGGCGTAGATAGAAACGTCCATTGACTTCCTCCTTACGGTCTCATGCTACATCCAGCGTCTAATAGCCCCCCTACGGGAAAACGTGCTGAGACTGTCCCCTCCACGGCACTCCAGCAGACCCACCGACGGACGCCGCCGATGCCGACGCCGACCACAGGCGGTTGGGCAGACGGTCGGGAGCGGTCGGTATCCGCGTCTACACCGAACACCCTCAGTGCGCACGGGCAAGCGTCAGCGCCCGCACAGCGCGCGCCCCTCCTTCCTCATACAAAGCCACCGCACATGCATCCAGCGTAGCACCCGTCGTACACACGTCATCAAGCAGCAAGACCTCCTTGTCTGCCAGGGAACGGCTGGTGCAACGGAACGCATCGTGCACGTTCTTCCTCCGCTGTACTGCGTTAAGATTGACTTGCGATGCTGTCGAGCGGTGCCGTACGAGCGTCCGCTCGTCCACCGCCAGGCCAACCCGGCGGCCCATCTCACGTGCCAACAGCGCCGCCTGGTTGAACCCGCGCTCTCGCAGACGAGCGCTATGCAGCGGAACAGGGACCAAGACATCGACCGGCATAGGATGCTGCGCCCAGTATGCCGTCATCAGTTCGGCCAGAGGCTCAACCAACGCCGTACAGCGATGATACTTGAGGCGGTGCACCGCTTCGCGGAGCACGCCTTCGAAATACGCCACCGACCGTATGCATTCGATCTTCAAGGGGGAAACCCGGCAGCGCGCGCAGAGGCCGGCGTCCACAACTGGGTCGCCACAACATCCGCAGACAGGAGGCTCGACCAAGGAGATTTGGCTCCGACACTCGGCGCACAACCACTCGCCCACCCGGTGGCAGCCGACGCATCGCGGGGGAAGAAGAACGTCAAGAAACTGACTACAAAGACCGCGCCAATGGAGACTGACTGTCTCAATAACCGACACAGGCACAGAACCCTATCTTCAACATCGGTTTCCGCACCAGCCTGTGGAGCGGCGGAAACTATGGCAATATCGAACCACTCCCCATGAACATGTCCTTGATCGTCAGCGCAGCCGGCCCCAGAAGGACAATGAAAATAGAGGGGAAGATCAGGAAAGCGATCGCGGGCAACATCTTGATCGGCGCCTGGCGGGCCAACTCCTCTGCCCGCTGACGACGCCGTACTCGCATCTGATCCGATTGGATGCGCAGCACCCGGGCAATACTGACACCTAGTTGATCCGCCTGGATAATGGCCGCCACGAAGGTGGATACGTCCGCCACTTCCATGCCGTCTGCCATGTCGCGCAGCGCCTCGCGCCGCAACTTGCCCAACTGGATCTCCTGAATCACCCGATTGAACGCCATGCTCAGTTCGTTATCCCACTTCTCAGCTACCTTGGACATGGCCATGTCGAAGCCCAGGCCCGCTTCCACACAGATCGTCAGCAGATCAAGCGCATCGGGCAGCGATACGATAATCTCCTTCTGCCGCTTCCCGATCTTGCTGCGCAGTGACAACACCGGCATGTAGTAGCCCAATCCGGTCCCAGCCACGGGCAGCAGGATGCGCTGCACCAGGGGCAACTGACCCGCGACGAAAGACAGCGCAAGCCCCAGCCCTCCAAATAGGATCGCTGCCAGCACACGCAGACCCAGGAAGCGGGTGAGATCGTAGGGATTGCCCGCCAAGTCAAGCCTGTGCTGCAGCGTCTCCCTGGTCTTCGCTGGCGAGAAGCGCATCACGAACGCCGCCAGCCCTGCAAGCAGGGGCATTAGCACACGCTCGGTGAAAGGCTGGGATAGTTCGATTTCCTCCAGTGTTGGGGGACGTTCCAATGTCCCGAAGTCTGCGAGGCGATCCTCGATGCTGGAGGTAGACTGCCGCGACCTTAGCATGCCAACGACGAACAGAACCAGGCCGCCCAGGACAAGCACACCCAAACAGATGAACAGACCAGATGACATCTCGCCCCCCCTCAGGTGCTACACTTCAATCTGCACCACCTTGTTGATGGCGACGAAACCCAGAATGATACCCAAGACCGCCACGCCGACCATCACAAGACCGCAGACATCCTCGAACAGCCTACCCATGAACTCAGGATTGATTAGGTAGATGATGGCCGTGAGAACGGCCGGCACCATGGCAATCATGTAGCCCGAAGCCCGGCTTTGGCCTGTAAGCGCCCGGATCTCGCCCTTGATGCGCACCCGTTCGCGGATCGTGAAACTGATCGAGTCCAGCACTTCCGCGAGGTTACCACCCACCTCGCGCTGTACGTTGATCGCCGTGATCATCATGTCGAGGTCCTCGCTGGGCACCCGGCGGAGCATGTGGTCCATGGCCTCCTCCAGCCCGATGCCGAACTGGACTTCTTGAACAACCCGCGCAAACTCATCTGAGATCGGCGGTCCCATCTCCCGCGACACCGCCTCCATCGCCTGCATGACACTGTAGCCCGCGCGGATACCGTTCACCATCAGGTTAATCGTGTCGCTCAACTGGTTGTTGAACGCCTTCAAGCGCCGCCGACGCAGAATCCGAACGTAGAATCGGGGACCGAAGAACGCTGCCAAGCAGACACCAGCGGTGATAATCAAGTCCCGCTTCAGGAAATAGGCCACGCCCCCACCAGCCATGATCAGAATGAGGGTGGCAGCCATAAACTCGCCCACAGTGACCTTCAGGTCTGCCCGCGCCAACTGTGTCGCCAGGTCAGCGCCCACACCCCGGCTGGTCAGCGCACGATCCAGCGCATCACCGATAGGCGTCCTACGAGGCACAGCCCCGGCCTGCGCGGCAGTCGCCTCCTCGATGAGGCCCAATCTCTCCTCAACGAAAGACCGGTCTGCGCGACGCGAGGCGATTACTCCGACCAACACAACGACCGCCCCGATCGCTGCCACCGCAATCGGTATCAACCAGGTCATCGCTTACTCCCCATCTGCACAGTCGAGACACTTATGGCTACGATGGTGAACGGTACACCTGTAGCACTCACAACCACCCGTTGACGCAAGCTCCCGGGAAGAAACGCCGTCCCTCTTGTTGATCCGTCCCCACGCTCAGACCAGATCAATACCGCCCCCGCTGGCCTATCCCGAAAATGCTGGGGGGCAGATGCACGCCCGCTCCCTCAATTCGCTCCATGAACTTAGGCCGCAGCCCTGTCGGCCGCAGCGCACCAATCACCCGGCCGCTCTCGTATCCCACCCGCTCGAACTTGAAGATATCGGACATGGTGATCACGTCGCCCTCCATCCCCTGAACCTCGCTCACAGCGACGCACTTACGACTCCCGTCCTGCATGCGCTCCAACTGGATGATCACATTCAACGCGGATGCAATCTGCTCACGGATGGCCCGGTGGGGTAGTTCCATCCCTGCCATCAGAACCATGTTTTCCAGGCGGGCCGTCGCCTCGCGGGGACTGTTCGCGTGGATGGTGGTCAGGCTGCCCTCGTGACCGGTATTCATCGCCTGAAGCATATCGAAAGCCTCAGGTCCCCGGCACTCACCCACGACGATGCGATCCGGGCGCATTCGTAGGCTGTTGATCACCAGGTCCCGGATGTTGATCGCACCTCTGCCCTCGATGTTCGGTGGGCGCGACTCCAGCGTCACGACGTGCTCCTGACGCAGTTGCAGTTCGGCCGCGTTCTCGATGGTAATGATACGCTCAGAGCCAGGGATGTAGCCAGAGAGAACGTTCAGAAATGTCGTCTTGCCGGTGCCAGTACCGCCCGAGATGATGATGTTCAACTTCGCCAAGACGCACGCCTTCAACAACTCCATCGTCTGTGCGCTGACGGTGCCCAACTCAATCAACCGATCCACCGTGAGGGGAATCTTGAAGAACTTACGGATGGTGAGCACCGGCCCAATCAAGGAGATCGGCGCGATCACCGCGTTCACTCGGGAGCCGTCCGGCAGGCGCGCGTCTACGTATGGCTGACTCTCGTCGATGCGCCGCCCCAAGGGGGCGACGATGCGCTCAATGATGCGCATCAAGTGGTCATCCGACTCAAAGACAGCATTGGTGCGCACGATCTTCCCCTCGCGCTCGACGTAGATGTTCTTGGCCCCGTTCACCATGATCTCAGTGATCGTGGGGTCGGCCAGAAAGGGCTCAAGTGGTCCGAAGCCGAGTATCTCGGCGACAATCTGCTCGAACAGTCGCTGGCGCTCAGCGCGGCTCAGGACGATGTGCTCCTCAGCCAGGATGTTGTGATACATCTCCTCGATCGTGTTGCGCACTTCATCCGACCTGGAGACATCCATCGACGGATCCAGTTCCGCGATCAGCTTATTCTGTATACGTGTCTTAAGATCCAGATAAGCATCACGCGCAGGAGAAGCGGGCTGGCGACGCAGGCGCATCTCCGCCAGCTCCGCAGGCTTGCGCGTAGTCGTCTGTTTCTCCCGCTCAATTCGTTTCAACAGTGACATTACCCCACCTCCGTAACCACCTGACCCGTCGCGCCTGCCCGGCAGCGGTCATACGCCACTACCCGAAGACGCGCCGCAGCCTCAGCCGTCCCGTGTCTCCCGCGGCCACCGTTTCCTCTTCCTGTTCCTCTGGTTCAGGCGTCAACGCGCCCTCAACGTGCTCGGCAAGGCGCACGATGCCCTGGGAAACGGGCCTACTTTGATCACGCAGGATAAAGGGTACACCGTGATTGATCGCAGCCAGTACCATCTGCTCGTCCAGAGGAATCTGCGCAGCCACAGGCATCATAGCCTGCTCGATCTGCTCCACCCGTATGCCCGTGCGCCGGTCCACGCCATTGACAACCAACGCAATCTTCTCCGTCGGGTAGTTGAGTTGGGAGGCCACTTCAAGAAACAGGCGAGCGCTCTTGATGGATGGGATGTTCGGCATCACAACAAGTACAATCAACGCGGCAGAATCAAACGCCGTCAGCGCGACGTCGTCTAGCCAACTCCACATATCCACGACAATGATGTCGAAGTCTTTGCGCATCATGCTCAGGATAGCGCCAAACGGCGAGTCTCCCCCCCCACCCTCGCCCGGGGACGCTCGCGTCAGCAGGTCCTCGGCCGACTCTGGATGTGGCGGAGCCAGCAACACTTTGAGACCGGTCCTGTGAGAGGCCATCACGCTGTTCAGCATATCGCTGTCCAAGTCGCCGATGTGGGGAGCCAGGTCTGCTGCACTCCGACTGGCCTGGAGATTGAGCATCACCCCCACATCCCCGAACTGGAAACTGGCATCCATGAGCGCAACTTTCTGCACCCCACTGCCCATCTGCTGCAATGCAATCGCCAGGTTGACTGCGATCGTCGTGCACCCCACGCCGCCCTTGGGGCTATAGACAGCGACCACGTTTCCGTCGCGCTGAGGTTTGGCCTCCTGAGGTCTGGCACGCCGGTCACCCGGCGACGCAGCCACGGGACGGGTCTTCGCCATCTCGTAGACCCGACGGATGGTGCTCATCAACTCGTCGCCGCTGGGCGGCTTCGTGAGGAAGTCCCGTGCACCTGCCAACATCGCCCGGCGCAGGTAGTCGGTCTCGCCCTGCACGGAGAGCATCACCACCTGGGTCGCCGGGACCTCCCGCATGATGGCCTCTGTCGCAGCAATACCATCCATATCAGGCATGTTGATGTCCATCAGGACGATATGCGGCCTGAACTCCTTGGCCAGCTCGATGCCCTCTCTGCCCGAGGACGCCGCACCGACAACCTCTATGCTGGCGTCGAAGGAGAGCAGCTTGCGCAGATTCTCCCTCGTCTCGGCGATATCGTCGACAATCAACAACCGGATTCGCTCTTGCTCCACCTGCGTCAATACCTCCCCACGATTAGGAGACGTCATACACGCTGGAACATCATATCCCTGCGTCTGCCACCGTTCTCAGTGAGCACACCTATCCCCGTGCCGTGCCTGAAGAGCCTGGGCTCACTCGCCTACAGGCTCCCCCGCAGTGCTTCCCTCGATCTCCTCTGCTGAGAGCGACGGCACCTCCTCAATCGGCGGCGTGACTCCATACGGCAGTTTGGCAGGAATCTCAATGCTGTATTGCTCGAAGAGATACTGCAACGTGACCGAATCAGTGTCGTTGAGCTGCGTATCACCGGCCGAACGCAACACCAGGTCAATGTTGGCACCGGTCTCTTGGGCATACTTGAGAACCATCGCATCTTGCGGATCCACAATCAGCGTCAACGGCTCAACGGATGCACGCGTCGCAGTCGGAGGCACAGTTTCGCCCTCAGCGACCTGCACCTCGGCCCCTTGCGCCTCCAATTCCTCCGCCCATGCCGGCACTTCTTCCCCCTCTACCGCTGCCATCTGCTCGATGGGCCAGTCGCCGACACGCATGACCACCGCATCCTGGACAGTCATCTGAGTCACCAGGCGCGCTCGCTGCCCCTCACCGGGGTTCAGGTTGACCACCCAGCCATTGGGCAACACCTCCAGCCGCCCCATCACCCCACCGCGACACCCCTCGTCCTCGGACGGCTGCACGCACGAAGCCTCGTTGGGCAGAGCGGTCTGAAACTCCTCGTCCAGGTCTATGATCAACACAGAGATGAGCACGTCCACGTGGTCACCAGGTTGGAGCGCCCAGGCTACGCTGGAGTAGCGTGCCACCGGCAGCGCAAGAGCCACCTTCCCCGGCGGGATCTGCAACGCCGCATTCGACCCCATAGCGCCCAGCTCATAGGGCGAGTCGGTGAGCATGTCCTCCAAGATGGGGGTACGCTGCAAGATGTCCACCCGAGCGATGCGTCCTGCCACCCGCTCGTCGATGTCAGCCTCGGTCAGCGCTCCGGCCGGGACTGACTGCTCCGGCCAGTACTGCACCTCGACCCAGTCACTGGTGAGGCGTTCGCCCCGCTTGATGTCCACCGCCGCCAAGAGGATCTCTCGGGTGCCAGGCGGGACGTACACACCACCCTCCCCTACCTGCGCCTCAAGCTCCTCCAGTGCCTGCTCGGCCAGATCGGACGCAGCCTGCCTGGCCCGGACGTACAGAATAGCGCCGACCACTATAGCCCCGAGCAGCACGATGATCCCGACAATGACCAGTACTCGACCGCCGCGCATATCGCCTCCTTATCCCCTGCTACACTCAGAGGACGGGCTGGGTCGCTCTCAACGCCGCCTCAATGAGCAGAACCTACGGACCAGGCCACGCACAAACCTGCGAACAGCCACCAACCCCAATTCAATGATACTGGTTTACAAACAAAATGTCAAGTATTCAGAACGAGCGTCATCTGTGAGCCAGACCGCAAACGTACAGGCAAGCCACCCCCGAAACAGAGTCTCGGGCCCGCCACAGGCCCGAGACTCTGTCCTGTTGTATCTACTCTCCACCTGTCGGCACTGCGTCGATACCCTCAGAAAGGCGTCATTCCGATGGTGCGCTAGCACCATCCTCACGCCTGCGCATGAGACGCGTTGAGAACGCACGTCCACGAGGCAATGCGTCTACTCAATCAGCCGCAGGAAGATACGCTCGTACAGCTCGTCGAAGATCTCATCCAACTTGTCCGACGTCGGTGCCCAGCGATGGTATCCCCCGGTCAGCTCGGCCACGTAGTTCATCAACTCACGGTCCGCCGACCAGCCCAGGCTGATCGTATACACAACGATGGCATTGTCGCGGGCCCGTCGGCCATACCACACCACGCAGTCTTTGTCGGCGTCTCCATCGGGCCAGAGGTCTTCGTCATCGCACTGGCCATCGCAGTAGGTGTGCAGGTTGGCCTCACCATCAGTCATCAGCACCATGACGTGCGCAGCCCCCGGTCGCCCATAGTGATGCCCCAGGGCATCGTCCACCGTGCTGAGCACGCTGATGCCCCTTCGCATCCCGTCAGCGATGTTCGTACTACCGCCGGCGGTTGTGCGGTCCAGCTCGTACATCACGGTGTCGGTGATCACCTCCGGCGTACAGTCATCCGATCCCAAGCGCCTCACACATTCCAGCTCGTTTCGGATCACCGCGCTATTGGAATAGGACACGTAGCCCACCTGATCGAAGCGGGGATTCAGCCGGCCCACGAAGTGCCTGGCCGCCTCCAGCGCGTTGCGGATGGGCTGCTCGTCGTCGTAGATCGCGTCCTGTCTCTGGTCCGGGTTGCCGCCGATGTTGCAGTCGGGACGATATTCCCCGTCGGGCGGTTCCTGCCCCCCAGGCCGCCCGGCGAAGCGCGGGTCGCACGCATGGCAGGCCCAGTCGGTGCGCCCGTTGTTCGGTGCATAGGTCTCGGCGCTCCCCGGAGGCGAGGAATCGTAGGAGCAGTTCCTCGAATCCGTCGTGATGACGATGCGGTCCACGTCAAAACCGGCACCACCGGCCCACAGGTTCAGCGTGTGGCTCCCCGCACCTAGCCACTCATCGCCGAGACAGCGCCAGTCCCACGAGCCCGACGAAGCGCCATCATAGCTGGCACCTGCGGGAAAGCCATCCTCTGAGCCACGTGGGGACCCGTCCGTGCCCCAGAAGATGTGATTCTGCGAAGTGCTGTGGCCGCCCTGGCCACGAATCCAGACGTAGTATCGATCGTTTTGCGGGGCGAAGAAATCGTAGTCAGCCCGCGGAGCGGCAAAGGGGCCGCCCGCCGGTAGATCGCGTCTGCAGACGCCACCATTGACTAGATCGTCCCACGTGCACGAAACCCCCAGCCCCGTGCCGCTAACGTAGTAGTCATAGTATGGGTGGTGCGACAGGTAGGAGCCGCGCGAGTCCCGCGCATACGCGCCTTTGCCGTTGCGCTGGATGACCCAGAACGTGTAGTAGGGCGTGTACCCCCACGTGTGGTAGTCGGAGCTGTCGGCGAAGCGCGAGTACTCCTCGGCCTCAATGACGATGTAGTATCTGTCCGTGTACGACCGATCTCGGTAGCTGCAATCATTGACGTCGTAGGATCCGTTGTAGTGATAGTACGGGCTGGTCCCGCACGCACTCGGGTCCGAGCCACCGCTGGCGCAGTGATCGGCGGAATCCTTCGTATGAGACGACCACGGCAAGGGATAGATATTGCCGCTGGGATACGGATCTGCCGACTGCTCCCAGCAGCCATAGCACAACGTGTCGAACTCCATCGAGCCAGACTTGTCGTAGACGATCACCGTGTCGATATTGCTGATGTTCTCCGCCTCGGCCTTGGCCGCGACCGGGATCTTGAGGAAGCCAATAAACTGCATAAACCGCATCGGCACCTTCTGCTTGACCGTCACGCGGACGCGATCGGCCGTGTTCGGCAGACCGGTGTCCCGAGAGTAGGATGTACGAATTTCTATGATGGTGTCCGCGTCGTCCTCCGATGGGCCGGTGACGGTCCCCTCTACAACCGTCCGCACCTGCCCCACGAGGGTGTAGTCGTACCCATTCTCCTGCAGGTAGACCAGCGCGCGTTTGTGTGCGGCCTCTTCCAAAGGCAGCTCGGCCGCTGCTGCCAGCGCGGCAGCATCGGCCGCCCGTCCGACCCGCACGTTCTCTACGTAGGCCCAGCCCAAGTCAAAGCCCATACCGACAATGGCTAGAATACCGATGAAAGCGAACGCAACGACTACCAGGCTCTGACCCTGCTGCCGCCCACGCAGCGGCCCCCAACCAGGACGTAGCTTACGCAACTTGTGCCCTGTTCCTTTGCTCATATCTCTCACCTCCAACCTCGCCCCCTGCGCACGTCAGACCCCACTCAAGCAATCACTCGCCCGCTACCACCGGACCGAGCGACATGCACGTGCAGCCTGCCAAATGTCGCATAGTCTGTCAGCCCTCATCACTCCCCACGGTCAGTGGTCACGCGCATCTCCGTCTGGGCATACATCAGCCACGGATCGGGCAGTGGTATGAAAGGAGCGTTCCACAATGGATGGTGCATGTAGTAGGTTTCCACAATCACGATGCGATTCTCCATCGGCTCATAATCATTGGCCTCGCGCAAGGCGTTGATCTCCAGGGTGGAAGCCTCGTGGCGTGCGATGATCTGGGGCATCGTCATCGTGATCCTCGAGCTGTCGGCCATGACCGCCTGTACCCCTCCGCCCGCGCTCGGCACTACCCCGGTGACCCAGGTCGTATACGCCTCGACCTCGCCCTCAGCGTCCATCGGTATGTGGGTGAGGAGAATAGCCGTGTTGGGCTCCGTGCCATGCGTGCGCAGAAACGGCACGTCCGTCTCGCCGATGCGCACGACCCCGCCGGCGCTGACCACGCGTTGGCCGACGCGCTCATCGGTGAAACGTCCCCGTGCCGCGAACCGACACCCCTCGCGATTGGCATTCACCACGACCAGGTAGTTCCTCATCGCGTAGCCCATCTCAACGACGCCCAAGAGAAGAATCAGAAGCACCGGCAGGACGACGACCATCTCCAACAATCCTTGCCCGCGTTCCGCTGTCCGCCCTCCCTTCCGGACCGCCAGCATCTTGCTGGCATCCCCGACAGGAGGCCATCCTTGCTGCCGTTCCGTTGTCCGTTCTCTCATCTGATACCCCCTCCTCACACGTGTCGCCGGTGAAGCAGCCGCCCTATGCAGTGGTTTGCCCATCACGGTTCCACGAGTTCCCCACTGGTGGCGTCCACCACCACGGTGAAGGCCGTATCCGTACCTGCAATCAACCCAACAACCGTCCAGGCCGGCGAGCCCCCCGTCTCATCCGACACCCGCAACTGCATCGCCAGATCGGTGTCAGGGCGTCGCTCGACCATACTGCCCCCTCCCCGGCCCCACCACGCTCGCAGCGCCTGGTCGCTATCCACGCGCCAGTCGTCCGTCGAGAAGGTAGGGACCTCGTAGGGCGCACCGCTCTCACGCACCATGCGAGCCTCTTCGCCCGTGACCGCAACGAGCGCCAATCGTCGTACAGACGGTGAGAAGAACTGAAATACCCAATCGAACGCACCATCCCGCTGCTGTCCAACGGCCGGGCAATTGCAGGAGACGGCAGTCAAGCGCGCGTCTTCCTGCCACTGTGTAGCCACCTCAACCGCCGAGCCATACACCTTCCGGGCGGTCAAGCTACCGCCGCCCAATTCTATGACAGGAGTCGAATTGGGCTCCACAGCCAACCGGCCATAGACCAGCGCTCCCACCACGGCCAGAAGCAGCAGGCCCAGGCCCAATATGAACAACCAACGCACACCCGAACGCTCTGCCATCGCGTTCACCCGCTCCCTTGTGATCCATCCACAACTGGGGTCAGTCGTCCGGCGACAGTCATTGCCTCAAAACCACCGGCAGATAGCCATAGAACACGCTATCGCTTGCCAAGATTGTGCGAACCGCCGGCGCACTGTTGGCGAGCGAGGTAGCCACCTCCAGCGTCACCGTGTAGTATCCCAGTACGTCCAGGGTAAGCGTACGCGCCTCGGGCGCTGAGCCGGACAAAGCGGCCGCGCTGCCCGTGGGCTTTCCGGTCAGCGACCAGTCATAGCTCATCAAGGGAAGGCCCTGCGGATCGTAGCTGCCGCTGCCATCCAGCGTGACGGTACTGCCTACCAACACGATCCCGGGGACGTCGATCTGTGCCGCGGGATTGTGGGAGAAGCCGTGATAATACACGTCCCAGGCATCTGTGCTATCCCGGCCTGGCTTACCCATGTAGACAACGTGCATACGCTGCTCGCCGCTCGTCGTCCCAACACCGACCGCCGCAGAGCCCAGCCAGCTCGACTGGTACCCGCCCAGCACAGTGGTCGTGATCCACTCTGGCTTGCCGGTAATCGTGCCGGTGAGGGCGTAGCTGTAGTGGATCGCGTAGGACTCATCCCCCCCCTCCTCCTCACCGCCATTTTGGCTGTGGTGCACGTGCCACACGGCGGTGGGCCAGCCATCAGCGTTCAGCGACACAGCGGGCCGGAGGTAGCGCACGTATTCCTCCCTTGGGGCGTCGTCCAGCGAATCGTAGTCCTCAGCCGCGATCCAGGCGTGGTTTGTGCCCACCTCGAAGTCCTCGCTCCAGCGCTCCAGGCTGCCATCCCAATGCCGGTACATCACGCGATACATGCTACAGGGCACTCGATACTCAGGGTCAGGGTTGTGATCCGGATCAGAGCACTGGTCCCAGACGACGAACAGTTGCCCGGCCCCGGCTGCCACGTCCGGGTTCTCCGGCGCGTACGTGGTCAGCAGCCCAAAGAAACAATACGGCGTCTTGGGCGAATAGAGCCACCCACCTGCATCCCTCCGCTGGTAACAGATGGTGCGGCCGGTCCCCTCCACATGCTGCCACACGACCTGCACGCGATCGTCGGCCCACGCGATCGCGGGGACGTTGTTGTCACCGTCCACGGCTACGTCCTCCACCACTCCCCACGCAGAGCTGCCGGTGTCGTAGGCCCGATAGCGGATATCGCCGTTCTTGCCGTCCGCGTCGTACTGGGCCCACACCAGATGGGGGTTCTGCCCCGCATCCAGCGCAAGGTCCACCCAGGTGATCTTATGAGCCAACGTATCGACGGACTCCGCCGCAGTCTTTTCCTCGCACTGGCCATTTGCCAGCGAACACGTCGCATAGCGGACCTGTATCTGGGACGGATTGTCACACGTATCGTTGAAGACCACGTATGCGATGTGCGCATCGTCACCTGAGATCGCTACGGCGGCATCGGAAGCACAGGCGGAGCTGCCGCCGACGAACACAGGGATCTTGTCCCCCAGGTTCACGCCCCCGTTCGAGGCAACCCGCAGATAGACGTGCCCTTTGTACCCAGCGGTGCCCTGATAGCCATCCGTCCAAACGGCTGCCACCCAG
This sequence comes from uncultured Anaerolineales bacterium, assembly GCA_964649415.1. Taxonomy (GTDB): domain Bacteria; phylum Chloroflexota; class Anaerolineae; order B4-G1; family B4-G1; genus CAZYSK01. Next base: position 58,171 of record CAZYSK010000016.1, read on the forward strand.
TCACCATCGTCGCTGACCGCTACGTCTGGGTAGGCCGAGATAAGGGTGGCGTCCTGCGAGAGATTCGAGCCAGAGCGCAGAAAGCCCAGGAGACGCGCACGCGCCCCGGCCACCGGCACCACAGCCAGCGCCGCTATCGCCAGAGCGGCCATCAACACGATCTTCACGCTCCGCCTGCGTTTCCTCCAAATCGCCAGCATATTCCCCCTCACCAATCCGTCACCGATCACAGCAGGAACAGGTCCACGCCGTAGTTGCGCTCGTTAGCCCCGACCACGATCATCGTCGTCGCGAAGCGAAGCCCACCGCCGATCCAGATCTCCGAATAGACAGTATAGGTGCCCGGCGGGATGTTGTAGAAGTGATAGGTGCTGTCTTGGATCGTCACCGTATGGTAGACCTCACCACCCGGACTGTAGGCCCACACGTCCACCCCTTGCAGCTTCTGAGGGATGCCACTCACCAGGACCCGCACCCCACCGCCGATGGACGCCATGCCAGGTTCGTCCTCAGGGACAGGCCACTCGGTGCACGCCTCGCACTCCAGGTCATCCAGGTAGAAGAAGGTACAGTCATAGTCCGTCGCATCTTGGACACCGTAGAAGTACACCTGCACATCCTGAGCAGCGCGCGAGTAGGGATCGACGTCGCTCGTCACCTCCTGCTCAAATTCCTCCCATACCCCTGGCGTGGCCCCGCCAGTGGCCAGGGTACTGGGCCCACCCAGGTCGGTACCGGTCCCGTCCTTCATCTGCAAGTACAGGACGTCATCCGGGTCCGTGTTGGGATTGCAGCACCTCGAGCCACTCTCCGCCACGAGGCGCTGCCCACGCACGTGCAGGGTCGTCATCGTGTAGACCTCTTCGGGGATCTCCACCGTCTGATACAGCCAGGGATTCAGAACCGGGCAAACCGGGTAGGAACCCAGGGCTGCGTGCAGCCGCATGGACATGGTGCCCTCGTAGAAGTAGGTTGATTGGTGCTGGAAGGCGAGTGAATCCCCCGCGTTCCACTCCGAGAAGACGCGGTCGGGGTTGCCCTCGAAGCCCCCTACTTCGAGCAACTGCTCGCACTCCCTGAGCCCCGGCGGCCGGAGGATGCCTACCTCGGTGGAGGGCTGGCAGATCACGAACTCGTCTGCCAGGCTCCGGCGAGCGCGATAGCTGTTATAGCTGGCGTGGGCGATGCCCACGTGCACACTCTCGCCCATCTCCACCGAGGCACTGGTATAGAACGTCCAATCGCTCTCCCCCGGGTCTGCATCGGTGGAGTAGTAGTAGTCGAACATATTCCCGTTGCGGACGATGCGCACCCACACAGGCAGCGAGGAGTAGCGGTAGCCGGCGGCCTGTGTCGTGCCGCCCCCGTCTTCCGCCCGGTAGGCAACCTGGAGCCTGCTGCTGGACTCCCGGACCATAAACATCACGTGGCGGCTGTCCGCATCCAGGCTGTTGCGCACCATCAGCCCCATCTTGGAGCTGTACGAGTAGTTCGGCGGATCTATGACGCGTAGCCGGGCGTCGAAGTCGCCGGAGATCGATTGGTGGAAGAAGAAGAAATTGTCGCTGCTGCTCCAGATGCTGCTACCGCTGGCGGTGATCTGCAAGTACCCGCCACTCTCCACCACGCTATCACGCACGTCGGTTGACCCTATTTGGGAACCCGTCCACTTGTCGTCAATGACGCCATCGTTGAAGTCGTCGCCGTACGGGGTACTGTCTACCGTGCAGCGCACGGTGACCGTGTACGGTCCACTGATGTTGTTTTCCTCGTCCGACTCATCGTCCACGAAGTTGGTGGTATCCACCTGCCCCCACATCTGGTGCTGACCACCGCCCAACTCGAATATCGCGTGGACCTCTTGCTCGCCGTAGGGGCCGATATTCAACAGCCACTGCTTCTCGGTCCCCATCTGCCCCTGGAAGGGTGGCGGAGAGTCCGGATCCACGTAGTAGTCCGCGTCAAAATACGTGTCCTGCACCGGCGTAGGCGACGCATTCGACACCACCATGGTGAACATGATCGGCGTGCCGCTGGGCAACTCGTCGCCGTACTCCGGGGGCCAGGATATATCCGTGATGTGTAGATCGGGCGGGATGGCCCTGACCCGTATGTCGGCCGAATAGGCATACGGCGTGTCACCACACCCACCGCTGCCGGTGTGAGTCTCGACGCGATACTCCCCCTGGCTCCCCACGGGGATCTCAAAGCCCACAGAGTCCTCGCCCTCGGCATCCACGTTCACCGGATACTGCACAACCGTGGAGGTCTGGGTGCCGGAGATCACGCACCACGACAGGCGGTACGGCTCGCCCACGGCATGGTCCTTCAGGTTGATGTAGATGTACTCGAGGGGATTGACCTCGTGGGACGAGACGGTGATGTACGGGCCAGGGGCGAAGATCCACGACTTGGTCGCCGTGTCGTAGGGTTCGCCGGCATCCCACGCGTCGTCGCCATCGTAATCAAGCCAGGCACGCAGGGTCGCCGTCACCACGTCGTTCCCATACAGGAAGACCGCGGACTGCCCATCTGCGTCGGTCAGTTGCTCCAGATAGCGGGGTTCGACCCCGGAGTAGCTGAAGCCCCCCACGTCCGTGGAGAAACTCACTCGCGCGCTCTCCACACGGCGGCTCAATTCGTCGGTCACGGTCGCGACGAACTCGTGCTCGCGGTCATCGGGCATGGTGTTCGTCGCCTCGTGCGGGTCCAGGCGGATGAGATAGGTGTGTGGCTCGCCTGTCGGCTCATCCGTCGGGGAAGGCTCGCCCGTGTTCGTGGGGATCGGGGTCTCACCGAGATCGGGCTTCGTGTCGAAGTCCGGCGGAGGTACGTCGCCGAAACCGACCTGGACACCCTCGTTGATCATCTGCGCCTCGGCCTGCACCGGCACGTAGCTAGCTATCACGCGGTACAGCGGGTCCACGATCTGCACGTTGTGCCTGACCAGGACCCGCACCGGCAGACCTTCCAGTCCCGGGTGGTCGCGGCACTGAGGCTCTTGACCCGGATCGTTGCAATCTACCAGGAAGGACGGATAGCCCCACAGGAGGACACCGAAGAAACGGGGTTCGTCCTTGTGATCGAAGAAACCGGTCCACGTATTGCCCAGGATGGAATCATTTATACGCAGGCCTGTCGCGGCCACGCGAGCCCGCTCCTTGATGAGCAACGCGCGCCGGTCAAAGTAATGCTGATCGCTCTCGTTGGGCTGTCCCCAGTTGTCCACCGGGCACGCGGGGTACGGGGCCCGATCATCCGGATCGTGGCTGATGCCATCCTCGATCTGACCATCCCCATCCTGATCCAGACAGGCTCCCTGGACCGGCTGGTAGGTGACGGCAAAGCGCGCAGCCTCACGGGCGGCGTGCTGCACGGTCACATAGCCCTGCACAACCAGTGCAGCCTCAATAATACCCAACAGAACGAGCAAGAGGACTGGAAGGATTAAAGCAAACTCGACTAAGCTCTGTCCTCTCCACCTGATTTTCATCGCACCCTCCTCACCTAAACGCAATTAGGCAGTTGGCAATCATGAGAGGAACAACGACGGGCAAATATGGAATAGGCTCTTTCATTATACCTCAGAAACCGTGGCACCTGCAAGTATACCTTAGTACTATTCATTTCTTAAAATGGGGGGACAAGGAAGGAAATGCCCTATACTGCCCGCACAAACAAACAGAGCCCCGCTCGCGCGAGGCCCTGTTCGGCAGTGTGGTCGACTTGCACTACTGCATTGATCTCTCGACTAGACGCCGCCGAGCGCGGTGACGATATTGCTGAAGATATCACCGATCGCCGGACCAAGCAGTGCCAAAACCACGATAACGACAACGGCCACTAGAACAAGAATCAACGCATATTCAACCAAACCCTGCCCCTCTTCACGCGGCAAAAACAGCATTTCGCTCACCCCCTTCCCTTGTTGAGTGTGGTAGTTCAAGGTCTCTCGACCTGTCACGTCCATTATACTGTATTCACACCGGCATTGCAATAGGAACTTGGTACTAATCCTGGGTGCCTCATCAAGAGATGGGCAACTCAAACCCCACCTTCGTCCCCCGTCCCAGTCCGCTATCAACGTGGATCTGGCCCCCGAGCATCTCCACTCGTTCGCGCATCGTCGTCAGGCCCATCTCCTCCGCTTGGGGAGAACCGAGCAATTCGGTGAACTCGAAACCGGTGCCATTGTCCTCGACCGACACACGGACGAGATCGTCCCCGATATCCAGGCCAATGTGGACGCTACTGGCATGGCTGAACTCTACCGCGTTGTTCAGCAGTTCCTGGACAAGCCGGAAAACGGTCACCTCCTTGTGCGGTACCAACCGGCGCTCCTTGCCGGTGACCGTCAGGTGGGTCGCAACCCCGCTGTTATCGGAGAAACTGTCTACGTAGCGCCGCAGCGTGGGAATCACTCCTAGATCATCCAACATCATCGGACGCAGGTTGAGGATGAACCCCTTGACTTTCTGGAACGTGGCCGCCACGGCATTACGCAGGTTGGCCAACTCGGCCCGCGCCCGGTCCGGATCGGTCTCGAAGAGCCGCTCACATATCTCGGCCTGGAGAATGAGGTTCGTCAGAGACTGTGCCGGGCCATCGTGCATCTGCCGGCTGAGTTTCTGCCGCTCGCGCTCCTGTGCCTCGATGATGCGGACAACCAGTGGCTGCGCGACGTCCTCCTCTTCGAGCGCCTGAGGCTCATACGCGGTCTGATTGGTGAAGTCGAGGATGCTGCGAAGCAGGTTGACGTAGTTTGTCATGTTGCGCTGATTGCTCTGCAGCTTCTCCAACTGCCCCCGCATGGTGAAGAGACGCTGCTGCGTCTCGCTGACGGCTGTGTAGGCTTCCTTGATGTCGTCGCGGGGCACGGTGTCCAAGGCCGCCTCGACCTGGCGCAACCGGTTAGTGACCTGTGTGTTGCGCTGTGCCAGGCGCTCCACCTCGCCACTCGTCTGCTGGATCAGCAGATCTACCTCTTTAAGCTCGCGCTGCGTCTGCTCGTACTCCTTGGTGCATCCTTCCAAGAACTGCTCAAAGGATGCCACACCGCTCTCCGCCGAAACGGCCATTTCACTTGCTCCTCGCCTCGTCCCCCATCATACAGGCATCGTTGAATCCATCCACACAGCCGGGGAATGTCGCCCCAGGCGCACCTTCCGCCCCCAATGTGTCCCGCTACTGGTCGTCCCTGGTAATGATTGCCACGTTCCGGCCCAGCCTCTTCTGGTCACGCAGAGGCACCCAGCCGTGTCGCAACGCATATACCGCCGCCTGCGTTCGATCGGCCACTCCCAGCTTGCTCAAGATGGAAGTCATGTGATTCTTGACCGTCTGATGGCTGATCCCCAGGTTGTAGGCGATCTCCCTATTGCTCATGCCTTGGATGACCAGCTCCAGGATCTCCATCTCGCGAGGGGAGAGCGGCGCGAAGAAGTGTCCCTCATCCCCAAACATTCCCCCACCAAAGCGCCGGAACTCCTTCAGGAGCCATTCGCCCAGGCCATCTTCGTCCAGCAGTTCGTCCCCGATGACATACTGCCCGTCATTGACGTGCCGGATCACGTCCACCAACCGTTGGGGGGTCACATCCTTGGCATAATACGCCGAAGCTCCCGCGCGGATCGCATGATAGACCTGCTCCTCGTCATCGTAGGCGGTGAGCATGATCACGTTGACCTCGGGACAGAGAGATTTGACCTTGCTTGTGGCCTGCAAGCCATTGAGGGTGGGCAAGTTGATGTCCATCAACACGACGTCGGGAAGCAGCTCCTGTGTCAATTCAATCGCCTCGGGGCCATCGGTTGCCTCGCCGACAATACTGAGGTCCCCGTGTGCAGCCAAGACATTACGCAGCCCTTGGCGGAAAACTGGGTGATCATCCACAATCATTACCCTGATTCTGCCCGACATGTCTCGCCCCCCGTATACTCTCGACTTTGCCGCTTCCGGACAGTGCTGGAGAAACGCTCGCTCGCTAGTATACCACAACGAGGCATGAGCACAAACAGAAGGGGTTCAATCTCCAAAAGGGAGGGATGACCGTACGTAGATCTCCAGTCGCTGTTCGCCGCGCGGGAGCGTGTCGAGCAACACAAAGTGTTGCTGCAGATACGCGTAGAAGCCCTCGTAGTCCTGGAGGTTTGCCATTTGGTGGGCTGTCCGGTCGGAGACGTCAACGATCACCATTCCAACATCCCCAGCCTCAATCTCGGCAATCATGCTTGCGCCCGTGATCCGGCCTGACGCCACAACGCCGCGAGATAGCTCTGCCCCCAAATATGTGGTGGAGCGGCGAGCGTGAAAATTCAGCTCTTGATAGTCCGACAGCACGTGGGTGTCTGGCGAGGTCCGTGCTTGAATACAGCGAGCTATCGCCATCGTATCTCGCTCGCTACGAGTCAACATCTGAGCATCGCTCATGGCCCAGGGAATGAAGACCACACCAATGATGGCCAGGAAAAGCATCGGCTTTCCCTCCCCATCGGGGAGAGCCGGAGAAAAGCTCCTGCTGCCAAGTAGGAGGCGGACTGTGTTGAGAGTTGCAGCGAAGAGGATCGAGAGCGAAGGCAACAGATAGAGCAATAGGCGGGGGTACAACTCACGAGATAGAACGACGAAAGCCAGAGCAGTTGGCAGTTGCCAACTGAACATAGCCAGCTTGGGGTCACCTGACCATCCGCGCCACGCAGCAGGCAAGGCGGGCAGACAAATCGAAGCGAAGGCCAGAAAATACACCACCAGGAACGCAAGGCCCTTAAGCACGGTCTGAGTGCGCGTCAACTCCTGTCCCCAGTCCAGATTGACCCCAATCACGGATGCGCGGAAACTGGGAAAACTGCGCATGAATACCGACGCTGTGAGACCAAGAACCAAAGCATACGGCAACAGCATAGCAAGCGTCCGAAGGACCGTCTTGCGTCGTGACTCCCGTTCCCGAAGCCAGGTCACCCCAAGAAAAAACCCGCATCCACCCAGAACCAGCACCGCCAGAAGCTTGTACAGCGTAGCTATAGCGAAGATCAAGCCGACCATGGCATAGGACAGCGTATTCCCTTTTCTGTACGCACGAGCGAACTGGTACAACCCCAATGTGCTGAAGAACACATAGAAGATGTCCGGTTGAAACAGGCGTCCAAACTGGCAGACCAAGGGATGAAGCAGGAAGACGACCATACCGAGCAGCGCTGCCTCTGCCGGCAGCGTCTGGCGAGCCAGGAAGAACACAATGAGAGCAGTCCCCAGCGTCAGACAAACGGGAAGCACACGCATGGGCACGAGCGCGGCTCCGAAGCTCTGCATCCATCCTGCCCCGGTGTACAGAAACAGCGGCCAACGCGTCGTAAAGACATCCTGATAGGGGCGCTCCCCCTCGCTGATGCGCCAAACCTGGTATAGGAAGCTTCCCTCGTCGTCATTGATCCGCCATCCCCCCAGGTTGTAGAAGTACAGCAGTCCGAAAACCAGCATAACCAGGGAGACGGCGAACACAGTCGAAAACACGCCGGCCTTGCGGGCGCTTCCATTCGAAAAGCCCTGTATCATGGTTCAGCACTCCCAGGCAAGAGCGGAAGCATACCGTTGCTCGCCATCCAGCCCCGTGCCCAGATGATGGTGATCACAGATCACCACAGACTATCTTTCCTGCCTCACTGCATACAAAACCGTCTCTCTGTCCATCCACGTCGCCGCGAGCTGTAGTCGAGGATGAGATGCCTGGCCGGCGTGCAGATCCGCCAGCGGAACGGGCCGGTTCACGTCCAGGATCACGTACCCCACCCCATACCGATCGGCCACGGCCAACAGCGTATCCACGCCCCCATTGGGCACGACCACGGATGGTCTGCGCGAGCGATACCAGAAAGCAGGGGGGTTACCCACCATGATGGCCGTGTCACTCGCAACGCCGCGCTGGCTCAGCCAGGCCGAGACATCGCCGTAGACTTGATCCGCATCCCACCACGCGGGCAGCTTGGTGAAAGTCACATACAGGCTCAAGAAGACCGCAAGAACGACCGCGCCGGCCGCGTACACAGTCCCAGCCTGCCGCACGTGCCAGCGCCTGCGCCGCCGCGCCACCCATCTCACAGCCACGTCCAACCCCACTATGCCTGCTGCATACAGGTAGGGCAACAGCACGCCGCTGGAGTGGAAGAAACCGCCGCGCCAGCCTGGATATGTGAACACCAGAGAGTGAACGAGGTAGAGGCACAGGAGGTAGATGGTGGACAGAGCAAAGCGCAGGCAGGTCCGCAAGCGATAGAGCCCGATCAGGACGAGCGGCAGTAGGAAGACCAGGCAATCCTCGGCCAGGAAGCGCTGCAGATTGGTCCACAATGCGAAGAGTTTGGAACGCAGGACGTTGCCCACGCCCCAGGCCATATAGGAGCGAAGGGAGAGATCGCAGTCGTAGCAGAAAAGGTCATCGTAGGTCGTGAGCCACATGGCCTTCGTCCCCGCCGGCGAAAGCAGAGAGCCGACCTGCCTCAGGTTGCGAAGGAACCAGGGCCCCATCACCAGCAGGTAGCCCGCGACGATCAGCGCCAGACCGCCAATCGTTGACGCGATCAGACGGGTAGGGGCATTGCCTTGTGCCTGCCCACTGACGCCGTCCTGCTCGATCTTCACCCGGATGCGCGCCCAGAGCCCCAGCAAGGGAGCCAGGGCGACCACGGAGAGAAGGACAATGCCATCAGCGCGCGTGAGATGACACAGGCCCGCCAGCAAACCCACGAGCAGCCAGCGACACAGCTTGCGCATCCGGCCGTCGGCATCCGGCTTCCCGCCCCCGGCAATCCACAAGGCCAGGCTGCCGAAGAGGGCAAAGGGAGCGAACGTCTCTGGCAGAGTCCAGTAAGGGAAGAAGAAACCGCTGAAGAGCGTGAGCAGGCAGGCGGCCCAGGCGCGCCGACGCGCCCCCAACCCGGCCTTGGGACCCGGCGTCTGCCAGGCAACCAGATACGCCACGGGTGGAAGCAAAGCCGAGAGTAACACAAATGGAAGCTGTGCCGCGAAGAAGGAGCCGGGGAAGAGAGCGACGAAGGGGACAGCGAGGAACGAGGGAAGCGGCATCCAGTAGAGGAAGCCCGGATGAGGAAGACCCACCGGGTCGTCCAGGTAGTTCCACAGGAAGGGCTCCGTGAGTCCCCCACCCTCGGCCAGGTGCGCGGCCTCAGCGGCGTAGTAGGCGGTATCCATGTAGCCAGGCTGGCGGATGAAAGCCGCCGTGACCAACCGCACGACGAGCGCGAGCACGGTCAGCCACACCAGGTCACGTCTTATCACACACACACTCCCATGTGCGTCGGACCTCAACGAGATTCATCCCCCCGCACGTATATCTGCGCCACACCGTCCTCGTAGCCTTGCTCCCAAGCGGGCGAGGCTGCCATGGCCCGAGACAGCGGCCCATCCGCCGTGACCAGTGCCGTGCGCACGCCATAAGCATCCAACCTCGCCTCCCAGCCCGGCCTGGCTGCCGCCAGTTCGAGGTATTCCAGCAAGAACTCATCGCCGTACAGGTCAGCCCGCCCATCGGCGAACACCGGATATCCGGGCGCGAGACGCCAGATCAGATACCCGCCCCACTGGTAGGGGTTGTAGAGCGGACCGGCGGGATGATGCCGTGCCATCCAATCCACCGCGCCCACTGGGAACCCAACCTCCTGCACCGCAGCCTCGACCGAGGGCGCGTGCCAGACGACCCCGGCCTTGAGCAGCGCCGCACTGATTATCAGCAACGCCAGCGCCGCGTTCAAGGTCGCCCGGCCCCGGGTGAGAGGCAACGGACGGCGGGGAGACCAGAGGTTTGCTAGGGCGCGGCGAGCGCGCCCAGACGCTACCGCCCGGCTCAGGACAGGGACCGCAGCCAGGGCGAATAGCCCCATCGTGCGCTGCGACTGCAACGTCAGGTACGCAAAACCCACCACCGGCAGCAGTTCAGTCCAGCGCGCGGGGCGACCAGAGAGCCCCAGGGCCAGCAATGTCACCAGCAACAACACAGCAAAAGGCTGATTGACCAGTTCATGGAAATCGGGAGAGGCCCACTCGGCGATGTACTGGCGGGCGACCTGCTGCCCAGCGTTGTAGAACGGGTAGCGCCACATCCGAGCGCCATAGGGATTGACCAGCACCAGCAAGAGCGCCAGGACGCCCACCGAGGCCAGCCAGGCGACGTCCCACCAGGTGAGTTCGTGCCGCAGGTGCGCCCGCTCGCCACGACGTAGACGATCCAGTATCGCACCGGCCACAGTCAGGGCCAGGAGCGCGAGACCCAGCGTGTAGCCAGCGTGTAGATTCACCCATAGGACGAAGAGCGGCGGCACACACCACAAGGCCCACCGCCTGCCACGCCGCCAGAGGCTCAACAGCCAACCCAAGACGGCCATCAGCACGTAGGTCGCCAGGTGCGGGCGCACCGTCCACACCGGCCCGCTGACGGTTGCTGCCAGCACCAGAATGAAGGCGCGCACAAACGGGCCACCGCTCATCTGCGGCCACACCAGCGCCAGCGCTACCGTCGCCGAAACGGCGACGGCCAGACCCAGGCCAGCGTACCCCATGAGCCGGTACAGCAGGTAGAAGATCACCTGGGCCAGCCATCCGTTGTCAATCCACGGGGCACCGGCCCTGGTGTGCGAGAAGGGATCCGCCCGAGGGATCGCGCCTTCCTCGACGATGTAGCGCCCGCCTGCCAGATGCCACCACCCATCGCTGTCCACCGGCACCCGCGCGGCCATGGCAAAGACGGCCGCCAATGTCACCACGAGAACCAGCCGCCGGGTGTCCAGCCAAGCCCACCATCTTGATCGGACAGCCGCCATGTTGGCGGCAGTTCTAGCCCCTCTACCCATCGGACGACCGCCCAGCGTGGCGGTAGCAGGTTAGCACGATACCCGGGAAACGCAGACGCTCGTCGACGCGATAGCGCGCGTCCAGCCACTCCTTGAGCGGGTCGAACGTCGCCCCCTCGGCCAGTTTCCGATTGCGGCCCGCGGGGAAGCCGTGGGGATCAGTGTTGTCGAGAGAGGTGATCACCCACATCTCTGTGGCGGGCGATTCCAGTCCCAGCCAAGCCACCAGGTCACCCTGGGGCAGACCGTCGGGCGCCTCGACCACAGTCAATTCCTCGGCAGGCGGGTAGTACCACAGCGGCAGCCGCTGCACGGGCCGCCGGATCAACACAGCGTCCCGACCCGCCAGGCTGTTCAAGCTTTCCACTCCCGCCCGCCAATCTTCCCTCGCATAGGACGGATCCGTGTACAGCGTCCCCAGCGCGAAGGCCAGGCAGGCCAGGCACACCCCGGCCACGGCCCATCCAGACCAGTGCCGACGCCGCCAGTGGTGCCACCCCCAGGCCACGAGCAACGCGAAGACGGGCAGTAGCCAGGTCACGTAGCGATCCATGTAGATCGAGCGCCGTTGCGGTACACCGGGCAGATCGACTGACAGCACCCACATCAGCAACAGCGGCACCGCCAGCCAGCAGGCCACCATCTGAACCACCTGGCGCACGCTAACCTGGAACTGCAACCAGCGCCACCCCCAGGCGAACGACAGGAGCAGCACGGCAAAGGCCAGCCAGTTCCACCAGTGCGCTGGATTGGCAGTGCCCCCCAGGCCGAAGGCCCAAAGCGTCAACAGCGGTTCATACCAGTGAGCCTCGGCGATCCAGTCGACGGGGGCTTGGCGGAAGCCCCCCGTCCCCAACACGACTATCAACCAGGGGAGGAAGACCAGGCCGACGAGCCCAGCCACCCCCAACCATCGCAGCAGAAGGCCCCGCCGGTGGCGCCAATGGAGCAACAGGGGGATTGCCTGCGCCAGCAGCAGAAACGCGCCAAAGTAGTGGGTATACAGCGCCGCTAAGAGCGCAACTGCGTAACAGAGCCAACCCCACTTATCCCGGGGATGGCGCATCACGCGCAGCAACGCCAGGTAGGAGCACACAGCCAGCGCACCCAGGAGCGTGTACGCGCGAGCCTCCTGCGAATACCAAACGTGCAGCGGCAAGATGGCCAACAGCGCCGCAGCGGTCACGCCCACGCGCCGGCTTGCCAATTGCACGCCCAGGCGGCAGACCAGTGCCACCGTCAGTACCCCCCACCAGACGGACGTGTAGCGCACCCAGAACGCACCGCGGCCCAGGGCCACCCAGGGCCGCATCAGGAGATAGTATAGCGGCACCTGGTTGCGCGCGCGCAAGATATCGGCCCACATCACCGAGCGAGTGCTCGCAGCGCGAAAGACGGTGACCATCTCGTCCCACCACATGCTCTGCGCACCCAGCCGCCATATGCGCAGCAGGAAAGCCACAAGCAACAACCCAACTCCCAGAGCCAGTGATCTACCTCGTCTCAAGCTGTTCTCTCCCGATGACACTCCGCCACGCCCTCAGAAACCAGGTTTTCCGGAAAAAACCTGGTTTCTGCTGCGTCTCAAGGGTAATTCCGCAGCGCCAGCGGCAAGCACACAGTGTAGGGGTTGACGATAACGGTCTGCTGCACCGAATCTGACGTGCCCCCGCAGTTGACCACGGTCAGTTCCACGTCGTAGGCACGGTTGTCCCCGTAGGCGTGCGAGCCGACGATGACCATGTCCGACACGCCGACCGGACCCTCCTGCGTGCCGTCACCGAAGTCCCAGGTGTAGTTGAAGGAGGGCGTACCGCTGGCTATCGTGGCCGTGAAGATGACCGTCTGGCCGATCCTCGGCGAGTCAGGGCTGTATGCGATGCCATCTTCCAGCGTGACCGGCACACAGTCAACGCTGCTCGTGTCCACCGCAGTGGCGAAGGTGGACGAGCCCTGCCACGTGGCCGTGATGACCGACACTGCGTGGCCGGTGGTGCCGGGTAGAGCCCCCACCGTGAGCGTGATCCCCACCGAACCATATGGCTGCATACCCATCACAGGACCGGTTGGCTGCAGATCATAAGTCCAGCCGGATGGCACTTCGCTCACGTCAAACGCGACGTCCGCAGGCGCATTGCCCATATTCGTCAGTGTGTGTGTATAAACGACGGCCTCACCGGGCAGGATAGGGGCCTGCCTGCTCGGCGGTTCCAGGCTCAACTCCCGCAACAGGGCCACCGTGGTGCTCACCGGTGCCCCAGCGACCACCCCCGCCGGGGTGATCACCGCCTGAGTGCAGGTAACGCCATAGGTCCAGTTGAGGAGCGTCGTTCCCGAGACGACATCGTCATCCACCCGGACGGTAAATGCAACAGGCTCCAGTTCACCCGCCGGGAGCAGCGCCTGAGTCCAAGTGACTGTGCGACCACCGCTGCCCAGAGCACACGAGTCGCCCCCCGTGCACCACCGGTACGTGGTACTCAGCGGCACCGTGTCGCTGATAACGAGACCGGTGGCGTCACCCAGCCCGGTATTGGACACGTTCAGTGTGTAAGTCAGCAATCGACGCGTGTACACCACGGGGGGCGCAGTCGTCTTGGTGATGCTCAGCGAAGGCAGTTGCACCGTGCTGACGACGCGGGCGGCGTTGTCGCTCGCGTCCGGCTCCTCCGTGGTGGTCGTGATGCCGGCCGTGTTGGTCAGCACAGTACCGACCGGGATGGGCGTCGGCTCTCCCGGCCCCGGCAGCCAGATAGGTAGGCTGGCGGTGACCCAGACATGCCCACTGAGGCTCCGGCTCACCGGGGCCGTCAGCGTCCACGCGATGGCCTGTTCCACGTGCTCCACGGTCGCGCCGGCCGACGTGGCAGACACAACATCGGTGACCAGGGCAGGCAACGTGTCTGTGACCACCACACCCTCGGCCCGCACCACACCTGTGTTGGTGTAGTGGATGGTGTAGACGATGGTCTGGCCCGGCGAGCACGTCGGCCTGGCGTCCTTGCGGATGGCCAGATCCGGATAGCCGGTGGTGGCGGTGATGACAACCGGGGAAGCCACGTAGGCGCGCCCGTAGGTCTCAGCGCCCGGGACAGACGCGGGCACGGACGTGCCTCGAGCCTCGGCCGTAGCAGTCAGCGTCGTCGCTGGCCCGACCGCATCGCTCACCCGGGCGACGAAGGCCACCGCCTCTTGACCACCGGCACTGACGGTGTCAATCACGTCGGTGAACACCGTGCCGCCGGTGCCGCTCACGACCCAAGCGCCCTGCAGCGTATCCGTCACCGCCACCCCATGCAAAGCAGCCGTGCCAGGGTTGTCAACCGTCAGGGTGATGAGTACGGCCTCGTCCATGCCCAGGTTCTCGCTCATCGCCGCCGTGTGGCTGAACACCAGCTCTGGCTCCGCCAGAGCCAGCACGTGCGCGTCGCTGACCGCGCGAGCCATGCCTATGGCTGAGCCCTCGGCGTAGGACACAGCGAGCGTGCTGGTGAGCCAATCACCAGCGGTGTTGTCCGCCAGGTTGAGAACCCGGCCGTTGAACGCGAGGGTCACGACCTCCGGTCCACCACAGGTCGCCGTCACCGTGCCCAGCGTCCAGGTGATCCCCCCCCCATCGGTCGAGAGGACCTGCTCCTCGACGGACGCGCCATTGACGGAGAGACTACCCACCACGTAGGTCAGCGCCGGTGTGGTAGATACCGTCCCACCGCCCTCGATCAGGCGCGGTAGCTCCTCCACGACCACAGGCCGGTAGGCGACGTGACCGGCCGGGACGGTGAACCGCGCCGTGTAGGTGACAGGCTCGCCGATAGTCACCTGTCCCTCGGGGGAAACGGCCCCCTGGCCTTCCTGACCGGCAGCGCCCGCCGTGGTGTTCACCGTGATGGCCTGCGGGCCGACGGAGAAGACCGAGACCGGATCGCTGAGGGAAGCGGTGAAGGTGACCACCGTGCCGCTGGCCAGGTAGGGCGTCACGTTGGCTGAGTAGGTGATATACGCGCGGCTCCCGACACCCATATCGCCGGTCCACACGATAGCCCGCTGGCCGGCATCGTATGCCCCGCTGCCGACCGTGGAGACGACTGTGTTCACGCCGTCTATGTAGTTGACGTCAGCCGGGAGATCATCGGTGACCCGGATGCCGGTGATCGTGCTGCCCGCGACGTTCGTGAGCGTGAACGTATGCGTCACCACCTCGCAGGGAAGCAGATCAACGGGCGAGGCCCACCTGAACGCGCGCAGCGGATACTGGTCAGCACCGACGTCAGGTGGAGCGACTCGGCCCTCGCCGTCTAGGTCCACGCTCACCCCAGCCCAGATTCCCGCGCCGACGGCCGCCGAGTCGCCCTTGACGTGGTAGTCGTTCAGCACCGGATCCATGAAGCTTGGGCTGCCGGCCAGGTCATGGGTCGTGCTAATCGCGCCGCCGCCCGAGGTGTCCGTATAGGTCACGGTGGCATCCCACAGCGTATAGTCCGTGGTGACGCTGGCCCCGCTGTCGGACGTGACGATACCCAGTGCATGGTCGACCAGGATAGTATTGGTCATCGCCAGGGTGAAATCGCCGACCCGCACCCCCTCGCCGCCGTTATCGGCCAGCGTGGTGTGGCGCAGATCGCCCCGGGCCTGGCTGCTACCCCACAGATACAAGCCACCACCACCCACACCAGACCGGTTGGCGGCAACGATATTGTTGGTCAGTGTGATGAGGTCACCGCTGCCCAGTTGGACTGACACGCCGCCCCCTCTGTCACCGGCCCAGTTGTCCAGGAGCGCGTTACGCTCCAAGCGAACGCGGCCCGTGCCCGAGATGCACAAGCCGCCGCCCAAACCTGTGGCCGTGTTCGTGTAGATGCGGTTGCCCGCCAGCACGGCCTGCTCATTCTGCAGGAACACGCCGCCGCCCGACGCGCCACTGCCGGAGGCCGCGTTGCCGTAGACCTGAGCGTTGTACAGGGCCAGGGTACCGCCCTGCTGATAGATGCCACCACCGCTGCCACTGGCCTGATTGCTGTAGACCTGGGTGGCTGTGACGGTGAGCCCGCCGCCCGAGACATAGACGCCACCGCCAGACCCGCCGCCGCTGGCTACGTTGTTGGTCACCCGGCTGTCGGAGAGCGTGAGTGTCCCGGCGCCGGCCGAGAGCCCCGCCCCGTCGCCGTTGACGAAGCCGTTGGCCAGGTAGAAGCCGTCCATGGTGACCGGCACAGTGCCAACGATACACGCGACGCGCCGGCTTCCCTGCCCATCCAGGATGCTCGGATGCCCCACGGGGTCGCGGACGGTCCAGCTACCGTCCGTGGTGTAGCCACCACGCAACGAGACGGGCTTGGCGATCAGCACGACGTCGCTGGCCGTGCCGGTGTAGGTGCCCTCCGCCACGTCCACCGTATCGCCGGCAAGCGCCTGATCCACAGCCTGCTGCACAGTCGCGCATGGCTTCCACGTCTCCAGGCAGTTGTTGTCCAGATCGGTGCTTGCCCCTGTCTGCGCCACGTAGCGCGTGCCCGGCACACCGTTGATCGTCATCCTCGTCGACGCGCTGCTGCGCACCTCGCCGAACACCTGCACGTCGGCATCGTTGACGATCTCTACGCCGGCCCCCAGCCAGGTGGTGATCTCGGCCGTATAGGTGATGTGGGCTGGCTGCCCGGTCGCGATATCGCCGGCCCAGGTAACGGTGCCCGACGCGTACCCGCACGCGCCGACGTCACACGCCAGCGTGCCGGCGAAGCTCAGGTAGGCATCCAGCGTATCGGTGAGCACCAGATCCTCCTGCTCACCCTCCAGCGTGAGCGTATAGGTGATCAGTTGCCCTGGATCGGCGCTGGCCGGGCCGTGCTTGACGATGGAGAGCGAGAACTCATCAGCGCCCACGTCCGGGAACTCCAACAGCGGGCGCAGGTCGCCGTCAATGTCCTCGCTCAGGCCGGTGTCCACCCCCTTCTCAATGGCGTCCGAGGCGATGGTGAGGTGGTAATTCATGCCATCGGGGTCGGAGAACGCCGCGTCGCCCTCATACTCAGGGGCACTGACGTACGTACCCACGTTGGCCGTGTTACTGTGCCAGAGCGTGTTGGACAGGCGCGCCGTGCTCCCTGCCGTCACGCTGACGCCCACCGTGTGGCTGAAGAAGAGCGTGTTGGTGAAGCCAGCCGTGCCGCCGACGACCGCGCCCGCGAATCCGTTGCGCGCGAAGGTGTCGTGCACCACCCTGCCCGCGCCTTGCGTGCTCCGCAGCCCGGCCCCGTCGTTGTGGGCGATGACGCTGTTGACCAGGTGATACGTCCCGTTCACCACGCCCACGCCGTCACCGGTGTTCTCGTACACCCAACTGCGCTTGAGTGTCAGATCGCCACCCCAAACGCGAACGCCATCCGCGCCAGAGTGGACGCGGCAACGGCTGATGACGGCCGTGGCCGTGTAGACGGCCACGCCTGGGTCGCCGCCCTCGACGTTCAGGCCCGCCAACGCCACCGCTTCCGTCACCGCTTCGGTGACGACCACACCGATGCCCCCACTCGGAGCGCTCAGCGTACTCGTGTATGCGTCTGGATTCTGATCCCAGTTGTCAGGATTGTAGCCACCGGTGAGCGTGATGACCTTATCCAGGCTCACCACCTGTCCGATTCCCGTGTAGGTACCGGCGGCCACCCGCACCTCGTCTCCCTCCAGCGCCTGGGTCACCGCGTACTGGACCGTGCGGCAAGGACGGGCTGTCCGCAGGCAGTTGTTACCTGCATCGTCACCACCCGTGCTCACGTGGCGCGGCCCCGGCACCGCAGTGACCTCGGCCACCACCACGGACGCGGGCGCATGATCCACCCAGGCCGTGTTCGTGATCCACGTGCCGGCCATCAGCCAGTCCGTGATCCGTGCAGTGAACGTGATGAGGGCCCGCGTGGCGGGGGAGACCGTGCCCTCCCAGAGGACTGTGCGGGCGTCCGGGTCATAGCTGCCCACGCCGGTCTCGGTGTACAGAGCGACGTAGTCCAGGTAGGGGTGCAGCGTGTCGGTGACCACGACGTCGCGAGAGATGTCGCCGACGTTGCTCACCACGACGGTGTAGGTGATAGCCGCGTCGGGAGCAGGCTCGCCAAGCACCAGCTTGGCGCTCGACAGGCCACTCTCGTACGCGCCCACGTCCGTGCGACCACCCGCCGGCAGCGGGCGCGAGTTGCCGTCCCGGTCCAGGTCCGGCAGATCCCCATCAGGGTCGCCCGCGTCTATCGCCGGCGAGCCGAGCTGCAGGTGGAAATCCCCACCTGCGGGGTCCACGAGACGCGGGGCAGCGGAGAAATCGTGGGTGCCCGTGAGCACGCCGCCGGCGTAGTCGGCCGGGCTGTTGCCCCACACGTTGTTATAGTCCAGCGCGCCGACGCTCCCGTAGATCCCGTAGTTCACACTGCCCACGACGATGGTGTTGCTGACGACCGGCGAGCCGCCCGCCAGATACAAGCCACCGCCTTCGCCCGCATCGTTGTCGTAGAACGTGTTGTTCCACACCAGCGAAGCACCCGTGCTACAATACAGTCCCCCGCCATCTCCCTCCGGCGCAGCGCTGTTGCCATAGAGCACGTTGTTCCATATGCGCGGGCTGCCCCCAGCGACGTAGAGACCGGCACCGTCCTGGGCCACGTTGGCGTACACGCTGTTGCGCTGCAGGGCCGGCGCGCCACCGCCCTCGTAGTACACGCCGCCGCCACGGCCACCCTGAGCCGTGTTGCTGTAGATCCGGTTCGCCTGCACCGTTGGCACAGCCCCGGCGACGTACACGCCCGCTCCATCGCCCTCCACGTAGCCCCGCCGCAGATGGAAGCCCGCAATCGTGGGCGTGATGTCTTCCCCAACGACGACGAGTACGCGCCCCTGCCCACCCGCGTCGAGCACCGTCTCGCGGGCGACCGGGTCGGAACTGGCCCAATCGTCGCTGGTGTACCCGCCGCGCAGCGCGATCGGCTTGTCCACGTGAACCACCGACGTGTACCCGCCCGTGGACCGAACGCCTGTGTAGACTCCCTGGGCAACGAGCACGTCGTCCCCGCTCACGGCCTGGCCCACGCCCTGCTGAACCGTCGCACACGGGCCGTACTCGTAGGGTGCTAGACAGCTGTTGTTGTCGTCGGTCCCGCCCGGCGCTACGTAGCGCACGCCGCTGATGGGCGTGACGAGGGTGTAATCGTTCGCCACGATCTGCTGCCCCGCAAAGGCGACGATCACCTGCGTCTGCTCGGTCTCCCCGGCCGCTGCGTGCGTGGGGAGCAACACGGTCACGATCACCGGGGTGTAGGCCTCCCCGGGCCCCAAATCGGCGACGCGCACAGGGCTCACAGACGCGTTGGCAAACTCACTCCAGGTGGTCAGATCGAACGTCTCGGTGTAGTTGCCCGTGTTTGTCAGCGTGTGCCGGTAGACAATCGGATCGCCCGCCTGGCCCTCCCCATAGTAATTGGGCGCGAGAATCGCCCCGGGCGCATAGGGCACCGTGCTCGTGTCCACGGCGGTATCGTAGACCGTCGCGGTGAGCTGCGATGTGGCCGTTATGACGAGGACGTCGCGCGTGCCACTCAGCGTCTCTGACCCCGTCAGCGGCACGCCGATGGTCGCCGTCACCCAGGCCGCGCCCCCAGGTGGCAGGGTGTTGACCGCGGTCGGGATCACCGTCGCCCAACCCAGGTCGCTGGCGTAGGTGATGGCGTACGAGTCGCTGACGCCTCCGGTGTTGCTCAGCGCGTGGACGCGCGTGATGACCGCCCCGGGGGCCACGCTCGACACCCAGTCCGGCGCGAGCGTCACGTGGGGTCGTCGCAGCGTGGTGGTGTCCACCGCCGTGGCCCACGCCGTCGGGCTGAACTGCGACGTCGCCGTGATCAACGTCCAGTTAGTCAGCGTGTAGACGTCGTGGGGCACGGCCACCGTGACCTGGATAGTCGCCGTGAGGCTATCTCCACCCACGGCCACCGCGACCGGCTGCTCGCCTTGCCCATCGACGTACACGTCCCATCCGTGCTCGTTCTGCCAGGTCAGGTCGAACGTGTCGGTGTAGTTGCCGCTGTTGATCAGCGTGTGCGTGTAGGACAGGCTGAGATCCGCGCCAAGGGCCGGCTGGGTCACCACCGCCGTGTTGTGCGGCACCAGGGCCACCCCCGGCACCTGATTGACGATACTCGTGTCAACGACGCCGTCGGAGGGCCAGCCTTCGTCGCGGACGGCAGTGATCACCGTCGTCTCCACCAGCAGGTTGCTCGTGTCCATGGGAGGCACGGTGACGTAGAAGTTACGCGTGACGGACTCCCCCGGTTGCAGGAGCACGGGGGCCGGGACAGCCACGTCGAAGCCCTGGCTGCTATGGCTGATGAAGTCGAAGGTGTCCATGCAGTTGCCGGTGTTGGTCAAGCGGTGGGTATAGCTGATGACCACCTCCTGGCTCGGATCGGAGCGGGCATTGCGGGTCTCGTCGTGAACGAAGTCCACCCCGTACTGCCTCAACACGGACGTCTTGTCCACCACGGTGTCGCTGACGATCTGCCCCATATACAGGCCCGCGTAGGAGGTCGCACGGACCAGCGTCGTGTTCGACATGGTGCAGGTGGCATCGTCGGGGATGGTCACCTCCACGGTGACCGACATGGCCTGGCCCTGCAACAGGCTGACCTCGACCGGCTGTTCCGTGGTTCCGTTCACCGTCACCGACCAGTCGGGCTCGGTCTGCCAGGTCAGCGCGATGGTGTTGTCGTGGTAGTTGCCGTCGTTGGTCAGGGTGTGCTCGTATGTGACGGGACCCAGGTCAGGTCTTCCGCTATCGCTCTCGTCCGCCACGAACGTCAGGGCCGGGTGCTGGTTGATGACCAACGTGTGGTTGGCCACAGGCTGCACCGCGGCGTCGCCTCGCGACACGGCGGTCACGATCGCTGCGTCAACCATCAGTTCATCGGTCTCAGCTGCCAGTACCGTGACGTCGAAGCAGATCATCCGCTCCTCAAACGGTCCCAGCGTGGCCGGGCTGGGGTCGATGCTCACGGGCCACGGTTCGTCCGCGTCCCACTCGAAGTCAAACGTGTCGGTGTAGTTGCCCTCGTTGACCAGGACCTGGCAGAAGCTGGCCGTTGTCTCGCTTGCAGGGTTCGAACCGAACCGGTACCAGCGGTTCGTTCAGCCCTTCCACGACGCGCCGTAGGTGCGGCTTATGGTTGTGGTGTTCATCGCCGCATCGCTCTCGTCCGCGTTGATCGTCGATGTCGCCGTGACGACGGTCGTGTCTATCGTACTCCCGACCGCCTGCGCCGGAATCCGTATCCGTACCTCTATCTCGTCGGCCTCACCAGGCCCCACCTCCACGGGCTGGGGGGGGGTCACGTCCCAATCCTCGCTGCTGTGCGCCGATATGGCGAAGGTGTCCGTGTAGTTGCCGCTGTTCGTCACCGTGTGATAGTAGTATATCGTCGCGCCGGAATCCGCGCCCAGAGCGTTGTCCGGCTCCAACGTCACGCCCAAGCGCCGGTACTCGTCGGCGCCGATGTCGGGCGCAGGTCCCATCTTGCGGGGCTGCCCCTCGAAGTCCTCCGTCACCACCGTGTCATCGCCCTCGTTGACGCAAGGCGATGTGTACCAGACGTGGAAGTTGCGGGAGGCCGCGTTCACGAACTGCGGATCCTCCCCAGGGAAGATGCTGCTGGGCCCGGGGGTCGCGCCGGTGTAGTCGCCGTTCGTGTTGTTCCACACGTCGTTGTAGTCCAGATCCGCGCCGGCGGCCTGGCTGTTGACGCCGCCCCCGCTGCTGGCAGCCGTGTTCTCGGCGACAATCGCGTTCTTGACACTCGGGCTGCCGCTCCCGGCCAGGAAGATGCCACCGCCGCGATCGGCGGCATTGCCGTAGATCGTATCGTGCCAGATGCGCGCGCTCCCGCCGGCCACGTACACGCCGCCGCCATCCACGCCCGCCACGTTGTCGTACACCGTGTTGCTCCAGAAGCCCGGGCTGCCGGCCGCGCTGGAGAAACCGCCGCCCCGGGGGGCCGTGTTAAAGGCCAGCGCGTTCTGCTCCAGCGTGGGGTTTCCCAGTTCGTTGTGGATACCGCCGCCATAGGCACCCGCCGTGTTGCCACTGATGACGTTGCTCCGGACAACCGGCGAGCCTGAACTGTAGATGTACACCCCACCACCGGAACCGGCCGTCGCGCCACCCTGAATCACGAACCCCTCCACCGTCGGCGCGCCGAAGATGTAGAACACCCGGCCAGCACCTTGAGCGTCCACGATGGTCGGATATTCCTGAGGATAGGACACCTCCCAGGCGTTAAAACCTCCGGCCGTATAGCCGCCGCGGAGCGTGATGTTCTTGTTAAGCGTGACGTTATGCTCGTAGTAGGTGCCCTCCGCCACCTTAACCAGGTCGCCGGTGACCGCCTGCTCCACCGCGTGATCGATGGTGCGGCAGGGCGCATCGGACACCAGGCAGTTGTTCAATCCATCGCTGCCGTTCGTCGCCACGTAGCGCTCGCCGGTGGTGTGGTTCACCTCGATGGTATCGGTCACCACCGCCGACACGCCGCTGAGGGGATTGAGGCTGCTGGCAGTCACAACCACTGTCTCAACCAACCCGCCCGGCGCGGTGGCGGGCACGTTCACCGTGACCCACAACGTGGTCGTAATCCCGGGGCCCAGCGCCACGTCCTGCGTCGGCGTGAGCACAGACCAGCCATACGCACTGGTGTGCGAGATGACAAATGTATCGGGGGCGTTGCCTGTGTTCGCCAGCGTGTGCAAGTAGGCCTTCGCCTCGCCCGGGTTCATGGACTCCGCGTACGGAGGCGTCAGCGAGACGCCCGGGTTCCAGTTGACCAGGGTCGTGTTGCTCACCACGTCGACCGCCGCGTCGTTGAGCTGCGACGTGGCCGTGACAATGACGGTCGCGACCGTGTCGCTGACGGCATCGGCGGGCACGTCGAGCGTGATAGGTGCCTCCTCCCGCTGTCCCGGCGCAAGCGTGAAGATCTGCGTGTAGTGCACCTGCCAGCCTGTGCCCAGGCCGCTGGTGATCAACTCGTGGTGCAACACGTAGACGTCATCGACGCTGCCGGTGTTGGTCAGAACGTGCGGATGGATGGTAGACAGGCCGGGCGTGCCCGTCATCGTGCTCGAGTGGGGCTCGAAGTCCACGTCAGGATAGGAAACGCTCTCGTCAGCGCCGATGTCGTACCAGCCGCCCGCCGGCAGCGGCCGCGCGTCTCCTTCGAAGTCCAACGCCAGCCCCGTCGCCGGGTCACCGTGGTGCACACAGGGGGAGTCGGCTAACAGATGGAAATCGCCCCCGGCGGCATCCACAAAATGCGGGTCTGCCTGCATGTCGGTCTCGCCGGCGCTCACGTTGACGTAGTTGCCGCCCGTGTTCTGCCACACGTCATTGTATGCCAGGGATGGGACAGCGCCTACTGCAGCGAAAAGGCCGCCGCCAGAGGCCGCCGCGTTGCTCACGACAATGGTGTTGCTGATCACCGGGGAACCCGGGCCCAGATAAACGGCGCCGCCGTCCTGCGCGGCCGTGTTGCTGACGAAGGTGTTGTTGGTCAGCCGGGGGCTGCCTCCGGCAGACCCAAACCCACCTCCGTCGTCATCAGCCTGGTTCGCGTAGAACACGACGTTCTGAATCGTGGGGTCTAGCGCCGTCGCCACGTAAAGGCCGCCGCCGGACGTTGCCTGCCCCTCACGGACGATGAAGCCATCCACCGTCACCGCACCGGTACCGGTGATGTAGACCCCGCGCCCCAACCCATCAGCGTCGAGGACCGTCTGGGAACTGGGCGTGGCCCAATTGGTGAGTGTGTACCCCCCGTGCAGTGTGAGCGCCTTGCTGATGTAGACCGTCTGAAGGACTGTCGCGCCGCCGTCCTGGCGTGACGACACCCCCTGACACACGCCAGCGACCCGTACCTCCCCACCGGTGGGCGCTATGTCAACCGCCGCCTGCACGTCAGTGTATACCTGACCCGCATCACCAATCCGGGCAAAACACGTGCCAGAGCGGAACTCGTAGGCCCCCACGTCGGCCCGGGAGCCAATGGGGCGCGCCACACCGTCGTAGTCGCCGTCTGGATAGCTACCCGAGTTCGGGTCGGCAGCGCCGATACAGGGCGAGCCAGACTGCAGGTAGAAATCCACGCCCGGATTCACGAACAAGGGATCGGTCCCCATCATGCCTGCGCCGCCGGGCCTCGCGTCGTCGTGATAGTCACCACCGGTGTTTCCCCACACGTCGCAGTACGTTGGAGTGACAACAACGGCGCTGTCGATGCCATACTCACCGTTGTCCACGATGACGTTGTTGCGAATGGTGGGGACGTCGCCCGAACCCCAGAACCTCCAAATGCCGCTGCCAGCGTTGCCGTAAATCGTGTTGTTCTGAATCAGCCCGCCGCTTTCCCTGAGGAAAACGCCATGACCACCGTCACCCACGTTGTCGTAGATCAGGTTGTTCTCAATCGTGATCGGCACGTAGGCGTAGATCCCGCCCCCACGGACGCTGCTGAACAGACCAACGCGGCCGGTGTTCCTGTAGATGCGATTTGCCTGCACCAACGGGATGGCATCGCCATTGGCAGCAATCCCGCCTCCGGCTCTGGCCGAGTTGCTGTAGATGTCGTTGTGCTGTACGAGAACGTAGTTGCTGATGTATATGCCGCCGCCATCCGAGGATTCATACGCCGTGTTGGTGCTGACGGTGTTATGCTGAACCGTCGGGCCAGAAGCGGAACCTATCTGCCCCTGAGCGTAAATCCCTCCCCCGCCGTACCCCTGGTTGCCCCCCGCCGTGTTACTATACACCCAGTTGTACGCCACCACGACCCCACCTGACACGTCGCGAACGTATATGCCGCCACCGTTTCCATCACACACGTTGCTGTAGACCGTGTTCCGGCGGACCGCCGCGGCGGCATCGTAGACGCAGATGCCACCTCCGTGCCCGACGTGGTTTTCCCCCTCGGAGGTGGACTCGTTGCCATACACGACGTTGCCCCACACCGTCGCGGCGGCCCGCACGCAAATGCCGCCACCGCCGTCGTCTCCCCCAGTAGACGGATTCTGGTTGGAATGGATGGTGTTGCTATACACCAACGCGTCGGCGTGCCCGACGTATATCCCGCCGCCGCCGATGTACGCAGCGCCTGCCCCACTCGCCACGTTGCTGTAGATCTCGTTTGAATACACGCGCGCGCCACTGTTGACGTACAGCCCGCCGCCGCTGTCACCGGCCGCATTGCTGTAGACCTGGTTGTACCGTAACACGTGAGCAGCGCCGTCCAGGTAGAACCCGCCGCCGTTGTCGTCAGTGGTGCCGGTGATCAGGCCGTTTGAGACGCGCAGACCCTCTACCACCACCGCGCCGGTGCTGTTGACGTAGATCGCGCGCCCCTGTGCCTGCGCATCCAGGACGGTGGGATATGCGTCCCAGTCCGGATTGCTCCAGTTGGTGAGCGTGTAGCCACCGCGCAACGTGAGCGCCTTGCTGATGTACGCGGTCTGGAGCAGTCCGCCTCGCGTCTCGACGCCGGCACAGCGACCGGCCACCGCGATCAGATCGCCCGCGCCGGCCGCGTCCACTGCCGCCTGAACAGTCGTATACACCCGCCCGCTGCCCAGACGGGCGAAGCAGGTGCCCGCGTAGTAGGATTCATGCGCGCCGATGTCGGAATGCCCCCCGAAGGGACGCGCGTGCCCCTCGTAGTCCAGGCCTGAGGTCTGCGTGAGCGGCACCTGATCCACGCACGGCGACCCGGTCGCGAGGCGGAAATCTCCCCCGTCCGGGTCCACGAAGAGCGGATCGGTCGAGGTGAAGACGGTGACCGCACCCATGCCGACTCCGCCTGTGTCGTCAGCCGCGTTGTCCCACACGTCGTTGTAGCCCAGGAGCGGATATGCGCCCAGGGCTGCGTAGATGCCGCCGCCGGAGGAGGCCCTGTTGCGGGCCACAATCGTGGCGCTGACGACCGGCGCGCCGCCCGCCGCGACGTAGATGCCACCGCCGCTGCCCCCACTGCCGACGGCGTTAGAGTACAACGTGTTGTGCTGCAGAAGGGGCGTCCCTCCAGCCACGTACACCCCACCGCCCCGAGCGCTCGGCTGATCGCTCTGGTTGAGGTAGATCAGATTGCTCTCCACCACCGGCGAGCCAGAGGCGACGTACAGGCCACACCCCTCGATAGTTGCCACGTTGTCGTGGATGCGGTTGCGGCGCAACGTCGGTGAGCCACCAGAGACGTAGACGCCAGCTCCCTGGCCGGCCCGGCCGTCGAAGATGTGGAACCCCTCGACAACCGGCGCGATGTCGGCCGCGATGGACACCACCCGCGCCGTCCCCTCGCCGTCCAGGTGGGTGGGATATGCCTGTGGATCGGGGAACGCCCAGCCATTCGTGCTCGTGTAGCCCCCCTGGAGCGTGAGCGTCTTGGTGATCTCGACGACCGTGCCATCGCCATCAACGTCGTTGTACACGCCCTGGGCGACCTTGACGGTGCCGCCGGGGGCAATGGCGCTCACCGCAGCCTGGACGCTGGTGTAGGGCGCACATGCGCTTTCGAGACACACCGTGATGACGTCCGGCGCGGCGCTCCCTTGGGACAGACGAGCCATTGGTGGAGACTCGGATGGCGCGCGAACAGGATTGGGCAAGGTCGCAGAACGTGGCGCGGCCTCGCTACCCGCAGGTTGGATTTCTACGGGCTCAGGCGAGGCCGCGTACACGTGCTCCCGCGTAATACTCAATAACCCAAACAATGCTGCCAGGCCGAATACGGCCAGGCCCAAAGCTAAGACAAAGCGCCAGATAGACTTTGCGCCCATCTCCTCTCCCGACCCAAGACCACAAAAGCGATCCCAGTATAGAGGCGCGGAGACCGCGCCCACTTGACGTCAGCGAATGAGAACCACCCACCGCGGGGCCAATCGACGCGCATCAGGCGCACAGAGACCCGCGCTGTGGGCGGCATGCTGACGCATGCCACACAGGCGACCGCCACTGCCAGGAGAACGAACCTGCACGCCCGGTTGACTTGCAGTCAGTATAGCATGGTCTATGGCGTGAATCAAGGGGTACTATGGTACCATTGGGGTGGTATGTAGGTGAAGAGACCCTAAAGGTTTCAGAAAACCTTTAGGGTCTGGTATCTCATAGGGTCTGCTATCTCATCCGAGAGCGCCCCGCGCATCCTGCGCCGGCTTCTGAGCGTACGCCGTAAACAGGTCACCCAGGTTCACCGGCACGGCCAACCCGCGCAGCCCCAGCTTCGTTACCAGCCACTCCGCCGGCAGGCCAACGAACGGCACCAGCGCGCCGACACGGTTCATCAGGTAGCCCAAGCGCTGGAAGCGTCCCTGGGGCCGATCGCCCAACACACAGAAACCGCAGTCCTCCAACATCGCGCGCAGCGTGCTTCGCGAGAAGTAGTATATATGCATCTCCATCAGCCACGGCCAACGCCCGCCCATCAACCGGGCAAAGAGGCTGTCGATGTCCATCGTGTGCACGACCGCCAGGCCGCCGGGCTTGAGCAACTGATACGCCCGCTGGAGCACGCCACTGGGATCGGTCACGTGCTCGATCACGTCCCACATCGTCACGACGTCGAAAGCCCCCTCGGGCAGGTCCGCCGTGTCCAGCGTACCTTCCACCACGCGGAGCCCCCGCGCCCGCGCCTGGGCCACCGCCCACCGAGAGGGATCCACCCCCCACGCGTCCCACCCGTGGCGGGCCGCGATCTCAACAAACACCCCCGTATAGCAGCCCACGTCCAGGAGCGGACGACCATTGGGCGGCCCGGTGATGTGCTCTAGAGGTCTGAGATGGCGCTCGAAGGTCAACACGCGCCCCTCCCGCTCCTCAACGTAGAGCGGGTCCTCGACCGCCTGGTAGGTCTCGACGATATCACATCCGTCGGGACGCGGATCGGTGTACACCAGGCCGCAGCGCCGGCACTGCACGATCGTGTGGTGGCGGCCGTACCCGCTATGGGTGCAACGGAACGCCCGCCAGTCGCCGTGACCCTCCGCCTCGATCGTGCATGGGTAGCGCACGACGTTGTCGTCAGCGCCGCAGAGGTTACAGTGCACGTGTTCCATCACAGTGGCTTCCGTCCGGGCGCTGCACCCGGCGCTAGGCGCGCCCAGGCCAATCGGAGAACCGTACCCAGTGCTTTGCGGATCTCGTCCTTCGATATCTTCGAACTGCCCAGGCGGCGATTCTCGAATAGGATGGGCACCTCCCCCACCCGCCAGCCGCGCCGCTGGACCCGATACAGCATCTCGATCAGGAACGAATACCCGCTGGCCTTGATCCCATCCAACGACATCCCCTCCAGGACCTCGCGCCGGTAACAGCGGAAACCGGCTGTCGCGTCGCGGGCGCGCAGACCAAGCATCGTACGGGCGAACGCGTTCGCCCCCCAGCTCAGCAGCTTGCGGCCCACGGTGCAGCCGTCGGTGCCCCCGCCCGGCACGTAGCGCGAGCCGATGACTAGATCGTAGCCTTGGCTGATCTTGTCCACCATTGCGGGGATGTAGCGCGGGTTGTGGGAGAAATCGGCATCCATCGTGCAGACCAGGTCCGCGCCCTCGGCCAATGCCCGCTTGAAGCCAGCGATGTACGCCGTGCCCAGGCCCAGCTTGCCGGCGCGATGAAGCACCCCCACTCGCCCGTCGTGCCGCGCCGCCAGACCATCAACGATAGCACCTGTGCCGTCGGGGGAATTGTCGTCCACGACGAAGACCCGCACAGCCGTCGGCAGGGCGAGCAGTTGTGACACCAGTGCCTCGATATTCTCCCGCTCATTGTACGTGGGTACGATCACCACTACTTCCAAGACCACCTCCAGACTCCACACCACACACAGACCGTAGGGGCAGCGCCTCGTGCCTGCCCGATTATGGGGGCAACACCTCGTGCCCGCCCGACTGTAGGGGCAGCGCCTCGTGCCTGCCCGACTACAGGGGCAATACCTCGTGCCTGCCCCATTGCGCGACCACAAGGGTACGCCCCTGCATCTGGAACAGGAGATCAATTGTAACCCTCTTGGGGAGATCATGCAAGGTTGCTGGACCGGAGGCTGTGTTGGAAATACGTAAGAAAGGCAATCCCCGGCGATTTGTGTATTGACTTCGGCCGCGTTACATGGTATATTAAAAAAGAGTTTGATCGTACAAATTGGTGATAAGGAGGACCCGGCCATGACCCGCAAGACGTTCAGAGTCCCCAACATCAGCTGCAATCACTGCGTGATGACAATCAAGCGCGAGCTGGAGAAACTGGAGGGCGTCACCCAGGTGAGCGGCAACGCCGAGACCAAAGAGGTCAGCGCCGAGTGGGAATCGCCGGCCACGTGGGACGGCATCAAATCCCTCCTGGCTGAGATCAATTATCCAGTGGAATGAAAACAAGCACCACGTAATACGCAACACGCAGCACGCAATTACGTAATACTTATAGGCAACACGTGATATGTATTGCGTATTGCGTGATACTTGAGGAGATTCGCACTTGGCCAATGAGACCAAGCTTACCCTGCCTATCACCGGTATGACGTGCGCCAATTGCGCCGCCACCGTCGAGCGCAGCCTGAAGAAGGCAGACGGCGTTTCCGATGCTATGGTGAACTTCGCCACCGAGCAGGCGACGGTGACGCTCGACCCGGCACAACTGAGGCCTGACGAGTTGATGAAGCGCGTGAAGGACGCGGGCTACGGGGTCGTCACCGCCCACGTCGAGTTGCCCATCACGGGCATGACGTGCGCAAACTGCGTCGCCACCGTGGAGCGGACGCTGAACCGAAAGGTGCCCGGCGTCGTCCGGGCGGACGTCAATCTCGCCACCGAGCGGGCCGCCGTCGAGTACGTCCCGGGCGCGGCATCTATCGCGGACATGGTGCGCGCCGTCGAGCAGGCCGGCTACGGCGTGGTGCAGGCAGCCGAGCAAGAGCAACTGGAGGATGTCGAGGCCCAGGCCCGCCGGGCGGAGATCGCCGACCAGACCCGCAAGTTCTGG
Organism: uncultured Anaerolineales bacterium; assembly: GCA_964649415.1. Taxonomy (GTDB): domain Bacteria; phylum Chloroflexota; class Anaerolineae; order B4-G1; family B4-G1; genus CAZYSK01. Next base: position 88,063 of record CAZYSK010000016.1, read on the forward strand.
GTGGGCGCTGCCTTTGCCCTGCCGCTCTTCCTGCTCAGCATGGCGCGCGACTTCGGCCTGCTGGGCCAGTGGGCGCACGCCACCTGGGTCAACTGGCTGTTCCTGGCCCTGGCTACGCCGGTCCAGTTCTACACCGGCTGGGATTACTACGTCGGCGCCTTCCACGCGCTGCGAAACCGCAGCGCTAACATGGACGTCTTGGTCGCCATGGGCTCATCGGTCGCCTACCTGTACAGCCTCGTGGTACTCCTCTTCCCGGCGGGGGGCCAGCACGTGTACTTCGAGACGTCGGCCGTCATCATCACGCTGATCAAACTGGGCAAACTGCTGGAAGCCCGGGCCAAGGGCAAGACGGGCGAGGCCATCCGCAAGCTGATGGGGCTGCGCCCCAAGACCGCCCGCGTCGTGCGGGACGACAGTGAGATGGAGGTGCCGGTCGGGGACGTGCGCGTCGGTGATCTGGTCATCGTGCGGCCCGGCGAGCGCGTGCCGGTGGACGGGGTCGTCGTCGATGGACACTCGGCGGTGGACGAGAGCATGCTCACCGGCGAGCCGATCCCAGTCGACAAGCACCCCGGCGACGAGATCATCGGCGCGACGATCAACAAGCAAGGACGGCTCAAATTCGAGGCCACGCGGGTTGGCGCGGAGACCGCGCTGGCTCAGATCATCCGGTTGGTGCGGGAGGCCCAGGGCAGCAAGGCTCCCATCCAGCGGCTGGCCGACCGGGTGGCGGCTGTCTTCGTCCCGGCCGTCATCGTGATCGCACTGCTCACCTTCGCCGTCTGGTGGGCCATCGGCGGCGACGTCACCGCGGCCTTGATCCGCCTCGTGGCGGTCCTGGTGATCTCGTGCCCCTGCGCTCTGGGTCTGGCCACCCCGACCTCCATTATGGTCGGCACGGGCCGGGGGGCAGAGATGGGCATCCTGTTCAAGAACAGCGAGGCGCTGGAGACCGCCCACCGCCTCCAGGTCGTGGTGGTGGACAAGACAGGCACGCTCACCGTCGGCAAACCCTCCGTCACTGACGTCATCGCGTCCGGCCCACAAGACACAGAATTGGAAACGCTGCTGCGCCTAGCCGCATCGGCCGAGCGGGGCTCCGAACACCCGCTGGCGCAGTCGATCGTCGCCGAAGCAGAAGCCCGGGGCCTGCAACTGGCCGAGCCGCAGGCATTCGAGGCCGTGCCAGGCAAGGGCATCCGCGCCCAGGTGGAGGGCCAGGCGGTGCTGGCGGGAAAGCCGGCATGGCTGGAAGCCGAAGGCGTGTCGCTGGGGAACCTCAGCGCCGACGTGGAGCGGCTTCAGGCAGAGGCCAGGACGGCCGTCGTGGTCGCCGTGGACGGAGAGACTGCGGGCATCTTGGGCATCGCCGACACATTGAAGGACAGCTCCAGGGAGGCCGTCGCACAGATGCACGCATTGGGACTGGAGGTGGCGATGCTCACCGGCGACAACCGGCGCACTGCCGAGGCCATCGCCGCACAGGCCGGCATTGACCGGGTGCTTGCGGAGGTGCTGCCCGCCGACAAGGCAGCCCAGGTGAAGCAGCTACAGGCGGATGGCCACAGGGTCGCCATGGTTGGCGATGGCATCAACGACGCACCCGCGCTGGCCCAGGCCGACGTCGGGGTGGCGCTGGGCACCGGCACCGACGTGGCCATGGAGACCGCCGATGTGACCCTTATGCGGGGCGACCTGCGGGCGGTGCCCCAGGCGCTGGCGCTCAGCCGGGCCACGATGCGCACGATCAAACAGAACCTTTTCTGGGCCTTCTTCTACAACGTGGTGCTTATCCCTGTGGCCGCCGGTGTGCTCTACCCCTTTCCATGGGTGCCCGACGTCCTGCGCCAACTGCACCCCGTGCTGGCCGCGCTGGCCATGGCCTTCAGCAGCGTCACCGTCGTCAGCAACAGCCTGCTGCTGAGGCGAGCCCGCCTGTGACACCGCATTAACGCCGCGTTAACCTGCCAACAACACCGAGTTAAACGAGAGATGCTACAATCTATAGTCCGAATCGCGCGGGGAAGACTGCCGCGGATAGAGAAATGCGCGGCAAGATGCTTCATCTCGGCGCAGAGGTACACGTGATAGTTTGAGCAACCTATAGACAGCCAAGTAAGGAGGGTAAAATGAAGACGTCACGTACGCGCAACCGTAGACTGTTGGCCGTGGCAGGCATCGCCCTGCTGGTCGCCCTACTCGCCATCCCCACGGTGTGGGCCTATGAGGGCCGGGGCGGTGACGTGGTCACCATCGGGGCCGACGAGGTGATTGACGACGACCTCTACGTCACCGCCGGCGAATTCACGCTGGACGGCACCGTCAAGGGCGACCTATTCGTCGCTGGCGGGATCCTAGAGGTCAACGGCGTCGTGGAGGGCGACCTGGTGGCCGCGGGCCAGAGCGTCGCCATCAACGGCACCGTGGGCGACGACGCCCGCATCGCAGGCTACGCCCTGGCCGTCGAGGGCGAGGTGAAAGACGATCTCATCGCGGTGGGATTCAGTATGGAGCAGGAGGCGGAGTCCACCGCCGGTGGGGACCTGCTCTACCTGGGCTACCAGACCACGCTGGCCGGTGACGTGGACGGGGGCGCCGAGATCAACGCGGGCGCTGTGGAGATCGCGGGCACCATCGACGGTGACGTAGTCGTTGACGTCGGCGGGGCCGAGCCCGGGCAGCAGATGCCATCGGGGTTCCCCTTCTTCGGCGCTCCGAATATGCCGCCGGTCCCCTCGGTGCGCTCTGGCCTGACGGTGCGCGAGAGCGCCAGCATCGGCGGGGACCTGGACTACACTGCAAACAGCAGGGTGGACGTCCCGGGTGGGGCGGTCGCCGGAGACATCGGTTTCACCCAGTACGTCCCCGAGGTCAAGGAGAAGCCGGCCGTGAAAGCACCCTCTCCGGCCATGCTCGCGGGCCGTTGGTTCCTGCGCCAACTGCGCCGCCTGATCACGCTCCTACTCGTGGGGGCGTTGATGATGTGGCTGGTACCTGATTGGACGCGCAAGATCGCGGACAACGTCCGCTCCAAGCCGCTGCCCAGCCTGGGATGGGGCGTGGTCGCCATCGCCGCGTTCGCGCTGGCGATGCTCGTGCTCGTCATCGCCACCGTGCTGCTGGCCGTCGTGTTTGGTCTCGTGACACTGGGCGAACTGGCCGGGCGCTTTGCCACGCTGGGCGGGCTCGCCATGGGCACAGCCGGGTTCAGCTTCAGCGTCATCTGGGCCTACGTCACCCGCGTCGTCATCGGCGTGCTGCTGGGCCAACTGATCTTCACGCTCTTCAAGTCCCGGGCCGCCAAGCACCGCTGGTGGCCTATGCTCCTGGGCGTGTTCATCTTCGTACTCGTGGCCGCCATCCCCGTACTGGGGTGGCTCGCGCGGTTGGCCGCCGTGCTGCTGGGCCTGGGCGCGATCTGGCTGTGGGCCAGCGAGTGGCTGAAGAGCCAAAGGCCCGCGCCCGTCACAGCAGAAGCGGAGGGTAGGACGCCTGTAGCGACATCGGACACGACGGAAGGCCGGACCTCGGGCCGCCAGCTCTCAGACCCGCACGACTGGGACGTAGCCGAGAGCCCTCAGGCAACACCAGGGCCAGAAGCGGATGAGACTCTCGGGGGTCCGCCTTCAGACCCGCACGAGAGCGCGTAACACACAACACGTAGCAGAGAAACCAGGTTTCTTCCCGCGATGCATATCGCCAGAAACCTGGTTTCTCAACCGCTCGGCAGGCTCGCCAGCCAATCCTCACTGCATCTGGTTGACGACGTCCTCGAACATCTCGCCTATCGCGGGGCCCAAGATGACCAGCACCACGCCGACCAGGCACGCCACGCCGACGGTGAGGATCAAGCTGGGCACGAAGATGGCGGCGACGGCCTTGCCCGTGCTCAGGTCGTGGGTCACCTTGACGACGCGCACGTTGAGCACAATCGAATATACGATGAGGGGCAGGGAGACAGCGACGAGCAACAGGGATACGACAATGACACCCACATTGCTCGGTCCTGCGACTCCGGAGATGAGCGCCCCAAGAACGCCCATCACCAGGCCCACCACCCCCATGACAATCCCAATCGGGACGCTGAACAGGGACTGCAGGTAGGTCTGGGTGCCGAAATCGCCCTTCCCACCGAAGATGCGCGCGCCCAGGTACACGATTCCGTTGGCGATGTAGAAGCCGAGCAAGGTTTGCACGGCCCCCTGGCAGACGGAGCACAGCGCGCTCGTGCCCGCGCCTGCGGCAGTGGCCCCCGCCAGTTCGGGAGGCATGTCGGAGAGCAGCATAGACGCCGCCTGACTGCCGCCTCCAATCAGGGCGGTGAGCCCGGACAGCACGGCGGTGACCACGGCCAGGATCAGCACGCTGATCAAGGCGTTGGAGCCGCTGGCGCGGAGCGCCTCTTGGGCGAAGAATGCCTCGGACATCCTCAGGACCTTGAGCCACAAGGGGGGAACCTCGCCAAAGGATCGTGGAGACGGACTGGCGGAAGGGCTCTCGTACATCGGGGATTGCTGTTCAACCATGTTCTACCTCCTTGTATAGAATACCCTCGGTATCTACGTGCACTTTAACAACCACAGAGCGTGCTTGCGGGAAT
>CAZYSK010000017.1:0-90665 GCA_964649415.1 uncultured Anaerolineales bacterium
CGGTGGCGGTCGGGGTGGCCGTCGGCGTCGCCGTGGCGGTCGGGGTGGGCGTGTCAGTGGCCGTCGCCGTCGCTGTCGGCGTGGGGGACGGGGTAGGCGTGTCGGTGGCGGTCGGGGTGACCGTCGGCGTCGCCGTAGCGGTTGGAGTAGCCGTGTCTGTGGGCGTGGCCGTCGGTGTCGGTGTTGGGGTCGGATCTTGCGGCGCCATCAAATCCTCGATCTCGCTCTCGCTCAGCGCACGGCCATAGACCCGCCAATCGTCAAGCCGGCCGTCGAAGTTACGGGTGACCTGGCCGTTGTTCAGGCAGGCACCGAGCATGAAGGGAGCCGAGGAGTTGTAGACCGTATCATAGGTGACCGAGCGCGATCCGATCAACTCCCCGTCGAGATAGATGGAGAGGGTCTGCTGCTCTGCATCGAAGACGCCGGCCACGTGATACCACGTGCCCGGGCTAAGCGCGTAAGCGGGGGAGCTTTCAAGGACATACGCGTCGTTCAGGCTCCCATTGGGCGAGACGATGAGTCCCACTGCATCACCCGGCCGCAAGTCGAAGCGATAGGCGCGGTTGTTGAGGCCATACTCGTACTTGGCAGCCATCACTTGATGGACACCCAAGGTCTCGGGATTCATCCAGCCGACCAGCGTCAGACCACCTTCGACGTCCAACCCACGCTGGTCCGCGTCGGCGATGGACAGGTACTCCAGGTTGTCGCTCTCGAAGTCGGCCGCCAGGTCCACCTGGCCGGGGCCCGAGCCCACGGTGTTATGGTCCACCAGGTGATTGCCCTGTCCCGAACTGTCCTGGCGCTGTCCACTGACCTCATCCAGGGTCCAGCGACCACGCAAAGGCGGAACAAGATCCAAGACATCAACCTGCCGGACGGCCGTGTCGAAGTCTACGCCGTTGGTGGCGGTCAGGATGACGGTGAATGTGCCCGTCGTAGCGTAGGTGTGCGCAGGGGAGAATTCGGTTGAGATCGCCGAGCCATCGTCGAAGTCCCACTCGAAGGACAAGCCGGCGCCCGTGGACGTGTTGTTGAAGGTAGTGACCTCACCCAGGAAATCAGGGCTCGACGTGGTGAAGGCGGCGGATATCCCCTGCGGGGGATTGATCCATACCATGTTGGATTGGCTGGGCCCGTTTGCGTCGAAGGCGTCGAGGTCCCCATCGCCGTCCAGATCGCCCAGCGCTGCATTGTGGCTGGACGAAGCACCCAGCCTCTGACCGCTGTCGGAGAACGTGCCCGACCCGTTGTTCAGCCATACCCGGTTGGCGTCATAGTACCAGTTCGCGACGTAGGCATCGAGATCCCCATCGCCGTCTACATCCCCTAGCGCCGCACCGTGGCTGCGGGACCCACCCAGTCTCTGGCCGCTGTCGGTGAAAGTGCCCGACCCATCGTTCACCCATATCCGGTTGGCCCCGTATTCGGCGTTCGCGACGAAGGCGTCCAGATCCCCGTCCCCGTCCAGATCGCCCAGTTGCACGCACCAACTGACCAAGGCACCCAGTCTCTGGCCGCTGTCGTAGAAGATGCCCGTCCCATCGTTCAGCCACACCCGGTTGGCTTGATTGTGGGAGTTCGCAGCGAACGCGTCCAGGTCGCCATCGCCATCCAGGTCCCCCAGCGCCACGTTGTAGGTGGACGCGTTGCCCAGCGCCTGGCCGTTGCTGGCGAAGTGCCCCGTCCCGTCGTTGATCCACACCCGGTTGGGCTGTCCGTTGCCGTAGTAGTAGTTGGCAACGAAGGCGTCCAGGTCACCGTCACCGTCCAGGTCCCCCAGCGCCACGCCGTTGCTGCGAGAGCTCCCCAGCCTTTGGCCACTGTCGCTGAAGCTCCCCGTCCCGTCGTTGATCCACACCCTGTTGGGGTTGTCCACAGTGTTCACGACAAACGCGTCGAGGTCGCCGTCACCGTCCAGGTCCCCCAGTGCCACGCCATGGTTCCAGGGACCCCACAGCCTCTGGCCGCTGTCGCTGAAGCTGCCTGTCCCGTCATTCATCCATACCAGGTTCGACTGGCCGTCTCCGTTCACCACGAAGGCGTCGAGGTCGCCATCGCCGTCCAGGTCCCCGAGTGCCGGTTCCACGCCGTACGAGCCGCCTAGCCTCTGGCCGCTGTCGGTGAAAGCACCATCGCCGCCCCTGACGCCGACGCGGAACTGCCACACGGTGGGGCGGGCAGGGCCGTCCCCGCTGAGCAAGCTAAGGGTACCGATCGTGCCACTGACCTGCACCAGTTCCCCAACTCTGAAGGGTTGGAGGGGCGCTAAAGCGATGGTGCCTCCATCCACGCTATACGCCTCCATCAACAGGCCCGTCTGCCTGGCATGCACGGCGAAGGTCTGGGGCGAGACGGTGCTCGGGTCCATCGGCTCGTCGTAGGTGATGGACACCGTGGTGCTCTGCGGGGCGGTGTGGCTTTCGCTGGCCGGGTGGAGCAGCGGGCTTCCCGGTACGAGAAGTGGCAGTGCAGGAGGCGCTGCGTGGGTGACCAGCGGGGAGGGCAGCAGAGTACCAGCCAACACCAGAGCAAGAATCATTGCACCGAGCGTACGTCTGACTCTCACCTCTTCCTCCTTCCAGGAACCAGGAATGGAAAGCGGGATATAGCGCGTCGAAGATGCTGCGATGTTGTTTGAGATGTTGTTTGACGTGAACAGATGTGAGGGAGTGCTGCATGCCGGAGGAGAGGTTGGCGCAGGTCAGGTGGGCTGAATGAGGGCGAATGAATCTGCCGCGCCTTTGTGGTTTCCTCCCCGCCAAGGACACCCAACCCTGACTCGCTTTCATTATAGCACGTTTCTGCAACAAATGCAACAACATGCCAGAAATATCCACAAGAGCCGACCTACGTGCACCGTGGCCATGCCAATCAGACAACCTGCGTGATGGTTTGGGGATTTTAGCGATTTTGATACCAATTTGCCACCGGTGCCCTGTACAATGTAGCATGTGGCATACAGCGTGCTTGGTGCCTATATTTCGTTTGCGTCCAATCTACTTGTCAACAAGGGAGGAGTGTGATGCTGACAAAGCGCCATCTTGTGTCTGTCTTCTTGGCCTTTATTCTCTTAGCACCCATGTTTCTCGCCCCTCCAGCCCCGGTTCAGGCGCAGGGCTGGAGCGATTTTTCGGCGGACATAGATGGCGATGGACTGCCCAATGCCGTCGAGCAAGACGGATGGTACAACACATCCGGCGGTCCGTATTTCACCAACTACCTTGATGCCGATACTGACGACGATGGGCTCACGGACGGTCTGGAGAAACTATACGACACGGATCCCCTCGATGATCACAGCCCCGGTATCTACGTAGAATACCAGGAACACTTTCAGACGAGGCAGTACTACTCCTGGCAGCGCTACGGAAACCGGTACATCGCACTCCCCTACCCCTTGAGTCCCTGGCATGCCGACGTAGTCATCGTGCGCCGGGGTGCGACCTTCCACGTGGGCGGGCCGGCAGACGGCACCATTGAGATTGAGAAGAGCATCAGTGGGCTGACGACGTTGCCGGTGGAACGCGATCACTGCGCCGGGCGGTGGGAGGTGAGCGTACCTTCCTGGGGGACGGTTGGGATGTACACGATCAGGGTAGAAGACGGCGCTTGGAGTGAAACCCTGGACCTGTACGTGATCTTCGAGATCCCGTCGGGTCTAGACGACTCCTTCTTGGACGCCTTCCTGTACGACGGTGATCCCACCGAAACCCGGGATGAAACCTCTATCGGCTACTACGAGAAGACATACGATCACCAGTACGACAACGGAGACCCTGGATTCGAATGGATCCCAGAGGGTGAGTGGATCAACCATGGGTACACGTGGACCTTCAGAGATCAGCAGTTCCGCGACTTCATCATCCGCGACCACGTGATGCCGGCCATCAACGGCGTTTCCAGCCAGTGGTCGGCTGCCAATGCCCTCGTGAAACATACGGACGACGTGACGTGTTTTCACGTTGGTCGTCCCCTGAGCAACGCATGGTGCGTGTTGAATCCAAGCGCTTGCGATCCATACAACAACTGGAACCAGTGCACGAACATCGCTAACCTGCTGGTGGCGTTTTGCCGCTCGTCTGGTATTCCCTCGCGACCCGTGTTTGTTGACTGGGTGGTGAGCTCGTTCGACCACGCAACGGAAGCGTGGATAAGTTCCAGTTGGTACGTGATGCGCGGGTACAATGGGGGCGAGGGTTCATGCCCTGACCCGCACTACACCGGTGGGTACGTGAGCTTGAGGTCTCCATACAGCTTCGGATCGTACAGTTCGGGTCAAGGGGTGTACGCGGCCGGTGAGGACTGGCTCTGGGGTGACGTGTATGACGGTATGCATTCAGGGGCCGATGAGTTCCGCCAGGCCAGTTGGAGCACGAGCCGACTGGTGAAGAAGGACTGGTTGGATACCCGTTTTCGTCCTTACAAGGGCTGGTCATCAGAGCCGTTGGTCACGGGAACTCCTCCCCAGGACTGGCCTGCGCTGCTAGCGCCGCCCGTGGTCAACTTCACAGCCGACACCACGGTGGGTCCGGAAGACCTGCAGGTGCACTTCACCGACCAGACGTCGGGGCACGTCCGCAGTTGGGAGTGGGACTTCGGGGACGACGACACCAGCACGCAGGAGAATCCCAACCACACCTACGATGAGGACGGATACTACACGGTGTCCTTGACCGTGTATGGCGGCGGCGGCGAGGGCACCGAGACCAAGACGAACTACATCCACGTCACGAAGCCGGTGGAGGCCGCGTTCTCTGGAACGCCCACCTCAGGCTGCGAGGACCTGGAGGTAACTTTCACGGACGAATCCACCGGGGACGTCGACAGTTGGCTGTGGGATTTCGGAGATGACCATACGAGCACCGCCCAGAACCCTACCCACACCTACACAGAAGGCGGCGACTACACGGTGTCCCTGACCGTGTTCGGCGAAGGTAGCGACTCCGACACCGAAACGAAGACGAACTACATCCACGTGGATCCGGCGACGGTAGCCGATTTCTCGGCCACGCCGACTTCAGGCGGTGCCCCCCTGGACGTGAGTTTCACGGATCTGTCCACAGGGACTGATGTGGACCGATGGTCCTGGAACTTCGGGGACCCGGGCTCGCCCTCTAATACCAGCACCGAACAGAACCCCAGTCACACCTACGAGAACGAAGGCACTTACACGGTGGTACTGACCGCGTGGGGCGACTGCGACGAGGGCGGCGAGGTCACCGAGACCAAGACGAACTACATCCAAGTCACGTCAGGGGGAGGAGGCGGGGGTATGGGCAGCGGCGCCCCGCTCCTCGCAGCGCCGGCGCCCAGTTCCGCCAGCGGGCCAGAAGAGCCCGTGGCGGAGGCTGAGGCCGCTTCCCCGGTTGTCTCGGCGCGCGGCCCGTTCGAATCCACGATCTACCTGCCCACGATCTTCGGGGAGGGAAGCATCGATGGAGGCGAGGACGACCCCGAGCCGAGTGTGCCCGAGTCGACCGTGAACGACCCCGACGCGGTGATCCAGTTCGGCCAGGTGGTCGCCGACTACGGCGTCGATCTGGACGGGGATGGACGCTTCGACGAACTGGTGCTGGAGGTTGAGGCGGATGCCGAGCAGGCGGGCGACTACTGGATCATGGGCGCTCTCGCGGGCGAGTTGGCCTACGCGCTCGGAGAAGTCCACCTGGCGGAGGGCAGCAACGTCGTCACGCTTCACTTCGACGGCCACAGCATATACATGAGCAAGACCGATGGCCCCTACGGGCTGGCGAATCTGTGGGCGACCGACACCGACAACCCGGGGCCGACGGAGTTTGCGAACAACCTGCTGGGCTATGCACGGACAGCCTACCAGACGGCCGAATACGAGTTCGGCGACTTCGGCGTGACCGGGGCGACGCTCTCGGGTGACTACAGCTACCGCACAGTGGACACCGACGACGATGGCTACGACGATGGGTTGGTCGTGGAGGCCGGTCTGTACATCGAGAAAGCCGGGGCCTACACCGTGAAGGGCGCGCTGCTGGGCAACCAGGACGAGCCTCTTGGCGAGGCATCCTGGAGAGGGTCGGGCTCCCAGGCCGTTCTGCAGTTCGACGGGCTGAGGGACACGACCGGCCCATACAGCCTGTATATCCACGTGCGCGACGATGCCGGTCAGGTGACCGACGGCATGCCAGAGCCGTATGACCTGGGCAAGCTGAACAAGCTGAGCACTACGTCCATCTCGCTGGGCGTCGATACCGCCATCCCGCCGAATCCCTCTCAGATCATGCCCACGTTCGCGGTCACCAACACCGGGTACTCCGACACTCCTGTGGACACGGACTCCGACGGGCAGTTTGACCAGTTAGTCTTCACAACCCACGTGAATGTCGAGCCGGGCGAGGGTGGGCAGCCGTATCGGATCGAGGGTTGGCTGATGGACGAGGACGGTTCCCTGATCGCCTGGGCCATGGGTGATGCCCAGGTGCTCAACGAGGGTATACAGAGTCTCTCGCTGGCCTTCGACGGCCGTGTGATCCACGAGCACGGGGTTGACGGTCCCTATACGGTAGCGATGTTGAGGGCACTGCCCGGAGGCACGTACACCGTGCTCGACACGGTGGAACTGGCTTACACGACGCCGGCCTACGACCACGACGATTTCGAGGATCCGATCGTCGTGGACACGATCGGGGATGTCTTCGAGGATCGCATGGAAGCGAGGCCAGACCAGATCGTCCGCGAGAGCTTCGAGACCGGCACCCTGGGTGCAGACTGGACGACGTCCTCCTCAACCGGCTATGGCCGCATCCAGTTGACAGACAGCTATGGCACCGGCGGGGGCGAGTATGCCCTGTTGATGGATGTATCCAGTGACGGGGTCTACACGCTGAACGAGGCGATCTGGACCGTGGATCTGTCGGGAGAGGACGAGGCTTCCCTGGTGTTCTGGCAGGCGGAGTGGGACGACGAGGAAGACGATTTCGTCGGGGACTTCACCGGCAGCTTCAACGCCGACGGCATCGCCATCAGTGACGATGGCGTCAACTGGCACCCGGTCTTCAACCTTCCTGACCAGCCGATTGGTGTCTGGCGACAGCACACCGTCAATCTGGCGGCCGAGGCGGCCGCAGCCGGGATGACGATGGGCTCCGACTTCCGGATCAAGTTCCAGCAGTACGACAACTACCCACTGGACGGTGATGGACGTGGCTGGGACGAGATCGTAGTGATCAAGAATGACACGAGCGACCTGTGGACGGCGGAATCGCCCTGGAGCCTGGACGAACAGATCTGGTACAGTCCCTCACACGCCTGGCAGGCCGACGCGCCTGGCTCACAGAGTGGCTCGGTGACGAGTGTGTCCCTGGATGTGTCGCACCACGTGGACTCGACCGTGCGGTTCAGGACGTGCTACGAGATGCAGCCCGGCAGTGTCGGCCACCTCGAGGCATCGAGCAACGGCGTCGATTGGACCCAGGTGGCCACCTACTCCGGTTCGGTGCACCCCTGGGCCACCGAGTTCGTCGATCTGAGCGGCTTCGACGCAGGTGCGGAACTCCATCTTCGATTCAACGCGGATTCGCAGGCCGGGTTGGTCTGGTACGTGGATGACGTGTGGATCTTCGGTTGGCTGGACGACGACGGCGATGGACTGAGCAACGTCGCCGAGGATGACCTGGGCACAGACCCGGACGACCCGGATACGGACAACGACGGCCTCACCGATGGTCAGGAAGTCAACGAACACGGCACGCTGCCCAAGGACCCGGACAGCGACAACGACGGGATGCTGGACGGTTGGGAGGTAGAGCACAACCTTGACCCGCTGAACGGCGGCGACGCCGACGATGACCCGGACGGCGACGGGCTGACCAACCTGCAGGAGCACGGGCTCAACACCGATCCAAACGACGACGACAGCGACGATGACGGCCTCGCCGACGGCGATGAGGTGAACACGCACAACACCGACCCGAGCGACGACGACAGCGACGACGACGGCCTCACCGATGGCGACGAGGTGAACACGTACAACACCGACCCGAACGACGACGATAGCGACGACGACGGCCTCACCGACGGTGATGAGGTGAACACGCACAACACCGACCCGAGCGACGATGACAGCGACGATGACGGCCTCACCGACGGCGACGAGGTGAACACACACAACACCGACCCGAACGACGACGATAGCGACGACGACGGGATGCTGGACGGCTGGGAGGTAGACCACGGACTCGACCCGTTGGACGACAGCGACGCCGACGATGACCCAGACAACGACGGGCTGACCAACCTGCAGGAACACGGGTACGGGTCCGATCCGCACGACGTAGACAGCGACGACGACGGCATGCCGGACGGATGGGAGGCGAGTGAGGGCTTCAACCCGGCGGACGACAGCGATGCCAGCGGCGATGCGGATGAGGACGGGCTGACCAATCTGGGCGAGTACGAGAACGGGACCGATCCTCATGACGAAGACAGCGACGACGACGGCATGCTGGACGGTTGGGAGGTGGATCACGGACTCGACCCGCTGGACGACAGCGACGCCGACGATGACCCAGACAACGACGGGCTGACCAACCTGCAGGAGCACGAGCACGGGTCCGATCCACACGACGTGGACAGCGACGACGACGGGCTCGACGACGGCGACGAGGTGAACGTCTACGGCACGGAACCGGGCGACGCGGACACAGATGACGACGGGCTCGACGACGGCGACGAGGTAAACACATACCACACCGATCCGAAGGACAAGGACAGCGACGACGACGGGATGGAGGATGGTTGGGAGGTAGACCACGGACTCAACCCGCTGGACGACGGCGACGCCGACGACGATCTGGACGGTGATGGGCTGACCAACCTGGAGGAGCACGAGCACGGGTCCGATCCTAACGACGTGGACAGCGACGACGACGGGCTCGAGGACGGCGACGAGGTGAACATCTACGGCACGGAACCGGGCAAAGCGGACACCGATGACGACGGGATGCCCGACGGTTGGGAGGTAGACAACGGGCTGAATCCGCTGAATGACGTCGATGGCCACACGGACGTGGACGGCGACGGGTTGACCAATCTTGAGGAGTATCAGAACGATACCGATCCCAACGACAGCGACAGCGACGACGACAGGATGCTGGACGGTTGGGAGGTGGATCACGGGCTCGATCCGCTGGACGGCACGGACGCCAACGCTGACCCGGATGGCGACGGGTTGACCAATCTTGAGGAGTATCAGAAAGATACCGATCCCCACGACTGGGACAGCGATGACGACGGCATCCCCGACGGCGGCGATCCCTGGCCAAATGAGGTCACCTATTCCACATTCGTGCCTATGGTGAGCAACTAATCCGCTGACCCGGAGTAGGCCTGCCTTCGGCAGGCGTCTACTCCCAGTAGGGGCCTGCCTTCGGCAGGCATCTACTCCCAGTAGGGGCCTGCCTTCGGCAGGCGTCTACTCCCAGTGGGGGCCTGCCGAAGGCAGGCGTCTACCCGAGGATAGACGTCACTCCCAACGCCCTTGGAGAAAGCAGTGGGGCGGCACCAGTGCCGCCCCACTGCTGTGGGACACACAATGTAACATCACAGAAGACGAGGTAAAGGAGCATGCTATGGCACAGGATTCATATTCTGTTCATCCCAGTGCCGAGGTCTCGCCCCAGGCGATCATCGGCCCCGGCACACGGGTCTGGCACCAGGTCCAGGTGCGAGAGCGCGCCCAGATCGGCAGCCACTGCATCATCGGCAAGGGAGCCTATGTTGACTTTGACGTCGTAATCGGCGATAATGTCAAAATCCAGAACGGCGTCTTCGTCTACCACGGCGTCACCGTCGAGGACGGGGTCTTTCTCGGCCCTGGGGTGATCTTGACCAACGATAAACTGCCCCGCGCGATCAACCCCGACGGATCGCTCAAGGGCGATGCGGACTGGGCGGTCAGCCCGATTCTGATCCGGCGCGGCGCGTCCATCGGTGCCGGCGCGGTTGTCCTGCCCGGCGTGACCGTGGGGGAATTCGCCCTGGTGGGCGCTGGCGCGGTGGTCACGCGTGACGTGCCGGCCCATGGCCTGGTATATGGCAATCCAGCCCGCATGGACGGCTACGTGTGCTACTGCGGGCGACGACTGACTGAATTGGAAAACCATCAATGGAAATGCGAGGTCTGCAATGAGTGCTTCAGTTTCTGAAGGTCCCTTCATACCCATCGCCAAGCCACAGATGGGCGACGAGGAGAAAGCCGCCGTCATGGCCGTGCTGGAATCCGGCATGCTGGCACAGGGCAAGCGCGTGGCCGAGTTCGAGGCTCGCTTCGCCGAACTCTGTGGCGTCAAACACGCGGTGGCCGTAGCCTCTGGCACGGCCGCCCTGTGGCTGACGCTGATGGGCTACGAGATCGGCCCCGGTGACGAGGTGATCACGACGCCATTCAGCTTCATCGCCTCGTCCAACTGCGCCCTCTTCGTCGGCGCACGCCCGGTGTTCGTGGACATCGAACCTGACACCTGCCTGATAGACGCCGAAGCCATCGAGGACAAGATCACCGAGCACACACGCGCCATCTTGCCCGTGCACCTCTACGGGCAGCCCTGCGACATGGCGGCGATCATGGACATCGCTAATCGCCACCACCTGATCGTGATTGAAGATGCGTGCCAGGCGCACGGTGCGACGTTCGAGGGCCAGGTAGTGGGCAGCTTCGGCACAGGCTGCTTCTCCTTCTACCCGACGAAGAACATGACCACCGGCGAGGGAGGCATCATCACCACGAATGACGAGGCGCTCGCCGAACGGCTGCGCCTGCTGCGCAACCACGGCCAGTCGCAGCGCTACGTACACGACATCCTGGGCTACCACTTCCGCACTACCGACATCCAGGCCGCCATCGGTCTGGCCCAACTGGGCAAACTGCCATCTCATAACGAGAGGCGTATCGCGAACGCGCGGTATCTGAGCGACCGGCTGCAGGGTGTGGGCGTGCCTGTCACACGTCCCGACCGGACCCACGTGTTCCACCAATACACGATCCGCGTCGCGGACAACAAGCGGCAGGCCCTCTATGACCACTTGAGAGAGCGAAACATCGGCCCGGCAATCCATTACCCGCACCCCATCCACCACCAGCCCGTTTACCGGTCCCTCGGTTACGAAGACGCGCTGCCCCATGCGGAGGCAGCCAGCCGAGAAGTCCTCTCGCTGCCCATCCACCCGGCCGTATCTCAGTCGGACCTGGATCGCATCGTCGAGGCAATCAACGAGTTTACGACGTAGAAACCAGGTTTTTGGCCAAAAACCTGGTTTCTTGACTGTAGGGGCAGGTGCCGATTGTCCCAACCCGGCGGATTGTCCCAATCCGGCGGATTGTCCCAATCCGGCGGATTGTCCCAATCCGATGTACCTGCCCAATCTTGAAAGGAAGACTACATTATGGAAACTGTACGCATAGGCGTCATCGGCACCGGCGTCATGGGCGAACGACACGCCCGCGTGTGTGCCAACCTACCCCGCGTCGAACTGGTCGGCATAGCGGATCTGGACGAGGAGCGTGGACGCAAGGTCGCAGAAAGCTACGAGACCGCTTATTTCGCCGACCGTCAGGCGATGACGGCTCAAGTGGATGCCGTCACGATCGCCGCATCCACGCCGGCCCACTACGCGCTGACCGCGGAGTGCCTCGAACAGGGATTGCACGTACTGGTCGAGAAGCCGATTGCCGAGACCGTCGAACAAGCCCAGGAACTGGTGCAAGCGTCCGATGAGCGCGGCCTGATCCTGCAGGTTGGCCACATCGAGCGCTTCAACCCGGCCTACATCGAACTCAAGCACGTGACCGAGGATATGCACATGGTGGGGGTCAACATGCGCCGGCTGAGCCCCTTCGACACCAGCAACACAGACGTGGACGTGATCCGTGACCTGATGATCCACGATCTCGACCTGGCGCTGGATCTGGTTGGATCCGCACTGGAGGGCATCGCCGTCTGGGGGCGGTCTATCCACACCGGCGGGGTGGACCACGCGGTGGCCAACCTGTCTTTCGTAGACGGCCCCATCGCCACACTGTTTGCCTCGCGCGTCACAGAGCAGAAAGTCAGGGCCATCGAGGTCATCGCCGATGGAGCGTACGTCGAGGCCGACCTGCTCAGGAAAACCGTGATGGTCCATCGTCGCACCTTTCCCCAGTATCTCGACAACCAGCACGTCACCAAGTACCGCCAGGAGAGCGTCATTGAACGCATCCACGTGCCTATGTTCGAGCCGCTGATGTTGGAGATCCGCCACTTCGCACAGTGCGTGCGCGAGGGCCAGCCCAGCCAGGTGCCGGGCGCGGATGGTCTCCGAGCGCTCAAGCTGGCCGAGGACGTCGCCAGCGAGATAGCGGCTGGACTTTGACATTTGACAGTTGAACTGGCCTTCTATCCCGGGTGCCTGGTGCTCCAGCGCATGCCGGAATACGAGCTAGCGACACGCACTGTGCTGAGGGCGCTGGGGGTCGAGCTGGAGATTGTCCAGCAGGCGGCCTGCTGCGGATCGCCCGTACTCGAGTCCTTCACCACCGACTGGGTGTACGTGGCCGCCTACAATCTGGCGCTGGTCGAGCACATGGGACACGACACGGTCGTGACTGTGTGCGGCGGCTGCACCAACACGCTCACCCGCGGCGCCCTCGCACTGCAAGAGCCGAGCGTACGCACCGAGGCGAACCGCCGCCTTGAGCCGCTGGGCCTCTCAGTCCACGGCCAGGTCACGGTGAAGCACCTGATACAGGTGCTGATCGAGCGGGAGGAGGAACTGCGCTCGCGCATCGTGCGGCCGCTCTCCCTCTGCGTGGCCCTCACAAACCCGTGCCAGGTCTTCCGTCCGGGCACGGTCATGGGGTGGGGCACAGACCAGGCCGAGGGGCTCGACGATCCGATGCAACCCCGCAGCATGCGCCGGCTGGTCGAATTGACCGGCGCGGAGGTCGTGGAGTACGGGGGGGAGGACGAGTGCTGCGGCGCGACGTTCTACCTGACCGACCCAGACCTGGCACTGGCGGCCGGGCGGCGCAAGCTGGAAGCGGTGCAAGGCCCCGACCCCGACCTGCTCGTCCATGGCTGTGGCAACTGCCATTTGCTGCTGCGCCGTTTCCAGCGGCTGATCGTCAACGACGATACAGACCTGCG
Source organism: uncultured Anaerolineales bacterium (assembly GCA_964649415.1). Taxonomy (GTDB): domain Bacteria; phylum Chloroflexota; class Anaerolineae; order B4-G1; family B4-G1; genus CAZYSK01. The sequence goes on from CAZYSK010000017.1 coordinate 13,161, forward strand.
CCGGCGGGCGGTGCTCCTGCCCCAACTGATTGGGCTGGCGATGGGACTTCCAGTGGACGAGCTGGGCCTGCCTAGAAAGACGTCCGGGAGCGACGACTAGCGATGAAACACCCCACGTCTTGTGTTCAGTGCGGCACCTGCGTCAGCGTCTGCCCCGCCGAGATGGTGGGAGGCCACGCAATCGTCAGTTTCATGGCCGACCCAGACACGAGCGACTACTCCGTATGGCTGTGCAGTTCCTGCTGGCGCTGTCAGGAGGCCTGCCCCGAAGGTGTGGACATCTTCGAGTTGATGATGTCACAGCGCCGCCTCGAACGAGCCCCGGCCGGATACCAAACCGCCTTCGAGAACGTCCTGGCCTGCGGCCTGGCGTTGGAGGTCCCGCAGAAAGACCTCGACCAGGTGCGGGCAACCTGGGACCTGGAGCCGGTCAGGCTCCCATCACCGGAGACCATCAGAGTCCTGCTTCGCAGAAACGAGTAGCCCGGGAAACGCCTCCAAGGACTGCATGCGTGGTCAGTCACAGGCCCTTTCTCCCTCCAGCACCTTGCCTCCCAAGAAACCAGGTTTTTCGGAAAAAACCTGGTTTCGGTGCTTCCTGCTCATCCCTCGGACCGCGAGCATCCCTGCTCGCTCCTTCTGCTGTCTCCTGCATCCCACTCCCGTTTTTCCACGGGTCTGGTATAATAGACATCCCTTGACTACGACTATGCCAGACGCGGATTCACGCGGGGCTTCGCAGATAGGACCAAGCATCAGCGTCTACCCGCGTTCATCTGCGTCCTAGAGGATACCTGAACGCGCACAGATGGACGAAGCGAGCCTGATCAATGCTGCCCAACAAGGCAAGGTAGATGCCTTCAACGAACTGGTGCTGGCATACCAGCAGCAGGTCTACAACCTCGCGTATCGCATCATGGGCGACCCGGCCTCGGCCGACGACGTCACACAGGAAGCCTTTATCTCCGCCTTCCAGAGCCTGCCCAGATTCCGGGGTGGTTCCTTCAAGTCCTACCTGATGCGCATCACCGCCAATGGCTGCTACGACGAGTTGCGCCGTCGCAAGCGCCGCCCAACCACGTCATTTGAGGACTTTGGCGAGGATATGGACGAGGAGGCCAACCCGGCGTTGATCAACGGGAGCGAGGGGCCGGAGAAACACGCCGAGCGGCGGGAGGTGGCCCACATGATCCAGGGCGGCATCGAGACGCTCCCGCCCGACCAGCGAATCACACTGGTGCTCGCCGACGTGCAGGGATTCAGCTATCAGGAGATCGCCGAAGCGACGAACGTGTCTCTGGGGACGGTGAAATCACGCCTAGCGCGCGCGAGGGGCAAGCTGAGGGACTACCTGCGCTCCCAAGGGGAACTTTTGCCCGCGCGCTACCGTCTTTAGTGTTAGAGGACCTGTCATGTCACGCATGTTTGGAAGGCGAACAGGAGAACAAGAGCAGCGCGACGAATTGCTTTCGGCATATCTGGACGGCCAATTAAGCGCTGAAGAACAGGCGCGCCTGGAGGCACGGTTGGCGGCTGACCCGGCGCTGAAGGCCGAGCTGGACGCGCTGCGCCGCACCGTGGCACTGGTGCGCGACTTGCCCCCTGTCCCGGTCCCGCGCAACTTCATCCTGCCGCAGGAGGCCGTCCGTAGACAGCCCGTCTCCGCCCGCCCACAGCCCGCCGGACGGCGCCGCCGTGCCTGGGCAGCGCCGTTCCTGACGGCCGCCACGGCCGTCAGCAGCCTCCTTTTCGTCGTCATTCTGGCCGGCGACCTCCTGTTTGCCGGTGCGCGTATGGGCGCCTTCGCGCCAGCACCCGAGGCCGCGCTTGAGGCCGAAGCACCTCAGGCGGCCATGGAGCCCCTGCCAGCAGCGGCAACTGTCGTAGTGGAGGCTGAGGCCGAGCGGGCGATGCCCGCACCGACGACCCTCCCAATGCCGACAGAGGCACCGAAAGCGGAACCCGCCGAAGCGCCGGTCGAGGCCATCGCTGAAGCGCCCGCCGAAGCGGCTGAGACACTGGAAGAAGAGCCCGCCGAGGAGACAGGGGCCGACGCAAGCACCGCCGCGCCGCCGGCGGCAGGCGGCGCTCCCATCGAGGAACCGCCTACCCCGGCAGCGACGGCAAGCCCGCACAAGGCGGCGGAGGTGGGGGTGAAGGCTGGGGAGGCGGCAGATGAGGCGGCGACGGAAGCAGACAGTGATCGTGCGACCGCGGACGCTGACCGCGCATCCGAGGCGGAAGAAGGGCTTGCCTTGGCGAGCCAGCCCCTGGCACGCCGCGCGATCTCGCCGTGGCGGATAGCGGAAGTCATCCTGGGCCTGCTCACGCTGGGGTTGGGGCTGGTCACCGTGTGGGCCTGGCGCCGGGCGCAGCGGGCGTCGACTGCGGACGGTCAGAGTCCACCTCGCCACAAGCGAGGCTAGGAGACGCCAGCTTGTCAAGACGCCTGACGCTGAACTACTGCCCGCACTGCGGCGGCGCACTCGAGGACCGGCAGGCCTTCGGGCGCACGCGGCGCTATTGTCCTCGCTGCGACACCATCGTTTTCCGCGACCACAAGGTCGCTGCCGGCGTGCTCGTGACCCACGAAGGCGAGGTGCTCCTCGTCCGCCGGCGCTTGGGTCCACGCCAGGGTAGATGGACTTTCCCAGCCGGATTCGTGGATTTCGACGAGAGCCCGGCAAAGGCCGCGGTGCGCGAGTGCCGCGAGGAGACAGGGCTAGACGTCGAGATCACAGGCCTGCTTGACGTGATCGCAGGGCAGGAGCACGCGCGCGGCGCGGACATCGTGATCATCTTTCTGGCCCGGCTGGTGGGGGGCACGCCGAAAGCCGACGACGACGCGGACAGGGTCGCTTTCTTCGCACCCGACGATCTCCCACCACTGGCCTTCCACGCCACCCAGATCGCCCTCGAGAAGTGGCTGCATTCCCAGGCACACACGCGCCCGACAGCTTGACAGATTGTGCCGTATCGGTTATGCTTTGCCCGGCCTCTGGCGCTGCAAGGGGCATCCTGATTGTCTATGTCCAACAAGATACATCCGTCCCCCACACATCGTTACATTCGGTTCAGCCCCGTGACAAGCTGTCTGCTCACCTTGGCCGCCAGCCTGGGTCTGCTCATCGCCAGGCCGGTGTACGGGCGCTGGGAAGTCCCGGATTGGGAGGTCCCCCAGGCCGTTGAAACGGCGGAGTCGGGTGGTTCATCCTCTCACAAGCTGTCCATCGCCGCGCCCAACACTGACGGCGGAATCCAAAACGAGACGCCTACCCCGATCTCCCTACCTGATCAGGCGCGGGTTCCCATCTTGATGTATCACTACGTCTCCGAACTCCCTCCCAACCCCGATCGATACCGCCGCGATCTGACCGTGTCGCCGGCAGATTTCGAGGCTCAGCTTCGGTATCTGGCCGAGGCAGGCTACCACCCGATCACCCTGACCGACCTGCATCTTTGCCTGACGCAGGGATACCCGCTGCCTGAGAAGCCCATCGTCCTCACCTTCGACGACGGCTACGTAGACGCCTACGAGGTCGTGTTCCCTCTCCTGCTGGACTATGGCTTCAGCGGCACGTTCTTCGTGCTGGCTACACCGGCCCATTTCGAAGCGCCGAGCTACCTGACGTGGGCGCAGATGAAGGAGATGTCGGACGCGGGGATGGATATTCAGGCCCACGGGCGGGACCACGTCGATCTGCGCGGGCGCTCGAACGATTACCTGGTGTACCAAATCCGGGGCGTTCAAGAGGCGATACACTACCACACCGGCCGCATGCCACGCTTCTTCTGCTATCCGTCAGGCCGTTACGACGCCAACGTCATCGCGGTCCTGAAATCGGCGGGGTACTGGGGAGCCGTGACGACCAGTTGGGGCAGCGTCCACACGGTGGACATGCTGTTTGAGATGCCACGATTGCGCGTGCACGGTGGCCGCACACTAGAGAGCTTCATAGACAGTATAGACGGATAGGGCCTGCCTGCCAATTTGCTGACTTGCCGGCTTTCTGATTTGTCAGTTTGCTGATTTGCCGGTTTGATAGGTTTTGATAGGGCCTCGGTGGTATACTTTAGCCTGCAACCGCCGGGGTCTTTCGCTTGCCCGGCGGCTTGAGTGTGTATTGTGAGAGATTCATCGAGCTTTCGCGCATCGAATGAGGCCAGAGAGACGGAGAGGTGTGAAACGAACAAACAAGAACCTGTGACGAAGTCCTCGCGTCTAGCCGGCCTGTACAAACGCCCTCTGGCAGAGCGAATTGATCAGATCGCCCAGTGGGCAGAACTGACAGCGGACGAGGCAGCGATCCTGCGCGGCGCGATGGGACTGAACGCCGCACGGGCCGATCAGATGATTGAGAACGTGGTCGGCCTGTACGGATTGCCGCTGGGAATCGCAAGCAACTTCGTGATCAACGGAGGCGACGTGCTGGTGCCGATGGCCATTGAGGAGCCCTCGGTCGTGGCAGGCGCCTCCTTCGCTGCCAAACTGGCCCGCGCCGACGGGGGATTTCTGGCAAGCACGAGCGCGCCCGAGATGATCGGCCAGTTGCAGGTGCTCGACATCGCCGATCCTTGGTCTGCCCGTTTCGACCTGCTGGCGGCGCGCGAGGAACTGCTGGCTCTGGCAGACAGGGTCGATCCCGTTATCGTCGATTTGGGCGGTGGGGCGCGGGATCTGGACGTGCGTGTTCTAGAACATACGCCGGTGGGTCCGATGCTGGTGATGCACCTCATCTTCGACTGCCGGGACGCGATGGGAGCCAACACGGTCAACACGGCCTGTGAAGCGCTGGCCCCTCGGGTCGAGCGGATCACCGGCGGGCGGGTGGGACTACGGATTCTGTCGAATCTGGCTGACCGCCGTCTGGCACGGGCGCGCTGTACCATCCGGGCGGATGCGCTGGCTTTCCACGGGTTCTCTGGGGAGCAGGTGGCGCAAGGCATTGTCGAGGCCTGGGCCTTCGCCGCCGCCGACCCGTACCGCGCCGCGACCCACAACAAGGGCATCATGAACGGAGTGGACGCAGTGCTGATCGCCACAGGAAACGACTGGCGCGCGGTTGAGGCCGGCGCCCACGCCTACGCCGCCCGCTCAGGCCGTTACACCAGCCTGAGCACCTGGGCACGCGACGTCGAAGGCAACCTGGTCGGCACGCTGGAGATGCCGCTGGCCGTGGGCATTGTGGGAGGCGCGACGCGCGTACACCCTACGGCACAGGTAGCGCTCAAGATCCTCGGTGTGCAAAGCGCCCGCGAACTGGCGGAGATCATCGCGGCGGTCGGTCTGGCCCAGAACCTGGCGGCGGTGCGAGCGCTGGCGACGGAGGGCATCCAGCGCGGCCACATGCGGCTGCACGCGCGACAGGTGGCCATCGCCGCCGGGGCACGCGAGCACGAGATCGACTTAGTCGTGCAGCGCATGACGGACGCGGGTGTGATCCGAACAGACAATGCCGCGGCCATTCTCTCGGAAACCCGCGAGGGCACCGCTTGAGGGTCGAGCATCCAGCACTCGATATCGAGGCAGGGAAGGGCACGGGCACCGCGCCCCGACGTGGAATAAGCGGGACATGACGAACAACGACACAACTATGATTCTGAAACCAGACCATGAGGTCGGCATTATCGGCTACGGGGCCTACGTTCCCCGGTTCCGACTGCCTGCCACAGAGGTGGCTCGCGTGTGGGCAGGTGGACAGGCGGGCACGCCAATCAGGGAGAAATCCGTGCCTGGCCCGGACGAAGACGTCGTGACCATGGCCATCGAGGCGGCCCGTAACGCGCTGGCCCGCGCCGATGGCGCGAACCCGGCGCTCATCCGCGCCGTGTGGGTCGGGAGTGAATCCCATCCCTACGCCGTCAAACCAACCTCGACCATCGTGGCCGAGGCCATCGGGGCCACGCCCAACACGCAGGCTGGTGACTTCGAGTTCGCCTGCAAGGCCGGAACGGAGGCGCTACAGGCGGCGCTGGGCTTCGTGGGATCAGGCATGGCGCGCTACGCGCTTGCTATCGGAATGGACACAGCACAGGCACGCCCGGGCGACGCACTGGAATACACGGCCAGCGCCGGGGGCGGGGCCTACCTGGTCGGCCCGGCAGAGGAGGCCCTGGCAGTCTTCGAGGGCTCGTTCTCCTTCGCCACCGACACCCCGGACTTCTGGCGGCGGGCCTACCAGCACTATCCATCACACGGCGGCCGGTTCACGGGCCAGCCAGCGTACTTCAAGCACGCCACGGCTGCCGCTCAGGGCTTGATGCAGGCACTGGGGACAGGGCCGGCCGACTACGCCTATGCCATCTTCCACCAGCCCAACGCCAAGTTTCCACGGACGGTGGCCAGGCAACTGGGTTTCACGCCGCAACAGATCACGCCAGGGCTCCTGGTCAACGAGATCGGCAATACGTACGCCGGCTCCTCGCTGATCGGCATGACCGCGGTGCTGGACGTGGTCAAACCAGGGGAACGGGTGTTGCTGGTGAGCTACGGCTCCGGTGCCGGATCGGACGCCTTCTCGCTCCGGGCGCGGGACGCCATCCTGGACCGCCGGGAGCGAGCACCGAAGACCCGTGACTACATCGCCCGGCGCGTCGAGATCGACTACGCGACCTACGCGCGGTTCACCAGGAAGCTGAGACAATGAGAGACGTGGCCATCATCGGGGTTGGACAGACGGAAGTAGGGGAACATTGGGACGTCAGCCTGCGGCACCTGGCGCTGCACGCGCTCCAGTCTGCGATGACCGACGCGAGCGTGACGCAGGCCGACATGCTCTACGTAGGCAACATGCTGTCCGGGGAATTGGACGGACAGGAACACCTAGGGGCACTGATCGCCGACTTCGCCGGGCTGCGGGGGATTGAGGCCTTCAAGATCGAGGCGGCGTGCGGCTCCGGAGCGGCGGCACTGCGGATGGGCTACGTGGCCGTCGCCGGTGAGCTGGCGAACGTCGCCATCGTGGTCGGGGTAGAGAAAATGACCGACACGCTCGGGCCCGACACAACCGCCGCGTTGGCGATGGCGGCCGATGGCGACTACGAGGCCGCGCAAGGTGCTTCTTTCGTCGCCATCAACGCGCTCTTGATGCGGCGCTATATGCACGAATACGGCTACAGCCGCGCGGATTTCGCCCCCTTCGCCATCAACGCCCACCGGAATGCAGTGAACAACCCGCACGCGATGTTCCGTTTCCCGGTCACGGCTGAGCGCTTCGCCAAGGCGAAGGTAATCTGCGACCCCATCAGTCTGCTAGACAGCTCTCCAATCTGCGACGGCGCTGCAGCGGTCGTGCTGGCGCCAGCAGAGGCCGCACACGCGTTTTCGGCTGCGCCAATCCGTATTGCCGGTTCGGCCGTAGGAACTGATACCCTGGCCCTGCACGACCGGCGCGATCCCCTGGTGCTAGATGGGGCCATCCTTTCGGCACGCCGGGCATACCAACAGGCAGGGATCGAGCCAGAGGACGTTGATGTGTTCGAATTCCACGACGCCTTCAGCATTATGGCAGCGCTCAGCCTGGAGGCGGCCGGATTTGCTGAAAAGGGTAAGGGCCTTCGGCTGGCGCTGGATGGGGAGATCGGTATCAAGGACCGCGTGCCCGTGGCCACTATGGGCGGGCTCAAGGCACGGGGACACCCCGTGGGGGCCACTGGGGTCTACCAGGTAGTCGAAGCGGTGCAACAGTTACGCGGACTAGCCGGAGCCAACCAGGTGCCGGACGCGCGCATCGGACTGGCGCAGAACATCGGCGGCAGCGGCGCGACTGTCACCACGCACGTTCTTGAGAGAATGAATGCGTGACAATCCGAGTTCATTCACAGGAGGCAAACTTATGAGTATTCCCAGGAATTGGAGACTTCAACAGCAGCGCTATCGTCTCGTTGGAGAGATATGCGAGAAATGCGGTGCCCGCATCTTCCCGCCCCGTGACGTCTGCCCGGAGTGCGAGGCACCCGCCAAAACCCCGCTGGTCTTCAGCGGGCGAGGGGAAATCTATTCCTACAGCACAGTTTTCCACCCACCCCGGGGTTTCGAGGAGTTCGCCCCGTACACGGTGGCCTTGGTGCAGCTAGAGGAAGGCCCGATGGTCACCGCGCAGCTCACCGACGTGGACGCCGATCACGTCCGCGTCGGGATGCCGGTGGAGATGGTGACACGCAAGTTGCAGGTTGACGGCGACGAAGGGGCAATCGTGTACGGATACAAGTTCCGCCCGGCCCGATTCGAGCAGCCTGCGCATCCTGCTGACTGAGTAGCACTAGTAGCGATTCCATATCTGAGAAGACCGTCGGCTATGGAAAGCCGACCTACATATGGGACACGACGCCCGCGCCTCCGTGATGGAGGCGCGGGCGTTCCGTTCCAGACAACAGGCCGACGCTCGATAGCGATACATCCTCTCACCTGCGACACGCACAGATTTCGCGGCAGCCGCTCCCAGACGCGCGAGCACTTGCATGAGCGGGCAAGGCAAGGTAGAATCAGACACCGCGATGCAAGCGGGATAGGTCTTATACCCGCCCGGTCGCGGATAGAGGCAGATACCCATCCGGCAAGTGTCTAGAAAAGGAGTTCACCGGTGAAGAAGATCTATGTAGTTATCCTGATCCTGTTGACCATGCTGACACTGACATCATTGGCACTCAACGCTGCGATTATCCTCACGCTGCAACGGGCACAGCAGGCCGCCCTGGCAGCGGTGTCCGAAGCCCGCGATATGGTCTCCGGCGTCGGGGATGACACTTTCTCCTACGTCTTCGAGATAGACCAGGAGATACCGATCGCGGCCAGCATTCCGTTCAACGAAGAGATCACCGTACCTATCGAGATGACGATTCCAATCAACACCACCGTCGTCGTGCCCATTGACCTGGGCGTTACGTCCTACGATCTGAAGGTACCCATCCGGACCGTGTTTCCGGTGGACATGGAATTCACCGTGCCGGTCAGCAAGACGGTGGATATCGCTACGACAGTACCACTGGAACTGGATGTGCCGATAGAGATCCCCATCGCCGACACGCCCATCGTGGGTTACGTGGAGCAGTTGGACGAAGCGCTGGCGGAGACCGAGACGCGGTTGGGGCAACTGGCACAGCCGTTTGGAAGTCAGTGATGTCGGGGAGCAAGTTGCAAGGGCGAGGTAGATCGGAAAACTGGCAGGTTGGTAGGGGGAAATGGGGCAGGCCGTAGGGGCGCGGAATCGCGCCCTGTGGAGGGACGCATGAGTGACCCACGTCTGGACAAGCTAGCACAACTGCGCCGGAAGGCATTGGAGGGTGGCGGGCCGAAGCGGGTCGCGCGGCAGCACGCCAAGGGGAAGCAGACAGCTCGCGAGCGGGTGGACATGCTCCTGGACGAAGGGACGTTCCACGAACTGGAGCCGTTTGTCACCCTGCGGGACGACGAACTGAACCGCTCGCCGGAGCGGTATCTCGGCGACGGGGTGGTCACCGGCTATGGGCAGATTGACGGCCGGACGGCCTACATCTACGCCCAGGATTTCACCGTCTACGGGGGGACGCTGGCGGAGATGCACGCGCATAAGATCTGTCGCGTGATGGACCTGGCGCTGCGGAACGGCACCCCCATCATCGGCCTGATTGACTCCGGTGGTGCGCGTATCCAAGGCGGCGTCCGCGCTCTCCACGGCTACGGCGAGGTCTTTCGCCGCAATGCGATCTCATCGGGTGTCATCCCGCAGATATCCGTCATGCTAGGGCCTTGCGCGGGGGGCGCGGCCTACAGCCCGGCGATGACCGATTTCATCATCATGGTCGAGAAAAGAAGCTTCACGTTCATCACCGGACCTGACGTCCTCCGAGCAGTCACCGGAGAGCAGGTGGACGTGGAGACGCTGGGTGGCGCGAAGGTGCATAGCTCCCGCAGCGGCGTGGCTCACTTTAGCTTGCCCACGGAGGCGGAGGCACTGGCCCTCTGCCGGCGCTTGCTTTCCTATCTGCCATCCAACAACGTAGAGAACCCGCCCCACGTCGAGTCCGAAGACGATCCGTGGCGGATGGATCCCGAGTTAAACGACATCGTGCCGTTGGACGACGCCATCCCCTACAACATGCGGGACGTCATCCACCGCGTGGTAGATCAAGGGTCCTTTCTCGAGGTGCAGGCAGATTGGGCACAGAACGCCATCGTGGGCTTCGCCCGCCTGGGCGGCCACGCCGTGGGCATCGTGGCTCAGCAGCCGACGGTAATGGCGGGCGTGATGGACATCAACTCCTCGGACAAGATCTGTCGCTACGTCCGGTTCTGCGACTGTTTCAACCTGCCCATCGTCACATTTGTAGACTCGCCCGGTTTCCTGCCCGGTGTGGCGCAGGAGCACGGCGGCATTATCCGGCATGGGGCAAAGGCGCTCTACGCCTACATCGAGGCAACGGTGCCCAAGATCTCCGTGATCACGCGCAAGGCCTACGGTGGGGCCTATGTGGTGATGAGCAGCAAGGGACTTGGGACTGACATCAACTACGCCTGGCCTTCAGCGGAGATCGCGGTGATGGGGCCGAGCGGGGCCGCCAACATCCTCTATCGCGATGAGATCAACGCGGCAGAGGATCCTGCCGCCGTACACGCGCAACTGGTGCGCGAATACCGGGAGCGGTTCGCCAACCCGTATCGGGCGGCGGAGGCGGGCTTCATTGACGACATCATCGAGCCCCGCCAGACCCGGCCCAAGCTGATCGCTGCGCTGGGCGCGCTGCGGGAGCAGTTCAGGGCAACGCCGCCCAAGAAGCACGGGAACATGCCGGTGTAGAGGCGCGCGCCGGTTGCCGCACGAGGGCAGGCGCGAGGACCGCGCTCCTGCGGAGGGGGGATCTATGACAGTTTTCGACCAGACGGTGTGGATTTCGACAGTAGGGATGGGGTTGACCTTCGCTGCCATCGGGCTCTTGGTGATGACGATGATTGCGCTCACCCACTGGGCACGGAGGCCGAGCAGAGCTGCCCCGGGGCGGCAGGATCCAAGTGGAGCTATCCCGGCGGACGAGGAACTGGCACAGATAGAACAAGCTGCGGCGGTGGCCGTGGCCGTGGCCCTGGCCCAGGCCGCCCGGCGCGCGCATCCCATCCACGCCTGGCACGCAGCTCGCCCAGGGGAGGAACCCAGTCCGTGGCAGGCCTACTCCCGAGGCCAACAGCTAGAACAGCGCAAGACGCATCAGACGTTGAGGTGGTAGATGCCCACTTATCAGGTGACCGTTGGTGGAAAGGAATACCAGGTCGAGATCGAGGACGTCAACACCCAGCCCGTTCGGGCGGTGGTCAACGGGCGGGTGGTGCAGGTGTGGGTACCGGAGCAAGGACAGGCACGGGGCGCCCCGACGGCCGAGCCCACGACCGCTTCGACGGTGCGCGCCGTAGCCTCACCGATGGCCGCCGCCGCTCAGCCCGGTGCGACTTCCGAACAAGATGTGCGCGCTCCGATGCCCGGCACCATCGTCAGCGTGGCGGTCCAGGCCGGTGACCACGTGGAGGTCGGCGAGGACCTGTGCGTGCTAGACGCGATGAAAATGAACAACCGCATCCGCGCCCCCCGCGCAGGAACCGTCGCTGATGTTTGCGTCAGCACCGGCCAGCAAGTCCAGTACGGCGACCTGCTGATGACGTTCGCAGACTGATCGGAGGGGCGCGCCATCGGAATGGCGCCTTTGTAGGGATGATGGTGCGCCATCGGAATGGCGCCTCTATAGGAATGCTGGCGTGCCATTGCTCAAAACGCCTGGTTTCAGCGTGGGAACCGTGCCCGAAGCAGGAGGACCGTGAATGGATGTGACCCAATTGCTGGCAGGAATCAGAGCCTTGGGGTGGGAACAAGTGGTGATGATGGGCGTCGGTGGGTTGCTCATCTACCTGGCTATCGCCAAAGAATACGAGCCGGTGCTGCTCCTGCCCATCGGCGTGGGTTGCCTGTTGACCAACCTGCCACTCTCAGCGCTGGCCGGCGAGGATGGAATGCTAACCCTGCTATACCGGGTTGGCGTTGCCAACGAGTTCTTCCCACTGCTCATATTCCTGGGTGTGGGGGCGATGATGGACTTCCGGCCGTTGCTGGCTCAGCCCGTCTTCGCCCTGATGGGGGCGGCCGGGCAGTTCGGCATCTTTGGCACCCTGATGCTGGCATCGCTCCTGGGATACAACCTGAACGAGGCGGCCAGCATCGGCATCATCGGCGCTATTGATGGACCGACCAGCATCTACGTATCTTCGCTTCTGGCTCCTCACCTGTTGGGCCCCATCGCCGTCGCAGCGTACTCCTACATGAGCCTGGTACCCATTATCCAGCCTCCCATCATGCGGCTGATGACCACGCGCTCAGAGCGGCGCATCCGCATGGAGTACGCCCCCCGGCAGGTCTCCCATCTGGCGTTGATCCTGTTCCCGTTGGCCGTCACGCTGATCGTGGGCATTCTGGTGCCGCAAGCGACCCCGCTGGTGGCGATGCTGATGGTGGGCAACCTACTCAAGGAGGCGGGTGTGGTGGAACGGCTCAGCAGGTCGGCCCAGAACGAGATAATCAACATCGCCACTATCTTCCTGGGCCTGGCCATCGGTGGCACCATGACCGCGCAGAGTTTCCTCAACATGCGCACGTTGGGTATCCTGCTGCTGGGCCTGCTGGCCTTTGTGCTAGACACGGCGGCGGGGCTGCTCTTCGCCAAGCTGTTGTGCGTCCTCTCCGGCCGCCGGATCAACCCGTTGGTGGGAGCGGCGGGCATCAGCGCCTTCCCCATGAGCGGGCGACTCGTTCAGCGCATTGCTCAAGAGGAGGATTTCTCGAACTTCGTCCTGATGCACGCCATGGGAGCGAACACGGCCGGGCAGTTAGGCTCGGTGATTGCCGGAGGTGTCCTACTGGCCTTATTGGGGTCAGGCTAGCAGCAGGGCGCGGGCATCCCGCGCCCTTTTTTTGTGACACTTGTCACTTTACAGCGGATCTGGAAAGCAGTATGATACGATTGAGCTTGGTATGCCCGGCCATCCTGCGAAGCTGTATAGACAGATATGTACCTTACTCATTCACGTGGGCATTTACAGAGGAGAACTCAATCACTAGGTGCCAGCGTGATGCTGGCGGTCTGAACCGTAACCCACGCATTCACGTGGGTATTTTGATGGAAGATGTCTTAGTCGCCAGGTGCCAACAAGATGCTGGCCGTCCGAATCGTAACCCACGCATTTACGTGGGCATTTTGACGGAGGAGGAATATGGCAAAGGCAAGAGGTATGGTGATCGTTGAAGAGGATCGCTGCAAGGGGTGCGGGCTATGCGTGTCCGTGTGCCCCGCGCACATCCTCCAACTGGCGGAGGGGCGGTTCAACGCCAAGGGGTACCCGCCTGTCGAGGTGACAGATCCAGAGGCGTGTACGGGGTGCGCCATGTGTGCCACCATCTGTCCCGACGTCGTGTTCACAGTGTATCGGCAGAGACGGAAGCCCAAGCGCACGGACGCACGATCGGTGTCCGCGGCGGCAGCTGCGTAGGAGGTTGAATAATGGCGAAAGAACTTCTCGAAGGGAACGCAGCTATTGCGGAGGCTGCTATACGGGCGGGGGTCGAGGCCTTCTTCGGCTATCCAATCACGCCCCAGACAGAAGTACTGGAGCACTTCTCGAAGAGAATGCCAGAGGAAGGGCGCGTGTTCCTGCAAGCCGAGAGCGAGGTGGCGTCGATCAACATGGTCTATGGCGCAGCCTGCACCGGCACACGGGTGATGAGCTCGTCCTCCAGCCCGGGCATCAGCTTGATGCAAGAAGGCCTGTCCTACATCGCCTGCTCGGAGGTGCCAGCCGTGCTGGTCAACATCATGCGCGGCGGGCCAGGCCTGGGCAACGTCCAACCCGCCCAGGGGGACTACTTCCAGGCAGTTAAGACAACGGGGCACGGCGATTTCCACATGATCGTCCTGGCTCCGGCCAACGTGCAGGAGGCCATCGATTACGTGGGGCTGGCTTTCGACCTGGCAGAGAAATATCGCACCATTGCTATGGTCGTCGCCGACGGGTCTATCGGCCAGATGATGGAGCCGGCCGAGCTGCCACCCATGCACCCGGTCAGATCGCCGGAAGAGCGCCCGTCCTGGGCCTTGACCGGCGCAAAGGAACGGGAGCACAACATCATCACCTCGCTATACCTGGGAGCCGAGAGTCTCGAGGCAGTGAACCTGCGCTTGCAGGAGAAACTCGCGCAAATCACCGCCAACGAGGTGCGCTGGAAGGAGTATGGCACGGAGGACGCCGACCTGTTGCTGGTGGCGTTCGGCACCGTGGGTCGCATCTGCCAGACCGTTGTGCGGGAGGCCCGAGAGAAAGGGATGAAGGCAGGGCTACTGCGGCCTGTGACCCTGTGGCCGTTCCCCAGCGCCCGCCTGTCCGAGCTGGCCCAACAGGTGCGCGGTATCCTGGTAGTGGAGATGAATGCCGGGCAAATGGTCGAGGACGTGCGGCTGGCCGTCGAGTGCCGGTGCCCGGTGGCGTTCTATGGACGAATGGGCGGCATCATCCCTCTACCCGACGACATCTTGCCCGAATTGGAGCAACTGGACACCGAGGTCGAGGCTAGGTAGGAGGACGGACAATGGCAAGCGAGAAGACAACAGTTGAGATTCCTGCAGACATGGAACTGGTCTACACACGTCCGGAGAGCCTGACCAAGGCGGACACGCACTATTGTCCCGGATGTACGCACGGCATCATCCACCGCCTCATCGCTGAGGTGCTGGACGAACTGGGAGTGCGGGAACAGACCATCGGCGTCGCGCCGGTGGGGTGTTCCGTACTGGCATATTACTACTTCGACGTGGACATGGCCGAGGCGGCCCACGGTCGCGCGCCGGCCATGGCCACGGGGATCAAGCGCGTCAGTCCAGACAAGGTCGTCTTCACCTACCAGGGAGACGGTGACTTGGCGTCCATCGGCATAGCGGAGATCGTCTACGTGGCGAATCGCGGTGAGCAATTCACGACCATTTTCGTCAACAACGCCATCTACGGCATGACCGGTGGGCAGATGGCCCCGACGACGCTTCCCGGACAGGTGACCACATCCTCACCCACGGGGAGAGACGTCGTGGCGGCCGGCCACCCGATGCGGATGGCCGAGTTGCTGGGAGGGCTTCCAGGTACAGCCTACGTCACCCGGCAGGCGGTGCTCGACGTGCCCAGCATCCGCCGGACCAAGAAAGCCATCAAGCTGGCGTTTCAGGCCCAGTTGGCAGGCCTGGGTTTCTCGTTGGTCGAGGTGCTGTCCACATGCAGCACCAACTGGCACATGGGGCCGGTAGAGGCGATGGAGTGGGCCAAGAAGGAGATGGTAGCCTACTTCCCGCTGGGCGACACGAAGGTGACAGACGACGTGCGGGCGCTGAAGGAGGGGAAGTAACATGCAGCAAGAGATCATCATTTCCGGCTTTGGTGGGCAGGGGACGCTCTTCGCCGGGCAACTGCTGGCCTACTCTGCGATGGACAGTGGCCATCACGTCACGTGGATTCCCTCCTACGGCCCGGAGATGCGCGGTGGCAAGGCCCGTTGCACCGTCGTCATCGCCGACGAGGAGATCGGATCTCCGCTGGTGCGCAGGCCAAGCGCAGCAATCGTGCTCAACCTTCCTTCAATGGAAGCATTCGAGTCAGCGATCAAGCCTGGCGGCGTGCTGGTGGTGAACAGCTCGCTGGTGCCGAAGAAGAGCGAGCGCACCGACATTCACGTACTCTACGTACCCGCCAGCGACATGGCGACCGAACTGGGGAACGTCCGTATGGCAAACGTTCTCTGCCTGGGCGCGCTGGTGCAAACCACCGGCGTCGTGTCGTTAGAGGCAATAGAACAGGCACTCGACGATCACCTCCCGGAGCGGCATCGTAGACTACTGGGGGTGAACAAGGAGGCATTGAAGAAAGGAGCCGCATTGGCCAGCGGCTAACGTCGGTAGCAGCTGTCACATCATGGTCAGATCGTGGGCCTGTTTCGTCTTGCGGAGGTTCGTCGTGCCAGGCGGGCCTTCGCAAGGCGTTGGGGGGATGGATAGGCACAGAGGAAGGAGGATGGCCTGATGACGCTGACCAACACGGGCACGGTACTACACGACGGAGCGGAGCCACGCCGCCCGGGACGGGGTTGGCGTGGGGTGATCGCTATCCTGGGAATACTCCTGGTCTTGCTGACGTGCGGCATCACCGGCCTGGCCTTCGTGCAAGGCTCGTGGTGGCACGCTGTGGGAGGAGATCAAGCCCTCAGCCAAGAATCCCAGGCGCGTGTCGTGGCGATTCGGGACCAGGTATACGCCAGCAGTGAAGCGACTGAGGCAGTCGTGTGGCTGGATGCAGCGTTGGAGCCCAAGACGCATCCCACGGACGTGCGAGCATATCTGATTGAGGCACAGGAGATTCTGTCGGCAGTTGACGATCCAGATATGGCTGACGCTGCGGCCGAACTACAGAGCATCATTGAGACCATACGACGGAGTTCTTTCGGGAAAAGAGCCACCCCGTATGTCCTGTCCACGCCAGAGTGGCCGTAGCACCTGACACTGCGATCACGCAACCAGGGTGCCGTCGGGTATTCATATTCCACCTTTGCCAAGGGGGCGATCGCTCCCTGGGGCAGGTACGCTTTTGCCCTTATTGCCTCGGGTTACCGAGTGCATCGCACGAGTCAATTCGCACGGGTCAATAAGGTATACGATACAGATCGCTCACACAACAAACGAACAACAAGGAGTACAACAAAGACATGGAGGAACTAGATCGCATCGTTTTGGACAGCCTACTGCGGCCCAAGTCCATTGCCGTGGTAGGCGCTTCCGGCACGCAGGGCAAGATCGGGCATACAGTCGTCAAGAACCTGATCGAAAGTGGCTTCAAGGGCGACATCTATCCGATCAATCCCAAGGCTGATGAAATCCTGGGGTTGCAGACCTACCCGTCTGTGATGAGAGTGCCAGGGCAAATCGACTTGGCCGACATCGTCGTGCCGGCCAAGTTCGTCCCTCAGGTGGTCGAGGAGTGCGGCCAAAAGGGGGTCAGGGGGCTGGTGATTATCGCCTCCGGTTTTGGTGAAGTCGGGCACGGGGAGCTGGAGAAGCGAGTCGTGGAGATCGCGCACCGGTACGGGATGCGGATCCTGGGACCGAACATCGTCGGTATACTGTCCAATTCCGACAACTATAATGACTCGTTCGCGCCTTTCCTGCCCCTGGAAGGAAAAGCGGCCCTCGTGTCGCAGAGCGGCGCGCTGCTCATCGCCATGGACGCGTCCACCTACACCCGCCGGGTCGGCTTCGACAAGCTGGTGTCAATAGGCAACATGTCGGACATCAACTTCGGCGACCTGGTGGAGTGGTTGGACCAGGACGCGAACGTAGCCTGTATCTCTCTATATATCGAGGGACTGAAGAACGGGCGGCACTTCATGGAGGCAAGTCAAGCTGCGACCAAGCCCATCGTCGCCCTCAAGTCCGGGGTCTCTGCACACGGTGCGGCGGCCGCGGCTTCCCACACAGGCTCGTTGGCTGGATCTGGAAAGGTGTACGAAGCCGCTTTCCAGCAAGCTGGCGTGGTGAGTGCCCTGGACTTGAACAACCTATTCGATCGCACACTGGCTTTCTCCCTCCAACCCCCCATGCAGGGCGATAACCTCCTGATCATCACCAACGGCGGCGGTGTAGGCGTGCTGGCGACGGATGCCGCGGAACGGTACGGCGTCCCCCTCAGATTCGCCCCTGAGGAAGTCCAGGCGGAACTGAAGAAGCACATGCCGGAGTTCGGCTCTGCCAAGAACCCTGTGGACCTGACAGGGATGGCAGGAGCAGAGTGGTACAAGGACTCCGTGCGCTATGCGTTCAGGCATGACTGGGTAGACGGATTGGCTGTTCTGTATTGTGAGACAGCTCAGACCGAGCCACGCGATATCGCTCGGGCCATCAAGGAGGCCGTGGACGAGTCCGGGGTGAAGGACAAGCCAGTCGCCGTCTCGTTCGTCGGCGGCGAGCAGTGCGAAGAGTCCATGCAGTGGCTGGTAGAGAACGATATCCCCGCCTATGGTGCACCGGACGTCGCGGTGAACGCGATGGCCGCGTTGCGAGAGTACGCCCGCCTGCAGGCCAAGGTGGCCGAGCCTTTCGTGCCCTACACGGACGTGAATCCCGAAGAGGCCCGAAGAGCTATCGAACACGCACGCGAGGAGGGTCGCAACAGTCTCACCGAGGTTGAAGCAAAGCAGGTGTTCGCTGCCTACGGCCTGCCGGTGGCCCGGACGCTCCTGGCCAGGTCGGTGGATGAGGCCGTCGAGTTGGCGGAACAGATGGGTTACCCTGTGGTCATGAAGATCATCTCGCCGGACATCCTCCACAAGTCCGACTCCGGCGGCGTCAAGGTCAACATCCAGGACGCGGCTTCGGTGCGTGAGGTCTTCCGCACCATCATGGCCAACGCCAAGGAATACAAGCCGGAAGCCAATATCCACGGTATCGCCATACAGGAGATGGCCCCCTGGGGTACCGAGGTGATCCTAGGCTCGGTCAACGATCCAACCTTTGGCCCTACCATGATGTTTGGGCTGGGCGGCATCTTCGTGGAGGTACTCAAGGACGTGACCTTCCGCGTCGCTCCAGTCTCGCCCGAAGAGGCAAGGCAAATGATCGCCGGCATTCAGTGTGCGCCGATCATGGAGGGAGCGCGGGGAGAGGAACCGCGCGACTGTGCGTCCGTGGCTCGTTTAATCAGTTGTTACTCCCAGATGATCATAGACCTGAAGGATGAGATCGCTGAGTCAGACGCCAACCCTGTCTTGGTCTACAAGCAAGGCCAGGGGGCGAAAGTCGTGGATGCCAGGATCATCTTGCGGAAGAAGTAACCGCCTCCACAGATCATCCGATGATGCATGGGGCCGCCTGCTGTCAGGTGGCCCCCTTTCGTTCGTGGGGCGCGCTCCGCGCCAACTTGCACGTGGACACTGAGACGGTATAATAAACACGGTGAACTGAGCCCCGCAACGCATGTTTGCGCACATCTGATCAGTCCGTGATGCAAGTTGTGTCCACGATTGCACGATGTGGGCCGTTGCTGGCCTACTGTATCTAGCTACCATCTCAAGATGTA
Organism: uncultured Anaerolineales bacterium; assembly: GCA_964649415.1. Taxonomy (GTDB): domain Bacteria; phylum Chloroflexota; class Anaerolineae; order B4-G1; family B4-G1; genus CAZYSK01. The sequence continues at coordinate 32,278 of CAZYSK010000017.1, forward strand.
CCACAGAGTGGTTGTTCCACTAGATGGGTCCGAGCTGGCCGAGGACGTGCTACCTCATGTCGCAGAGCTGATTCGTGGTAGAGATAGCCAGGTCTTCTTGCTCTCCGTGACACCCTTGATGAAGGGGACAATACCCCCCTTCGTGGACCTGCGTCCAAAGCGTGCGGAACAGCAGCGTGTGGCGCAGGCACTCGAGGAATATCTGCGAACAGCTGCCGGGCCACTTGTGTCGGTTGCCGCGGATGTCCACGTCAACGTGCGCCTTGGCAGACCGGCAGACGAGATCCTCACCTTCGTCGGCGAAGTAGACGCGGACTTGATCGCAATGTCCACGCATGGGCGGTCAGGTCTGGGTCATCGAGTCTTCGGCAACGTGACTGACAGGGTGTTGCGCGGTACTGAGTGTCCAGTGCTGCTTGTGCAGGCTGAACACACCCAATCCCGCGCATCCTACCAACGGGTAGTCGTACCGCTGGACGGCTCCGAACTGGCAGAGCAGGTGTTGCCCTACGTCCAAGCGCTCGTCCGCGCGCCGCAGACCACTCCCTTGCAGCAGGGCAGGTTCTCGCAAAGCCCCCGTGTCTTTCTTGTCTCAGTGCTGGCGACTGGGCTTGGAGAACGCACAGTGGCGCTGTTGACCAGCTACCCGCCGGGCTTCCAACTTGCCACCACCGCCCTCGACCATGCCGAAGTCCAGCTGCGGGGTTATCTACGCAGCGTGGCCACCGCGCTGCGCAGCCAGGGGATCGCTGCGCAGATCGCCGTCCGACGGGGTGCGCCGGCCGACGAAATCCTGTCCCACGCCGTCGAGGTCGAGGCGGACGTGATCGCCATGACTACTCACGGCCTGTCTGGCGTGAGCAGATGGGTGTATGGAGACGTGGCAGGCGAAGTACTGCAAGAGGCGTACACCCCTGTGCTTCTAGTCCGTCCAACGTTCGAAGAAGGAAAGGTTGAGACATGATCTTTCCCCGACGAGGGTTGCAGGTAGCCCTGGCCACGAGGTGCCAGTCGAACACGCACTTAGCTCTGGACGCCGTGCTCAACCCTCGCGGTAATCCATGAGCTGAATTCGTCCTACATCTGAACAAGGAGGAAGCTGCACATGAACATTGGCATCCCGAAGGAACGGAGAGACCTGGAGTTGCGTGTGGGTCTAACCCCTCGCGGAGTGGAACTGCTCACTCGTGCTGGCCACTTCTGCTACGTCGAGAAAGAGGCCGGGCTAGGGGCCGGATTCACCGACTACCACTACGAGCGGGCCGGAGGGCGCATCGTCTATTCAGGAGAAGAGGTCTATGGCCGGGCCGATCTCGTGCTCAAGGTAGTGAGGCCCACGGACGAAGAACTGGATTGGCTCCGCGAGGGCCAAGTGATCGCCGGGTTCATGCATTTGGCCGCTGCTCGCCGGTGCAAGGTTGAGGCGCTGTTGGAGGAACGCATCACCACTATCGCCTACGAAACCATCGCGGAGGACGATGGGACGCTGCCGGTCCTGCGCACCATGAGCGAGGTGGCCGGGCGTATGGCCCCTCAATTGGCCGCCACCTTCCTCCAGAGCAACCACGGTGGACGGGGCGTGCTGCTCAGCGGCGTACCGGGTATCCCGTCCGCCAGGGTTGCCATCCTGGGGGCCGGGGTACTGGGCACCAACGCCGCCCGCACGTTCCTGGGTTTGGGAGCAAGCGTGCACGTCCTGGACCACAGTCTGGAGAAGCTCCGCGAGATTGATCGGCAGTTCAACGGCCGCATCACCACGATGGTCTCCTACCCGTTTAACATCGCCCGCGTAGCCCGCTTCGCCGAGGTATTGGTCGGCGCGATTCTGACACCGGGGGCTAGAGCGCCCATCATCGTTACCCGCGAGATGGTTCGTTCGATGAAGAGAGGGGCGGTTATCCTGGACTTCAGCATCGACCAAGGTGGTTGTGTGGAGACCAGCCGCCTTACGACGCTTCGAGATCCCACCTTCATTGAGGAGAGCGTGGTCCATTTCTGTGTTCCCAATGTGCCTGGGGCAGTTCCACGCACGGCGACCCACGCGTTCAACAACGCTGTGTGGCCCTACATTCGCCACATCGCCGAGGTCGGCATAGAGCAAGCGCAGGAAGACTTGCCAGCCCTGGCCCGAGGGATTGCCACCCATGATGGCAAGGTCACGAGCGAACCGCTGGCCGCAGCCTATTACGCTGGAACGAGGGAGTGAACTATGAGCTGGATGAAGACCTACGAGAGCCACGTATGTACCGCCGAAGAGGCCGCGGAGGCTATCAAGTCCGGAGACCGCATCTTCCTGACCGGCAACTGTAGCGTGCCACAGACGCTGCTAACAGCCCTGGTCGCCCGGGCCCCCGAATTGGAGAACGTCGAGGTCTGTCACGCCCTCACCCTTGGGTCGAGCGACTACGTTGCGCCGGAGATCGAGGGTCATATCCGTGCCAACGCGCTCTTCATAGGCTCCAACGTGCGCAAGGCTGTGCAAGAGGGACGGGCTGATTTCACTCCGGTGCTCCTCTCGGAGTTCACGCTACTCTTCAAGCAAGGAGTTCTGCCGCTTGATGTTGCCTTTGTCCATCTCTCGCCACCCGACGAGCACGGCTTCTGCTCTTACGGAATCGAGACTGGCCTGACCAAAACGCCGGCCGAGGCGGCCAAGATCATCATCGCCGAGGTGAACGAGAACATGCCCCGCTGTCTGGGCGATTCCTTCATCCACGTGAGCCGCCTGGACTACATCGTGCCGGTAGATTACCCGTTGCTGGAGCTGCCAATGACGGAGGGTGGGCTCTCGGACATCCACTTCAAGATTGGCGAGCACATTGCCGAGCTGATCCCTGACGGGGCAACGATGCAGATGGGAATCGGCGCAATCCCCGACGCGGTGCTCAACTTCCTCCACCACAAGCGAGACCTGGGGATTCACACCGAGCTATTCTCGGACAGCGTGATCGACCTGGTTGAGGCCGGTGTGATCACCAATGCCCGCAAGACGCTCCATCCCGGCAAAATCACGGCGGGATTCATGATAGGCACGCACAGGATCTACGATTGGGCACACGACAATCCCCTCATCGAGCTGCACCGTACCGAGTACATCAACGATCCTTTCGTCATTGCGCAGAACGATCGCCAGGTGGCGATCAATTCCGCGATTGAGGTGGACCTGACGGGACAGGTATGCGCGGATTCCATCGGTCCAAAGCTATACAGCGGCGTGGGAGGGCAACTGGACTTCATCTATGGGGCCTCGCGATCCAAGGGAGGGGTGCCTATCATCGCGCTGCCGGCCACCGCCAGGGGGGGGACGCTGAGCCGCATCGTGCCTATGCTCAAGCAGGGTGCAGGGGTCGTCACCTCCCGCTACCACGTCCACTACGTGGTGACGGAATACGGAGTGGCGGACTTGTATGGCAAGACGATCCGCCAGCGGGCGCGGGCGCTCATCCGTATCGCCGCTCCCCAGTTTCGGGATGAATTAACACAGGCAGCCAAGGAGTTGAACTACATCTAGGCGATTGACATTTGTGCCCCGCGGGCATACAATGGAATAGGTTAGGCGACGTGCGTCGTATGGTGAACGAAAGGAGTAAGACTATGAGCGTTAGTAGGAACCTGAACGCGGCAAATCTGGCGCGTGTTGTCCTCAGTCTGGCGGCGGGCGCGCTGCTGTTGGCAGTGCTGCTTCTGCTGCTGGACGGGGCGTTCCATGTAGCCTACGCCAATCCAGGAGCACTATTCGCCACGACCGACGGCACCGGGACTGACTGCACACCAGGCCAGCCCTGCGCCTTGAGCCAGGCCGTAGCCCAGGCGATCGATGGGGATACGATCTACGTGGCCCAGGGCGCGTACACAAGCACTGGGGAAGCCGTCCTTGTCATCACCAAGAGCATCGCCCTGTACGGTGGCTGGGATGGCAATGCCGGGCCTGGATCACTGGTGCTGCCCGGCACGTACACCACCACACTGGACGGGGAGGATGCCCGGCGCGTGGTCTACATCACAGGCACAGTGTCTCCGAGACTGGACGGCTTCACCCTGCAGAACGGAAGCGTGGCGAGTGACTCGGGTGGTGGCCTGTTCGCCTACAATGCCAGCCCGGTGATCAGCAACTGCCGCATCCTGAACAACGCAGCCGAGTATGGCGGGGGGGTGGCGTTCTGGTATGGCGCACCGACCCTCGCCAACAGCGCAGTGATGAGCAACACTGCCAGCGGCACGTGCGAGTGGCGCGGTGGTGGCGGAGTGCATATGGCGAACAGCGCGGCGTTGGTTGAAGACAGCATCATCCAGGGCAACAGTGCCGCGAACGCCGCCGGTGGCGGGGTGTCTATGCTACGGAGCGCCGCTACCCTCAGAGCCAACACGATCCTCGACAACCAGGCCAAATGGGGCGGAGGGCTCGAGATCGTCGGCAGCGCTTCCTTCGCCATGACCAACAACATCGTGGCTCTGAACGCTGCAGACACGGGATCGCCAGTGCGCATCTACGGCATATCCGGTCACACTGCCTGTGCGGGCGAGTGCGCCAGCCAGGGTACGCTGAAGCACAATACCGTTGCGACCAACACATCCGCGACTACCTCCTGGATGGTTAGCGCCGGTCCGACCGCGACTCTGACTTTCGCCAACACGATCTTTGGTCTGCCGGGGGGAGTCTGGGTTGACAGAAGTGGTTCGGTGACGCTAGATACCACGCTGTGGGAGGCCGAGGGTAACACGGTGGGCGGGCCTGGCAGCATCTCCGTCGACGGGAGCCGCTACGGCGCTCCGGCCTTTGTGAACCCAAGTGGCGGCGACTTCCACGTCGGCTTGACGTCAGCCGCCATTGACAATGGCACAGACGCAGGTGTGAGCGACGACATAGACGGTCAGCCGCGCCCACAGGGCAACGCCTACGATATCGGTGCCGACGAAACCGGCGTATACGTGAACAAGGTGGCTGAGCCCGATCCGGTATACCCTGGCGGGCATCTCACCTACACCATAAGCGTGGTCAATTTCAGCGGCGTGGATCTAGACGCCACCATCACCGACACGTTGCCCGTTTCCGTCACAGTTGACCAGACATCTGGCGGGACGCTACTCCTGCCGGGTGGCACGGTGGGTATCACCTGGACGGCCAATATCACGGCCCCCGGGGGGACCTGGGTCGAGACGGTCGTCGTTGCCGTGGATCCGGACTACCTGGGGCCGCTGGTCAATGAGGTCGAACTCACGAGTGATCAGGATGTAGAAGGCGGGGACACCGTCACCCTCCAGGCCGGAGGTTGGCTCTACCTGCCCTTGGTGATGAAGGGGCACCCGTCTTGACACTGACCTAGGGCGGAGGGTGAGCACAAGTGAGCATGATAAACTGAATACGCACGTCGCCCCAAGCCTTTGGGCGGCTCGCCGGGCTCGTTCGGATCTGCCTGTCAGGGGCAGTGGAAGGCCAGCGGGCCGCCCGATCTTTTCGCAATGGGTTACAGTGGCTCGCCCAACAGATCGTACTCCAGCGCAGCGGTGATGTGCACAGGCACGATCCTGCCGACCGGCAACTCCGCCTGCACCAGCACCAGACCATCGATCTCAGGCGCGTCACGGTAGGAGCGTCCCACGCTCATCCCGTCCCCTTGCCCCTCGACCAGCACGTCCAGCGTCTCGCCCAACAATGCCCGGTTCCTGGCCTGGGAGATCGGCTGTTGAAGCTCCATGAGCTGTCTTCTCCGTTCTTCCTTCACATCGGGCGGTACGTTGTCTGCCAGGCGGGCTGCTGGGGTGCCTTGCTCGTGAGAGTAGGTGAAGACCCCCACCCGATCGAACGCCACCTTGGCCACGAAGTCCAAGAGCGTCTGGAACTCCGCCTCCGTCTCGCCCGGATAGCCGACCAGGAAGGTCGTGCGGATGGCAATGCCTGGCATCGCCGCCCGCAGCCGCTCTATGGTGCATCGCACTCTCTCTACGTCAGCGGGACGGTGCATACGCCGCAGCACGTCGGGGTGAGCGTGCTGGAGAGGGATGTCCAGGTAGGGCAAGACCTGTGGGTGGCGGGCCATTATCTCAATGAGATGTTCCGTGATGCGGCCGGGATAGGCGTACATCAAGCGGATCCACGGCACGTGCGGCACTTCTGCAACCAATTGCTCCAGCAGCCCGGCCAATCCCTCATGCATACCCAGGTCATGGCCATAGTCGGTGGTATCCTGCGCGATGAGAAGCATCTCCTGCACGCCGCGCTCGGCCAGCCACCTCGCGTCGGCCAAGATGGCCTCGGGTGGGCGGCTCACGGCAGGCCCCTTGATCAGGGGGATGGCACAGAAGGCACAGGAGCGGCGGCAGCCGTCGGCCAGTTTGAGATAGGCACTGGCTCCCTGCACCGCCACACGGGGCACACCCTGCGTATCCTGGCCCACGGTCCGCGCCTCCGGCAAGTGACAGACCGGCTCCTGCCGGTAGTTGGAAGCGACAGCGGACGCACGACCAATGTCCGCGGACGCGCGATCAATGTCCGCGGACGCACGATCAATGTCCGCGGACGCACGATCAATGTCCGCCGTGTCCAGCCTGTCAGCGAGGGTCACAATGTCCATCCATCGGCGCGTGCCAATGAGGCCGGAGAGGCCAGGTACTGCCTCGATCAGTTCATCGGGGTAACGCTGGGAGTAGCACCCTGCCGCGATGACACGTTGTCTGGGCTGTCGGGCCTGTACCAGCTCCCGCAGCACGGTCTCTGACTCCTCCCGTGCCGGCGCGATGAACCCGCAGGTATTGACAATGAGCAGGTCGGCATCCTCAGGAACGTCGGCAGCAACATACCCGGCACGTCTCAGCAGTGTCGCGATCCCGGCGCTATCCACCAGGTTCTTTGGACAGCCGAGGGAGATAAGGTAGAATCGTTGCGCTTTGCTCATTCTCGCTTCTTGCTTGTGTGCTGTGCTGATGGGGAAGGGGCGTCAGGGGATAAGAGATGGACTCACGTGTCGACAAATAGGCACACCGGGATTCCACGACCGGACGCCCAATGCTGAACGTCACGTATTCGATCTTCCGGCAACCATCCCCGTGCGCGCAGCGTCTGACACCGCACACCAGGCGCTAGGGAACAGCGATCTCACCAGCAGGCCCCCACGCGCGGGCACAGACTTGGGCCCGGCCGCACATTGTTCCCTGGGACTGGTTGTCGACCGTCACCTGAAGTCCCGCTCCGTTGCCGGTCTCGACAACGATTGCTTGTTGGCCCGACCAACTGCCGTCTTGGCCTGTGGCCATCATTCCCTCAAACACCACACGACCGTCGACGGTCACGCGCGCCCAGACATGCTCGGTCGCCCCAAGCGTCAACGTCACATCACCCTGGGGACTGGCTGGGGATGACGGCGTAGCGAGCGGGGACGTACGCGTGAATGCAGTCGTGGAGGGCAGGCTGGTCTCCGTGAGTACAGTCGCGACGGACGTAGGGACGGCACCGGCAGATCCATTGCCGCGCCGGCTCACAAGATACCCAACCCCCGCCACAATCGTCAGCAGCGCGATGATCGCAAGACCTATGATCATCAGCCTTTCGGCGCTTGCTCGGCGCGGCGGCGAGGCGGTGATCGGAATGCTGGTAGGCTGGTGCGCTGTCGCGCCAGGAGACGAACGATCCATGCGGGCAGGTGACGCCTGTACGGGCGTAGCTGTACCCATTCTAGAGGGAGGCGACGCGGCTCCTTCCATTCTGGAGGGAAGCGACGCAGCGCCGTGCACTTCGGCGTCGTAGCGGGCCATAGCCTCGTCAGGCGACAGGCCAAGGTAGCGTACATAGATGCGCAGGAAGCCGCGTATCTGTACTTCGCCGCCGGCGAAGGCGGTGAAATCGCCTGCCTCCAGTGCCTCAAGGAAGCGAGGCCGAATACGCGTGGCGGCCTCCACTTCCTCCAGGGTAGCACCCCTGGCTTCACGCGCTTGCCGCAGCCATACGCCGATTGTTTCCATCGTCGGTCCTCGTGGTGACGGGCGGCTACTGCTCCTCCGCTGTCTCCTCTGGCGTCGCGGCGTCCTCAGCCACAGGTCCCTCAGCAGGAGAGGCTGCAGGTGCCTCCGGCAGTTCTCCTCCCTCTGGCTTCACCACGGCCTTGACCTCGGCCACCACGTCTGCCGACAGACGCACGGAGATGATGTGTTCCCCAACTTCTCGGATGGGTTCAGAGAGGATGTGTTTGCGCCGGTCGAATTCCTCGCCGACCTCACGCCCAAGCGCCTCGGCCATATCTGCCGTCGTGATGGAGCCGAACAGCCTTCCTTTCTCACTGGACTTGGCTTCAAAGGTGAGCGTAATCTCACTCATACGCTCAGCGAGCATCTGGGCGCGCGTCGCCAGCCGTTCCTCGTGACGCTCCTCTGCCTTCCGGCGACGTTCGAACTCCTTCTGAGCGCCAGACGTGGCCTTCACCGCCCATCCCTGGGGGATCAGGTAGTTGCGGGCGTAACCCACTGCGACGTCTTTGATTTCACCAGCTTGCCCTAGATTGGGTACCTCACGGGTCAGGATGATCTTCACGCTTGCTTGCCTCCAACATCTATTGCTTACCCCTAAGACAATGCGTAAAACGCAAGGCGCAAAGTCAGACCACGTGCTTACGCATTACGTTCTACGCATTACGCTCTCGCAGGGATGTGGCGGAGCCTGCGAGCTGTGCGGGTCTCGAATCTGGACGGCATGACATAGGGCGGGTGGGATTCGAACCCACACGTCCTCGCGGACAGAGGATTTTAAGTCCCCGGCGTCTACCGTTTCGCCACCGCCCCGTATACGCTACGGGCAGTCTCAATGGACTGCCCGTCTCTCAAGGTGCCATCTTCAGAAGGCGACGGCCGGAATCGAACCGGCGAATAAGGGTTTTGCAGACCCCTGCCTTACCACTTGGCTACGTCGCCCAGTCGTTGAAGATTCTACCACGTATCTTGTCTATTCGCAAGTCATACCATCGCTTGTTTGACAGACCCCATAGGACAAGTATAATCCCGTGTATGCCGCTGGGCCGCCTAGACTGACAGCCCCGCCAGGTGCACACCGGGTGTCCAGATAGGAGAGAAGCATGGCGAAACGACTCACGCTGCGATGGCCTGTGGACGCGCACGTCATCACCCAGTACTTCGGCGAGAACCCCCAGGTCTATGCCAAGTTCAACCAGGCAGGCCACGAGGGGCTCGACTTCCAGGCACCCGTTGGGGCAAACATCTATGCCTGCGCAGACGGCGAGGTGTTCGACATACGGCCTAACAACGGCAATGCGTACGGCCTCCACGTGCGCATCCGGCACCGCGCGGATGGGCGTGAATACCGTACCATCTATGCCCACCTGTCGAAGACGTTGGTCTCAGAAGGACAGTACGTAGGCGCTGGCGAGCTGATCGCTCTGGCCGGAAACACCGGGCACTCCTTCGGTCCCCATTTGCACCTCACCCTCAAGCTGACCGGTGCCAAGACTCCGGGGTACCCCAATGGCGTTATCGATCCCCTTCCCTACTTGGCGGAGACCGAGGTCCCCGCGCCCGGCGGCCTCACGGTCTACACAGTCGATAAGGTACGCCTGCGCGCTGGCCAGACGACCGGTTCTGCACAACTAGCCTGGCTGGCGGGTGGCGAGGCGCTCACTGTGCTGGGCGATGCCGATGTGGCCAGAGCCAGTTTAGGGCAGCAGGGGCAGTGGGTCCACGTACAGCGGGCCGATGGACTGACCGGTTTCGTGGCTGCCTGGTACCTCCAGGGCCAGCCGCCCTCCCCAGCCCCGCCCGAACCCGCGCCAGAGCCCCAACCCATTCAAGTCCTGCGCGTCTATGCGAGCGAGGCACTGAACGTACGCAAAGGCCCGTCCACGGGCACCGGTCGCATTGCCGTTGCCCTACCCCACGAACCGCTGACAGTGATGGGCGATCCAGAGGCCGCGCGTGCCGCCCTGGGCGACCGGGGCGAGTGGTTACGAGTGCGCCTTCCCTCTCCCGCGCCGGGTTCAGGGCAACGCGGGCTCAAGGGGTACGTCGCTGCCTGGTATGTGCAGACCGAGCCCGGCCTAGCGCCGGAGAGACTGCTGACCGTGTATCCTACCGAGGACATGAACATGCGCGAGCGCCCCGCATTGAGCGGCTCACTCATCAGGCGGCTCACACAATACGCGCCACTCACCGTCTACGATGACCCGGAACGCGCACGAGCTTTGGTGGGCCGGTACGACGAGTGGATACACGTGCAGACAGAGGAAGGCCAGCGAGGATGGGTCGCAGCGTGGTACGTCCAGCTTCAGCCGCCCAGCTTCGCGCTGACTGCAGACGCACCCGAGCCGGCTGGCCCATTGCACTTGTACACGACCGAGGCACTGCACGTGCGCAGAGGCCCATCGGCAGAGACCGGCAAGCTTGCTATTGCGCTACCTCACGAGCCATTGACGGTCGTGGATGACCCGCGGTGGGCGCTTTCAAGACTGGGCGAACGGGGCGAGTGGGTGCAGGTGCGCCTACCAGACGGCACCGTGGGCCATGTCCCTGCCTACTATGCACAGACTGAGCCCGGCCCTGCACCCGCTATGTGGATGACTGTCTCCCCAACACAGGACGTGAATATGCGTGAGCGGCCCACGGTCAGAGCCCGGCCCGTCGGCCAACTGGCACCCCACGCGCTGGTCACCGTCCACGACGATCTGGAGCGCGCGCAGGCACTGGTGGGCCGGTACGATGAATGGCTCTACGTGGAAGCCGGGGGAGGACAGCGAGGGTGGGTGCCGGCATGGTACGTCACACCAGCGCCAGTCTAGCCCATCGCAGGGAACGCGAGCTCTACGGGCCCACGAAGCGGAACTGCAGCGACGGCACGGCCACCCAGTCCAGGACGTCCCCTAGTTGCGGCATCGCGGAGCGAGCCTGGAAGCCATACATCAGATCGAAGAAGGAGACCGCCGGCTTCAACTCGATCACCCGGGGCTGGCCCTCGATACCGCCCATCTCGGCCGCTTTTGCTATCGCATCATCCAACGTACCGACTTCGTCCACCAGGCCCAGTTCCAGCGCCTGCTGGCCCGTGTAGAGACGTCCATCGGCCAACTCGCGCACGTCCTCCAACGGCAGACCCCGCGCTTCCGCAACGAGTTCCACGAACCCCTCGTAGGTCTCGTCGATGATTCCCTCCCACAGCGCCTTTTCCTCCTCCGTCATACCACGGAAGGGGCTGCCGATGTCCTTGCGCGGGCCGGACGTGATGACCACCGCATCCACGCCAATCTTGTCCAGCAGCTCCTCAGCGGTGATGAACTGGCTGATGACGCCGATGGATCCGGCCAACGTGCTAGGGTGGGCAAAGACGTGGTCGCCAGCGCAGGAGATGTAGTAGCCGCCGGAGGCAGCCATGTCGGCCATCCACACGACGACCGGTTTGTCGAAGTCAAGCAGCATGTGGTAGATTTCGTCCGAGGCCACGACGCTGCCCCCAGGGCTGTTGACACGCACAACGATGGCCTTGACGTCGAGAGCTCTGGCCTGGGCCAGCAGTTTGGCCGAGCGATCAGGAGTGATGCCCTGCATAGTGTAGATTTGTTCCTCTGGGCCACTGGTGATCGTTCCGTCAAACCAGAGCACGGCCACAGCAGGGCCGGTGCCCTCTGCCGCCAGCGCGGGTTCACCGAACAAACGCCCCATCGAGTAGAAGGCAGCGAACCCCGTCCCAACGCAACTGCACACCGGCAGCGCGAAGCCCAGGACAAAGGCCACGAACACCCACAGGATTGCGCGATCTTTCAAAGCATACCTCCCATAACTGGCAATACGTCGCTCAGCGGGCACCGGCCGCCGCATCGGACGACCGGTGCCCGGCATCGAATATCGAATATCAGGCCTGCAAGTGGCGACTAGCCCTCCTCGGTGCCCCCGTCTGGGACAAGCTGCACAAAGCGGCGCTTCCCTACCTGCAGCACCCGGTTTTCCTCAACTTCGACGTCTGCGTCGATGCTGGTCACCCGTTCACCGTCCAACTTCACCGCGCCCTGCTGGACCAGTCGACGAGCCTCGCTCTTGCTGCGTGCAAACCCCGCATTGTGGATGACGTCCACGATATTGGACGGCTGGGCCAGCACAAGGGCAGGCATGTCCTTTGGCAACTGCCGTTGTTGGTGCACCCGCGCGAAGTGGGCGGCGGCCATGTCGGCGGCTTCGTCGCCATCAAGGCTTGATACGATCTCCCAGGCCAGTTTCTTCTTCGCCTCCATTGGGTGAACCTTACCCTGCGCCACTGCCTGCATGAGATCATCAATCTGGTCCGGCGTCCAACGCGTGGCCAGATCGAGCCAGTTGCGCATTGCCGCGTCAGGGATGGACATAGTCTTCCCATACTTGGACTCCGGGGGCTCATCTATGCCGACGTAGTTGCCTGTGCTCTTCGACATACGCAGGGTGCCATCGGTGCCGACAAGGATCGGGAAGGTCAGACACACCTGTGGCTTCTGGCCAAAGGCTTCCTGCAGCTTGCGCCCGGCCAGAAGGTTGAAGAGTTGCTCTGTCGCGCCCAGTTGGACATCTGTCTCTAGCGCTACTGCATCGTACCCTTGCATGAGTGCGTAGAAGAACTCGTGCAGCCAGATGGGCTCCCCCCGATCATAGCGCTTGGAGAAGTTTTCCCGTGCCAGGAACTGCTGGACGGTGAAATTGGCCGACATAGCGATGACATCCTCGAAGGTCAGTGGGGCCAGCCAATCGGCGTTGTACCGCACCTCGGTCCTCTCCGGGTCAAGTATGCGGAACGCCTGTTGAGTATAGGTCCTGGCGTTCTCAAGCAGTTCCTCCGGCGTGCGCCGCGGACGGGCCTTGTCCCTGTCAGAGGGATCGCCGACCAGGCCAGTGAACGTACCAATGAGAAATACAGCCTGGTGGCCCAGGTCTTGAAACTGCCTCAGCTTGCGCATGGTGACGGTGTGGCCGAGATGGATGTCAGGCGCGGTCGGGTCATAGCCGCAGTAGACGCGCAGCGGGCGTCCGGCATCGCCGGCCTCGACCAGGCGCTCACGTAGTTCTCTTTCCATGTGCTTCTTGATCTGCTCGTCGCCGAACTCCGTGCCGTGCATCAGAAGCGCGACTTGTTCATCAACAGTGGGTTCACTCATAAGACACCTTTCTCTTCCGATCTTGAAATCCAAGTCCCCATTCCAGCCCAGAGCGAAGTGAAGCGGCTCCATCGTCCGGGGCCATGCAGGTAGGGTAACAAAAAACCCACTCAGTGTGGGTTTGGGGGAAGCGAATTGCAGCACGAAGCGGCGCAGGCGCTCTGCCGCCGCGCTACAATCCGCGACAATAGATGTAGGTATGAATTCTCCAAGCCTTGCGTACCAACTCCGAGCACCTCAGCAGATGAATTTCAGCTACGCTCGAATTATACTGGAAACAGGAGAAAAGGCAATTGAAGCTACCCTAGCGCAGGTCCCCGATCATCCGGGCGATGGCGTGTCCCGAGGTTGTGTGGGCTCAGGTGCTTGAGTCGGTGCCTCCGTGGGTGGTGGGGCCTGGGTAGGTGCGGCTGTAGGCGGAGGCGCCTGCGTCGGCGCTGCTGTGGGTTGAGGTCGTGGCTCATCATCCGAATCCGATGGCGGCGGCGGCAGCGGAGTATTGGTCGCCAGCACGGGACTGGGCGTGAACGTGGGCAGCGCTATCGTGTACGTGGGACTTGGCGTGTGTGTAGGTGTCGACGTTTGCGTCGCGGTCGGGGATGCCAACTCAAGCAGATAGGGCCAATCGGATGTTCCCGACAACCTCGTGCCGCGCAACGAGATCGGTGTCGACGTGGGGCTTGCCGTCAACGTCGGAGTGGCGGAAGGTGTGGCCGTGGGGGTGTGCGTGGACGTCGCGGTGGCGACGACTGTGGGCGCGGACGTGGCCGTGTCTGTGGGCGCCCCACCCGCGTTGATCCGACCCACCAACAATGGTGTAATCGCCGCCAGAGACACCATGCCAACGATAGCCACAGCGACCCCCAGCCAACGACGTACCCGCAGCCTTGCGAAGGGCGTCCGCGACAGGAGCACAGTCTCCGGGGTTGAGTCCTCCGACACATCCGCCTCATGATCGAGCGGCTCGGTGATTGCGGCCTCTGTGTCGCTCAGGGGTTGGCCGAAGAGAGCCTCGTGCATCTTATCGATACTCTGAAAACGTTGCGTCGGCTGCAGAGACATAGCTTTCTTGAGCACCTGCTCTGTCTCCGAGCTTACGTCGGGCCTGAGTTGCCGCAACGGTATCAGGCACTTGGGATCCACAATCCGCTCGGTCACCGTCGGAGGCGCACTTCCCACCAGCGCGTGATACAGCGTCGCCCCCAAGGAATAGACATCGGTGCGGGCGTCGGTGTTTCCTTTCCTCGCGTCGTACTGCTCAGGCGGCGCATACTCCGGCGTACCCAGGCCTCGCATCACCGTCCGGGTATGTGGGTCATCGGGGTCCATCAGCTTTGCTAGACCGAAGTCTACTAGAACTGCTCGCCCACCTGGTGTGATCATCACGTTCTGTGGCTTGACGTCGCGGTGGATCACGCCGTTTCTATGGCAATGGGCGAGGGCGTCAAGTAGCTCATGTGCCCACACGAATACCTGCTCCTCGCGTATGCTGCCTTCCTGGGCAATGACTTGATCCAGCCGCCTGCCGTAGATGAAATCCATCACCAGGTAAGCGTTCCCGTCCTCCTCGAAGTGGTCCGTGACACGGGGCAAGTGCGGGTGGCGGAGTTCCGCCAACAACTGTGCCTCTTGCCGGAACTGCTCGCGAAGTTCGGGCAGCGCAGTACCCATCGTACCGGGGTACGGCACCAACTCCTTGACCGCGCAATGCACGTTGAGCGTGGTATCCACCGTCTCATAGACGGCGCCCATACCACCTTGATGCACCAGCGCGATGACCCGGTAGCGTTTGCGGATTACCTTTCCTGGCTGTAAGGGCATGCCAACTCCTGTGTCCGATCAACCCCTCGATTGGACACCTCATCGGGCGTGCGAACACACACACTCAAGGAAGATCACTCGACGGCCGGATGAAGCGGGATTGGAGAAGAGATGGCCGATTCCTGGATTGCACGACTCACTGATATTTTAGCCGAGAAACCAGTCGCTGTCAATTGCCATGCCCGAGAACAGACAGCAGTCACGCAGGCTGTGTATGCGCTCTGATTTGCCCGCCCTCCCCCACCCTGGTATAATGCCCGCGTTCGTGCAAGGAGAACAACTATGACAGAGTGGAGAGCAGACATCACACTGGGCCTGCTCGTGGGCATCGGCCTGGTGATCATCATCATCCTTGTGGACGCGGGCCTGGTCTGGCTCGCGTCTACGAGTCCGCTCGGCATCGGAACCTTCGTCAAAGGCCTGGTCGTACTGGTCAGCCTGGCTGCGTTGGGGTTGATTGTGTACTGGCTGTACGGGCTGGCTTGCTCGGGATACTCTCTCGACCGGAACGCGCTGGTCATTCAGTGGGGACCGACGGAGCAGACGATCCCCGCGGGGCAGATCGAGCGGGTACTCACGGGCGAGGAAGTCGAGGGGCGTGTCCGATTCAGAGGTGGTATGTGGCCAGGTTACTGCGTGGGCTATGGAGAGATTCCTGGGACAGGCCCGGCGCTGTTCTATGCCACCGTCCCTCCCAGCCGCCAGGTATACATCGTCACGCCCGGCCTCACGTACGGCATCTCTCCCGCAAAGCGCGATGAATTCCTGGAGTCGCTTCACACGCGCATGCAGATGGGGCCGACCCAGCTCGTGGAGCAGTCCTCGAAGCGGCCCGCTTTCCTAGACTGGGCCATCTGGCAGGATTGGCTAGGCTTGGCCCTGCTGGCGATCGGCTTCTTGGCACTCCTGGCGTTGACCGGTCTGCTGTGCCTCAAGATCCCCACGCTGCCCCAACTGGTGCCCCTGCACTTCGACGCACTCGGCAAACCGGACCGGTTGGGGCTCCGGGCACAGGTGTTCATTCTCGCCATCATCGGCCTGCTGGCACTAGTGCTCAATGGCGCGTTGGGCGTGCTGGTCTATCGGCGGGAGCGAGTGGCGAGCTATTTGCTTTGGGGCAGTGTAATTCTGGTGCAACTGCTGGTGTGGACAGCAGCAATTGGCATCCTGGGGTAGCTGCAAAGAGACCCGTGCACTGGCTGGCGGGATCTGCGTGACGCCGTCTTGAGATACGCGATGCTGACTTCGCTGAACCTCGTTGAACTCCTGGCCGGATTGGCGATCTCCCTCGCCATCGGTGTCCTGGGCTACAGGCGCGGTGCGCTAAGTGGCAGTGGAGTCCTGGGGGCGGTCATCACCGGCACGCTCATCTTCGGGCTGGGAGGCTGGGAGTGGGGCCTCCTGCTGATCGCTTTCTTCATCTCCTCCAGCGCGCTCTCCTTCTACCACGCTCGCGACAAGCAGGGACTGGCGGAGAAATTCGCCAAAGGGCACCGGCGCGACCTGGGCCAGGCGTTGGCCAATGGCGGCTTGGCGGCCTTCCTGGCGGTGCTCTCTGACCTCTTCTCCTCATTCTCGGCGGGCGCATCCGGACACGGGCAGATTTGGTTCCTTGCCTGTGCGGGGGCGATGGCGGCCGTCAACGCCGATACGTGGGCCACTGAACTGGGTGTCTTGAGCCGGCACCCGCCGCGCCTGATCACCACCGGCCGACGGGTCGAAGTGGGGACCTCAGGGGGGATCACCTGGCTGGGAACCGGCGCTTCGCTGGCCGGCGCGCTGTTCATCGGCCTATTGGCAGGATTGGCAGCGCTGATTCTGGGCCAGGGTTGGGCCGTCGCCGCTGCCTCGCTGCTGGGAGCCGCCGTGGGTGGAACGGCAGGGTCCTTGTTCGACAGTCTGTTGGGGGCCACCGTCCAGGCGATTTATCGGTGTGATACGTGCGGGAAGGAGACCGAGAGCAAGATCCACCGTTGTGGCACGGAGACACGCCTGGTGCGGGGGTGGCCCTGGTTGGGGAACGACGTGGTGAATTTCCTCGCATCCGCGGTGGGCGCGCTCGTCGCGGCGGCGATGGGATGGGGTTTGCTGTGAGAACCACGCTCGCGTAGGGGCAGGGTACAGCACCGACGTGACACCGCCGGTACTGAAGTGAAAACCACGCTCGCGTAGGGGCAGGTCTTGTACCTGCCCGGTCTTGAAGAGTATTCGGGAGAAGGAGGGTGACCGGTGAGACCTGAGCGTCTCGTGATTGTTGACGTGGATGGCCTGCGACGCGACGTGTTTCGGGCCGCGATAGCAGAGGGCGACGTTCCCCACATCGGGCGGATCGTCGGCGGGCAGGCAGGGACGAGGGCCTGTCACGTGGACGCGCTCAGCACGGCCCCCTCAATCACCTTCGCGGCCCAGGCCAGCATGTTCACCGGCCAGCACCCCGGAGTGCACGGCATCGCAGGCAACGAGAGTTTCGACCGGCTGGGACGCATCTCCGGTGGCCGTCCGCGGCACTTCGGCTTTGACGTAGGCTACACCCTGGCCGTGGACGATGCGGTGCGCGTGTTCACCGACGGGCTGGCCGCGCAGTTCCTCAGCACTGAGGCCCCCACGCTATACGAGATGGCCTCGGCCTCCGGCCTGACTTCCGCCGTAGCCTACAACATGTATGCCCGGGGCGCCGACGCCTGGCTTCCTCCCAACGTCGTTGACATCGCCCGCTTCACCAAGGGGAAAGGGGTGCTGGGGCTGGAGGCGGGGGAATATGACGCCGGGATGCTGGACCGGCTGGTCGAATACCTGGACGCGGGGAACCGGCCCGACGTGCTCACCACTTACTTCATGGGGCTGGACCATCACAGCCACGCCCACGGGCCGGCCAGCCAGCCAACCTACCTGCGCGAGGTAGTCGACCCCCAGATTGGCCGGTTGCTGGACGCACTGAGAACGCGCGAGATGCTGACCGGCACGATCTTCGTGCTCGTGAGTGACCACGGCCAGATAGAGGCCATCCCCGACGATCGCCATTCCATTCGCCTGGGATTCCCGTTCGACCGGGAATTGGGGCACGTGTTCGCGGCCCTGGGCCTGGATGTACACGACGTTCCCGGTGAGGATCCCGCCTGCGACGCGGTGATGGGGCTCAACGGCGGGCTGGCACACGTATACCTTCAGCACCGGGCTGGTCGCTGGGCCGATCCGCCGCGCTACAGGGAGGACGTCCTGCCGGTGGCGGAGGCCTTCCACCAGATGAACGCAACCGCGAAGTACGAGGAGGAACTCAAGGGCAGCCTGGATCTGATCCTCGTTCGGGATGCAGAGCACGAGGGATGGATGGGGGAGTACCGGGTCTATCTGGACGGCGGGCAGACACAGCCCTTTGCCGACTACCTGGGGGATCGCCCCGAGATGGGTTACGCCGACGCAGTCAACCGCATCCGGCTGGCAACCTCGGTGGCGACAGGAGACCTGATTCTGGTGGCCAATGGGCGGGAAGGGTACTACTTCTCCGGCCCCATGAAGGGCGTGCACGGGGGCCTATACCCGGAGGAGTCCGAGACGGTGCTCACTTTCGCCTACCCTGGCGGCAACCCTGACGAGATCGCAGGGCTACGGGAGACCGTTACAGGCGTGGTGGCCGACCGGTGCGCAACGGACGGCGATCGCGAGCCCAGCGTGGCCGACATGATGCCGGCGGCGCTGGCGCTCCTCGGATGGAGCCGCTTCGCTATCCTCTAGATTGGATGGAGCCGCTTCGCTATCCTCTAGATTGGATGGAGTCGCTTCGCTACCCTCTAGATTGGATGGAGCCGCTTCGCTACCCTCTAGTGACAGGGATGAGAAACCAGGTTTTCCGGAAAAAACCTGGTTTCGTCTAGATCGTAGTGCGAACTGAAGGGAGGACCTATGTCGTTTTTCAGCGTAGATGAATTACCCGGGACCGAGATGTTGCCGGGCGTCGTGCGCCGGGCAGTTCACCTGGAGCACGCGATGATCACGTTCTTCGATTTCGCTCCAGGAAGCGTGGTGCCGATGCACGACCATCCCCACGAACAGATCAGCTACGTCGTGAGCGGGGCGATGGAGTTCACACTGGGCGACGAGACGCAGGTGCTGCGGGCAGGCGACGGCGCCTGCTGTCCGCCTGGCGTGCCCCATGGCGCGGTCATCCTGGACAAGCCCACCGTCGCCCTAGACGCCTGGTACCCGCTGCGCGAGGACTACAAGTAGCACCGTGCGGCGGAGTACACACAGGCGCGGACTACTCTTGACGAGCATCGCTCTGGTTGGTTTGTGCCTGATCGCCGGTGTCTATGTCTGGGAGCGCTATCGCGGCGCTTTCACTCCGCTCTGGACGCAACTGACGTCGACCACGGACGGTCGGGATCAAGGGCCGCCGTTGCCCACCTTCCCTACCCCGGGTCCTTATGCCCCGTGGGCCACGCCAACCGTTGCCGAGGCGTTTGATTTCCCGCTGCTGCCTGCGGAGGCGTACGGTCCCTACGTCCAGGGTGTGACCGGACCGTTGGCAGTGGACACCCGCTACGACGTACAGAACCCGGCGATGGGAGATCGCTCCAACTGCTTCCGCGACAGCAGCGGCGGAAGCGTGCCCTTCAGCCAACTCTACCACGCCGGGGTGGACCTGTTCGCGCTGAACGACGCCGGGCAGGTCGCGTGGGGGGCAGCTACGCACGCTCCGGTCCACGCCGTGGCTGATGGCCTGGTCGTGTACGTGGTGGATGGCGGCACGGAGGGCCAGATCGTCATCGTCGAGCACCGCCTGGGCGACGCGACCACTGTTTACTCCGTCTACTGGCACGTGGATCACGTGCAGGTGCAGGAGGGCCAGCCAGTAGCACGCGGGCAGATCATTGCAGTGGTCAAGGACATGGGATTGAACAGCCACCTGCATTGGGAGATGCGCACTTTCCGCGATGGCTCGAACGTGTTCCCGGCCGGGACGGCCGGCGCACGGGGCACCTGCAACCGCCAGAGCCCAGGGGTCGGGTACACGTGGGACGACGAGCCGGCGCGCGCGCATCCGGGCTACTACGGATACCTGGATCCCACCGCCTTCGTGCAAAGCCGCCAGCGCCAGGCGGCACCAGCCCAAGGAAGCGTGGACTGACTTGCCATTTGTGGCATTCCTGGCTATATTTCAGCCTATCCCTTGAACCTGTCCCTGGAGATCAGCAATGAAGCCATCACGTATAACTCTCGTCTGGCCCAGGTTGGTTGTCGGATTGTTCTGGGCCTACGCACTGCTCAATACGTACTTTGTCCTCACCCCGGTGCTGGGGGCCGCACCATCTGTGGCATACATGCTCGTGGCGCTTCTCCTGGGCGGTTTCAGCCTCAGCCACGCGATCTACACGCTGGGTCCACGGCACGCCTTGGCCATGTTTGCCCTCACTGCGCTCATCAGCCTGACGTTCGAGGCAGTGGGGGTCGCCACCGGCGCGATCTACGGCCCATATCACTACACGGACCGCCTGGGTCCCCAAGTATTCGACGTGCCGCTGGCCGTTCCGTTGAGCTGGTTCATGGTCATCTATCCCTGTTATGCCATGGCCAACTACCTCGGTGACGGGCGCGTGGTCAGCAAGGCACGGCCTGGGCCAGGCCGGCTGGTCGGGTTGACCGCGCTCAGCGCGATGTTGATGACAGCCTGGGACCTGGTGCTCGATCCGCAGATGGTCTTCTACGGCAACTGGGTGTGGCACGTCGAGGGGGCCTATTTCGGTATCCCGGTGCAGAACTACATCGGTTGGCTGGCGACCACCCTGGCGGTGTATCTGGCCTACCGGGCGCTGGAGACACGCTGGCCACCGCGGCCATTGGGGACGGCCTCGCCCGCCTTTGCACGCCTTCCCCTGATCATATACGCGTTGCTGGCTTTCGGTTACGCCGTCGGCTATGTGCTCCTGGGCCGCCCGGCGCTGGCGCTCATCGCGCTGTTTGCCATGGGGACACCCTGCCTGGCCGCGCTGTTGCGGGCCACCAACCAGCAGGACGCGCGTCGAAGAAAATAGGAGCGCATATGCCCAACATCGAACGAACGAGTGACATCGGGCGCACAGAGCGTCGCTCCGCGTGCCCCCTCGGACGTCTGTTGCTGCGGGCCTTGTGGGATCTAGCGAGCACGGTCGTGCCGGCCGTCTTGATTGCCCTGTGTGTCAACGTCTTTGTGGCACAGGCCACGGAGATAGAAGGGCCGAGCATGCAGCCCAACCTGTACTACGATCAGTGGGTGGTCTTGGACAAGGCCACTTTCCGATTCTTCCGCGCGCCTCGGCGGGGGGACGTGGTGACCTTCACCATTCCGGGCCAGGAGCAGGCCCTGATCAAGCGCGTAGTGGGATTGCCCGGAGAGACTGTGGAAGTGCGGGATGGAGAGGTTTTCATCAACGGCCAGCTATTGGAAGAGCATTGGCTCACCTGCCAGGGCGGGCCGAACTATCCGCCGCAGGTGGTGCCGCCGTCGCACCTCTTCGTCCTCGGCGACAATCGCCCCAATTCCCAGGACTCCCGGTATTTCGGCCCCGTGCCCACAGATCGAATCAGCGGGCGGGCATTGCTCGTCTGCTGGCCGTTGGACCAGGTCAAGCCGGTGCGCTAGGCCAATACCCGCTCAAGAAGACGGCGTCGGCGCAGGTGCTGGCACCACCGGGAAACGATAAATCGCGTCCGTATTCACCGCTCATGGAGACGGTGCCGGAGTAGGTGTTGCCACGGGGCTCGCCTCCAGCGTTCCCTCTCCGGCAGCCGGCAGCGTGGCAGGCAGCACCAGGTCCATCACGTCGGCCCAGAGCGATTCCAGCTCCGGCGTGACGCGGAAGGATCGCTCCTCAATCAGCCGCTGCAGCCCTGCCATCCGGCTCCTCAACTCTGTGAGCGTCTCCGCCCGTTCCGGCATCAGTGCCATTGCCTGGTCCAGGTGGCCCATTGCCAGCGTCAAGGTGTCCCGCGCGTTTCTGGAGTTGTCTTCCAGCAGCAACAACCTGACTTTCACCAGGTCCTGTGCCGTTTGGAGCAGGGCCAGCCGCCCTTCGAGTCCCTCCGTCCGCTCGACCACCCCATCGGTCCGTTCACTCAAGTCGTTGATGGCGCTGTCCAGGTAGGAACGAGTGACCTGCGCTGCGTCCTGCTGTGATTCCAGCCCTTCCTCGGCCTGGGCGATGCGGAGATCCAGTTGCTGAACTTGCCCTGCGACATCCTCGGCACCCTGCGCCTGGACGTCGGCATCCGCCCTCTGTGCGTCCACTTTTGTCTCCAGGGCAGCGATGCGCTCCTGCAACGCGCGGTTCTCATCCTGCAGGCGGGCCTGTTCCTGTGCCACGCGCTGCTCCAACGCGGCAAGGCGGGCGGTGTTCTGTTGCACCGGCTCCACCAGCGTGGTGTACACCCATGGTGCGCCGAAGTAGAGCGCTCCACCGATCAGCACACCCAGAATCAGGATGAACAGCAGGCGAAGCAAGACGCGGAAGACACTCCCAATGGCCCGGAGAAAGGGGCTCCCGGTTGGTTCTGTGGTCGGTTGTTCGTACGTCATGGTTGCACCTCCTTCTACTGGGCCGGTGTCGGGGTTTCCGCCGGCGATTCAGGCGTCGCATCGCTCGCCGGCTCGTCTCCGAAGAATTCCTGCAGCAGTGCCTGGAGCTGACTGAAGAACGTGGTCATCCGCCCCACCTGGGTCTGTGTTGCCGAGAGTTCCTCGGATACGCCCGCCAAGTCGCCCTCCACAGCCTCGATCTGTTCCTCAAGCGCCGTCGTCGCTTGACTCAGTGTGTCCACGGCGGACTCCGCTCCCTCCACGCGGGCGGCCAGGCTGTCTAGCACGTCCAGCCGTTCCCTGAGCCCGTCAACCTCTGTCCGCAGGGAGTCCGTCTCGGCAGCCAGGTTGTCCACGTGGTTCCGTATGTCGAGCACAGCCTGGCTGTTGCCGATGTCCAGCGAGCCGTTGATGCCAGAGAGCACCAGCAGCGTGAAGAGCATGCCCAGCAGTCCGCCCAACAACGCGGACCAGAGCCACGACAGATTCCATCTCCCAGCAGCCCTTCTCCCAGGCGGCTTTCGGACCGGTGCAGGGGCGGGGGGTATCGCCTTGGGCTCCGTCGGAGCAGGTGAAGTCGCCTTCTCGGGCATGCCTTCGGGCGCTGGTGGGCGCGATTCCTGCTCCCCTGCGGGTCCCAACTCAGCCTCAAGCGGTGGTTTCTCCTCCAGCGCTGGAGCCGCTGTGGAGACCTCAGCCGGCGCAGGGACGCGCGCTTCAGGCGCAGCTTCACCGGCTTCGGGCGAGGGCTCCAGGCCGAGCGCTGGCGTCGCCGGGGGAGGAAAAACCGCCTCGGGCGGCAGCACTGGCGGCGGCAACTCTGCCGACGGCGACTCTGCCGCGACCTCCTCCACCAGAATGTCCTCGTCAACGAGCGGCGAGGATGGCTCGGACGGTGTGGCGATCAACCGCCCGGCCAGTCGCTCATAGGCTGCATGGCTGATGCCAGCGACGGCGACGACGTCCTCAGGGGACCCAAAGTCTCCCTGTTCCTCCCGATAGGCCACGATGCGCCGGGCCAGCGCCGCGCCAACGCCGGGGAGCGCCTTCAGTTCCGCCGCCGTGGCCCGATTGAGGTCCACCGGGGATGGTTTCTCGAACTCCACGCCGGTGTCTGCTTCTTGGGCTGTTTCTTGGGCCTGGGTTTCAGCGTCCATAGGTTTCTCCTTCCCTGTGAGAACCTCTGCACTGGTGGTATGCGTTCTTCGCATTTTCAGCAGCGAACCCGTCACGAAAAACGCGGGCGCTCTGATTATAGGCGTCATCGCCAGAGAGCGCAAATCCGATACGCGCCAACCCCCGGTTGCCTGATTCCGGCAGCGTGGTATACTCTGCTACAGGTCATCCGGCAGATGCAAACGCCGACGTCAGGCATATCGGCCGGGCGATAGCCTGTTGACGTGACGAGTGGGTTTTTCCAATCCGACGGGGGACTGCAATGGAGGATATCGTCTCAAGGCTAATAGGGGGAGGCGTCGTCGTCGCCGACGGCGCGATGGGCACCATGCTGCAGGCCGCCGGCTTGCCACCCGGCGAAGCGCCCGAAGTCTGGCTGCTCGAAAACGCCGAGGCCGTGTGCGGCGTACACCGTGCATACGTCGAGGCCGGGTCCGACCTGATTCTCACGTGTACATTCGGCGGAACGCGGGCACGTCTGGAGCAGGCAGGTCTGGGAGACCGCGTGGCCGAGGTCAACCGGCGGGCGGTCGAGATCGCTCGCGAGGCCGTGGGCGGCGTGGGATACGTGGCCGGCGACATCGGCCCGCTGGGGCAGTTCCTGGCCCCGCTGGGCGAGCTCACGTACGAGCAGGCGGTTGAGCTCTTCGCCGAGCAGGCCGCAGCGCTGGCCCAGGCCGGCGCGGACGTGCTCTACGTCGAGACGATGTCCGCCTTGAACGAGGCGCGCGCTGCCGTCGAGGGGGCACTCCAGGCCGGGGATGGCAAGCCCGTGTTCGCGACGCTCTCCTTCGACACCCACGGGCGGACGAACATGGGAGTACGCCCAGAGCAGGCAGCGGAGGCGTTGCAGGCGCTGGGGGTGGCGGCGCTCGGCGCCAACTGCGGCGCGACGCTGGAGATGACCAGGGAGGCCGTCGCGAAGATGCACGAGGTCGCGCCCCAGGCTCCCCTCATCGCCAAGCCCAACGCCGGCCTACCGCGCCTGGTGGACGACGATGTGGTGTACGACGCCACGCCGGAGGATATGGCGGAATACGCCCGCAGGTTCGTCGCGCTGGGGGCACGGGTGGTGGGGGCCTGCTGCGGCTCGACCCCGGCGCACATCGCCGCTATCGCAGCGGCAGTGAAGGGCCAAGAGTAAGGACTGAAACGCCCGCCGGCTGAACAGTGTTGGGGCCTTCGCTCCGACGACAACACGAAACCTGGCACCTCATTACGTAGCGGCAAACCCTTGTGGTCGCTCTCTTGGGCAGGTACAAGACCTGCCCCTACCCTGATCTATTGAGAGGATACAGGGTTTCAGGTTTTCAGCCTCAAGCCAGCCTCCCGGCCGACAGAATACCCGGCGCGGTGTCGTGAAGCATCAACTCCAGCAGTTGCTCTGCCACGGCGAAGGCCCACGCCAAGCCCCGGCCTCCGAAGCCCACCGCAAAGTATACCTGCGGCAGGTCGGGAAGCCGGCCCACCAGCGGCAGGCCATCGGGGGTGAATCCCATGACACCGGACCAACGGCTGACCTCGGCCGTTTCAACCTCGGGAAAGTGTCGCGACGCGAGTTGGATCAGCCCAGTATGCACCACGTCGTCCAGCTCGCTCTCCGGCGACTTCGCCCTCGCCCGCGATGGGGAGCGAGCAGGATGCTCGCGGTCCGCGGCGGATTGAGGACGGGCGTGCGGGCGTCGCCAGCCGCCCAGTAGCAGTCTACGGTCGGGCAGTTGACGGCAATACTCGTAGCCGTAGTTGGCGCAGCAGGGCTGTTTCAGCACATGTCCGGCCAGAGGCTCGGTGGCCAAAATGAGGCTGCGGATCGGCGCCACCTTGTCGGTGAAATAGAAATCAAGCAGCGGGGCATAGCCGTTGATCGCCAGCACGACGGCGCGGCACAGCACCGTGCGGCCCTGCGCCCAGACCCGCACGCCGCCCCTCTCCGGTTCCATGCCGTAGACTTCCGTCCCTTCGTGGACTGTCGCATTGCTCGCGGATAGGAGCGCCTGCGTGAGCGCAGCGGCGTCCACCGTCACGTCGTCGGGATAGTGCAAAGCGGCCCGGAAGCCCCGGTCCAGGGGGTCATCGGCATCGAATCGGACGTCGAAACCGTCCTCCCGCATCAGCGCGGCGGATTCGTCCAATGCCTCGGCCTCGATGTCATCAACGGCCAGGGCGAGACTGCCGGTGTGCGCGAGGGGCACCCCCATGCGGTCGGCAGCCTCAACCAGAAGGCTCCGCCCCTCGACAGTGAGCGCCCAGATGTCGCGCGCCCGCTGGCGGCCATAGGCAGAGACCGCCCAGTTGTAGTGGCCGGCAGGCCCTGTCAACACCATCCCGGCACTGCGCCCGGTCGCGCCCCCGGCCACGCTCTGTGCATCGAGAACCGCCGTGTCGAACCCCTCACGGACCAGGCGCGCGGTAACTGCCGCTCCCTCCAGCCCGGCCCCGACGACGATCACGTCGCAGGCGTCTGCCCGTTTCTGTTCTTGTCCAGCCCACATCGTTTCTGCGCCTCCCGCTTCTATTCTACCCAACTCCCGGTTTCTGCGCCACTGCGGTCAGCACCTGGTAGCGGTTGCCGGCGCAGGCCGTTGCAACGTTGCCGAAGACCTCCTGGATGTGATCGCGATAGCGCAGGAAGCGGTTGGCTACCAGGAACAGCCGCCCACCAGGGCGCAGCACCCGCGCCGCATCACGCACGAATTGGCACGCTACCTCGTAGTCCACGCCCACGCCCTGGTGGAACGGGGGGTTGGTGATCACTACGTCGAAACGGCGATCCAGCACAGCGGCACCGCAGTCGGACGGCAGCACCTCCGCGTTGGTGACCCCGTTCGCCACCAGCGTAAGGCGGGCCGCGTCAACCGCGCGGATGTCTGCATCCACGAGCACGCTGCGGCCTCCCGGCGCGCGGCGCGCCGCCGCCAGTCCGGCCAAACCCGTTCCACATCCCAGGTCCAGGACGCACGCATCCGCCTGGATCTCCATCGCGCTCACAAGCACCTCGGTGCCCGCGTCCAGCCGGTCCCAGGCGAAAACCCCAGGCTTGCTCACCAACGTGGTCTCCGTGCCATCCAGGGTGATGGTGCGAGTCACGACAAGATCCTCAGGAGAAGGTAGCTCCAGGCACTGCACGCCAGCGGCTGCGTCCGGCTTGATCGCCATCGCGACGTGATAGCCCTTCTTCTGCCGCACCACGCCGCACCGTCCGAACACCCCGCGCGCATATTCGATAGCCCCTTTGACGCCAGCCCGCTTGCCAGCGACGAAATACAGAAGACCGCCCGGCGAGAGCACCGCGGCCGCACCACGGATCAGTTGCTCCTGCACGGCCCGGCCACGCGGCAGGTGGCTCAGCACCAGATCGAACGTGGGCGATAGCCCTGTGACACCATCCGAGAGCTGTACCGAGGCATCAGCCACGCCGTTGGCCTTCAGCGTGCGCTCGGCACAGGCTATTGCCGTCACGCTGCAGTCAACGAGCGTGACGCGCCCGCGTGGTGCCAGGACGCTGGCAGCCGCACCGATGACGCCCGTGCCACAGCCCAGATCGAGCACGCGACTGTCTGGCTGGCAGTCGGCCACCTCGAGCAGCGCTGCGGTGCCCGGATTCAGCCTATCCCACGACCAGACGCCTGGCTTACCCGCGACGGTGATCCGGTGATCTCGCGCCTCGACCGTGAACTCGCGAAACGTGTAGTAGTCAGCCACTCTCATTCAGAACAGCCAGCGCTCCGGTCGGCGTCAAGGCCTCCACGACATCGCTGGCCCTTTCCCTCCGTTGCCTGTCCCACGTGAGCAGGTAGGCTCCCTCCTGCTGCGCCAGGGCCGCGTAGACTGCGCAGATATCACCCGTCGTCAACGACGATCGGATCGGAACAATACGCGTCGGCCTCCGTTTCGACCAGCCAGCCGGCGTCGATGAAGCCCTTGACCTCGACGAAGGTACAGGCTGGCCGGATCCCGGAGAACAACTCCCCATGGGCCTTCGCCGCCTCTTCCCACTTCGAGATGTCTTTGAGCATGATGCGCGTGCGAATCACGTCTTCGAGCTGTCCCCCGGCCCCTTCGATTGCCTTTCGCATGATCTCCAGGCAATACTTCGTCTGGCCATACACGTCGTCAGGACACGCGGTCGAGCCATCCGGGGCGATCGCTGCCGTGCCAGACACGGCGATGACGTTTCCGATCCTTACCGCTCTTGAGAAGCCGATGGGTTCCTCCATCGGAGAACCTGACGACACGTTTTTCCTTGCTATCCGCGGACACATGACCAAAGTCCCCCTCACCCTCCTACGTTCCCACGCCTGGGTGCCTGCATCCACGTGACGTCACGCGCGCGGCGCAGGCGGCTGCGCTCACCACGCCATTGCATCCAGGACGAACTCAAGAGGACCCAGCTTGCTCCCGATCTCGACGTACGTTTTCTCCCCTCGGAGGAACTCACAGACTGCACGCCACGTCCTGCCGCCTGTTCTGAGGGCGCGCACGAGTAACCACGGGCACAGGTAGAACAGGCGCATGAAAGCTTTGGCTCTCTGAATCTCCGGCATCAACTCACGATCCACAAGCGCCTGATACCTTCCCAGGCCGACCCGCTGTGGATCGTCCAGGTAATCCGCCAACACGTCCGCCGCCAGTTGAGCGCTCCGGATGGCGTAGTAGATGCCCTCGCCGTCCAACGGATCTAGCAAACCGGCCGCATCGCCCACCAGCAATACCTGGTCACGTTGGATCCGGGCATCCTTCCGCCGGACCGGCAGCCGATGGCCTCTCTTGGTCACGACGTGGTACTGTCTCGCGGACCTGCGCCATCTCTCCGTGAATTGCCTGTAGTAAGCCTTCAGTTCCCTGGCGTGTGCCAGCGCAGCCCCAGCACCGATGGAGAGATGATCCGCCTTGGGAAAGACCCACCCGTAGCCACTCCGCATGCTGCCCAGGTCCACGTGCACCACGTGCTTCCATTGCTCAAGGTCACGTGGGTGCACCTCGACCTCGCTTTCGATAGCGATGGCGATGAATGCGTCGCCCATCAGGCCGATGGATTTCGCCACGACGCCGAAGGCCCCGTCGGCGCCCACAACCGCCCGGCCGCAATACGTCCCGCCGCTGCTGCGAACCGCCACCCCGTCCGCGCAGAACTGCACGTCCGCCACTCTCACCCCCTCGTGGACTGCGCACCCTGAGCCTATCGCGTGCCGCAGCAAGAAGTGGTCGAACCTCTCCCTGCTCACGGTGTATGCGAGGGGACGATCGAAGCAATGGGTGAACGGTTCTTCCATGCAATAGGTAATCCATCCACCGTATATCGTGTTTTCAACGACGGGACTGACGTCAACGTCCAGGGCGTTCACAGCACGGACGTTGAGAGCGCCTCCGCAAGGCTTGTAGCGAGGAAACGCCTGCTTCTCCAGGATGAGGACCTGGATTCCCCGTTTGCTGAGTCTGTATCCCAAAGTGGACCCGGCAGGCCCAGCTCCAACGATGATGACGTCCCAGTCCACTGACATCGGCTAAGTTACCTGAGGCGTGAACTCCGACCCTGCTTGGGCAGGCACAAGATCTGCTGCTTGGGCAGGCACAAGACCTGCCCCTACGTATTCTGTCGCTGTGCCGGTCAGTACTCGTAGCAACTGCCGCCGATGAACTCCCGCAGGAGCGAACCGGGGGGGATGGCTGACTCGTCCTCGACCGGCGTGACGGCCTTCAGGAGGTTGTAGACGCGCTCAGCACGGGTGAAGGCGTCCGCACGCAGCGGGTCGTCTTTGTACGCCTCGGCCCAGCGTTCGAAATGCTGGAACAGTCTGGCTCGCATGACGGGCAGCTCATACGGCAGGCTGCTGTTGACGATGTAGTCGGTCGTGTTGACGTAGGGGATGATGCTGCGGAGTTCGCTGGAGCGGACGTAATGCCAGTGCTCCAGCGTCCGCTGCGGATCGTAGGCGCGGTAGGCCGCGTCCCGCACCATGCGCCGCATCAGCCGCAGGTCCGTCCAGCGCACGAATGCGCCGTCGGGGCCTTTCATCTGCAACAGGGGCTCGATGTACAGCTTGAACTTCTGGCTGTGCTCAATGGAGCACGTCATGTCGGCGTATAGACCGTGCAGGCTGTCAATGAGTATGATATCACCCGGCCCGATCCGCATGGGCGTGTGATCCTCGTGTCGCTTGCCCGTCTTGAAGTCGTAGAACGGAATCCGCACTTCCTCGCCAGCGACCAAACGGGCCAGATGCTCGTTGATGAGTTCCAGGTCCAGGGCCTGTGGCGTCTCGAAGTCGTAATCGCCGAACTCGTCCTTGGGATGAAGTTCCAGGTCGAAGAAGTAGTTATCCACGGTGAGCGGGACCAAACTGAGGCCCATGTGCTTCAACATGTGGTTAAGCTTTGTGGTCGTGGTCGTCTTGCCAGAAGAGGACGGGCCGGCGACGATGACGACTCTCACCACATCGCGGCGCTCCCGGATGATCTCTGACGCGGTCGTGATGTCCTCATTGTACGCCCGCTCGGTCTCCCGCACGATGTCCGGAAACTCCCCGCGGGCGATACGTGCGTTCAGCCGCTCGACCGTGTGCAGGTCGTGGTCCACGGCCCAGTTCAGCACTTCCCAGATCTTGTGCCAGGGGATGCTCTCAGAGGGATGGACGGAGCGCTTGGCGCGCTCTCGCCGTCGTCGGGCACGCTCGTCGCGGTAGAGGATGTAGGCCTTCGCCGTCCTGGCGTGGCCGTTCTCAATCAGCACCTTCTCAACGATATCCTGGATCTCCTCGATGGTCGGGACGTGTCCGGCGGGCGCGGCCTCCTCCAACATGGCCACGGCCTGATCGGCCAAGCCTTCCGCGACGGCCCGATCGCGTCCACCCACAGCCACCGCTGCCCGATAAACAGCGTTGGTGATACGTTCCTTGTTGAAGGGGACAGTCGCACCGGTGCGTTTGACCACGTGCGTGATCTTCGCCATGTTGTTCCTCCTTCACCAGTATATCAGCCCGATTCAGCCAGCACCGCGTCGCAGAATATCTCCAGCCCCTCGTCGACCTGCTCGCGCGTGATGGTCAACGGAGGAATAAGACGGATCGTCTGGGTCCAGTGCCCGCAGGGGTAGAGCAGCAGCCCATCCTCAAGCGCCCGCTCCAAAACACGTCGGACAGCGCCCGTGTTGGGCTCTTTGTCTGTCCCGGGCTTGATGAACTCCACGGCGACCATCAGGCCCACGCCCCGCACGTCCCCGACGATGGGCGACTCGGCCTGCAGCTCGCCGAGCGTCTCCAGCAGGTGCGCGCCCTGGACACGCGCGTTCTCCCGCAGGTTCTCGTCGCGGATCACGTCGAGCGTGGCGAGCGCCGCGGCACAGGAAATGGGACTGCCACCGTAGGTCGTCCCGTGTGACGCAGCTCCCCACTGGCGCATGATCTCCTGCCGCGTCCCGGTCGCGCCCAGGGGAAAGCCGTTGGCGATGCTCTTGGCCAGACACACAATGTCTGGTTCCACACCGAGGGCCTGGGCCGCGAACCACTCGCCGGTGCGGCCAAAGCCGGACTGCACCTCGTCTAGGATGAGGAGAATGCCGTGTTGGTCGCATATCTCGCGCAGCGCAGCCAGCCAGCTCCGGGGCGGTATGACGTACCCCCCCTCGCCCTGGATGGGTTCTGCCAGAATGGCTGCTACGTCTTCAGGCGCGATCACGTGCTCGAACAGCCGCTCGATGTCCTCCAGCGCCTCCTCTGCACACGCATCCAGGCTGGCGGCTGACGAGCGATACGGGTAGGGGAAACGAGCGAAGTGCACGTCGGGCAGGAACGGCCCATGACCGGTGCGGTACCTCACCTTGGACGTGGTGACGGTCGCGGCTCCCATCGTGCGTCCGTGGAAGCTGCCCAGGAAAGCGATGATTCCGCGCCGGCCCGTCGCGTAGCGGGCCAGCTTGAGCGCCCCTTCGACCGCCTCGGAGCCGCTGTTTCCGAAGAAGAACATGTCAGCACCACCGGGCGTGATCTTCCCCAGCTCCCAGGCCAGCCGCAGCACCGGTTCGTGGGCGATCACACCGACGGGAGCGTGGACCATGCGCGCCATCTCCTCGCGGGCCGCGGCCACGACGCGCGGGTGGTTGTGCCCGGCATTGCAAGCACCAAAGCCGGCCAAGAAGTCCAAATAGCGCCGCCCATCATGCCCGTAGACATAGACCCCTTCGGCTCGGTCCGCCGGCAAGTTGGGCCAATCCTGCGCCAGGCATGGGGCCAGCAGTTCGTCCAGATGTGTGAGCAGTTCTTCAAACGATGGATGTTCTTTCACGGTGGGATCCTCCAATAGTGGGTTTCAGGCTAGCGTGTGAACTTCAGCACCGTGCACAGCACGAAAACGGCCAGGATGAATGCCAACCAGACGTAGTCGGCAGGACGGGTGGTGAGCGTCTCGATCTCGGTGGGTTTAACAGGCGCGCCGAAGCCCTTCGTCTCCATCGCGATCTGAAAATCGTTGGCCTTGCGGAAGAGCAGCAGGATCAGCGGGGTGATGATGGGGACATAGGCCTTGAACGCGCGCTTGACGAAGTTCATTGAGTCAATGTCGAACGCCCGCAGCTTCTGCGCGTCGACAATCGAGTTCCACATCTCGAAGATCAGCGTGGTGAACGAGAGCGCACTGACGAACATGAAGGTGGCGATCTGTGGCACGCGCAGTTTGCCCATCGCCGTGACGATGGCCGAGGTGGGCGTCGTCATCACGAAGAGCGGAAGTGACGAAGTGGCCACCAGGATGCGCACGCAGAGCACCAGACCGAACCACGCCCCTTCCTGGGTGATCACGCCCAGGTCGGCCTCCCATAGCCTCAGGTGCCCCAGGACAAGGAGCGGCGTGTCGCCGCCGCGATACGTCAGACCCTGGATCAGGATCAGAAAGATGAAGGTGCCGGTCAGAATCTTGAGCAACGTCGTGAAACGCCGCAACTCGATGCGGGCCGTGGCCCACAGCACCGCCGAGAGCCCCATCCAGATGAGCAGGATCGGCATGTCGGTGTCCTTGATCGGGTACATGATCAGCACCAGCGTCAGCGCCACATACGCCAGCTTGACCAGCGGGTGCAGCCGGTGGATGGGCGTGTCCAGATGTGTGTAGCGAAATATGGGCTGCATCTATGCCACCTCCCCCGTGCGATGGGGTACAAGCACCCGGTAGAGATCCTCCAGTGTCATCACGCGGGACGGCACGCCCAGCGGGGCCAGGACGCCTGCCAGTTGGGCGGCCACCGGCGGCACAACGAAGCTCTTCCGGAGCGCCTCCACCTGGGTGAAGACATCCGCCGTGGGGCCGTCCAGGAGCACCTGGCCCTCGAACAGGACGATCAACCGGTGCGCGTAGCGGGCGATCAGGTCCACGTCGTGGGTAATCATCAACACGGTGCCCTGTTTCTCCTCGTGGAAGCGCTTGGCCAGCTCGGCCAACTGATATCGTCCCCGATGATCCTGGGCCGTGGTTGGCTCGTCCATGATCAACACGTCGGGACCGAGCGCCATCGTAGCCGCGACGGTCAACTTGCGCCGGTCACCGAAGGAAAGGCGAAACGGGAACAGCTCAGCCTCCTCGCTCAGCCCCACCAGTTCCAGCATCTCCTCCACGCGTTGCTCGATTTCGTCAGGAGGCACGCCCACGTTGCGCAACCCGAAACGGATCTCCTCGTGACAATAGGTGGTGAACAACTGGTAGTCGGGGTTCTGTAGGACCAACCCGACGCGGCGCGCGATCTCGCCGACCGAGAGCTTGTTGATGCTCTCACCTCTGAACAGCACCTGTCCAGCCTTCGGTCGCAGGAGACCGACAAAGCTCTTGACCAGCGTGCTCTTCCCCGACCCGTTCTGGCCGACGATGCCCACGAACTCGCCCTGGCGAACGCGCACGTTTACGTCCCGCAGCGCCACAACGGGCGGCGGGCCAGGGTATTGCACGGTCAGATCGCGCGCTTCCAAGATGAACGATGAGTCCGCCGTGACAGGTTGCGGCGCGGGAAGCGCGTCCGGGCGCACAGTCAGCCTTCCCGCCTCCACCGCCTGCCGGGCTTGCTGGGCAACCTCCGCCAGGCTGAGCGTGACAGGCCCATTCCCCAGGGGGCCCTCTTCACGCCCGAACAACGCCGACTGTGTGAGAATCAGCGCTGGCGGCTTGACGCCGCTCTCTTCCAAGCGCTCGGTCTGCGGGAAGACGCCCTCAGGGGAGCCCTGGAGGGCGGTCTCGCCTCGCTCTAGCACGAGCACCTGATCGGCCAGGCCCAGGATTTCCTCGGTCTCGTGCGTCGTCATGACAATGGTCAAGTCGCCCTGCTGCTTCAGGCGTTCGATGGCCTCTACAACCTCCCATCGGCCCAGTGGGTCAAGCTGAGAGGTAGGCTCGTCAAGGACCAGTACCTGTGGGCGCATCGTGAGCACGGCCGCAAGCGCCGCGCGTTGCTTCTGCCCGCCGGACAGATCGCGCGGATTATGTTCTTCCAGTCCCTCAAGCCGGACCAGGGACAAGGCCGCCTGTGCACGCCGCAGAATCTCGTCCCGGGGCACCCCCAGATTGGCTGGACCGAAAGCCAATTCTGACTTCAGGGTGGGCATGAACAATTGCACCTCGGGATCTTGCATGAGCACACCGCAGCGCTGGGACGTGACGTACAGCGGCTCGTCCCATGGATCGAGGCCGGCCACAGACACATGGCCCCGGCGGCGGCCCCCGTAGATGTGAGGCACGATTCCGCTTAGCAGGTAGCAGAGGGTGGACTTGCCCGCACCGTTAGCCCCCAGGACGACGACAAACTCGCCCCTGTGTGCCGTGAGGTTCAGGTTGCGGAGAGCGACGACATCCCCTTCGTAGATAAAGGTGACGTCCTGTAGTGAGATTACTATGTCATCGGTCACGCGTGATACTCCTCGCTAGAAGAGGCAATACAGAAACCCCAGATGGGAGAAACACACGATGGATTTCTGTATCACCGGAACCGAAATGGAAGGCCGGGGGCCCATGGGAAGGAGGACCTCAACTCGCCAACTACCAGATCGAACCCTCGATCTTCGGCAGCCCGCTGCGCTCCAGTGCCTCGACGATGGGAATGGTGATCACGGCGGTGATGGCCGAGAGCGCTGGAACCCACCAGGAGTAGCCGACGTGGGTGGCGACACCCAACTCGGCAGAGAAGTTGAAGAGGTACCAGTAGGGCCGGGTCCAGGGCAGCCACCAGATGAACGTGGCGGCCAAGATGGCCAGGAAGATACCGCCGTAGCGCTCAGCGCGGTTCTTCGAGACGACCCACTTCGGTATCAGCCGAGTGCCCAAGGGCGTAGCAGCGATGATCGTCGAGGGGACCCAGTAGATAGCGGCCATGATGAAGTAAAGCGGCTCAGGCACCTTGCCGAACCCGCCTGCTTCACCCGGGATGTAGAAGGGCACCAGCCAGCCCACGATACCCACGACGATGAACAAGGGGACGGTGACCTTCCAGAGCTTGTCGTCCTTGATCATGAGGGCCGTCAATGTGGCAGGTATGGCCGCGTTAAGGAAGATGTCTACTACCTGCAGCGGATAGGCGGCAGGCGCGATGAACATACCAATCACCCCACCGACGATGGCTGCGACGATTCCACCCCACGGCCCCAGCAGAAGCGGAGCGATGGCGCAGAAGGGCGTGGTCAATGGGACATACCCGCCACCCCCAACGTAGGGGAAGATCGGGACGAAGCCCAGCACGCCGCACAGCGCCCCATAGAGCGTCACCCAGGCGATGGATGCCCCCCCAATTCGCCCCGTACCTCCGGCGCTGACTTTCTCAGTCGATGCGGATTGTTCCAATCCGCCAGTCGTTTTCTCTTCCATAGTGGTTATTCCTCCTTCTTATCTATCTGGTATGTATTGTCTACTGTGTTGTTCGGTGACCTTATCAAACGCGAGCGCCTCCTTCCCAGAGCCCCGCGTGCCTTCCCGAGTGTATGCAGCCTCGATGAGCCAGATAGTTCCAGGCGCGACCGGCGCGCGATCAAACTGCGCGAGGAATGGTGCTCGAGCCCATCGGGAAAACGGCCACGCGCGCCTGCGGGCCATATTCCTCCAACAGCGCGTCCACGCCAGCCTGTAGGGAGGCGTGCCGATGCAGCCCCATCGCCTCCAGTTCCGCGTCTTGGATGCCTTCCGTGACCACGTGCAGTCTCTTCTCAGCCTTGATCCGTGCCAGGCAGTACCCCAGCACGCTGAACGTCACTTTGCCGTTGCGGCGCACGACATCGCGTAGATAATCATCAGGCCGTTTCGCCCGGTCGGCCATCAACTGGTAGAGTTCCTCACCCCCGACGCCTTCCGGACACGCGGCGACCAGGAGTATGCTGCCTCCTTGACGCACAACCGCGTCAGCGTATTCGGCAGCCCGGACCGCCTGGTAGAGGTTGATCTCGTACGGGTAGCCGGAGGTGACGACGATGTCCAAATCGCCTGGACACGCCACCTCGTACACCTCCCGCGCCAGCGCGAGCCCTTCCCGGAACACCCGGCTTGACGTCCCGGCGAACACCCCTGCAATCCGCTCGTCCTGGCACAGCACGACGTCAACGATCAGATCCAGCTTCACCATCTCCGCTGCCTCTTCGATGTCCTGACGGCAGGGCACGTCCACGCGGCCAGGCTGGCGGAATCCCACACTCACCAGGCTGTGGTTGGCATTGACGGTGTCGAGCGACGCCACGCCGGGGAGGATCAGCTTGCCGTCGCCGGAGTAGCCAGCGTATGGGCTAGGGCCAATGTGGCCGATGCCAATACAGCGGTCCACCTCGGTGACGAGACGGTTGACCCACACCGGGGTTCCCCAGCCGGTCAGCCCCACGTAGACCTGGTTCTCTTCATCGGTGCACTCGTGTTGCTCGATGCGGAAGTGTCCGTAGACATCGTCTCCGACCTTACGCCGCACCTCATCCTCGGTGCTCAAGCGATGTGTGCCGTGCGCGACCAGGATCGTCACGTCCTCATCTCGGACGCCACCGGCCCGCAACGCGTCCAGCACGGGCGGCAGGATCAGGGCAGCCGGCGTGGAACGCGTGTGGTCGTCCACCAGGATGAGCACTTTCTCGTTGGGCGCCACGATATCCGAGAGGGGAGGCGTGTCGAGGGGGTGCGCCAGCGCGCCCACGATCTCGGCGACCGGGTCGGTACAAGCGGCCACAGATTGTGGCGAATAGACACCCACCAGGTTGTCCTCGGGTATGCAGCAAGTGACGGTATCGCCACCATAGGGCAGGCGGACTGTACCAATCTGTTGAGTTTCTCTGTCCAAGTCGCTCCTCATCAATGGGGGGTAAGGGGGAAACCAGGTTTCTCCCCGAAGCGTCTGTTGGCTAGAGTATACCTGCAAATGGACGGTCTGTCAACGAAGTTGACAGAAATCTGAAGAGCATGTATAATGTTATTTAACAGCGAGATTCGAGTTTCTGATGATGACGATCCACCACACTTTGGTCATTATCCTGTCCAGCATACTCCTGGCCCTTATTATAGGCAAGGAGTTACAGCCGTTGGGCAGGTGACAATCGTCATCGCTGACCTGAGAGCATAGGAAGGCCGCCCAACGGGGCGGCCTTCTTCGTTTAGGGGCTTGCCCGGCACCAGTCTTGGGGCCTCGAGCGCCCCGTGACGGAACCGAAAGGATACTACAGCGTGGGTTTCTTGTACGAACTGGATTGTGGGGGCGATAGTTTGCTGGTCGCTATGATCATTATCAGCGCGCTCTTGCTTACGCAGGAGCGATTGAGGGTTGGGACGGCACCGGCTCAGCCAGGCCGATGGTGAACCACAGGCAAGAAACCGCCGCCGCCCAACCGGGCGGCGGTTTTTGTTGAGACAGCGACCGGCCCAGTATGAGTTCTCAGGCCACACGAGCAAGTAGTGGATCAGGGATCAACGAAAGCCAAGGCACAGATCGACGACAGGAGGTACGTGATGGATGCTCAGAATGCGACACGACAGCCCTCACAGAAGGCAGCTCGCCAGGAAACGCCAGCCGACACCACGACGCGACAGGTAACTGCGAAAAGCAGTACGTGGAGGAAGTTTGCGGAGCCCCGAGGCTGGGCACTGCGATGGGATGGCGTCGCCCTGTCGGGGTTTGGACGAGGCGAATCCGACTTGTCCAAGCACGGCCGGTAGCCACCTCGATATCAACGGCGCGTGCCCAAGGCACGCGCATGCCGTGGCCACGGAGTTGAACCGAACGCCGTGACCCAGGCACCTGAGCGCGCGCCTGTCACGCCACCCCGATGAAGCGGGTTGATTCCAACCCGTGGGGCGTCCGATGAGTTCAAGCGGGCGCGTCCGGAGTCGTGGGCGCCGTTCGCCGGACCCGGCGGATCAGGGTATCTCCAGCTCGTGGCGCAACCTGCGCAGGTGAGCCAGGGCCTGCTCCACCCGTTTGCGGTTCTCGGGCCGGTTCAGCCACAGGCTGGCGCCGCTGGGATGGGGAAGGGGCACGATCCAAGCCCCGTCCTCGCCCTGCACAACGGTTCCCACCACCTCTGCCAGGCGCGCAGGTCCCAAGAAACGGCGTACGGCCAGCCCACCCACCGGGACGATGATCCTCGGACGTACCAGTTCCTGTTCTCGCTCCAGGAAATCGGCGCACAGCTTCTGTTCCGCCCGCGAGGGTACCCGATCCCCCTTGCCACCGGAGTCCTTGCCGGGATAGCACTTGGTCACAGCCGTCATGTAGTGCGCGGCCCGGAACTCGGCCTCCTCCCAACCAACCTGAGCCAACCAGTCGAAGAGGCGGCGGCCGGAAGGTCCATTGAAAGGGCGGCCTACCTGCGTCTCCGTGATGCCGGGGGCCTGTCCCACGATCATCACGCCGGCCGTGGCCGGGCCGGAGAACACCGCGCCTGGCGTGATCGGATGACCGGCCTCCAGGCAGCGACGGCAGGCTCGCATCTGTGCCTGGAGTTGAGCCAGGCTATCGCGGCTGTCGCTTGCGTTCTGAGACCCGTTCAACTGCTTCACCATACTTGTGTGCCCCCAAGCACCTCGCCTGGATCGCGGGGTGTGTAGGCCTCGCAGAACAAGCCCCGCAGCGAGGTTTCAACCCCACAGCTCTCCCGACCATCAAGCAGTCGCTCGCCGAACTCGAAACGGAGGGTGGCATCCCGATCCGGACAGTTCGGATCATACAGATAGACCGTGCCGTGGTTCCCGACTGGCTCTTCGTAGCCGATTGCCAGCACCTGGTGATTATCGTAGACGTTTCGCGTGTCACGCACCAGCCCGATGGGAACCGGCTCACCCGCATCCACGCCAGCCTTCAACCTGTCCCACTCCTGCCTGGACCAGGCGAGAAGCCGGGTTGCACCACCGCGGAACGGCCGTGATGGGGGTACGTAGTTTAATGCGATCAGCCAGGCCATAAACCTGGCCGCGTCGCTGACCAAACTGTCCAACTGTCGCTGCCAGATGTAGTCGCGTAAGGACGTCCCGGGGGCGGGCTGGCCACCGGGCCCATCTCCCCTGGGCAGGGGCAGGCCGGCCTTGTAGAAGTCGAGAGCAGCGAAACACATGCCCCCGCATAGGCCGTAGCCCGGGGCCAGGTGGCTCTCCAGCCTGCTGCGCAGCGCCCGTACGCCGAGAGGGACAAGAGAAGAGCTGATCGGCCCCAGCAGGCCGCGCTGCACCAAATGGGCGGCAAATTGCCGGTGCAGGCGATGCCGCTCTACCTCATCGAACGTCCACCTGTTCCCGAATGCAAACCCGTGCACCCGAGGGTCAAACGCGGTGCGAGGCATACCTGCCTTTCAGAGGCGGGAGATGAGAAACCAGGTTCGGCCTGCAATGATACATTGCCGCGATGGTTCATCGCCAAGAACCTGGTTTCATCTCGTGCCCAATCGCCCTCGGCCTGCGGTCAGTCCGTGACCGCTGCGATCTCGCCGGTTACGCTAAAGAACCCGACGAGGACATCGGTCCCCGGGGCCGTGACGTCCTCCGGGCGCGGCTGACGTCCTCCGACGGCAACCTGGAACTCGCCAGGCTCAACTACGCGCCGTCCCTCGCCATCAATCAACGAGAACTGGCGTGGCGTCAGGGTAAACGTGAGCGTCCGCGTTTCGCCGGGCGATAGGTGCACGCGCTCGACTCCCTGGAGGGACCGGATCGGAAC
Organism: uncultured Anaerolineales bacterium; assembly: GCA_964649415.1. Classification (GTDB taxonomy): domain Bacteria; phylum Chloroflexota; class Anaerolineae; order B4-G1; family B4-G1; genus CAZYSK01. The sequence goes on from CAZYSK010000017.1 coordinate 72,068, forward strand.
CGGCACGGATGCATCGGTATCGCTGACGTACAACTGCACCACTTCGTCACCCTCGCGCTGGCCCACGTTCTGCACGTCCACGCTGACGTTAAGCGTCGCGGATTGTGCCAACTCGTCAGCGCTCAGGCGCAGATTCGTGTAGGCGAAGGTGGTGTAGCTCAAGCCGTGACCGAATGGGAAAAGCGCTTCCCCTGGGAAGTAGCGATACGTCCGGCCGGCCATGCTGTATACATCGAAGGGCGGCAGGTCGTCCACCGACCTGTGAACCGTGACAGGCATCCGTCCACCGGGGTTGTAGCCACCGAACAGGACGTCGGCGATGGCTTCCCCACCCGCCTGCCCCGGGTACCACGCCTGCACGATCGCGGGCACGTTCTCTGCCGCCCAGTTCACGGTCACAGCGCTGCCACTCAACAACACCAACACGACCGGTTTGCCCAGGGCGTGGATCTGCCGGAGTAGCTCCTCCTGCGGGCGGGGCAGCTTGATGTCGGTGCGGTCACCACCAGCGAAGCCCTCGACCTGGACCGGCATTTCCTCCCCCTCCAGGGCGGGCGAAAGCCCCATGGCCATAACGACTACCTCGGCTTTCTTAGCCACCTCAAGTGCGTCAGTGAAGTAGTCGACTCCGGGGACGGACCACAAAAGCTGCACCTGGGGATCAAGGCCCCGATTCGCGTAGTCCAGACGCAGGCTGTAGAAGCGACCAGCCTCTAGCTCAACTTCCTGGGTCCTTGTGATCGCGTGATGGACGCCCCGGTATGCCACGACTCTCTCGCCGTCCAGACTGAGGGTGTACTCGCTGAAGCCACTCACCCCAAGCCGATAGGTCCCACTCGCTGGCGGTACGAGGAATCCCTCCCAGCGGGCGGAAAAGGCATCCGCCGCCCGCCCGGTCAAGGGGGAGGTGCCCTTCCAGACAAAATCAACACAGGGATCCACCTGAGTGCGCGCCGGTTCTCCCTCGAACTTGGGATTGTCGTAGTAGGTCGCTGCCAAACCAGCCTGGGTGGATACGCCGCGTTCAAGCGCGGCAGTGCCGGCCGCGCGCAGGCAGGAGGACGGGATCACGCTCAGCGACGGCAGCTCAGAGGCAATGTGGCAGCCCCGTGCGTAATAGAGCTTGGTTGCAGGCGAGACCTTCCGGCGGACACCCTCCAAGAGCACGACGGGCTCGCCAGGTGTGCCGTTGTAGTTGCCCAGAAGAACCGACACGTCATCGGCGTTGGGTCCGACGACGGCAATGGACGCGATATCCTTGTCTAGTGGCAGGACACCGCCCTCGTTCTTCAGTAACACGATGGACTCGCGGGCTGCCTGCAGCGCCAGCGCGCGATGTGCTGGGGAATCGTTCACCTCGCGGGGAATCTGAGCATAGGCTACCGTCTCAGGCGGATCGAACATGCCGAGGCGGAATCGGGTCGTGAAGAGCCGCCTGACAGCCCGGTCAATCGTCTCCTCGGAGATGAGCCCCTGCTCCACGGCATCGCGCAGCGCGACGTAGGTCTCACCACAGTTGAGATCGCACCCCTCGTTCACGGCCAACGCGGCCGCCTCCGCCGCCGTCTCCACCACCCTGTGGTGCTCGTAGATGTCGCGGATCGCGCCGCAGTCGGACACCACGTAGCCGTCGCACCCTGTTGGCCCGCCGAAGCCCCATTCCTGGCGCAGGATCTTCCCCAGCAGCGTCGGACTGGCGCAGCATGGCTCGCCGTTGGTGCGGTTGTAAGCCCCCATGACCGAGAAGGCCTTGGCTTCCTTGACGCACGCCTCGAAGGCAGGCAGATAGGTCTCCTGCATGTCGCGCTCGTCCGCACGCGCGTCGAAGTGGTGCCGGTCAGGCTCAGGCCCACTGTGGACGGCGAAATGCTTGGGGGTCGCGACCAGCTTGAGATGACGCGTGTCCTCCCCCTGGAGCCCCTTCACGAAAGCCACACCCATGCGGGCGGTGAGATATGGGTCCTCGCCATAGGTCTCCTGGCTCCGTCCCCACCGGGGGTCGCGGACGATGTTCACGTTTGGCGACCAGAACGTGAGGCCCGTGTAGATCTCCCGGATGCCCTGCCTCAACGCTTCGTGGTGCTTGGCCCGGGCCTCGTCGGAGATCGCCACGGCAACCCGGTGCATCAGGTCAGTATTCCACGTGGCGGCCAAGCCGATAGCCTGAGGGAAGACGGTGGCGATTCCCGCTCGTCCGACGCCGTGGAGGCACTCGTTCCACCAGTTGTACTTGGGCACACCCAGGCGCTCAATTGCGGGAGCGTCGTATATCATCTGGGCGACCTTCTCCTCCAGGGTCATCCTGGAGACCAGGTCGCCTACCCGCTCCTCTATGGGTAGCGAGGGGTCTTGGTACACAGGGATTTGGCTGGAATCTGAAGTCGTAACACGTTCTCTTGACATAGGTTGCTATCCCTCCCGATGTTGAGCAGAAACCAGGTTCTTCGGAAAAGACCTGGTTTCTCACACGGCCGAATTCGCCTTCACGAATTCGATCAGTTCGTCCACCTGTGTGTAAGCCAGGCAGGTAACGGTGTCCGCAGCGCCGTAGTAGATGGCGACACGCCCGGTAGGGGCATCGAACAACGCAGAACAGGGAAACGTCACATTGGGCACGTCTCCGACGCACTCGTACAGCTTCTGGGGCGAGAGGATGTACGGAGACGTTCTGTACATCACCTTCCACGGCTCGTCGAGATCCAGCAATGCCGCTCCCGCGCTGTACACGAATCCATTGCACGACGTCAAGACGCCGTGATAGATCAACAGCCACCCATCGGTGGTTTCGATGGGATTCGGACCGGCGCCGATCTTGGTGCTCTGCCAGCCGTCCTTCGTCCCCATCACGAAGCGGTGATGGCCCCAGTGACACATGTCAGGGCTCTCGCTGTAGAACATGTCGCCCCATGGCGTATGGCCGCGGTCGCTTGGCCGGCTGAGCATGGCGAACTTGCCATTGATCTTCCTGGGGAACAGGACGCCGTTACGGTTGTAGGGCAGGAAGGCGTTCTCCAACTGGTAGAACGTCTCGAAGTCGCTGGTGTACCCGACACCGATGGTCGGCCCGTGGTAGCCATTGCACCAGGTGACGTAGTATCGGTCCTCAATCCAGCATACGCGCGGGTCGTATCCGTATACCCATTCCCCAACGTCCGGATCATCGGAGACCCACTGGATGCGTTCGTTCTGGATCACCCAGTCGATCCCGTCCTCGCTTCTGCCGCTGTGAAGTTGCATGTAGCGTCTCTTATCGTCGCAACGAAAGACCCCAGCGAACCCTTGTCCGAACGGGACGACGGCGCTGTTGAAGATGCTGTTCGAGCTGGGGATCAAGTCGCGGGGAATGATGGGGTTGCGGCTCGAACGCCAGACCACGTCGCTGCAACCTTGTGGGCGTTCTTCCCAAGGCATGTTCGGCAGATCTGGCCCAACGATGGTGCGGATTGTTCCAATCCGGCGGATTGAAGCAATCCGTTGGCTCCTGTCCGAATCTACCATAGTGATCCCTTTCCTCTCACGTCTCTTGCGGATGACAGCCACTCGCCGCGCTTGGCCCCCCTACCGGGGCGGATTGTCCCAATCCGGCGTCTGCCTGGACGTCTGCGTCCGCTCCATCCTTGGCCGCAGAAACCAGGTTGCTCGTAAGAAACTGGGGTTCTTCCGCGGGCATAAGCGTGAACTCCCAGGCACACCAGTACTCCTCAGGATGGGGGTCCGGTGGGCAAGCGATGCAGCGCGTGCGGAAGCGAGGATCCACGGTGCGGGCGAAGTTGCCGTACTCCACCAGTCCTACCGGTTTGCAGGGGAAGTCTGGCAGGCCCTTGCGCTGGCGCGCCGTCTGCACCCGGCACCGGTTCATGCGGAAAATAATGGTGTGCGCGTCAACGTCGAGCGTTTCCTGGACGTTCAGATGGGCGTAGAGCCGGTACTGCAAGGCCTTCTTGAGCGCGGGGATACCCCCACCAGGTTCGATCCCCAGCCGGCGCATGATGCGCTTGGCCTCAATGACGGTGAATTCTGTCCACGCGCGCCGGTCCATCTCGATAGCGGTATCCATGTCGAACTCATCTTCGACCGCCAGGAACCACAGGCCGTCGTGGGCCAGCCAGTTCTTGGCAGCGTCCTCCAGCAAACCGATCAACTCATCCTTGGACAGTTGGCGCAACAAGTCTCGGTTGGGCATGCGTGGGCTCCTATTCCACCGGACCGCTACAATCCGCAAGGTCGTGCAGGTGGCTGGTGTCGTTCAGCAGGACCACGGTGAAGACGTTCTGGCCCCCCTGGCCGGCGTCCCTCTCCGCATCGATCACGTTCACGCAGCACGTATCCTGCTGCAAGCGCCAGAAATGATCGTTGCCCAGCCCCAGCACGGCACAGAGTAGCACACGGTTGACGACGGTGTGAGACGCCAGAGCGACGGTCTGCTCATCGTGCCGCGAGATCAACTCGTCCAGCGCGGCCACAACCCGGCTCCGCACGATGTCCAACGTCTCCCCGCCGGGGAAGTGTACCGTATGCGGGGCATCCATCCATGCTCGAAGCAAGCCCGGGTTGCGTTCCGATGCCTCTTCGGGCGTGAGGCCCTGCCACTCCCCGAAGCTGATATCCAGCAGCCCCTCCAGTGGCTGGGCATTCAGCCCGTGGGCGCGGGCGATGGCCTCGGCAGTCTTCATCGCCCGTTGCATCGGGCTGGCGTAGACCGCGACGACCGGCCATCGAGTCGCGATGTAACGCCCGGTCGCTTCCGCCTGCTTCAGCCCAAACTCATCCAATTCGACGTCGGCCTGGCCGCGGAAGCGCACCTCCCGGTTCCAGGCCGTCTGACCATGACGAACGAGTACGATGCGCGTCATCTATGCCTGTTTCTCCTCTCCTATCCTGTCACACCTAGCCTAGAACGATCTCTTGCAAGTCAATCAGGCCGGCATCGGTCGCGCCCAGTTCCAGCGACTGGGCCGTCTTGAGATGGCGAGCGCCCTCAACCAGATAACCCACGCCGAGGCCGTCGGCCTGCCGGTGGCGCACCAGAATATCGCGCGCGACGGTGTCGAGAGCTACGGGATCGAAGGAGAGCAGGAGCGCGTTCTCCTGAGCGGGCTGATTCCAGTCGCACGGGCTGACGTTGAGGGCAGCGCCCACGACCAGGCGCGTCTTGTCGCGCACGTTGGGCTGGGCGTTCAGTTCGGCGATGGCCGGATCGCACCAGTTGCCGTGCAGCGCCCCGGGGTTGTCCACCGACCCGTAGTGGTTCTTCAATGACACGCTCACCCCGGCCCCACTGTGTTGCTTGGGGATGGGGATGTTAATGATCGCATCGCACGCGTCGAGTTCCTGGTAGAAGCGGACGGTGGCCTGCGTCAGCCTGGCCTCCGATCCATCCCCCCGCGAGCCGCGACACTGGAGCCCGGGCTCGCCCTCGTTGAGCGTGTAGCCCGCAGCAGCCAACTCATCGTCCGTGCGGTCGAAGATGAGGACATCCTCGGCCAGGATGCCCGCGTCCAGCAGGCGTTGGGCCACGCCGTAGGTCACGGCAGGTGGCGTCGGGCCACCATAGGCGATGCAGTTGACCTTCAACAGCACCCGTTCGCCAGGGTCGAAGAGCGCGCGCCAGACGGGCAGCGCGTCCGGGACACCGGCGAGCGCGCCGAGGCCCGTATCGAGCATCTGGAGCACGATGGCCCGGTCAGGCGCGGAGCCTGCCCACGCCCCGCTGTGGCGCACGAGTACGACGCGGCTGGTTGCAGTGGTGGGCCAATGGGCCATCAGGGTTCCTCTGTCCACCGCGGGCTCGGGCTCGGTGGTGGGCGCCGGCGGACTGGCAGGCGTGGCCAGCACCGGGGTGTAGGTGGGTAGAACGGGCGTGGCGCTTGGCAGTGGGGGCGACGCCCCCGGAGCCGCCGAGGGAGAAGGTGTGGCGGTGGGCGCGGATTGCTCCAGCTCGATAGCAGTGGAACCAATGCACCCGGTCAACCAGGCGCTCAACGCGCCCACGCTCAAACCGAGGAAGGAGCGTCGCGAGAGCGTGCCCGGCTTGCCCGCTCGTTTTCTCCCGCGCCTGGGACTGCGCCTATGCCTGTGCGCACGTCTGGGCGTGCGCACACGTCTGCGCCTGGAATGCCTGGCCCTTGCCATCCTCCACCTCACTATGCCTGGAGTTATTGTACCACCTCCGTCCAGGGGCGCAACTGATTCCGGCCCTGTCCTCAGTTCATCCGTCACTTGGGAACCGGGGAGACGCCGCGAACGTCATGAGGCAGACGCGCCCGCCATATCCCACTCAGAGATGAAAGGAGCGAGGATGAAGATACGGTTACTGAGATTGCTGCCGCTGATGGCGCTGCTATTCGGCGGCCTGACGCTGCTCGCGATGCTGATCCTGGCGCACTGAGCGCCTACTGGCCCACGGTCTGTTCGCCCTGAGTGTAGCGCTGCACTTCGAGGTAGATCACTTTGGGTTCGAAGTCCGTCGTCACGAACGCGTAGTAGTCCTGATAGTTGTAGGTGGGGGCTGGGTAACGAAACGCCCACATAGCGACACACTTGCACCACGGCCAATGTTGGTGTGCCCATTCGTAGGCACCGATCGTGTACTCGATGCGCTGCGCGGGACGAACTGCGCTGGCCCAGCGCGGGTGGTCGTTCCAGCCCGCCTCGGTCACGTAGACCGGCTTGGCATCATCGCCGTGAGCGACCATGATCTCGCGCAGCAGTTCGACGCGGCGGAAATTGATCCTGTCGCGAGCAGGGCCATTCTCCGGGGGGATCGTCAGCCCATAGGCGTGGACGGCGAGCGCGTCGAAGTAGGGGGCAGCGCCGGCCAGATACATACGCTCCAGGTAGGCCAGGTCGTTCAACCCGGCCGCGCTTCCCTCCGGCTCCAGCGTGGGGGCCAGCGCGCCGGCCAACACGACCACATCGGGGTTGGCCGCGTGCGCGCGCGGGTAGATCGTGCGCAGCAGATCGGCGTAACCCTCAGGATCCACCGGCCGGTATCCCCACTCGAAGCTCAGGTTGGGCTCGTTCCACACGATGACGTGATTCACCCGCCCACGGTAGCGCGCGACGAACGTGGCGACGAAATCGGCAAAGTCGTCGTAGTGCCCGGCGTCCAGGTAGGTGAGCGTGGTCTCCTGCTCGCTCTGGCGCGGGTCGGGGCGTGCCCATCCCGGCACCCAACCCAGCCGGGCGATCACGGTCAGCCCCTGGTTCTCGGCGTGTTGGATCACCACGTCGCTGTGTCCCCAGGTGAACGCGTCCTCCTCGGGCTCAATGTAGGGCCAGGGGAAGTACTCGACCACCCACGGTGTTCCCATTTCCCGCACCAACGCCACGGTGCGCTGGATCTTCCACTCGTCTACTTCGTCCGTGAGGCGCGTGTGGACGCCAGCGATGGGGTTTGCGGTAGCGACACGCTGGGGCGGATCCAGGACGACCAAGACGTGGGGGGGACGGATGGCCCACAGGATGAACAGCGCCAGGGCCACACGGAGCAGGTGAACCGGCCGCACGTGGCGCAGCAAGTTGAGGGCTCGCCGCACCAAGGGCTGTTCCGCCACCGCCTTTAGGAGCGCCGCCAGGTCCATCACCACAACTCCCGCCAGGTCCTTCGGGTGAGGATAGACAAAAGGGGAAGCAGTGCTTCCCCTTTATGTCGCTTAGCTCCTCGGGCGGGACTCGAACCTGCAACCAACCGGTTAACAGCCGGCCGCTCTGCCAATTGAGCTACCGAGGAACGTTCGCGGCGGTATTATACCGCCGAGGGGCCAAATCGTCAAATCGACGGCTTGACTCATTGTCACAAGGCCTGACAAACCACCGGCGCGTGCCCCGGAGATGGGCAGCGCACTTAGCTTTGGAGCGCGCTGCTCACCGCCTTCGCGACGACGAGCCGGGGGGTGGCCTTGTGTTCGATCAACAAATGGCCTTGTCGTAGATTAACAAAAACAGCCCGGAACCAACCGGCTTTGCCATTCCTCGAAATTCCGATATACTGTAGTTCGTGCATGAAGCCCGCCTTGAAGACTTGGATGCAGCCCTGTTAAGCCAGTTTGCCCAACGGTTGGGCGGTCCCCGTTCGGGCGAAGACATCCTCTACGTCGACTATCGCCTGATAGACTGTCAGAGCGGCCGGCTGCGCCTGACGCTGGCGGCGTTGCTGCTCGCCCGCGATCCGCTGCGCTGGCATCCCCGCTGCGGCGTGGACTTTGTCAAGTTCGAGGGCACGGAGCGCCGCTACGGGGCTGACCTCAACATCGTGTGCCGGGCGCGCATCGAGTGCCCGCTGTTCAGGTTGATTGACGAGGCGTTCGTGCTGATCAAGGAGCACGTGCGCGAGCGTACCGTGCTCCACGACCTGTTCTTCGTCGAGCAGTTCGAGTACCCGGCGTTTGCCTGGCAGGAAGCAATTGTCAACACCGTGGCCCACCGGGATTACAGCCTCACCGGCGCGTCCATCGAGGTCTGGATGTTCGACGACCGGCTAGAGGTGCGCAGCCCGGGAGAGCTGCCGGGGCCTGTCACGTTGGAGTTGCTCGCGCGGCGCGAGCGGGTGCATTTCTCCCGCAATCCGCTCCTGGTGCGCGTACTGACCGACCTGGGCTACATGCGCGACTTGGGCGAGGGTATCCCGCGCATGTTCGAGGTGATGGAGAAAAGCTACCTGCGCCTGCCGGTGACCCAGGATGGGTTCATGTTCCAAGTTACGTTGAGGAACACGCCCATCTACGACCCGTAGACACAGAGCTGGCTGAACCAGTTCACCGACTACTCGTTGAATGCGCGGCAGCGGCGCATCCTGGCCTACGCCCACCAACACGGACTCACGTTTACCAATCAGGCCTACCAGAAAGCGAACGGCGTAGACCGTGACCTAGCCTACCGCGAGATCCAGGAGCTGATCCGGCTGAATACCGTGGCCCGGCCGGCGGAGCGGTATGGCCGGACGTACGTCGTCGTGGAGAGGGCCGCCGCGTCTTCCTTGCCCGCCGACCTGGCGTCTATCCTGGACATCCTCTCGGCGCAGGGGTACGTCACCAACGCGGACCTGCGCAAGGCGTGGGGGATGTCGCGCTCTACGGTTTGGAGGCAAGTCACGGAGTTGGTCGGTCGAGGATTTTTATACCGGAAAGGCACGAAACGGGGCGTTCGTTATTATCCAACTGCCAGATTGCAGGGCATCCTGTCAGAGATGTAAGCACGAGATATGTTTCTCCCGTCACACTTGTGAAACATAAACAGGTGAGACATAAGGGGAAGTGTCACGAGATGCATTACGAGAGGCCACAACGATGAACTACAGCCAACTTCGCACCCTCTTCCACGAGGCCCTGGAAACTGCCAGGCTGGCGCACTCGCCTTTCCAGCCTATTGAGACCGTGGAACTCGACGGGATCAGCCGTACTTATGAGATCACGGTCATGTCGGGCAGCGCACAGCGGGCCAGCCCGTTCTACGTCACGGCTACCCTGAGCTGGCGCTGGGACGCGGCGCTGGCGGCGCGCAGCGCCACGTCGGAGGAGGATCTGTTAACCGAGATCCTGGGCCGTGATGGGTACTACCTGGTCACGGAGCAGCCCTGGCTGCGGGTGGACGTCACATTGAACGCTACGCTACCCTGGGACGCGCCGCTACCGCTGCCGGGCGCCAATGCCTGGCGTCGTTGGGTGGCCGAAGTGACAGCCCGGGTGTTGCCAATCCTCCCCACTGAAATCGATGAGGATGAGTACGGGCGGCGGGTGCTCTCCTCGTGCAGTGAGCCCGAGGCCCGGTTGCAATGTAACTCGGCTGGCGACCTGTTCCTGACCGGGGTTCACCTATCGGCTTGGCAGGGCATAGACCTGCCCCGCCAGTGGAGTAACTCCGACCGCGAGCCGGACCCATGGCCCGATGAGCAGTTGGCCGGCTTTATGGACCGGGTGCACGAGGCACTGGAGAAATGGGAGGGCTGCCTGAAGTATCTGCCAAAGATAGCCTGAAGCAGCCGGCCAGGCCGGGGAGAATGCGCAGCCTCCCCCAAAATACACACCTGCCGCTCGTTGTGTGGTTTCAGCTCTATGCCTTCCGCGTTTGGAACGTATAGACAGTGTGCCCCCTGTTATACACTCCCCCCGCCAGTCACATCCAGAGCGGACTTTCGCAGCGGATTCGCATAGTCCTACGTCCGCCATATATCGGGGTTCGGCGCTGGCCCATCCCCTGGATGACTTACTATCACATTGAACAACACACCGGTTGGCTCCCTACCTTATGTCTAGCAGCCCATTGGAGAAGACACTGTGTTGCTGAAAATAGCCCCACTCAAGCATAATTCTGGGCCAAAATCCAGGTCTCGCGCCCCACTTTTATCGCAAAGGACCGCCAATGTAGGGATAGCGTCCCACCCTGATGGACTGCTCAGGGAGAACCATCCGTTTCCACATCTGGAGGACCTAGCTGCGCTTGATGTGATAACAAGTCATCCAGGGGGCCCATCGGCGTATACGGGGGCTTCGGAGTGGGTTGCGCGGTTGTTTCACTACTTGAGGGGGTCCATTGGCCTGGAAATCCACATATGGGGGTCTCCCGGCCTGACCCGCTGCGAAAGCCCAGGGCCAACCAGCTTTGCCATTCCTCGAAATTCCGATATACTGTAGTTGCTCCGACGACAACGCGATTCCCGGTGCAGGAAAGGCCCAGATGGACGCTGAATTGTTGACCCCGTCTGTTGGCCTGGAACGAAGGCCAATTCCGAGGCTCGACAGGGTTGAGGTATGTTATCATCTGCCAGCTTTCGGTAACACGTTTTGGCGTTCACATAGACCCCTGGTGGCCAGGGGCTGTGAGATGCAGGAGAAAGAAATGTCGCTCGACACAATCTTGATCGTCGGCCTCTACATCGCTTGCGAGTTGATCGCCAATGTCACAGCCGGAAAACCGGTGTCGCTGCCAGGCAACATTACCGTGCCTGCTGCGGTCTTTATCTATGCTCTGACTTTTACGCTCATTGATCTAGTCAATGACCGATTGGGAAAGCAGGGGGCAAGGTACGTAGTATATGCCGCCTTCTTGGCAAGTCTACTGCTGGCCGGTTACGCCCAATTCGCCATCTGGCTTCCGCCTGCGCCGTTCTATGGTGAGGAAGGCCAGGCCGCTTTTGCTGGAGTGTTGGGCTCGACTTGGCGAATCGTAGCGGCCAGCCTAGTCGCTTACCTTGTTAGCACGCTGATCGACGTACAAGTATTCGCCTGGTGGCGAGAGCGGGTGGGGCGGCATCGGTGGGCACGGGTGCTTATCAGCAACACGATATCCACACTCATCGACAGTGCCGTTTTCATAGCGATTGCGTTCTTGGGCGTGATGCCGATATTGCCCCTGATCGCTGGACAGTACTTTCTGAAGATGATTGTAACAGTGGTGAGCATCCCATTGATCTATACGGTGAAGGTTCGACGATCCCAAGCTGTGGATCAAGGAGTTGCGTAGTGGTTTCAGGCCATCGTTTGCTGGTCATGTCGTGTTCGCAGCGCAAACGCCAGACCCCGGGTTCATTGCCGGCGGTCGAACGATATGATGGCCCCGCTTTCAAGGTGCTTCGCCGTTTTTTGCGAGAGCGGCCGGGGATTGCTGAGCACTTGGAGGTTTTCATTCTGTCTGCTGCCTATGGACTTATTCCGGCCAAGCATCCAGTGCGAAACTATGATCAGGTGATGACCTCTCAGCGAGCCGCCGAATTACGCAAAGACGTACTCGCCACTTTCACCAATGTAATTGGTAATAGCGCTTGGACTGAGATCTGCTTAGCCCTGAGTAGAAGGTATATGGCAGCACTTGAGGGATGGGATAGTCTGATACCTGCCGGCGTGTCTGTCACGATGGCCGACGGCTCTCAGGGAATACGACTGGCCAAGTTGAAGCAGTGGTTGTGGAAGGATATGCGGGACATAGCAGATGAGCAATCTGACAACCAAGTAGTCGGACGAGCGTATATTCGTGGTATTGAAGTAACAATGACGCCAGATCAAGTGCTTGAGGTAGCTCGCAAGGCGCTTGCGGGTCAACCCTTTGAGGCTAGTCGCTATCACTCGTGGTGTGTGCTGGTGGATGAACAACCGGTGGCTCCCAAATGGTTAGTCAGTCAGCTGACAGGATTGCCACACAGCGCCTTTGGTACTAGCGAGGCGCGGCGTTTCCTCATGCAATTAGGCGTCAAGGTAGTACACTTATGAATCAGAATGACCTTCAAAACGACCGTCTGACAGAGGATGATGTACGCCAGGACCTGCAACGCCAACCCCATCTGTTCATGAAGTTGGCCGAAAACGCGCTGACTGTGGCTGAAAGTCTGCGTGACAATTACTTCAAGAACACAACCCGCTTCGTGAGGCATTTGCGCCAGGCGATGCATGAGGCCGCTCAAGGTAAACGTTCTGATCCAATCTTGACTGTTCACAAGGCTGCAAATGCTGAGTGGGCAGCTGTTCAAGGCGAGGTAGTGACGTTCATTGATGGTGGAGTGGGGCGAGTGCAAATCTCAAGCCAGGTGCCTATTCTCTTGCGCGTAGGCTCATATTGTGTCCGCACTGGCGAACGTCGTTTGACAGAAAGAGAGCAATTTGGCTACTATCCAGTTATCCTCGGCGACCTGGAGGGAGGCAGTAAGGAGCGCAAAGATTTCCCCGACATAGTTCGGATCACGGCTGAACTCCTTGGTGGTCTCTCCGCACTGGAGCGGACACCCGACCTTCGAGTCTTGATGTTCCATGGCCCTTTAGTCTACCTAATGGGAGGCTATGCTGGTCATACACCCTTTACCGAAAAAGACGCAGATCTCTTTTTACATCAATACGCGCCTGACCCAAACCTAGCCCGCCAGATTAAGGAAGAGTTCTTGCAAGAAGCCTATGTGGACATCTATCCTCAGATGACAGATCGCTCTGATGAGTGGGGCCAGCGTCGTGTCTTCGAGCCTCTTGCTTTTATGGCTTATCTATATCGGCGCTTGATTCGGGAGGCTCGTAAACGTAAGCCAATTCCTATCATCGCAGGGGTAGTCGAACGTGGTGAACTCCGTGAATTCAGTGAAAGGGTGTTGCTCGAACGCGTCTTCCACGGATTACGAAGGAACGGCAGGATCGATTACTTCAATCAGATGTATGGGCGTTCTGACTTGAAGTCGCCAAAATCCTTGTTGGACAAACTGGGCTACACGGACACACTTCTTATAGGAATGCTGCTTCGCCCAGGTGAATTCTCCGAGCCGTGGGAAATCGGCAAATTCGACGGATTGCGACAAGGGAACGTTTCCTTGCCAGGCGAGGCTGGTACCAGTCAAGTCAATTTCGCGCCTTTGAAGCCAGGCAAGATCGGTTTCCCGCGGGTGCGTGGCTGTTACGTCCATGTTTCTGAAACCACTGAGCCAATACGGGTGGAGGTATTTGAAGAACTTGGGCAAGATCAGATTGCGGAAGCAGCACGTCGAGCCTACCTGTATTCACGTCTGCTTCCTGGGTACGGTTTCCCAGTGGGGCTAGACATTGCTGACAAGTATGCCCATGTCCCATCCTGGCTAACCGACGCCTACAGCAAACTTATTCGATATCATCTGGGTGTCAGCCTGCAGCGTGGCGAGATCAGCGACACTGACATGCGGCGCATTTTAGTTCAGGCAATCTACATGACCCATCGAGATTGGCTGTTTCGTCCCAAGAGCTGAAAAGGGGAGACTGCAATGCCAAGTAGACCAGGTATTCCTGCCGATATTGCAAGGGAAATCTTGACCGAGTCTGGACATCGATGCGCAGTCTGTGGTGAAGGATGTCCTCTTGAGCGAGCGCATATCGTGCCCTGGCGTGAGTCAAGAGAACACAAGGCGGAAAACCTGATTTGCTTATGCGCAAATTGCCATCAACGAGCAGACAATGAACACTGGGGCGAGAAAGCCTTGCATGCGTATAAAGAGAGGCCGTGGGTTCTCAGGCGATCCGATCATCCCAACCCTGCCTCCGGTTCAATGACAAGGGTTGAACTGAGGCTAGGTTTGCAGCTAGAGCGTTTTCTCGAACAGGACAAGGGATATCTGCAAAGCTCATTGTCAGGTTACCTCGGAATCCCGCCGGAGGCTGTTCAAATAGTCAGGATAGAAAAAAGCACCAGCATAAGGGTCGCTATTGAGCTTCCGACAGAAAGCGCAGAACGATTAGCAAGCGCATATGAAGAGAAAGAGCCAGAACTGATCAGATACTTGGCTCCCACAGTTCTAATCGGCCTTTATGCCGACATCCATCGGGATGGGAAACGATATGTTGGCACGATAGTTGGAGAAAGTACAAGCAGGGAGTTTCGGTTGGCGGTAGCACATGAGACGATCCGCGAGCAAGATATCATCGCTGTAGATGCCGAACTGCGCCAACCGGAGGGCGGCACTGTACCTGAGAAGATTCGCGTATGGGCCAAAGTGCAACGCATCGAGCGTCTGAACCCACTTTTTCCCGCCGAGGCCGGCCACGAGTTGGCTGCAACACGAACGGACCCCTTTGACACCGTACTGTCATTGAGTAGGGAGATGGTCACAGCAGTCTGCCAAGTCTTGGGCGCTGAACCATTGGGTGGCAGCGCTAGCGGCAAACTAGATCACTTGCGTTACCCGCCGCAACCTGCCTCCAGTGCCTATCGCCCTGATTCTACAGATATTGCTCGTATAGTCTTGGGAGAACTCGAACAAAGAAAAGACCGTGCTTTGGACATCGCTACTCTCTCTAATCGTCCCGCAGTGGACGTAGCAGTAGATGGTCATGCAATCGTTACTCGTCATTTAGCCATTCTGGCTATGACCGGCGCCGGCAAGAGTTGGACAGCGCGACGAATCATCGAGGAACTGGCAGCCAAGAACTATCCCATCGTCATCTTCGACCCACATGGGGATTACACTGGCCTGGCTGATGTGCCAGGACTCAAGGAGCGAGTGCGTCGATATTACGCTCAGTTTCCTATCTTTGAAGAAGATAGTGGGACGGTGGCTGAGATCGTCAACACCCTGGGCTATGCTCTGACCGATACGATGAGCACCCGCTTCGATGACGTTTTTCACGCCGCCGGTACGTTCATCGTGGACGATTCGGATGAGATGAAACAACGAGTCGAGTGGTTGGCGCGAACGATTGGCAAACCCGATCTGCTTACCTATGGCGTGAAACTAGATATGTGGCTGATTGCCAACTTGGCTGAGGCAGGGGAAATGGTATTGCGGCAAGATGAAGAGGGGGTAAAACGTCAACTTGCGGATTGGGGCTGGACAGGGTTTGGCAACTACTCAGGAACAGACCGGCGAACATTGGAGGGCATCAAGAAGCGCGCCTACCGGGCTGCAGCAGCACTTCGTCGCATGGAACAGACCAATCAGAGAATTGCCAGTAGTGCTCAACCACTCCCTACCGACCGAAAGGAATTGGTATCGTATGGTCAAGTCAGCGTCGTCGCTCTAGCTGGCTATACAGGTGATTTTCAAGCGACAATCTACAGCATTATTGCTGACGACATCTTTGAGGCGCGAGTGAGAGACGATCTCAAGCTCCCTGTTCTCTTGCTGCTAGAAGAGGCACACAACTTTGCTCCAGCCCGGGCCGCCATACCAGCCGAGCAACGCGCCATCACCACCACCAAACAGATCGCGCAAGAAGGCCGCAAGTTTGGCGTGGGCCTGATCCTCGTCAGCCAACGCCCATCGCGCCTGGACGAGACCACACTCTCTCAGTGCAACTCTTACATCATTATGCGGATGGTCAACCCCGCTGACCAGAACTTTGTGCGACGAGTGGTAGAGACCCTGGCTGAAGATGAGGCCAAACTGTTGCCAGATCTAGATGTGGGCGAGGCTATTCTGTCCGGGCAGTTGATCAATTTTCCTGTACTAGTCAAGGTAAAGGAGCCAGAATCCAAGGGGGAGCGGGAAGAACGGGATGCATTTGAAGTTCTAGAGGAAGCATACGCCGGTATCGCTAATCAGGCACGAGGATGAATCCTTTGCTGGTTGTTGCTGGTCTTAGCCTGAAAAACTTGAAACCAAGGGTATGGGACCCGACCTCGCCTTACTATCTACCAGGTTTGCAGGCGATAATGGTCTCCTATGCCGACTTTGACCGGATGCCAGCAAGGCGTCGCAAGGCGATGGAGAAAGGCCTTCGTATTTATCTTGGGATTCCTAATGCAGTATCAATCTATTTGGATAATGGGGCTTTTTACTTCCTCCGTAAAGGCGGTGAAGTGCCCCGGCAGGAATATGAGGACTTCGTCCGCCAGGCTAAACCTGACTGGTATGCTATACCCCAGGATTATATCCCCACTCCACGTATGAGCGATGCTGAACAAGTGGATTGCTTACGCAAGACAATGCAAGTCAATCGAACCTATCAGCGCGATGGTTATGTGCCCGTCATCCACATTAGTCGTCAATTGAATACATACCTGCAGCGGTTTTTCGAAGATAAACAGCTGTGCACCAAACCCTCTGTGGCCTTGGGAGGCATTGTGCCCAATCTGTTACGTGCTCGTAAAGCTATGCCATACCAGGATGTGCTGGATGGTCTTAGGCAGGCACGCGCCAGGTTGTCAGACAAGAGATTGCACGTATTTGGCATCGGCGGTACGGCCACACTGCATCTGGCAGCACTTCTGGATGTGGACTCAGTAGATTCATCGGGCTGGCGCAACCGGGCTGCACGAGGCATTGTTCAGTTGCCAGGTCGTGGTGACCGAATAGTGGCCAACCTTGGCAACTGGCGCGGGCGAAAACCGGACGAGAGGGAGTGGAATGCATTGGCAGCCTGCACATGTCCGGCTTGCCGGCGGTCCGGTGTCGAGGGACTGAAGTCTAGTGGTATACAGGGCTTTTGCAATCGTGCCACACATAACTTGTGGACGCTTCTTGATGAAGCACTACAGATTGAAGAAACCTTGACCAATGGAACGTATGAAACCTGGTATAGCCGCCACGTTGACAACTCGATCTATAGGCCACTGATTGATTATGTACTGAGACAACGAGAAGGCTAATGCAAAAGAGGTGATGCCAATCCGCATCATCTCTCTTGGTACGGTGGTTTGTCAGATGGTCTCCCTATGGCGTGTTGGCGACACGATCGCGCCTGGATGTGGGCGTCTGGGCTGATAGAGCTAAGCCCTGCGGGCTGAAATCCAGCCCCCGGAGGGGGCTTCGCTGGCTTAGCCAAGCGCTTTAGCCCAGCGGGGTGCGCCAAACCACCAACACCCAAGGGCGGAGACTACCCCGTCTTGGGCATTGCGAAAAGCCAAGTGGCGATCTGCTGGGTCAAAACGCACATCAACGATCTGGCCCGCATAGGTAACGCCGACGTAGTACAGATGTGGTCTAACAGCGACTTGATCTACCTGAGACGCCCTGTGAGGCCAGGTGTAGCAGGCCAGGAATTAACCGACACGCCGAAGGTCAATCAGCATCTAGCGTGTAAGTGCGTAATGGAACACTCGCCCCGGAATGGGCTGCTATGGGCGGACGCCCTTGGCATTCACCGGCGTGAGACGGGAGAACACAGTTGTGCTTGAGACGCCCCGTCCAGAGCCAACTGCAAGGCTAGCACGTCGGCCAGAGGGCACGGCTCCTCGATCCAATCAAGAAGAGTGTCTCGACGACGCTCGACGTGTATGGTAGGTATGTTGTCAACGAGGCAACAAGGTACCCTTTTCACCGACAGCGCGTAATAGGCGTTTGTCGGCTACCCCTCGGTGGGATTTTGGGTCCAAGAACGGTCGAAACCTTCCTTATCACCGGCTAAGTGGCTTATCAAGCCGCCAGTCCTGGCATCTACAAACATCTATTGCGCAATCTCACTTTGCCCGACATGATTTCGTGAGACTCGACACGTTGCAGTGTTCTAATCGGGTCGATCTGTGATAGAGCATAAGTTTCGAGCAATGTCTAGCCACCAGACAGTTTCGGAACAAGGCAACGTCAGACCCTCCCCATATACTCTATGTTCGACAACGGCTTGAACCGCCAGTAGCGGTGGCTGTCCGACATGGCAAACTGGCAACCGCGATTCCTACAAATGTTACCTACGCACTGTCAGTGAGAATAGTGCACTCTTACGGTGTTGACAGTAGTATCCCTCCCGGAAGCTACAGGCACCGAGCGCCAACGGTGCCGTTTCTTGCCCACGACACGACCCGTAGCTATAATGATGGCTGGTGAGCCACAAGGATCCCGCGGACGTTGACCATGCGTCCGCGGCCATCGACCATACATCCTTTTGCAATGCTATCGCTTGAGCAGCAGGAGACCTATCGCCGGCGTTACGCCGGCATCCGCCCCGGGTGGCGGCCCAGCAGCCACGTCTACCAGGACATGGTGGCCGCACGCATGTCCCCTGGCGCGCGCGTGCTTGACCTGGGCTGCGGCAGGGGCGGGGTGATGGAGCGGCTGCACCCCGGTGCCGGCTTCGTCGCCGGGCTCGACCCAGACCTACAGTCGTTGCGTGAGCACCGGGCACTATCGTCCTCACAGAGGCGCCATTCCGATGGCGCACCGGCACTGGCTGTTCAACGACAACTATAATTACCCATTGATGACAATTAGAAATGCCCACTAGGG
>CAZYSK010000018.1:0-31710 GCA_964649415.1 uncultured Anaerolineales bacterium
CCCTCCGCTTGCCCTGCCGCTCCCTTTATATCCGCGTGTTCTGCTTCGAACACCCCTTTCTCTTCTCCGAAGCCGGGCATCCCTGCTGGGTCGTCGGCGAGGTGGTGGCGGGCGCGGGGATCGAAATCGTCTCTCGCAAATTCTGCTGATTTGAGTATAATACCTATACGTGCGAACCATGCCAGCAAGATGCTGGCGGTTCATTGGCTGTGTCAGTAAGGTGCTGGCGGTCTGTTGATTGTGCGTTCGTGGTATGCTTGTCTGCATGCTACAGGTGGCACCCTGGATCTGGGGCGTTCGGCCCACACCGGCGCGTATGGAAACGCGCCCTACAGAGAGGGGCAGGGCGGGCGCATAGCAGGAGAGACGACGAAATGGAGTGGACATTGATCATGCGTCCGTTGCAGTATACGCCGTTCGTGTTCCCGTTGCTCATATCGGCGGCACTCTCGGCCTGGTTGGCCTTGTACTGCTGGAAGCATCGCCCGACTGATGGGGCCATCCCGTTGGCGACGCTTATGTTGGGCGTGGCCGTATGGTCGGTCGGGGAGGCAGGGCGGCTGGTGAGCACAGTACCATCGGCCAGTTTCATCTGGACCAGGGTGCGGTATCTGGGCATCGTGCTGGTGCCTGGTGCATGGTTGGCCTTTGCGCTCGAGTACACCGGTCAAGCGAAGTGGCTGACGGCTCGAAACATCGCGCTGATGGCCGTCGAGCCGGCGGCCATACTCGTGCTGGTGTGGACGAACCAGTTCCACCACCTGATCTGGGGCCCTATGGGCATGGAATCCTATGGCTCGCTCTCGGTTTGGCGTGCATCCCACGGCGGACTATTCTGGGTTCACGCGGCGTACTCCTATCTGTTGTTGCTGATTGGCACGTTCTTGCTCACGCGCGCCCTCATCCATTCACCACGCCTCTACTCCGCCCAAGCCGGCATTCTGGTGCTGGGCGCCATCCTGTCGGTCGTGGCGAATGCGTTGTCACTTGTGGGCCTGAATCCCCTGCCGCTCGATCCGACGCCTCTCGCCTTTGCCCTGGGCGGCCTGGCCCTGGTGTGGGACGTGCTGCGCTTCCGGCTTTTTGACATCGTCCCGGTGGCGCGAAGCACAGTGGTGGAGAGCATGGGCGATGGCATGCTCGTGCTGGACCCGGAAAACCGCGTGGTGGACATCAATCCAGCGGCGCGTGACATCATCGGCCACCCAACGTCAGAGATAGTCGGACAGCCGATCGACCGGGTACTGGCCAATAGGCCCGATCTGATCGAGCACCTCCGAGACGGCGAAGGGCGGCACGCCGAGATCACCGTGGGAGAGGGCGGGTCGCGGCGCGACTACGATGTGCTCATCTCCCCCCTCCAAGATCGACGGGGCCGCATCGGTGGCCGATTGGTCGTCTTGCACGACATCTCGGGGATCATGAAGGCCGAAGCGGATTTGATCTCTCAGAAGCAGTGGTTCGAGAGCCTGGTTGCTATGGCTCGGGCCACATCCAAGCTCCCCTCCCTGGAGGCCACCCTGCAGAGCGCGGTCAACATGGCCGCCACGCTTACGGGGGCCGAACACGGCAGCATGTTCCTGTTGGACGGTACTGGATCTGTGACACACAGTGTCCTGGCGCGGGGCGAGGCGAATGATGAACAGCGGGACGCGATCGTGCAAGACGTGATGGGTGAGGGGCTGGCCGGCTGGGTCGTCCAGCACCGCCAGCCTGCCTTGATCTTCGACACGGAACACGACGATCGCTGGATAGCCGTGGACGGCACGCCAGAGGCCGGCTCCGCGATGGCTATCCCGATCGTCAGCGGGTCGGCGGTCTTGGGTGTCCTCACGCTCACACACCCGAAAGCCAATCGTTTCACCACCGATCACGCCTATCTGATACAAGCCGCTGCCGACCAAATGACGCTAGCCCTGCGCAACGCGCAGATGTACGACGAGCAGCGGCGGTTGGCTGACCGCCAGACCACCCTCTACGAAGCCCTGCGCACGGTCGGTGAGCACCTCGACCGGGAGAGCATCGCGCGGGCAGCCGTAGACGTCGTCGCCCGGCTGACCCATTGGTCCGGAGTTGCCATTCTCCTGCCTGATGACTCGCTCACTCGTCTGACCGTCCAGGCGGGGGCTGGCGCGCTATCCGCTTCCGAGGGCCGGCACGTGCCCTTGGAACAGGGCGTCGCTGGACAGGCGTTTCGGACGGTTCAGGTACAACATGTGTCGGACGTGAATGCCAACCTGGACTACGTCTACGACAATCCGATGCTCTGCACTGAACTGGCCGTCCCCTTGCGACGCGGTGAACGGGTACTGGGCGTGCTCGACGCAGCCAGTGACTGTCCGGGCACCTTCAACGACGAGGAGATCCGCCTGGCTAGATCCCTGGGTGAAGCCATTGCGCTGGCGCTGGACAACGCCCGGCTGTATGACGAGATACGCCGCTATGCGGCCGACCTGAGTGCACTGTACAGTGTCGCACGGTCCATCAGCCGGTCATTGGTGCTGGAGGACGTGCTCTCAGAGACCCTGGACTCGGCGCTGGCCTCGCTCCGCTTCGACGCCGGCATCGTCGGCCTGACGCAACTACCCAACGGCCGCTTGTATCTGGCGGCTGAGCGAGGTCTGCCGCCATCCGTTTCAGAGCGACTGCGGCAGGAAGGTCTGGGAGGAACGCTGTGCACCTACGTGTATGAGCAGGGTGAGGCCGTAGCAGTGGGCGATGTCGAACAGCAGTCGCCCGCAGTGGCCAACCTAGAGCGTGATTTGCCATGGGCCGTCAGCGAGATGAGAGACTTGAACATGCGCGCATACTCGGGCATTCCCTTGCAACACCAGGAGCGCTTGCTGGGTACCCTGAGCCTGTTCGCGCGCGACCCCATCGTTCTCTCAGCCGAGAATCAGGAACTGCAGATGGCTATCGGCCAACAGATCGCCACGGCAGTGACCAATGCTCGCCTGTTCCAGGCCATCGCCGATGAGCGCAGTCGCCTGCAGGCGCTGATTGAGTCCAGTCGCGACGGGATCATCCTCATGGGGATGGATCAGCGTATCCTAGTTGTCAATGCGCCCGCGCTTCTGTTCCTAGACCTGATCGGCCAGCCCGAGGACTGGGTGAATCGGCCCATACAAGACGTGTTGACCGTTCTGAGGCATTATTCTCCCGATGCAGTACGGGCTATTCGGGATGGCATACGCCTGGTGCGCACGGGTGACGAATCCCCTGCGGAGGACGAGTGCGATGTGCCACCGCGCACGATTCGCTTCTTGAACCTGCCCGTGACGGCCAACACGGCGCTACTGGGCCGGTTAATGGTACTGCGCGACGTCACCGAAGAGCGCATGCTGGAACGGATGCGGGAGGACTTGATTCACGCGATGGTCCACGACCTGCGCAATCCGCTCACCGTGATCTCAGGCGCTCTGGCGTTCCTGGAGGAGGATGTCGTTGACGTGCTCGCGCCAAGTCACCTCGAGCTTTGGGAGATCGCGCAGAAGAGCACGAGGAGCATGTTGGACCTGGTCAAGGCGATTTTGGAGATCAGCCGGTTGGAGAGCCGACAGATCCCCTTGGAGCACACGCTGGTATCGCTGTCGGGTCTGGTCAACACTATCTTCGGGGCGCAATCGCCGCTGGTCGCCGAGAAGGGCCTGAAACTGGAGAGCGACGTGCCCTCCGCGCTCCCCCCGGCCTGGGCCGACGAAGCGCTCCTTGGACGCGTGTTTCAGAACCTGATCGGCAACGCCATCAAGTTCACCCCGCCCGAAGGGGTGATTCGGGTGTCGGCCGAGGTCTCCCCATCGGAACGGCTCCGGCTTCTCGTCCGCATCAGCGATACTGGCTCGGGCATCCCGCCCGACCTCCAGGAACGGCTGTTCCAGAAGTTTGTCACCGGACGGCGTGAAGGCCACGGGAGCGGGCTAGGTTTGGCCTTCTGCAAGATGGCCCTGGAGGCCCATGGCGAGCGCATCTGGGTGGAAAGCACTGGGGAGAACGGTACGACGTTCGCCTTTACCCTACCGCTGCCCCCAGTGCTAGAGTCGTAGTTCCCCAATCGTATCGTCAAGGTTGCTCGCGCTGCTTTCCCATATGGATCAGACGATTCTCACAGTACTAGCAATCCTGGGAGTGGCTGTCGTCCTGATGGCGACAGACCTGTTGCGCGCCGACCTAGTGGCGCTGCTCCTGACGGTCACCCTGGCACTCACGGGCATCATCACCCCCCAGGATGCGTTTTCCGGCTTCTCGCGCGCCGCCGTCGTCACAACCCTCGCCATCTTCATCCTGACCCACGGTCTGTACCGGACAGGCGTCACGCGCCGGGTCGGGTTGGCTCTCCAGCGACTGGCCGGCGAGAGCCAGAACAGACTGCTTCTGCTCACCATGGTCGGGGGGGCAGTGCTCTCGCTCTTCATGCAGAATATCGCCGCGGAGGCGGTGTTGTTGCCGGCACTCATGGACGTTGCCCGGCGCACCAAGACCAGTCCCTCCAAACTGCTGATGCCGCTGGCGTTCAGCGTCAGTCTGGGGGGCACGGCGACGCTCCTGGCGACGGCCAATATCCTCGTCAGCGCAACACTCGGGGACCTGGGCCTGGCTCCATTCAGCCTGCTCGACTTCGCGCCGGTGGGTCTGCCGCTGGTCGCCGTGGGCACGGCGTACATGCTCCTGCTGGGCCGGCGCACGCTGCCCGACGTCAACCCAGCCGAGAAATACGGCCGTGTCCAGCGCGTGCGCAAGAAGCTACGCGAGACGTATGCCCTGGATGAGCGTCTGAGCGAAGTGTATATCCCCGGCAAGTCGTCGCTGGCGGGGAAGTCCATCGCTGCCACTCAGATTGGCGAGAAGCTTGGCCTGAGTGTCCTGGCGGTGTGCCGCAATGGGGAGCCCGAGTGTATAGCGCCGGGGCCGGACCAGATCCTGAAGGCAGAGGATACGCTGCTGGTGGCCGGGCGCTCCGAGCGGGTGCAGCACCTGGGTGATATGGGATTCGAGGTCCATGAGGCCATCACCTGGAACAACCGTCTCTCCACAGGGCAAGTGATCCTGTTGGAGGTCATCCTCGCGCCGCGAAGCAGCGCCGAGGGCCGCACCCTCAAGGAACTACACTTTCGCGAGAAGTACGGTTTGCACGTGATCGCGCTCTGGCGAGGCGGACGCCCCTACCGGACCGACGTAGGCGATATGCAGCTCCGCTTCGGCGACGCGCTGCTCGTGCATGGGCCGCGCACTGGTGTCTCCATGTTGCGCACCGACCCGGACTTCCTGGTGCTGGCGGAACCGGAGGTCGCACCGCGTACACGAAAAGAATGGACGGCCGGCATCATCATGGTGCTCACACTGATCGCGGTAGCGATGAATCTGTTGCCCATTGCTGTGGCCATGACGATGGGCGTGTTGGCCATGGTCCTCACCGGATGCCTGACGATGGACGAGGCGTACCGCTCCGTGGAGTGGCGGGCGATTTTCCTCATCGCGGGCATGCTGCCGGCGGGCATCGCGCTGAGCACGAGCGGCACTGCAGAATGGCTGGGCCAACTCCTGGTCACGACGGTGGGAGACCGCGGGCCGCTACTGCTGGCTGGCGGTATACTTCTCCTGACGACGCTGCTGACCCAGGTGATGAGTGCGCAGGTCTCGGCGGTGGTACTGACCCCCATCGCTGTCGCGGCGGCCCGGCAGATCGGGGCCGACCCACGCGCGATGGCCATGGTCGTGGCCATGGGGTGCGGTATGGTGTTCATGACGCCGACGAGCCACCCGGTGAACGTCCTCGTGATGGGGCCGGGCGGCTACCGCTTCCGGCACTTCACGCAGGTCGGTCTGCCCCTGACACTGATCCTGTTTGCCACCGTGCTCGTCGTGCTGCCGCTGGCCTGGCCTCTGCAGTAGCCGCCTGTGAAACCAGGTTTTTTCTGGAAAACCTGGTTTCCTCCCAGTCTGCGGTGCTCCTAGCTCTCAACGGCCTCGCTCTGCGCCTCCCCATCCTCCACTTGGATGCCCTCGTTCCCAAGCACGGCCTTGAGGGCTGCGACCGCTACCTCAAGCATCCGGTCGTCTGGCTCACGCGTGGTCAGGCGCTGGAGCATCAGGTTCGGCGCGATCAGAACCCGCATCCAGGGTTTCCCGGCGAAGCGCGCTGTCAGCCGGATGAATTCGTACGAGATGCCCACGACCACCGGGAGCAGCAAGAGCCGGCTGAGCAAGCGCCAGATCAGCGTTGGCGGTCGAAAGGGGGCGAAAACCAGAACTGACAGCACGACCACCGTCAGGAGAAAGGCGGTGCCACAGCGGGCGTGAGCCGTCGGGAACGGACGCACCCCGTCCACGGTCAGCCTCGCGCCGGCCTCGTAGGCGTTGACAGTCTTGTGCTCCGCGCCGTGATAGGCGAAGACGCGCTTGATGTCGGGCATGTAGCCGATCGCCCAGATGTAGCCCACAACCATGATGAGCCGCACGATCCCTTCCAGCAGGCTGCCAAGCCACTCCGAGGCGATGTAGGGAGCGACCAGTCCCACCAGGAAGGAGGGCAACAGCATGAAGAGCCCCACTCCCAAACCAAGCCCGAGAATCACGGTGCCCCAACTTGCCGGCCCCGAGAGGGAAACCTCCTCGCCCGCCGCTACGTCGGCTGACATCATGAGGGCCTTGGTCCCCAGGACAAGGGCATCCCACAGCATCACGAGTCCACGCAGGAAGGGAATGCGGCCCAGTGGGCCACGGTAGAGCGCTTCGTTGAGCGGTTCCGTCTCCAGGACGATGTGGCCGTCTGGGTGGCGCAACGCGACCGCCATGGTGCGCGATCCGCGCATCATCACGCCTTCGATGACGGCCTGCCCACCGTAGTTGAACGGTTTACCCACTGATTGCCTCCTAGGACCGAGATATGGCGGGGATTGTACACCGGCCCGGCTGCCCTGTCAATGGAAACGTGTTCCCTGACAGGAGCACGTGTTTTAGACCTTTAGGGTTTGCGTGCAGCGTATCAAAGCCCCCCGAAATGGCTTCAGCGCGAGCAAAATGACGTGCCGCAGCGTGTCAATCAAAACCCTAAAGGTCTCAGGCGCTAAAATCCTTGCTCCTGCGTTCCCTGATTCCTGTGGAGGGATAGCGCAGCGACCTAGTTGCCGCCCCGGCACAAGCACAAGGGCCGGGTTCAACCCGGCCCCTTGCATCCCTCTGCGCTCGCCAGTATGACCTACCAGCCCTCCAGGTACTTGGCCCACGTGCCGTTGCCCCCTGTGTAGCGCCCGTAGAGATACTGCGCTGTGGGGCGTGGCTCAACGGGTTGATGCAGCAGCTTCATCCTGGCATCGGCCAACGTGCGCCCGCCCTTGCGCCGATTGCAATACGGGCAGGCGGCCACCAGGTTCTCCCACGAGTGAGGACCGCCTCGAAATCGCGGGATCACGTGGTCCAACGTCAGATGATTGGTCACCTTGCCACAGTACTGGCAGCGGTAGCCGTCCCGGCGCAGGATCTCCCGCTTGCACAGCCGCACCCGCGGCCGCGGCCGGTACACCATGTAGACCAGGCGGATGACCGACGGGCGCTCGTAGGCGCGGGAGACGGTATGGATGAAACCCCGGCCATTCTCCAGCACCCTGGCCTTACCTGCCAGGATCAACCCCATGGCCCGTTTCGTGGTGCACACGTTAATCGGTTCGTAATTGCCGTTGAGTACCAGGACTGGCTCGTTCATCACCTTTCTTGTTGGTCGCCAGATTTGTCACACAGCCGTGGCTCATAGGGTGCGGGGTCTTCGGCCACCGTTGTTGCGGACAACGCATTGGCTGGTTGCACCGGATTCTCAATCACTTCTCGGGCATCCATAGGGCTATCCGGCTTCTCGCCGTCCAGATACCACCACCAATACTCCTCTGGCTCATCTCGCCTGACGTGCCGGTACAACCCCAATTCGTGCACCAGATAGGAAGTATGACTGCGCAACTCTGCGTCCAGCTCCTCAATCTCGGTCAACACGGCGGAATCTACGTTCTCTTGCCCCAACTGCCCCAATGCCCACGCTATCCCATCGCGGGCAGAAAGGTAGTTCACGAACTCCATTAAGTCCCAGAAGCGCAGCTTTCCTACTAGGTCACGGTAGAAGCTCAAGCACGTTGTAAGCTCCTCTTCTGGCTCTCGGTGAGTTGGTTCGTAGGTATGCATCTCACCACCTTACGCGGACAAACAGACGCCTTTGCTTCCCCCAACGTTCGCAGTAGTGCTTCCCGCGAAGAGGATACATGCAGTGCAGGATCTCTGCTGCACACGGATCATAGACCACCAATACATTCTTCAGGATCTGCTTCGAGAACGGCAATTTGCGGGCGTAGAACCCCCAGACTGCCCGACTACCGTACCCATAGACGCACAACTCCACGAACTGATACTGCGCAACTGCCACGGGCAACCTGGCGAACTCGTCCGACCGCAGCGGGCGTCGCATGCACCCAGTTTTGGCCCAATCTCCAAGATGAGCCCTGACTTCGTGCTCCCAGTGGTTCCATCGTTCTGCTTCCGCTGCCTCCAGCAGCGCAGCGATCATCTCCTCAGCCGTAGGGTGCAGTGTTGTCATCGGATCGCTCAATGGATGGCTCAACGGCCAGTATAGCACACCTGGCTTGAGCCGTCAAAAGTCGTTGGCCTTCCATAGCTGTGCCAGCCGCCGGTACTTCACTGCCTCGTAGTAGGCCATCAACAAGCTCAGACGCAGGCCGTGCAGCCCGTCCCGCACACCCCGCAGCGTTCCAAAGCGCCACCAGAACTGGCGCATGGCTTGAGAATACGGCGTGTAGAAACGAGGACGTATCCCCTGCTCGAAGAGTATGCCGGCATCAATGCGCGTGTACTTGTCTTGCCGCGCGATGAAGTCAGGCAGGTCGTCGTAGTTGTAGTGGATGAGCGGGTTTTCCAGGCATCCCACCGGGCCGTCGGCCACGGCCACCTCGTGCACAGGCCGTTCCCAGCGAACGTGTCCTTGCAGGAGCAGGCGCGACTGGTAATCGGGGTACCAGCCGGCTCCCAGGGTGAGCCGACCAAAGATGTAGTTGTGACGCGGCACCCGCCAGAGGACCTCCTCCCGGTCACCGGCCGCTACCGACCGTATCTCCGCCGCCAGATCCGGCGTGGCCCGCTCGTCGGCGTCCACGAACAGTATCCACTCTGCCTCCACGTGGTCCATCGCGGCGTTGTGGAACTGGGCGAAGTTCTCGAAGGGATGCTGGATCACGTCCGCCCCGGCCTGCCGGGCCAGATCCAACGTCCGGTCGGTGCTGAAGCAATCGAACACCACGCGGCGATCGGCCCATGCCAGGCTCTCCAGGCAGTCCAGGATGTTGTGCACCTCGTTCAGCGTGGGGACAATGGCGGTCACGTGCATCACACGTCCTCCCAGATCTGGATGACGCGCTGGCATGCCGCGACCATCTCAGGGGAAGCTCCCCGCGCGCGGCGTTTCATTCCGGCCTGGACCAGCATCCTGGACAGCCGTCGCGTGAGCGGTCCGTGGTGGCGCGCATACAGCCGCGCCCGGCTCGTCCACAGGTTCACGAAGGAGGGCACGCGCACCTGAGCGCTGGACCGGCCGGCGTAGTGAATCACACGCGCAGCCGGTACGCAGTAGGCCCGCCAACCCGCCTTGCGCATACGCCAACACCAGTCTATCTCTTCGCAGTACATCCAGAACATCTCGTCCAGCAAACCCACGTCGGCGATGGCCTTCGCCCGCACCATCATGGATGCGCCCAGCGGATGGTCTACCACGAAAGGGGCATCTCCCTGATACAGGCGGCGCGCGTAACGGCCATTGATGGGGGTGTCGTAGAGGCGGGGGGGCAGAGGAAACTGCTCGAAGATCAGTTGGACCACACCCGGGAAACGGAAGGCGCTTTGCTGGAGCGCCCCGTCTGGATAGAGGAGCTTTGCCCCTGCCACGCCTGCCTGCGGCGCGGCTTCCAGGGCTGCGATGAGTGCACGCGTCGCGCCGGGCAGCACCTCCGTGTCGGGATTCAGCAGCCAGATGAAGCGGGGGGCCTGGACTTCGAGGCGCTGGATTTCGCGCAGGGCGTGATTGTTGCCCCGCACGAAACCCAGGTTCTCGTCGCTGGCGAAGAGATGGACAGATGGGAACGCCTCGGCCACCATCGTTGGCGTGCCATCGGCGGAGCCGTTGTCCACCACCCAGACCTGGGCCTCCAGGTCCGATTGCTCCAGGTCAGTGAAGAGGGACCGCAGGCAGCCAGCCAGCAGGTCCCTCACGTTCCAACTGACGATGACGATGGCCAGGTCGGGCATACGTATCTACACGAAACGCTGCCGGATCTCGGCGCTGACGTAGTCCAGGATCGCCACCGTGATGGCGATGAACCAGACCGCAATACCCGCCGATCGGTAGTCCAGCAAGCGGATGTACTGGGTCAGCAGGAAGCCAATGCCGCCGCCGCCCACCAGGCCGATGATCGTGGACATGCGGACGTTGATGTCCCAGCGGTAGATCGAGAACGAGACGAAGGGCGGGATCATCTGCGGCACCACCGCGTACATAATCGTCTGCAGACGGGTCGCACCGGTGGCCTGGATGGCCTCAATCGGACCGGGGTCAATGCTCTCGATGGCCTCGGAGTAGAGCTTGCCCAGCGCAGCGATGGAGTGGACGAACAGGGCGATGACGCCGGCGAAAGGCCCCAACCCCACCACGGTCACGGCCAGAATCGCCCAGATCATGGGCTCAATGGAGCGGATGATGTTCAGAATGGTGCGCGTGACGAGATAGACCGCCATCGTGAACGGAGAGCCGGACATCAGGTTCCGGGCGGCCAGGAAACTGACCGGGATAGCGAACACGATGCCGAAGACCGTCGCCATCATGCCCAAGACGATGGTCTCCACCATCTTCTCGATGTTGTGCACCAGGACGTCGCTGGGCTGCAGATTCCCAACCTCTGAGATCTGGCGCGCCTCCACGCGATGGATCTGGCGACCGGCGGAACTGGGGGGAATGAGCCGATAGGGCATCGTGATCTCTAGTCCGAAAGCCCCCTGCTCATCGGTCTGGAGCGTCAGGTATTCCCCCTCCTTTCGGATTCGGAATTCGTTGCCGATGGGGTCTGCCCACCAGATCTGTGTCTCGGTGTTGGGGGCAAAGCCGCGGCCCACGAGCGTAAGCGGGGTGCCCAGTACCTCCTCGAGGTTCTCATCCTGCGTCGCCAGGTCCCCACAGGTCGGATCGGCTACCAGGTAGGGCTCGCCGGGTACTTCTTCCGGCACTGGCGGAGGGGGGGCATCGTCACAGGGCGAGAGGATATCGGCACCGGCACTGACTACCTGGGTGTCTCGCACAAACGCCGCCTCCCAGGGCCACAAGACCCGGCCAAGCGGTCCCTTGGCGTCGGACAGCTCCGTCACGAACTTGTATATGTCAATCCCGCTGATCTGCCAACCCAGGTTGAGGAACAGCAAGACGACGAGAGCTAACACGCCCAGGCCGCCCCGTCGCTGGGGCTGAGCTTGCTGATAGGCGTCCCAGGCAATCCACAGCCACAGGGCCACGATACCCACCAGCGTCGGGACGACGAAAAACGGCCGCCTGTCGAGTGCTTTGATGAGCTTCTCCACGGGGCCCGTCACACGGGTCCCCAGGAGGTTGACACGCCAGGCAAAGAGGCCGATGATCGTTGCCATGGAACCGAGCAGAATCAATCCCCGCTGCAACTGCCGGGCCAACGCCTGGCCCAGGCCCGGGATAATGAGCGAGGCGACGCCAGCTACAGGCGGAGAAACCAGGCTGGTGAGGGTTTCTTTTTGAGTCGTCCGTGTCGCCATTATGCTATCCCCCCTTCGTGTGGTCCCACGCTCACACGCTCTGCCTCCTGGCCATAGATCTCCTTAAATTCCTCATCGGTCATGGCGCGGATTTCTTCCTGTGTGCCCCGGTAAACGATCTGCCCGTCCCGCAGGCCGATCACGCGCGTCGCGTAGCGCTGCACCAGATCCAGGTAGTGCAGGCTGCACAGCACCGTGATCGCCTCGTCCTGATTCAGTCGTTCCAGGTAGCCCAGGATAGAGTGAGCCAGCACGGGGTCCAGGCTGGCCACCGGCTCGTCGGCCAGGATCATGCGCGGTTGCTGCATCAACGCGCGGGCGATGCCCACCCGCTGCTGCTGACCGCCGCTCAACTCGTCCGCACGCTTGTTAGCCTGATCGGCGATGCCCACCCGCTCCAATGCCCGCAGCGCCATCTCGCGATCCTCGGCCGGAAAGCTGTGCAGGAGACTGGACCACGGGTTCACGTACCCCAGGCGACCGGAGAGGACGTTGGTCAGGACGTTGGAGCGCTTGACCAGGTTGAAATGCTGAAAGATCATGCCAATCTGGCGGCGAAACTCGCGCAACTGGGGTGGTTCAGCCGCCGTGACATCCACGCCGTCCCAGAGGATGTGCCCTTCCGTCGGCTCAATCAGGCGGTTGATACAGCGTAGGAGAGTGGACTTGCCGGAGCCGCTCAGGCCGATGATGACCAGAAACTCGCCGTCCGGCACATCGAAACTGACGTCCCGCAGAGCGACGGTCCCATCAGCATAGACTTTGGTCAGGTTCTTAACTTCAAGCATCCTTCCTCCCGTTGATGCACCCGCTGACGCGAGGGGGGACTCCGTGTCCCCCCTCGCATAGGTCTCTCACGTTGTCGAACGGCAGTCGACTAGTCCCCCATCAGGTCCTCGGCCTTGATGCCAGCGGCCTGGAGAATCTGGCGGAAGGGATCGTAGGCGCTGTCGTCCGCCGCAATCAGCTCTTGCCAACTGTAGGCGACGTCCAGCGCCTCCACGCCTTCTTCCGTGGCCGCGATGGCGAGAAGCCCATCGATGATCTGATCGCGTACCTCTTGCGACACGGACGGTTGGAACTGGACGCCGTCGTTGGGGATGTCCGGCTCGACAGCGATGACCACGGTCTGGTCCATCACGTCCGGGTAGTCCTCCTCAATGGTTGTCCGGGCATCCACGTAGGTGGCGCCGGCGTCGCAGTCGCCGTTGTAGACGGCAGCGGCGACGGCATCGTGGCTGCCGGCATCCACGACCTCGGCCAGGCCCGTATCCGGGTCAACCCCGGCACCACGCAGCATGATCGAGGGGATCACCCAGCCACTGGTGGAAAGCGGGTCCGGGCGGCAGAAGGTCTTGCCGGCCAGTTGGGAAAGGTCCGTGATCCCGCTATCCTTATGGACGAGGATCTGGCCATTGTAGGTAGGGCTGCCGTAACGCACAGACAGCAAAGCAGCCTCTGCACAGCCGCGATCGGCGGCCATGACGTAGGCGAAGGTCGCCAGCGACGCCACGTGCGCCTCGGGCGGGTCGGCACACATCGCCTCGATCGCGCCGGCGTACTCCGTGGCAACACGGATATCGAAGAACAGGCCCGTCTCTTCCTCAAGCATCTGGGCCACCGTCTCGGCACCTGCCGTCACGCGCTCTGTCTCACCGGAGGGCACGAACACCCAGACGATGGGGTTCTTCTCTGTGCCCAGTTTCCCCGGCCCACAGGAAGCCAGCAAGGCGACGGCCAACAAACCCACAAGCAACACGACTGCTATACGTTTCACGCTCACTCTTTTTCCTCCTTCGCTACATGTCTTCGGCTTCATCACGTTTGGCGGATAACTGAAGATCTGACAGACACCAGGCTACACAGATAGGCTTCGCGCTCATCACCTCCTTGTGTTCGGGCGCAGCACCGCTGGTGGAGTGGTGACGGTGTAAGCTGATGGTTTGCGGACCGGTAGATTGGCAAAGTGCCAGAACGAGGGCCGCAGGCGCTCCAGGGTAGGATGTTGTGCCCTCAAAATACTTACCTTCTAGGATATATCAATTTCTGAAAAAGGCAAGCCAGACGCAGCGGGATGGCACGCGCCTGCTGTGTGCCGCCCGCGCGCATGCCCCTGGTGGCGTGAAATGGCGTTTCTGGTATCATGGATGGGCACAGGCGCTATACAGATCACGCTACGCGAGAATAGGAGATGACATGGTCTACCTAACACACCTGCAGTGCTCGCTCTGCGGCAGAGCGTACGAATCAGATCGACTGCAGAGAACGTGCTCCGAGTGCGCCCGTCCCCTGCTGGCCCGATATGACCTGGCGGCGGCCGGGGGACTGGGCCGGGACGCACTCATCACGGACGAACCCACGATGTGGCGCTACCGGGCGCTGCTCCCGGTTCAGGATGAGAAGTCCGCGGTCAACCTGGGTGAGGGGTTCACCCCGCTGTTGCACGCGGCACGCCTGGGCGACGAGCTGGGATTGTCTCACCTGTACATCAAGGACGAGAGCCTGAACCCCACCGGCTCCTTCAAGGCGCGCGGCTTGGCGGTCGCCATATCCCGCGCCCGGGAACTGGGTGCCACGGAGGTCGTCATCCCATCGGCCGGTAACGCAGCCGGGGCTATGTCGGCCTACGCCGCCAGGGCGGGCCTGGGCGCGCACGTCTTCATGCCCAGCGACGTCCCGCTGCCCTTCCGCCTGGAGTGCCAGGCCCTGGGTGCCGAGGTCACGTTGGTGGACGGCTTGATCACCGACTGCGGGCGGGAGGCGCGCCAGGGCGCGGAGCAGCACGGCTGGTTCGACGTCTCCACGCTGAAGGAGCCCTATCGCCTGGAGGGCAAGAAGACCATGGGCTACGAACTGGCCGAGCAGTTCGGCTGGGAATTGCCCGACGTGATCATCTACCCCACCGGCGGCGGGACCGGCCTCATCGGCATGTGGAAGGCCTTCGGCGAGTTGGCCGAGTTGGGATGGATCAGCGATCACCGCCCGCGCATGGTGGTGGTGCAGTCCGCGGGCTGCGCACCCATCCCGCGCGCGTTTGACGCTGGCGACGAGTTCGCCGCGCCGTGGGAAGGCGCCCAGACGGTGGCGGCCGGGCTGCGCGTGCCGGGGGCCGTCGGCGATTTCCTGATCCTGCGCGCGCTGCGCGAGAGCGACGGCACCGCCGTGGCTGTCTCGGATGAGGCGCTGGTCGATGCACAGATGCGTATGTCGCGCCTGGAGGGCGTGTTCGCCTGCCCGGAGGGAGGGGCCACCCTGGCTGCGTTGGAGGCGCTGCTGGCGCGGGGGTGGGTCTCGCCTGACGAGCGCGTCGTCCTGTTCAACACGGGCACGGGCCTCAAGTATCCGGACGTGTTCTAGTTCGCTGCGAGCGGTGAATGATGGCGTTCGGGGGAGACGACTGAAGGCGTTACTACGAACGGCCGACGACTGAAGGCGCTGCTGCCAACGCTGGATGACTGAAGTCGTTACTACGAACGGTTCACCGCGAACGCTTCGCGACTGATTGCCGAGCGTCATCCTGATTTGACCCAGTGTGTGCATGTTTGTATAATATTCGCTATCTGAATACTCACTATGTGGATATTGTACCGACGTCAAAAGGGGGCGTGGGATGAGGGGCAGGCGACGGCTGCCGATGGAGAAGGCACTGCTGGGATTCCTGATGGAAGGGCCGATGCACGGATACGAGTTGCATCGGCGTGCGGCAGAGGAACTAGGCCGCATCTGGCGCATGGGCATCAGCAACGTCTATGGCGCACTCAAGCGGCTGGAGGAAGGCGGCCAGGTCTGCGCAACGGTCGCCCCGCAGGACAACCGCCCGGACCGCAAGGTGTACCGCGTCACCCCCGGCGGGCGGGAGAGCTTCATGGAGTGGGTGCGAAGCCCCGTGCCGTCCATGCGTGACGTGCGGGTGGAGTTCCTGGCCAGACTGCACTTCTTCCACGTGCTCGGCATGGAGGGTGGCGAGGACCTCATCGCAGCCCAGGAGGCGATCTGCCGCGAGCGGATCGAGCGCCTGGAGCGCAGCCTGGCCCGGTGTGGTCCACAGGACTTCGACCGGCTGGTTTTCGACTTCCGCCGGCGGCAGGTCGAGGCGATCCTGGGATGGCTCACGTCATGCCGGGAGGAATGGGAGCAGTGGACGCACGCACCTGCCGCAACGGGGCGGTGATTGAGACCCACGGGCTGGCCGTCCGCTACCCCGAGGCGCACGGCCTGCGAGGCGTGGACCTCTCGGTCGCGCCAGGCGCATTCGTGCTGATCGGCGGGCCCTCCGGCAGCGGCAAGAGCACACTGGCTCACGCGCTGATGGGCCTGATCCCCCAGACAGTGCCCGCCGAGGTCTCGGGCCACGTCTGTATCGCAGGGCTGGACCCCCGGCGGCACAGTGTGGCGGAACTGGCCGCCCGGGTGGGGTTGGTGTTCCAGGATCCGGCTGCGCAACTGTTCAACGGGTCTGTAGCGGAAGAGGTGGCCTTCGGCCCGCGCAACCTGGGGCTTCCGCCGGGGGAGATCGCGGCCCGGGTGCAGCACGCCATGGCGGCAACCGGGTGTGCCTACCTGGGAGATCGCACGGTGCGCCATCTGTCGGTCGGCGAGCAGCAACGGGTGGCCATCGCCGCCGTGCTGGCCATGCGGCCCTCTGTCCTGCTCCTGGACGAGCCCACGGCCAATCTGGACGGCGAGGGCGTGGAGCAGCTCACGCAGGTCCTGGTGCGGCTGCGCCGCGAGATGCCGGTCACCATCGTCGTCATCGAACACCGGCTGCACCCCTTCATACCCCACGCCGACCGGCTGATATGGCTGGCGGACGGCCGGATCGCCGCCGACGGTGCACCGGCCGGGACACTGGCCCGGGTGCAGCCTGCTCCGGAGCCCCGCGTTCTCCTGCAGACCCCGTCCAACGGGCCGCTGGTCGCGCTTGACGCGGTCACTGCCGGCTACGGGCGCTCCTCCGTGCTGCGTGACTGCTCGCTCACGCTGCACCGGGGGGACTTCGCGGCGCTGGTCGGGCCGAACGGGGCGGGCAAGACGACGCTGGCGCGCGTGTTGGCCGGCACGCTGCGCCCGCGCCGGGGGCGGGTCGTGTGGCACGCCCGGGGCCGGAGATGGCGCGTGGGCCTGTTGCAGCAGAACCCAGGCCACCAGTTGGTGTGCGACACGGTGGAGGAGGAGGTGCGTTTTGGCCCGCGCAACCTGGGGGCGGCGTGGGGCCGCGCGGCAGCGCGCGGGGAGGCCGTGCTCGCCCGTACCGGCCTGCTGGCGTTGCGCCGGCGGCCGACCCACGCGCTCAGCGCCGGTGAGCGACAGCGCGCCGCGCTGGCTGCCACGCTCAGCCTGGATCCCGCGCTCCTCATCCTGGACGAGCCGACGGTTGGACAGGACTGGGGGCGAATGATCCGGGTACTGGACTTCCTGGCCGATCTGAACCAGGCGGGCCAGACCGTCCTGCTGATTACTCACGACGAGCGGCTGGTGGCGCGATACGCCGGGTGGGTGTGGCAGATGGTGGGGGGAGGAGGGAGGAGGCAGGGGGCAAGATGCACGGGACGGGGCGTAGGGGCGTGGTTTCCGCGCCCGAGGCAAGAAGCAGGAGATAGGTCGTAGGGGCGCGGTTTTCGCGCCCAAAGCAGGAGGGACGAGATACATGGTTGCTGATTACACGGTGCGCGATTGGGTTACCGTCGGGCTGTTCGGCGCCCTGTGGGCGGCGGTCGAGGTGACGCTGGGGAGCTATCTGCACGTGGTTTTCCCCTCACAGGCGAATACGTTCCTCACCGGCACCGTGCTGGGGGGCATCGGCGTGGCGGTGGCCCTGACCGGGCGACACTTCGTGGCGAAGCGGGGATCCGTGTTGCTGATCGGCGTGGTGACCGCGCTGCTGAAGCTGCTCAGCCCGGGCGGCGCGCTGCTGGGGCCGTTCGTGGCCATCGTGGCCGAAAGCGCGCTGATGGAGGCGGTCCTGTGGCCGGTGCGTGCGCCGCGCCGCCGGGCGTTCGTCCTGGGCGGGGCGCTGGCCGTGGCCTGGAACCTGCCCCACAAGTTCATTATGATGCGTCTGATGTACGGGAAGGGCGTCGTCGAGGTGTTCACCAAGATCGTGCGGGACGGCAGCCAGGTGCTGGGACTGGATCCGGCCGCGGCCTGGCTGATCCTGGCCGTTCTGCTGCTGATACGCCTGGCCGTGGGAGGGATCGGCGGATGGGGCGCGTGGAGACTGGGCCGCGCGGTGGCGCGCCGGCTGGGGCGGCGCGATCCGGCGACGAACGCGCCGGGCCGTTGAGCCCGTGGGGCTGCCTGCTGTTCACCGGCTGGGCCGTGCCAGCGGCGCTCCTGGTGGATGGCCGGTGGCTGGCCGGCCTGGCGCTGGGCGAGGTGGCCTTTGGCCTCGTCGCGCGCCCACGGGCGCTGCGCCTGCTCCGCCGCCCGCGCTTCTGGGCCGTTATCCTGACCGCGGTGGCGCTGGCGCCTTTCCTGGTCGGCCAGCCTGACGTGCGCATCGGCCCGTTTCCCGTCTCGTGGGAGGGGCTCGTGGCCGGGCTGGAGATGGCCGGGCGGGCTTTCACGCTGGCGCTGGCGGTGGGTCTGGGTGTGGCATCCCTCTCGCTCTCAGACCTCGTGGCGGTGTTCGACCGGCTGGGACTGCGGGGCCTGGGGTTTGCCACGGCGCTGGCGATGAATCTGCTGCGGACCTTGCACGAGATGGCGGCGGCGACGCTGTGGACGATCT
Source organism: uncultured Anaerolineales bacterium (assembly GCA_964649415.1). Lineage (GTDB taxonomy): Bacteria > Chloroflexota > Anaerolineae > B4-G1 > B4-G1 > CAZYSK01. The sequence continues at coordinate 18,551 of CAZYSK010000018.1, forward strand.
GGCTGCGGGGGGGGATGCGGCGGCCATGGACGGCGCTGCGGCTGTTCCTGGTGACGAGTGTCGCCAACACGCTGCGCTACGGCGACGACGTGGTCAACGCGGCCTCCGTGCGGGCCTTCGATCCGAACGCAGGCGCGCCTGCGACTGTCGCGCTGCGCCGGGCCGACCTGGCGCTGCTGGCCACGTTGCTCGCGTGCACCGTGGCCCTATTGACCGCCCGTGTGCATTGAGAGGCGGCAACTGCAATTGACAGTTATGCCGTTCTCATTTAGAATATGCCCAAATAGCATGATGAGAATCAGGAGGGAGTGTCACGGTCCCACTCTAGCTGGCTGCGCACTCTGACGTGAAACGTAATGCGTGAAGCGTGATAGAAGATCGCCCTTGAGCCGTTCTCACGCCTTGCGTTTCACGTTTTCTGTCTTATCCGGCGCCCAGATATCGCTTGAAAGGGGAATATGGAATGTCTATGAAGGAATACGAGACCAAGCAACTACGCAACGTGGTCCTGCTGGGGCACGGGAGCGCGGGGAAGACATCGCTCGCCGAGGCGATGCTCTTCACCAGCGGTGCGATCAACCGCATGGGGGAGGTCGAAGCGGGCACCACCGTCGCCGACTTCGACGACGAGGAGATGCGCCGCCACATCTCACTCAGCCTGGCCCTCGTGCCCATCGAGTGGGAGGGCTGCAAGATCAACGTGCTGGATACCCCCGGCTATACCGACTTCGTCGGTGAGGTCAAGAGCGCAGTCCGGGTGGCCGATCTGGCGCTGATCGTGGTGGACGCGGTGTCCGGTGTCGAGGTCGGCACAGAGTTGGTCTGGAACTTCGCCGAAGAGCAGGGCCTGCCCCGCATGGTGGTCGTCAACAAGATGAACCGGGAGAACGTCAACCTGGATCGCGCGCTGGAGTCGCTGCGTGCGGCCTTTGGGAAGACCTTCGTCCCCGTCCATCTGCCCATCGGCGCGGAGGGCAACTTCGCCGGCGTGGTGGACCTGGTGCGCATGAAGGCCTTCATGGGAGCTGATGGGAAAGCCGCCGATGTCCCCGAGAACGTGCTCGAGCAGGCGCAGGAGGCCCGCGTCGCGCTGATCGAGGCCGCTGCCGAGGCGGACGACGACCTGATCATGAAGTACCTGGAGGGGGAGGACTTGACCGAGGAGGAGGTCGAACGAGGCCTGCGGACCGCGATTCTCAGCGGCGCGGCCATCCCCGTCCTGGTGACGGCGGCGACGGCCAACGTGGGCACGCGGGCGTTGCTCGATGCGCTGGCCGCATACGCCCCTTCGCCGCTTGAGCGGGGGCCGGTCACGGCCCAGGGACAGGCGGGCGAGGAGCAGATCGAGCCGAACGAGCTAGCGCCGCTGGCGGCGCTGGTCTTCAAGACCACGGCCGACCCCTACGTGGGCAAGCTGACCTATTTCCGCGTCTACGGTGGGATGACGGCGTCGGATAGCCGCGTCTACAACAGCCGGGCGGAGGAGGATGAGCGACTGGGTCAGCTCTACGTCATGCGCGGCAAGGAGCAGATCTCGGTGCCCCAGTTGCACACGGGCGACATCGGCGCGGTGGCCAAGCTGGCGCACACGCTCACCGGCGACACATTGTGCGACAAGGGCCATCCGGTCAGCCTGCCCGGGCCGGTCTTCCCGTCTCCCCTCTTCTCCGTGGCTATTGAGCCCACGAGCAAGGCCGACCAGGCCAAGCTGGGGCCGACGCTGACCCGTATCTGCGAGGAGGATCCCACGCTCCACTGGCACCCCGAAGCCAGCACGCGGCAGACGATCCTGGAAGGCATGGGGGAGGCCCACGTGGACATCGCCGTGCGCCGGATGGAGAATCGCTTCGACGTCAAGGTCGAGACGACGATCCCCAAGGTGCCCTACCGGGAGACAATCACCAAGACGTACTCCGACCAGTACAGGCACAAGAAGCAGACCGGCGGCGCGGGTCAGTTCGCCGAGGTGCACATGCGGCTGGAGCCGCTGCCCCGTGACAGCGGATTCGAATACGAGTGGAAGGTGTTCGGCGGGGCGATCTCGCGTTCCTTCGACAGCTCCATCCAGAAGGGCCTCCGGCAGGTCATGGACGAGGGACCGATCGCGGGCTACCCGGTGGTGGACATCAAGGCGTCGGTCTACGACGGCAAGGAGCACCCGGTGGACTCGAAGGACATCGCCTTCCAGATCGCCGGGCGGGAGGTATTCAAGCGGGTGATGCTGCAGGCCGGTCCGGTCCTGCTGGAGCCTGTATATCGCGTGGAGATCACCGTGCCGGATGAGTACACGGGCGACATCATCGGTGACCTGAACACGAAGCGGGCGCGGGTACAGGGGATGGATCAGAGCGCCGGGAAGAGCATCGTCACGGCGCTGGTGCCGCTGGCGGAGATGCAGCGATACGCCACCGACCTGCGCAGCCTGACGCAGGGCCGGGGCATCTTCTCGATGGAGTTGGACCACTACCAGGACGTACCGGCCCACATGGCACAGCCGATCATCGAGGCGCACCAGAAAGAGAAGTAGCCGTGATTTCCCAATCGCGTACGAGGCAAGAGGCATGAAATGAGAGGGCTCGTTCCCGGATGGGGGCGAGCCCTTTCTTGACTTGACAAGAGGCTGATCATAGTGTACACTTTGTACATAACGTCCTGTGGGAGGTGACGCATGGCAAGACGGGTGGGCACAGTAGAGGCGCGACAGTCATTCTCGCGCTTGATCAGCGAGGCCAGGTTCGGCGGGGAGCACGTCATCATCGAGCGCAGCGGGGCGCCGATGGCTGTGCTGATCGGGATCGATGAGTACGAAAGGCTGATGGTGGTCCAGGCGCAACAGCGGGAGGCACGCTTCAAGCGACTGATGTCCATCGCTGAGCGCAACCGCGACGTGTCGCCCGAGCAGGTCGAGGCGGATGTCGCTGAGGCCGTAGAGGCGGCGCGGGGAGGCGCATGACGCGTGCTGTGCTGGACACCAACGTACTCGTGAGTGGCGTCATCACACCGCGCGGTGTGCCGCGTCGCATCCTGGAGGCCTGGCACGCCGGCCGCTTCACCCTGCTCACCTCAGAGGCCATCGTCGCCGAGGTGTCGCGTGTCCTGCGCTACGCCCGGATTCGCGAGCGCTACGGCGTCACCGAAGATGACGCGCTGGCGGTGGCCGACTCGCTGACAGTCGATGCGGAGGTGGTAGCCGGATTGTACGAGGTACAGAGGAGCGCCGATCCGGACGACGACATGTTCCTGGCTTGTGCGCTGGAGGGCCGCGCCGAATACGTGGTGTCCGGCGACCGGCATCTGCTGGAGATCGGTTCCTATCACGGCGTGGTGATCGTCACCCCCCGGCAGTTTGCGGCTGTTCTGAGCGCGGAGGCTGGGCGTTCGTAGTGAGACCCGGATGTCTGCATCCGCCAGGTCCGCCGGAGTGCCGTGGGGGTTGCCCATCGCGCATCCTTCCCGCGCTTGACAGCCCGGCGCTGCGGGTGTCGGACGTTTGTAGTGAGGCACGTAGGTCCGCCGGAGTGCCGTGAGACGCTACTCCGCTGCGCTGCGGACGGATGTACCCATCCGCGCTCACTACGAACGGGAACGCTTGGTTCGTAGTAAGGCACGCAGGTCCGCCGGAGTGCCGTGGGGGTTGCCCATCGCGCATCCTTCCTGCGCTTGACAGCCCGGCGCTGCGGGTGTCGGACGTTCGTAGTGAGGCACGTAGGTCCGCCGGAGTGCCGTGAGACGCTACTCCGCTGCGCTGCGGACGGATGTACCCATCCGCGCTCACTACGAACGGGAACGCTTGGTTCGTAGTAAGGCACGCAGGTCCGCCGGAGTGCCGTGGGGGGTTGCCCATCGGGCATCCTTCCCGTGCTTGACAGGCCGGCGCTGTGGGTGTACAGTTGGCCCAGACGGCAAGCATAAGGACGTGCCATGGCGACTTCGGTCCTCCCAGATCTACCCACGACGGAAGATCACCTCGATTTTGGGGCCTCGGCGGCGACGCTGGCGGGCATTATCGGCGGCGAACGCACGGCCACGCCCATCACGGTGGGGCTGTTCGGCACCTGGGGCACGGGCAAGACCAGCCTGATGCGCATGATCGAGGCGGCGCTGATGGAGCGCTCGCGTCAATCCCACGGGCTCAAGACGCACACCCTCTGGTTCGACGCCTGGAAATACGACAAGGAAGACGAACTGTGGCGCGCGCTCCTGATGCGCGTGCTGGAGGCCGTGCGGGCTGTGGCCGGGGGCCGCCCGACCTCCGAGCACGACGAGTGGCCCGTTGGCGAGAAGTCCCCTTACGCCGAATACGCCGCCGGTGAGCGCCAGGAGATCGTGGCCAAGCTCGACGACATGGCCGCCAGCCTCTACCGCGACGTGGACCGGGAAGAACTGGGCCGCATTGAGGTGGACCCGGGCAAGCTGTCGGAGGCTATGGTCAAGTTTGCCACGCGCATCGTGCTCCCCTTTGTGCCGGGTGTCGGCGTCATGGCCGAGTTTGTCAAGGCGGCCCAGGGGGAAGCGGCGAAGGGGTCGCTCGACGCTCTCTTCGACGCCGTGCAGCGGCAGAAGATCGCCGTCCACCGCGACCAGGTGCGCTTCCTGGCCCAGTTCCAGCGCGATTTCCGGACGCTCATCGGGGAGCACATTGTCCAGCAGGACCGGCGGCTCGTCGTCTTCGTGGACGACCTGGATCGCTGCCTGCCGGAAAAGGCCATTGAGGTGCTGGAGGCGATCAAGCTCTTCCTCGACGTGGAGGGCTGCGTCTTCGTCATCGGCGTGGACCGGCAGGTGATTGAGCGCGGCATCCAGGTCAAGTATCGGGAACTGCAGCGGGCGCTGGGCGTCGAGGGGGACGAGGCGCGCCGGCTGCCGGCCATCAGCGGGGCCGACTACCTGGAGAAGATCGTGCAACTGCCCTTCATCCTGCCACCGGTGGAGGCGGACCAGGTGAAGGCCTTCATCCAAGGGGTGGTGCAGCAATTCCCGGAGGAGGACGCCCGCTGCGTGGACGTATTCGCGCTGGGCATAGAGCGGAACCCGCGCAAGATCAAGCGCTGCCTGAACGTGTTTCTGCTGCTGTGGGGCCTGGCGCTGGAGCGAAAGAAGGCGCTGCGGCCCGTGCGGCTGGCGAAAGTCGTCGTCGTCCAGCAGCGCCACAACGACCTCTACCGCCTGCTGGTCGAGGAACCTGAGCGGCTGGCACGGCTGGAGGCCTACTTCCGCGAGGAGAAGCGGCGTGAGGAGGCGCAGGCGGCCCGCCGGGCTGAACTGGCGACCGGCGAGCGGCCAGAAATGGCAGAGGGGATGGCCGCGGCCCGGCCGCGCGTCGAGGCCGCGCTGGAGCCCTTCACCGCGCGCCACGCGCTGCGCCAACTGCTCACGCTGCACGATGAGAAGGAACCCGACGCCAATTTTATCGACGCCCCGCCGGGGCAACTGCGCGACTACATCTACCTGACCCGTGCCACGGCCGAGCCGCCGCCCGAGCCAGCACGGGAAGCGGCCATTCCCATCCCGGACATGGTGCCCGTGCCCGGCGGACCGTTCACGATGGGCACACACAGCGAGGACATCCCTGCGCTGGTCAAGAAATACGGTGGTGAGGCCGGTTTGTACCAGGATGAGGTGCCTCAACACAGGGTGGACGTGCCCGCCTTCGAGATCGGCAAGTACCCGGTGACGAACCGGGAATACCAGGCCTTCGTGCGTGCGGCGGGCTATCGCCCCCCTGATGGTTGGGAGGGTGAGGACTACCCGCCGGGTAAAGGTGACCACCCGGTCGTCAACGTCTCGTGGCAGGATGCGACGGCCTACTGTCGTTGGGTGGGTGAGCAGACCGGCCGGTTGTTTCGCCTGCCGACGGAGGCCGAGTGGGAGAAAACTGCCCGGGGCAGCGACGGGCGCCAGTACCCGTGGGGGGACGAATTCGACCCAGAACTGTGCAACACCGCCGCAGGCGGCCCTGGTGGCACGACGCCGGTGGGCCAGTATCCCAGGGGGGCCAGCCCCTATGGCGCTTTGGACATGGCGGGCAACGTCTGGGAGTGGTGCAGCAGCCTCTACAAGCCCTACCCCTACGATGCGGGCGACGGGCGGGAGAACCTGGAGTCGGAAGGGTCGCGTGTGCTGCGGGGCGGCTCGTGGGGCAACGCTCCGAACGACGCCCGCTGCGCGTGCCGCGTCAGGGCCCATCCCGACGATTGGTTCGACAACCTGGGGTTCCGCTGCGCCAGGGGCTCTGAATAAGTCATCTGTCATCTGTCGTTTGTCATCTGTCATTTGCCCGAGTCCGCGCGAAGCGCGGTCGCCGCTGGTGAAAAATCGGTCTTTCGCATAGTAAAACGAGCGTCCAGCATGCCCAAGACATTCAAACACCTCTACCCGCAGATCTATGATTTCGAGAACCTCTACCGGGCCTACCGCAACGCGCGGCGGGGCGGGAAGCGCAAGCACGACGCGGTCGCCGCTTTCGAGGTCTATCTCGAGGAGAATCTGTGGACGCTGCACGCCGAACTGCACGACAAGGTCTACCGCCCCGGCCCCTACCGCAACTTCGTCGTCGGCCCCTGGCGGCGCGGTCACCTGTGGGCGCCCAAGCGTCGGCTCATCTCGGCCGCCCCTTTCCGCGACCGCGTCGTCCACCACGCCCTGTGCAACGTGATTCAACCGATCTTCGAGGCGCGCTTCATCTACGACTCCTACGCCTGCCGCGTGGGCAAGGGCACCCACGCCGCCGTGGACCGCTGCCAGGACTTCGCCCGCCGCCGGCGCTACGTGCTGCAGTGCGACGTGCGCCAGTTCTTCCCCAGCGTGGACCACCGGATATTGCGTGGCATGCTCGCCCGCCACATCGCCGATCCTGACGCCCTGTGGTTGATTGACCGCATCCTGGAGAGCAGCGCCGGTGCACGGGCCCTGGCTCGGGAGTACGACATGGTCTGGTTCCCTGGCGATGACCTCCTGGCCGCCACCCGGCCCCGGGGGCTGCCCATCGGCAACCTGACTTCACAATTCTGGGCCAACGTGTACCTCAACAGATTGGACTATTTCGTCAAGCAGACGTTGCGCTGCCGCTGCTACGTGCGCTACTGCGACGACTTCCTGCTGTTCCACGACGACAAGGCCGTGCTGCACGCGTGGCGCCAGGCAATCATAGATCACCTGGCCGGCCTACGGCTGAAGCTGCACGAGGAGCGGGCCGCCGTCTACCCCACCCGCACCGGCATCCCCTTTCTCGGCTTCCGCGTCTTCCCCTATTACCGGCGCGTGCTCCACAACAAGGTGCACGCCTTCGCCCGGCGGCTGCGGCGGCTGCGCGCGGGATATGAGGCCGGAGAACTGAGCGCCGAGGCCGTGCGGCTCTCGGTGCAGGGCTGGGTGGCCCACGCCGCCCACGCCCAGAGCTACCGGCTGCGCTGCCGGCTGCTGGGCGAGGTCCGTTTCAGCCAGCCCGCCGGCCGGGGTTTGCCGGCAGCCGGCGCGCCAGAGACGCCCTGGCTTGCCGGGACGGTCGCCGCTGGCGCGGGCCGCGGGCGGCCTGCACGGGCATGGGTGGAGGTGTGAACCGTGCCTGAGTATCCCATCTATCCCAAGACATACGACCTGATCGCCTATCTCATCCCGGCTACTCAGTCCTTCCCGAAGAGCCAGCGTTTCGTCCTGGCCAAGCGCATCCAGGACACCGCGCTGGACTTCAACGACCTGCTCATCCTGGCCCGCAAGGTGCGGGTGGACGACAGGCGCGACGTGTTGCGCCGCGCGGACGCCAAGCTGGAGGCGCTGCGCATCTGCCTGCGCCTGGCGATGGAGCTGGGGTTCCTGCCCTTCGGCCAGTACGAGCACGCCTCTGGCATGCTCGTCGAGGTCGGGAAGCTGCTGGGAGGATGGCGAGAGAAGTTAGGGCAGTGATGTGCATCGCACTTGAATCACTGTGGGGACGGGCTACACGTGCTGCGGGGCGGCTCGTGGGGCAACGATCAAAACAACGCCCGCTGCGCGTACCGCAACAGGAACCATCCCGACAATTGGAACGACAACCTGGGGTTCCGCTGCGCCAGCGCCTTTCCGCCTGCGCCCAGATGCCCGCTCCTCACGGGGGGCGGGATACGGCGAGGAGAGACCCAGGCCCGCTCCCGGTCCGGCGTTCTGGCCGGGCCAAAGACGACGTCGCCTCGCGCCGGGGAGTAAGCCCGGCGGCCGAAACCCGGCGTGGGGCACCTATATGCGGTATGGAGTAACCTATGGCTTATCCAAACATTCTCTACATCCATTCCCACGACACGGGCCGCTACGTGCAGCCCTACGGGCACGACGTGCCCACGCCGTACATCCAGCGGTTGGCCGAGCAGGGCGTCCTGTTCCGGCAGAACTTCTGCGCCGCGCCGACCTGTTCGCCCAGCCGGGCCGCCCTGCTCACCGGGCAGTGCGCCCACTCCAGCGGCATGCTCGGCCTGGCCCACCGGGGCTTCTCGCTGCACGACCACAGCCAACACATCGTGCGCACGCTGCGCGAAGCCGGCTACCGCTCCACGCTCGTCGGCGTCCAGCACGTCGCGCGGGACGCGGGCGTCATCGGCTACGATCGAATCATACCGCTGAGGAGCGCGAGCGTCGACGACGTCGCGCCGGCGGCCGCCGACTTCCTGTCCTACGCCCCCTCGGAGCCCTTCTTTCTCTCCGTCGGCTTCTTCGAGACCCACCGCGAGTTCCCCAGTCCCGGCCCCGATGAAGACGCGCGCTACTGCCTGCCGCCGCATCCCCTGCCCGATACGCCCCGGACCCGGCAGGACTTTGCCGCCTTCAGGGCCAGCGCCCGCACCTTCGACCGGGGCGTGGGGGCCGTGATCGAGGCGCTCGACGCCAACGACCTGGGCGAAAACACGCTCGTCATCTGCACCACGGACCACGGCATCGCCTTCCCGGGGATGAAGTGCAACCTGACCGACCACGGCATCGGCGTGATGCTGGTCATGCGCGGTCCCGGTGGCTTCTCCGGTGGTCAGGTGTGCGACGCCATGGTCTCACACGTGGACCTGTTCCCGACCGTCTGCGACCTGCTGGGCATCGCGCCCCTGCCCTGGCTGCAGGGACGCTCGATGCTGCCGCTGATGCGGGGCGAGGTCGACCAGATCCGCGAGGAGGTCTTCGCCGAGGTCACGTACCACGCCGCCTACGAGCCCCAGCGCGCGGTACGCACACAGCGCTGGAAGTACATCCGCCGCTTCGCGGACCGCACCGGCCCGGTGCTGGCCAACTGCGACGAGAGCCCGAGCAAGGACGTGTGGCTGGAGAACGGCTGGGCCGGGCGTGCCCTGGCCCGCGAACAGCTCTACGACCTGGCGTTTGACCCCAACGAGGCCTACAACCTGGCTGGCGATCCGTCCGCAGCGCAGGTGCTCGACGACGTGCGCGGCCGCCTCGATCGCTGGATGCACGAGACCGACGACCCGCTGCTGCGCGGTCCCGTCCCCGCTCCATCCGGCGCGCGCGTCAACGATCCCGACGCCCGGTCGCCCAACGAGCCAACCCGCACCACGCCCTGACGCGCACAGCGATTTGCTGATTTGCCGATTTGCCGACTTGCAGATTTGCTCATTTGTCATTTGTAATTTGCCATTTGCCATTCCCTTGATACCTATGTTGCCTTCCCACTCCCCCACCCCCCCGGCTTTCCACGTGATGGTCAAGCCGCGCGGGCCGGTATGCAACCTGAGCTGCGCCTACTGCTACTATCTGTCCAAGGAGCGGCTGTACCCCGGCAGCGACTTCCGCATGACGGACGAACTGCTCGAGGACTTCACCCGCCAGTACATCGCGGCCCAGCGCGTCCCCGACGTGACCTTAGGCTGGCAGGGCGGGGAGCCCACGCTGATGGGGCTGGACTTCTTCCGGCGGGCGGTGGCGCTGCAGGAGAAGTACCGCCGGCCGGGCATGCGCGTTCAGAACGGTCTGCAGACGAACGGCACGCTCCTCGACGACGCGTGGTGCCGTTTCTTCGCCGAGCACAACTTCCTGATCGGGCTCAGCCTGGATGGCCCCCGGGAGCTGCACGATGCCTACCGCCGGGACAAGGGCGGCCGTCCGACCCACGCCCGCGTGGTGGCGGGGGCGCGGCTGTTGCAGAAGCACGGCGTCGAGTTCAACATCCTGACCACCGTCCACGCCGCCAACGTGGGCCACCCGCTGGCGGTGTACCGTTTCCTGCGGGACGAGGTGGGGGCGCAGTTCGTGCAGTTCATCCCCATCGTCGAGCGGGACAACGCGACCGGCTTTCAGGAGGGCGATCGGCTCACGGGGCGCTCCGTGACGGGGCGGCAGTATGGGGATTTCCTCATCGCGGCCTTCGACGAGTGGGTGCGCCGGGACGTGGGGCGTGTGTTCGTGCAGATCTTCGACGTGGCGCTGGCCGCGTGGGTGGGCCAGCGGCCGGGGCTGTGCGTGTTCGAGGAGACTTGCGGCACGGCGCTGGTGTTGGAGCACAACGGCGACCTCTACGCGTGCGACCATTTCGTCGAGCCCCGCTGCAGGCTGGGCAACATCCGGGAGACGCCGCTCGTCGAGTTGGTGGGCTCGGAGCAGCAGCGGCAGTTCGGGCTGGCCAAGCGGGACGCGCTGCCCCGGCTGTGCCGCGAGTGCGAGGTGCGCTTCATCTGCCACGGCGGGTGCCCCAAGAACCGCGTGGCGCGCACGCCGGACGGTGAGGCGGGGCTGAACGTGCTGTGCGACGGATACAGGGCCTTTTTCACGCACATCGACCGGCCGATGCGCGTCATGGCGGCGGAGCTGCGGGCCGCCCGCCCGGCGGCCAACGTCATGCGTATCCTGGTGCAGGAGGAGGCCGAGTTGCAGGAGCGCTTCGCCCACGCCCGGCGCAACGATCCCTGCCCGTGCGGCAGCGGCCTCAAGTTCAAGCACTGTCATGGGAGAAGAGCGGCGAATAGCGAATAGAGAATGGCGGATGTGGTTGGTAGATTGGGATATTGGTAAATTGGGAGCTTGGGAGGTTGGGAGATTGGTAGGCTGGGAAACTGGTAAATTGGTAGATTGGGAAACTGGTAAATTGGTAGATTGGGGATGGCCTGTAGGGGCGCGGTTGCCGCGCCCAGCCCGGTGTCATGATGAATAGCGACGAGCGCGGGGGGAAGGGGATGCGCGCGGCCGTTATCGTCGTCGCCGCGTACACGGCGGCGCAGATGCTGTCCGACGTGCTCAGTCTCAAGATCGCGCAGGTGGCCGGGTTCAGCGTGGACGCCGGCACGTTCATCTATCCCATCACCTTCACGCTGCGCGACCTGGTGCACAAACGGCTGGGGCGGGGTGCGGCCCGCACGGTCATCGTCGCCGCCGGGGCCATAAACCTGGGCATGGCCGGGCTGTTCGCCTTCGCCGCGTGGCTCCCGCCCGACCCCACGTGGACGCTGCAGCGCGAGTTCGCCGCCGTGCTCACGCCCGTGTGGCGCATCGTGCTCGCCTCTATCGTCGCGGAGTTGGTCAGCGAGTTCACCGACACCGAGGTGTACCACCTGTGGGTCACGCGGGCGGCGGCGAAGCTGCGCTTCGCGCGCTACCAATGGACGCGGGTGCTGGTCAGCAACGCCGTCAGCGTGCCGCTGGACAGCCTGATCTTCTGCTGGGGGGCGTTCGGGGGCCAGTTGCCCGCCGCGACGGTGTGGGCCATCTTCTGGTCGAACGTGGTGTTGAAGGGTCTGGTGACGCTGGTCAGTTTGCCGGGAATTTACCTGGTACCGGAGGCTTGAAATGTCCGATGAGATCTCATTTGAACTGGATCGTATTCCCGAAGGCCACCGCTCCGGCTTCGTCGCCGTGATCGGGCGGCCCAACGTGGGGAAGTCCACACTGATGAACCGATTCGTGGGGCAGAAGGTGGCCATCGTCTCGCCCAAGCCCCAGACCACCCGCAGCCGCATCCTGGGCATCCTCACGCGCGAGGACGCCCAGGTCATCTTCGTGGACACCCCCGGCCTGCACCGGCCCCGTCACAGCCTGGGACGGGCGATGGTCGCCGCCGCCACAGCCGTGATCCCCGACGCCGACGTGGTGTTGTTCATGGTAGATGTCTCCGTGCCGCCTACCGACGAGGATCGGATGATCGCGAAGCTGATCCGCGAACGCACCCAGGCCCCAGTCATCCTGGCGCTGAACAAGATGGACCTGCTGCCGGCGGAGAACGTCAAGCCCCACACCGAGGCCTACTGGCAGCTCGTGCCCGATCACCACGATTGGATGATGACCATCGCCACCCGGGGGGAGAACCTGGACAAGCTGCTGGATCGGATCATCGGGGCGCTGCCGGAGGGACCGCGCTACTACCCGGGCGCCCAGGTGACCGACCAGACCGAGCGGCAGATCGCCGCCGAGCTGATTCGCGAGCAGGTGCTGCGCCACGCCCGCCAGGAGGTGCCCCACGCCGTGGCCGTGCTCGTCGAGGAATTCAAGGAGCGGGAGCACGGCGCGTTCTACATCGCGGCGAACGTCTTCGTCGAGAAGGACTCCCAGAAAGGCATCATCATCGGCCGCCGGGGGCAGATGTTGCGCCGGATCGGGTCGGCGGCGCGGCGGGAAATCGAGCGCATGACGGGCGGGCGGACCTATCTGGACCTGCGGGTCAAAGTGCGCAAGGACTGGCGGCGGGACGACAAGGCGCTGCGCCGGATGGGGTTTGACCCGGACGGAGGAGGAAGGTGACGAGACGGAATCGACCTGTGGGCTTGCTGCTCCTGGGTGTGCTGTTGTTGATCCTGGCGCTGCGGGCGCTGGGCTGGGTGGTCGTCGGCAGCCTGATGGCGCAGCGGGCGCTGGGCCCGGCGGAGGCGCTCACCAACCTGCTGACAGCGCTGGTCCTTCTCGTGACCACCGTCGGGCTGTTGCGGCTGCGGGAGTGGGCGCGCTGGCTCGCGCTGGCGGCGTGCAGCGCGTACTTCGGGCTGACGCTGGTCAACGTACTCGGGCTGTGGCCGCGTCTGCGCGGCGACTGGATGAACCTCAGCCTGGGGCTGCTGAACGCCGCGATTGCGGTGGGCGTGCTGGCGTTCGTGTGGTGGTATCTCAACCGCAAGGACGTGCGCCGGCTGTTCCGGGGACCCGAGCGGGGGTCTGGCTAATCGCGCCGCCTGAGGCCCCCCGCTTCAGGCGGTTCTTCACAACCC
>CAZYSK010000018.1:31810-88967 GCA_964649415.1 uncultured Anaerolineales bacterium
TAGATACACGGCACTCCGGCGGACCTACGTGCCTCACTACGAACGCCGCCGGCTTCAGGCGGTTCTTAACAGGCCTAGATACACGGCACTCCGGCGGACCTACGTGCCTCACTACGAACGCCGCCGGCTTTGGGCGGTTTTTTGCAGCCTTGATACAACCTTGACGCAGAGAAGGATATCGAAGTAGCCTGGAAAGGGGGATGTCTTGGAGGAGTGGGGAGAACTGGCATTGACGTTTGATGACGTGTTGCTGGTGCCTGGCTATTCGACCGTGCAGCCGGCGGCAGTGGACACAGGTGTGGAACTGGCTCCCGGTCTGCGGCTTGAGGTCCCGATCCTGTCGGCGGCCATGGACACGGTCACCGAGGCGGAGTTGGCCATAGCACTGGCGCGGGAGGGGGGCCTGGGCGTGATGCACCGCAATCTGACGAGCGCGGATCAGGCCGCCCACGTGAGACGGGTGAAGGTGGCTGCGCCGGGCGACGCGCCGCACGCCGTCTGCGATCGGCAGGGCCGCCTGGCGGTGGCCGCCGCCGTCGGGGTGACCGGCGACTGGGTCGCGCGGATGGACGCGCTGGTCGGGGCGGGGGCAGACGCTCTGGTGATCGACACGGCGCACGGGCACGCGCACCTGGTGGTGATGGCTGTCAAAGAGGCCAAGGAACGTTTTCCTGCCGTGCCACTGATCGCGGGCAACGTCGCCACCGCCGAGGGCACGCGGGCGCTCATCGAGGCCGGCGCCGACATCGTCAAGGTCGGGGTGGGCGCGGGCTCCATCTGCACCACCCGCGTCGTGGCCGGCGTGGGCGTGCCCCAACTGAGCGCGATCCGCTGGTGCGCGGAGGCGGCCCAGCCCCACGGCGTGCCCATCATCGCCGACGGCGGGCTGCGCTACTCCGGCGACGTGATCAAGGCCCTGGCCGCCGGCGCGCACGCCTGCATGCTGGGCGGCATGCTGGCGGGCGTGGATGAGTCCCCCGGTGCGATCATCCGCGTGGGCAACGTGCGCTACAAGGCCTACCGGGGCATGGGCAGCCTGGCGGCCATGCAGGGTCCGGGGCGCGATCGGTATGGGAGTGGATTGACCAGCCACGGCAAGCCGGTGCCCGAGGGGGTCGAGGGCTGCGTCCAGAGCAAGGGGCCGCTGGCTGGCGTGCTGTACCAGATCTTGGGCGGTATCCGCTCGGGCATGGGCTACGTCGGCGCGGCGGACCTGGCGGAACTGCGGCAGAGGGCGCGCTTCGTGCGTATCAGCCACGCCGGGCTGGTGGAGAGTCATCCCCACAGCCTGATCTCGATCCAGGAAGCGCCCAACTACGGCCAACAGGGGGGCGGCACGGACCGCAGCACTACTTGAAGTCTGGCACCGTTTGTGGTATAGTAATCCTGGCTGAAACGCCTTGTAGGAGGGGAGGCGCTCTGCCAGGAGGAATGAGGCGATGAGGCGTCAACTCATCATCGTGGCCGGGCTGGCGGCGTTCGCGATCTTGCTGCTTGCGTCTATATCCGCGACCCTGGCCGCTCCCAATCCCGTGCCGCTGCTCCAGTCCGGTGAGACAGAGCCCAACGACGACTACGACACCGCCGATCCGGTGCCCGTGCCCGGGTATGTGACCGGTATGGTCACCGATTCAGATACGCTGGACTACTTCGTCGTAGACACGGATCTCGTGCAACAGTACCGCACGACTTTGAATATCCTGAACAAGACAGGCGGTCTGAACCTCAAGGTCACGCTCTACGATGGCAGCAGGGGATTCGTCGACGAGGATGATTCCATCGATGGCGGATCCCCGTCGATTCAGTGGACGGCGTACGAGAGCACCCACTACATAGTTATCGAAGCGCTGCGCACCATCACCACGACCGCCCAGACTGCGGAATACCGCCTGAACATAAACCGAATCGCCGAAACGCCGACCCCGACCAATACTCCAATCCCGACCGACACCCCAACCCCGACCAATACCCCCATCCCGACCGACACCCCGATTCCGAGCAGCGCGGACAGCTACGAGGACAACAACAGCTTCGACCAGGCGTATGCCCTGCCGGTTGCGACGTCCATATCGCGGAACGGTCTCACCTTCCATAACAGCAGTGACGAGGACTGGTTCAAGATCTGGGCCAAGGCGGGGAAGTGGTATCAAGTCACGACCAGCGGGCTGAGCGGCGTGGACACGTACCTGGAGATCCGAGACCAGGGCGACAGGGGGGTGGTGAGCGACGACGACGGCGGCGGCGGCTACGCGTCACAGGCCGAATGGTCGGCCTCCTACGACGGCTACTACTACGTCCGCATCACGAACAAGGCCGGTCTCGGGAGCTACAACCTGGGCATAGAGGAGACCGACGAGCCGGCCAGCGAGGCTACGTCCACCCCTGGCCCCACGCCTTCCAGCCCTGGCGCGGATCGCTGCGACAAGATCGAGCTGGGAAATCACGACTTTGACTCCGCGTGCGTCATCTCCGTCAACAAGTCCGAGGAGTTCAACTTCGCCCCGCCACCCTACGGCGGGCCGGACAACGACTTCTTCAAAGTCTGGGTCAAGTCAGGACTGCTCTACGAGTGTGCTACGTCGAACCTGTCCGCCGGCGTGGACCCCAACATGATCGTCTACGATCACAACCGCAACGCCCTGGGCGGCAACGACGACCGCGAGCCCGGGAATTACAACAGCTATTTCGCCTACTACGCCACGTACGATGGCTGGTTGCACCTGCTCGTGGGATATGGCAACCGCACGCCGAGCGACGTGGATGACAGCAAGTACACGTTGGTCTGCAACGCGGCCATCCCCGGTGAGGCCACGACGACCGGTACGCCCGAGGCCACCGGCACGCCGGAGGATGGGGCGTCCCCTACCGAGGCACCCGCCGCGACTCGCACGCCATCGGGCCCGGCCATCGCCACCGCCACGCCCGCTGAAGACCTGACCGTGCGCGCGCTGGCCACGCCGACCCCCGTCCCCGTCACGACCCCAACTCCCCATTTCATCCCGACCGACTTGCTGATCTACTACGACGGCAACGGCGACGGCCAACCCGGCGCTGGAGAGGGTATTGGTGGCATCTCGGTACAGGCCTACGACGCAGCGACCAATCAACTGCTGGCCCAGGGTTTCACCGACGAAGTGGGCAACCTGACGTTCACCGTCGCCAGTTCCGGCCCCGCGCGTGTGAGCGTCCCGTTCTTTGGCTTCAGCCAACTGGTCGCGGGCGAGGGGGCCAGCATCTACATCCGCGTTCCACCTCAGTCGCTTCCGGGGGGAGCACCCTGATCTGCACATGAGCTATTCAAGCGCCACTCCACCGACGAAGACGTCCTCAGACGCCACCTCCTCGCGACGTAGCTGTCTCGTGGTCGTCCCTCTCGTCGGAGGCGTGCTTCTCATGCTGGTCGCTGTGGGCCTGGTTCTGTATCTCGGCATACGGCGCGCGTGGGTCAAAGAGGAGCCCAATCCCGGCATGCCCGTGGAGGTGGTCAAGCTGACGCCCACGGTCATCGCCTCACCCGTGCCGCCGCCCGCGAGTTGTGAGACGATCATCAGCAGCGGGGACGTAGAGATGGCGGTGCCCTTGCCTGTCTCTCTCACTGTGGGCAGCGAGGCGTTTCCCGTCTCGCCGGTCGCGCCCGTGGAGGGAGGGTGGACCTATCCGTCGGGCTACTCGGGGTCAGCCACCTGGGTCTGCGGCACGGTGGTCAACTACGTCGTGGGCCTGGAACCGACGCCCGGCAACGAGACGCTGCTGGGCGACCTGGAGCCAGGTCAAGAGATCCGCGTCCATCTCTCCAATGGCGTGGCGCTGCTTTTCCGCTTCGTCGAGCGGCGCGAGGCGGTGGCCAATGAGGCGCGCGTGTTTGAGCAGACGCACCCGCGCCTGACGCTGATCCTGGAGACGGGTGACGGTACGTGGCAGGTCGCCACGGCCGACTACGTCGCCGAGACGGAGCCGGTGGAGTCGCCCTCTGGATCGCAGGCCCAGGTGGGCGAGCCGGTGCGCGTGGGCGATGCCCAGGTCACGGTTCTCAAGGGGTACGCCGAGCGCAGCGGGGAGGACCTTCTGCCGGGGACGATGCGCTACCTGGTGGAGTTCTCGGTCGAGAACGCGGGCGCGGTGCCGCTGGACACGGGCTTGTTCACCATGCGGTTGGTGGACGGCGGCGGGAACGAGTACCTGCTCTCCCCGGCTGCCAGCGCCGCTGGCGAGGGCGGCCCTCTCGATGGCGAGGTCGAGCCCAGCGTGACTGTGGCGGGTACGGCTGGATACCTGGTACCGGAGACACTGGTTGGCCCCGCGCTCACCTGGACGTTCAACCCCCAGCCAGGCTCGGAGTTGCAGGTCCGCGTCAACATCCCCTACGAGTCCGGGGCACAGCCCACGGCGGAGGGTCAGGCCATCGTGACGATTGGCGATGCTTTCCTGAACAGCGCCGGCGATGTGCTGATTATCGAGGGGGAGGTGGAGAACGTGGGCACCGGCCCGGTCACAGTGGAATTGGATGACATCAGCCTCACCTCCAGCGCCGGGATGGGCGAACTGCGCATGGCGGCCCCGCAGCTACCGTGGACCATCGAGCCGGGCCAGACGCAGGTGATTGAGCTGCAGTACAAGCGCCCTGATGCCTCCACCGTCCTGCTCATGCTCCTCGGGTACTCCTTCGAGGTCCGCGGGTTGTAGGTTGGTGGGTTGGTAGGTTGGGGACCAGTACACCGCCCTGGCTGCCACCTCTTTGTCGCAAGCAGCACGCATCAGGACGTGCCTTGGGCCAGGATGGCCCGGGCGTTGGCGGCGTCGGCGTGAATCTGAGCCACCAGTGCTTCGGTCGAGGGGAAGGCCCGCTCCGCCCGCAGATGGGCGATGAAATCGAGCGCCAGCACCTGCCCGTAGAGATCGGCGTCGAAGTCCAGCAAGTGCGCCTCGACGACTACCGCCGGTCCGTCTGAGGGCGTGTCGAACGTTGGCCGGACGCCGATATTGGTCACGGCCGGGTGCACCCCCTGGTGCGCCGTGTGCGCCAGGCAGGCGTACACGCCTCCTCCTGGGACGAGTCGCTCCGGCGGGGGGGAGATGTTGGCCGTGGGCACGCCGATACTGCGCCCCACACTGCGCCCACGCACGACGGTGCCCGCCAGCCGGTAGGGGCGGCCCAGGCAGCCCCTTGCCTGGTGGACGTCGCCCGCCACCAACGCGCGCCGCACGCGGCTGCTGCTCACCGGGGCACCTTCCCATATCAGGGGCTCAACGACCTGCACGGTAAACCCGTGCCGGGCACCCAGGCGCCGCAGAAACGCGGCGTTCCCCGCGCGCCGGTGGCCCACTGCGAAATCCGGCCCTCCCCACAACTCGGCCAGGTGGAGGTGGCGCACCATCGCCCCGACGAAATCTGCCGCCGTGGTACGGGCAATGGCTGGCATGAAGGGAAGCACGACCAGGACGTCCAGTCCCAGTGCAGCCAGCAATTCGGCGCGCTCCTCGGCCGTCGTCAGCAGCGGCGGTGGCTCGTAGCCCAGCGTGATCGCCGGATGGGGATCGAAGGTCAGCGCGACCGCGAGGTAGCGGGCCGCGCGGGCTGCCTCAACCATGCCGGCGATGATTTGCTGGTGACCACGGTGGACGCCGTCGAAAACGCCGACCGCCACGCAGGAGCGTGAGGCAGGGTGGACCTGCTCCAGGGCATCAGGGAGCCCGTCCGGGCTGCCGTGAACGATGCGCATCGCCATGCTCAGGAAACGCGCTCCGGTCCTTCGACGGTTCCCTCGGCAGCCTTTTCGACTGGCCCTGGGCCGGGCACGCCGCAGTCACCGAACACCTTGCGGGGGCGGTAGACGTTGGTTGCCGGATCGAATGCCACCAGCGCCAGGAAGAGGCCGCCAGGCCCGTACGCGCGGGCCAACCCGGCCCCCGGATCCTTGCCCGGAGCCCGGCCGCCGGGCGGGGCCGCTACGGCCTGTCCCGAGCAGAGCCGCCGCGCTGCGTCTGCGTCCAGGTGCAGCGCCGGGAAGCGGGCCAGCGCCGCGTCTATCGGATGCAGCGAGTCGTGCCAGCGGCCTTCGGAGACCGATTGCGCCAATTCCGCAAGCGTGAGCGAGTCCTCCAGGCGGAAGGCGCCGCTCGCCAGCCGGGTGAGTTGGGTGAGATGGGCGCCGCAGCCAAGGGTTTGCCCCAGGTCGTGGGCCAGCGCGCGCACGTACGTACCGGGCGAGCACGTCACCTCTAGCGTGAACTCTGGGGATGCCCAATCGGTGAGGGCCAGGCGGAAGATCTCCACCTGTCGTGCCTTGAGAGAGGATCGCTCGATCTGGACGCCTTGACGGATCAGCCGATGCAAGGGCGTGCCATCGCGCTTAATCGCTGAATACACGGGCGGCACCTGCGTGATCGCGCCCCGGAAGTGCGCCAATGCTGCCTCGACCTGAGCACGGCCCAGCTCAACCGGCGCTTCCGCCACGACCTGCCCGTCGGCGTCATAGGTGTCGGTAGCGACGCCCAGCCGCACGCGGGCGCGATAGACCTTTCGCCCGGCCATCAGGTATTCGGCCACGCGGGTCGCGCGCCCGATGCAGACGAGCAACACGCCTGTGGCCAACGGATCCAGCGTACCGGCATGGCCCACGCGCCGGGTGCCGGCCAACGCGCGGACGCGATCCACGACGTCGTGCGAGGTCAAATCGCGGGGCTTGTTCAAGTTGAGTATTCCATCGGGCATAGAAACACCCCTGCGGCGTATGCAGCGCACGATCCTTCGGGCGACCATACAGGTCTCGCCCCTATTCCTGACGGCGCCTTTCCGATGGGACGACGTGTACACTCCTGACAGGCCCGTCGCGTCTCGCGCCTCACGCCTCACGCCTGTGTCTTACGTCTCACCCGTTCCGTGTATCGCCTCCCGCTTTTCCTGCATCGCTCGGCGTTGCCGGGCCAGATCGGCCTGGAGTGCAACCAGCACCTGGGCCTGGGCCTTGGACATCGGCCCGGGGAGGGTGCAGCCCGCAGCCAGCGCGTGGCCGCCGCCACCCAGGACGAGAGCCACGTGACCGACGTCAAATCCGGGCAAGGCGCGTAGCCCGATCTCGATGCGACCGTCCTCGCGCTCGACAAAGACGACGGCGGCATCTGCATCGTTGGCACTGATCAAGAAGCTGACCAATCCGGCATCACCGTTGCCGGAGTAGCCCGCCGCACGACGCATATCCGGCGTGATGCTTGTCCAGATCACACCGCCCGACACCTGCAACCCGGCGAGTGCTGCTCCCCAGAGCCGGATCGCGGCGGTAGGCCGGCGGTCGAGGCCACTGCGCGTGATCCTGGGGAGCGAAGCGCCGGCCTTCATCAACCGCAGTGTGGCTTCCATAACCGGGATCGTGACGTTGTTGGTGCGGAAGCCGCGCGTGTCGGTGACGATACCGGTCAGCAGGCACGTAGCCAACTCGGCATCCAGCGGAAAGTCCATGTGATCCAACAACCGCAGCACGACCTCCGCCGACGACGAGGCGTTGGGGTCCACCAGATTGACGGTGCCGAAATACAGATTGGTCAGATGGTGGTCGATGTTGAGCAGGGGAACGTTCCCAAACGCGGGCAGGCTCGCAAGACGGCCGAGTCGGTCCAGGTCAGAGCAGTCAAGGGAGATGCCGAGGTCGAAGGTGGCATCGGTATCCTGCACTACCGCTTCGGCACCCGGTATGTAACTGAAGCGCGCAGGAACTGGGTCTGAACAGGCCATGATGGGATCCAGTCCCATCTGGCGCAAGGCTCGACCCAGACCTGTGAGGCTGCCGACAGCGTCGCCGTCAGGAGATACGTGACATATCAGCAGAGGTCGGTGTGCTGCCCGAATCAGTTGATGCGCTTGTTTCAGGCAAGTCCGTTCCAGACGTGTCTGCTTCGGTGTCATGATTGTCTTCTTCACTGAGCCCCAACTCGTCGAGGAGACCGGCGATGTATTCACCGCGTTCCAGTGAAGGGTCGTAATGGAAGACCAGTGCGGGGGTGTTGCGCAACCGGAGCCGGCGGCCCAGTTCGCGCCGCAGCCATCCCGCAGCGCTATCCAGGCCAGCCTGTGTCTCCGTGCGTAGCTCAGCGTCACCCATCACGCTGAAGTGCACATCGGCGCGGACGGTGTCGGGCGTAACGGCCACGTTGGTGATAGTGACCATCTGCAAGCGCGGATCGTTCGCCTTGCGCTTCAAGAGGTCTGTCAGATGGGTGTGAATCAGATCCGAGACCCGGCGTTGATATCTCTTACTCATTTCCGCTTTAGCTCACACAGCTTTCTGAAGACCTGACAGGTTCAGGCTACTGGTTGGGACACCTGGCAGGTCTAGTTATGCTACGCAGGCTCCTGCCGCTCCTTCACGTAGAACTGGATCACGTCCCCGACGGCAAACTCATCGAAGTCTTCCAAACCTACCCCACACTCGAATCCCGTCCGCACCTCGCGCACGTCTTGTTCAAAGCGCTTGAGGGATGCGATGTGGCCATCGTGCAATTGCTCACCATCTCGGAAGACGCGCGCGCGCGCGTTTCTCCGTGCCTCACCCTGGCGCACGTAGCATCCTGCGATGGTGCCGATCTTGGAGATAGAGAACGTTGCTCGTACTTCAGCCTCACCTACCGCCACGTCTACATAGGTTGGCTCCAACAAGCCCTTGAGGGCCTTATCCACTTCGTCGATCAGCTTGTAGATGATATCATAAGTGCGAATGTCCACACCCTCGTTCTCCGCCGAGCGACGGGCGGCGGAATCGGGATGTACCTGGAAGCCGATCACTATGGCCTGGGAGGCAATCGCCAGGTCGATGTCTGACTCACTGATGTTGCCCGCGGCGGCGTGGATGATATCGACCTTCAGTTCCTCGTCCCCTAGCCTCTCCAAAGAGCTGACGATGGGCTCGATGGAGCCCTGGACGTCGGTCTTGATGATCAGGTTGAGTTGCTTGGTCTGCCCGGCCTGGATGCGGCTGGAGAAGTCGTCCAGGGTGAAAGCGCGGATCGGCGTCGCAGCCTTGGCCTGCCGTGCTTCCTCTCGTCGGGCGACGATGGCGCGCGCAGTGCGTGCGTCTGGCACGACTTTGAACATCTCCCCGGCCTCAGGCACGCCGGAGAGTCCCAAGATCATCACGGGGGTTGAGGGCAACGCCTCTTGTATCGGGCGACCTGCCTCGTCCAGCATACGGCGCACACGGCCGTGGGCCATACCAGCCACCACGGTATCGCCCACGTTCAGCGCGCCGTTCTGCACCAGCACCGTGGCAGTCGCACCCCGGGTGCGCTCGAGTTGCCCCTCCAATACTGCGCCCACTGCAGGCCGGTCGGGGTTGGCCTTGATCTCGGTGGAGCCTGCCACGAGCAGAATGGCCTCCAGCAAATCTTCCAGGCCGGTCTTCTGCTTCGCCGAGACGGGGACGCACAACGTGCTTCCTCCCCAATCGTCAGGCGTCAGGCCCATCTCCGCCAACTGCTGCTTCACCCGTTCCGGCTGGGCGGTAGGCTTGTCGATTTTGTTGAGGGCGATAATGATAGGGACACGAGCCGCCCGGGCGTGGTTGATCGCCTCAACGGTCTGGGGCATCACGCCATCGTCTGCAGCCACGACCAGCACGGCGATGTCCGTGGTGTGAGCTCCCCGGGCACGCATCGCTGTGAAGGCCTCGTGACCCGGTGTGTCGAGGAACGTGATGCTCTGCCCGTCGTGCCGGACCTGATAGGCTCCCATGTGCTGCGTGATCCCTCCCGCCTCACTGGCCACCACGTCCGCGTGACGGATCGCATCCAGCAGCGAGGTCTTGCCGTGATCCACGTGACCCAGCACGGTGACGACCGGGGGGCGAGGCTTGAGCTTGTCCGGATCCTCGCCAGCGTACAGGCGCTCCCAGAGCAAGGTACCCTCGCCCTCCGCGACCTCCCCACCGGCGGGCAGCGGCGTCTGCTCCCTGGGCTCGAAACCCATCTCTTGAGCTACGATAGCGGCCGTCTCGTAGTCTATCTCCTGGTTGATGTTCGCCATAACGCCGGCGTTCATCAATTCCTTGATCACGACGATCGGGCTGACGTCCATCAACTCAGACAACTGACGTACCGTCGGAAAGTCTGGGATCTCGACTACTGGTCTATTCTGTGACTGCTCGCCCATACACTTGCTCCCTTCTACCTAACATATCACTCCGCTCGCCGCAGGTCGCCGCAGTCCCCTGTGCTGTCCTCGGAATCCGCCACCAGGAGCTGAGGCAGAGTGGCCGCATACTCCTGCAACCGGGTCTGAGTTTCAGGCGTGAACTTCACCTTGAGAGCCCGCTCCAGTTGCCCCCGCGCCAGTGCCGTTTCCCAGCACTTGCGTTGACGGCACATGTAGGCCCCTCGTCCATTGCGCTTGCCGGTCTCGTCCACCAGCACCGCACCCTCGGGTGTGCGCACAACGCGCACCAACTCCCGCTTGGACCGCACGGACCGGCAGGTGACGCAGGTGCGCTGCGGGACGTGCTTGCGTCGCTGAGGTCGTCTGCTCATACGGTCGTTACCCCAGGTACTTATCCCAATCCTCGGCGGCCTCTCCCCGCTTTCGCCGACGGCGAGCGACGACCTCTCCGAGGTCTTCATCGTAAACGAGCTCCCGGCGCCGGCTGCGATCCCGCTTGTGCTCCAGCTGGTCGTGCATATCATCCTCGCCCTCGAAGGTGGGCTCTAGGACTAACTCTTCCTCCCCGGGGCGAGCCTCGGGGACTGCCTCTGAGGCAGGGATCTCTTCAGCCACGCGCTCTTCAGCCGGCACTTTCTCGGCAACTTCAAGAGCGGCCGGTGGTGCGCTTATTTCCTCCGCCACCGCTGCGACCGGCGTTTCTTCCGCTGGCGCGGCCTCTACGATGGGCGCTTCGGCCGCCGCCACCGTTTCCTCGACCTCTGTCTCAGCCACAGCCGCGACTTCCTCAGCCGGTGCTTCCTCCACGGCTGCTATTTCCTCAACCGGCGCTTCAGCCGCTTCGACGACCTCCGGCACTGCCTCCAGTATCGCCTCCGGCGGTGCTTCCTCCGGCTCCTCCACAGCTTCCACCGGCACTTCGGCAGATGGTTCGGCGGGCGGCGCAGCCTCAGCCTCAGCCTCCGCCACCGCCTCTGCCTCAACGGCGATTTCCTCTTCGGCAGGGGCAGCCTCAGTGACCGGGGCCAGTTCCAGCGCCTCAATGCACTGCTTGACCTCGGCCAGGCTCTTGGGACCCACCCCGTCCAGTTTCAGCAGTCCCTCATCCCCCTCGGCCAGCAGTTCCATCACGTGCCCGGCGGTCGCCAGATTGGCGCGCTCCAGGTGGCCCAGCACCCGTGCACTGAGCCCCATCTCGGCCAAGGGTATATCGTAGGCCCGAGGCGGAATTTGAGACCGGGCGGCCTCTATGGTGGCCCGGCGCTCGGCCTGTGTGGCCTCAATAGCCGCGCGGCGGGCTGTCTCCTCCGCCAGTAGACGCGCCTTCTCGGCGTCGCGGATTGAGGCGTAGTAACCGCGGACTCCTTCAATCACCCGCCGCATATTGAGCAGTTCCTCGCCACTGTATGGCAGGCCCTCCTGCTCGTGCTGCCGCAACGTGTTGGCCACGCTAGGAAGCAGCTCTGCCGTCGGGCCGAGTGCAGGCAGAACGTTGGGGTCCTCGTTCACCTGTCCCATCGCCCAGGCGGCGGCTTCGGTGACGCCTTGGATGTCAATGCGCCAACTGGTCAGCTTGGCGGCCAGCCGGGCATTCTGCCCGGCGCGCCCAATGGCAAGCGAGAGCTGGTCATCGGGCACGACTACGCTGGCCGTCTTTCCCTCGGCCGCGCCGTCTGTCAGATGCACGGTCAACACCTTGGCCGGACTGAGGGATTTGGCGATGAAAGCGGTCTCTTCGGGGTTCCACTCAATGATGTCGATCTTCTCGCCCCCCAGCTCGTTGACGATGGACTGGATGCGCACGCCGCGCATGCCGACACAAGCCCCCACCGGATCCACACCGGGTTGACGCGCAACCACGGCGACCTTGGAGCGCGAACCTGCCTCGCGGGCGATAGACTTGATCTCGACTGCGCCGTTGAAGATCTCGGGCACCTCCAACTCCAGCAGCCGCCGCAGCATGTTCTTATGGCTGCGTGAGACGGTGATCTGAGGCCCGCGGCCGGTCTTGCGAACCTCCAATACGTAGGCCCGCAGGCGCTGATGAAGGCTATAGCGTTCACCCGGTACCTGTTGGCTGCGCGGCAGGATCGCCTCAGTGCCTTCAAGGTGCAGGGTCACGACCTGTGGCTTGATGCTCTGCACCGTGCCGTGGACGATCTCCCCCTCCTGCTGCACATAATGCGTGTAGCGCGCGTCCCTTTCGGCTTCACGGATACGCTGCAGGATGATTTGCTTGGCGTTCTGTGCTGCAATGCGACCGAAGTCCTTGGGAGTGCTCTCAAGCCTGATCGTCTCCCCCACCTGGATGTCGGGCTGCATAGCGCGCGCATCCGCTAGCTTAACTTCGAGTTCCGGATCGGTGACTTCTTCCACCACCTGCTTCTCGATGAAGATATGCGCCTTGGCCGTCTCCAAGTCCACCTTCGCATGAACGTTCTGGGTCGTATTGACACCCGCGCTACGGCGGTAGGCAGACACCAGCGCCATCTCCAGTGCTTCGAGCACAACCTCGCTAGGCAGGCTACGCTCGCTACAGATTTGGTTGAACGCCAGCAAGAAATCCGACTTCATTAGTTCTCTCCTGCCAATGAGCTCCTGTTCGTATCATCCCTTGAGCCCAGGTCAAGCAACGGCAAAACCACCGGTACGTCTTCTCCTCATGTGCATCGTGCACCATTCGGTTGAAACCGCCGGGCTTGTGGCCATGTGACTAGTCCACGGTGAAGCCCGGCGGAGCAATTCCAGTAAGCGTATACAAAGAAAAGTGGGGTTAGCCCACTTCTCCCACTTCTCCCACCATGCCCTATGCTAGCTAGATTATAACACGGACACCGTGAACATGCAAGTAATTCGCGGTTTTGGCGTTTTGTGGCCCGTGCCTGGTTGTGCTATAATCATAGTTGGAGATGCAGCCTTTCTTTCCGGTGCGTCTTGGGGTCCGGCTGGGCGCTTCGAGACCCGGACAAGGCTCTGCGATCAGGATTCTCAACAGGGGGAGCTGATGACTGAGAGGATTCAGGAGGAACTGGCACTTCGGAACCGCGTCAGCGGCCTGTTGCTGCGTAATGCACGGGAAATGGCCGGGAAGAGCAAGCGAGAGTGTGCCATGGTCTTGGGGGTCTCCAGCAGCACCATTACCGCGTATGAGGAGGGCCGCAAGGCCGTATCCCTGCCTGAGTTGGAGGTGCTTGCCTACGTGTTGGACACCTCAGTCGCGGATTTCTGGGATCGCAATCCAGAACTCGAGCCGAAGGAGAAACCGCTGGCCTTGGATGAGGTGCTTGCCCTGCGTCATCGTATCGTGGGGGTACTCCTGCGTCAGGCCCGGCTCGAGACCGACATGACCCAGGAAGATCTGGCGGACTTGCTGGGCTGTTCGGCCAGTCGTATCTCCGCCTATGAATACGGAGAGCGCCCCGTCCCTTTGTCGGAGCTGGAGTTACTGGCGAGACACCTACATCTGACACTGGAGTACTTCCTCGACAATCAAGATGGCCCGGTGGGAGAATGGCACGCGCAGCAGGAGATCTCTCGCCGCTTCCTTGAACTCCCCGAGGAGGTCCAGAGGTTTGTCACCCAGCCGATCAACATCAAGTATCTGGAAGTGGCGATGAAACTGGCCCAGATGCCCGCCGGGGGGCTGCGGGCCATTGCCGAGGGACTGCTGGACATCACGTACTGACCGACGGCGCAGGTCTGACAGGGCGGCTGCCGCGGACGTTGATTGTGCGTCCGGCATCGGTCGGGTAACCTGTCGGGTCTTTCACACATCGGGGGTGCGACAATGCAACACACAGGGTCTGCACAGAAGATCAAAGAGGAAGGGTTGCGGCTGTTCCAGGAAGGGCTGTATGAGGAGGCCGCCGCGAAGTTCATACAGGCACGCGAGAAGTTCGTCGCCGAAGGAAACGAAGTCGAGGCCGCCGAGATGGTGAACAACCTCGGCGTGGTTTATCGGATGCACGGCCGGTGGAAGGAAGCGATTGCGGCCCTGGACGAAGCCAGGACAGCTTTCGTGCACCTGGGGGATCGTGATCGCGAGGCACAGGCGCTGGGCAACCTGGGTGGACTGTATGCCAGCCACGGCGAACGCGACAAGGCGAAGGATTGCCTGCGCCAATCGGCCGACATCTTCGCCGAGCTGGGCGATACCCAGCGCCAGGGAGAGACGCTGCTGGCCCTGGGCGTGCAGATGTGGAAGACGGGCGATCGCCAGGCTGGCCTGGCGATCTACGAGGCTGGCCTGCAGACGCTCAAGAAACCGACAGGCAGCCAGAAGGCCCTGCGTGGGCTACTCGGTTTGCGCACCAGACTGCTGGGCCGACGATAGGCCGTTAGCAGCAGATCGACACAGCGCCCCACTGCCAACGGCCAAGGGCTTCCGACAGTCCATCAACCTCGCAGCGAGGCGCCTAACTCTCGGTCCAGCCGGCGCACGATCTTGCCGCGTAGTTTGGCGACCTCGCGGTCGGTCAGCGTGCGGTCGTCCGCCTGGTAGGTCAAGCGATAGGCCAGGCTCTTCTTAGCGGTCCCGATCTGTTCTCCGCGGTAGACGTCGAACAGCAGGGCCGAGCGCAAGAGTGGCCTGCCGGTTTGGGCGATGAGTTGATGCACCCGCACCGCGGGTACATCCTCTTCGACTACGACTGCCAGGTCCTCGTACACCGGTGGGTGGACAGAGAGAGGAACCATCTCACGGGTTGTGCCCCAGTCGGCCAGCAACTCATCCAGGTTGAACTCCAGCGCACAGATGGGTTGCGCCGGCAAGTCGAACGCCTCCCGCACCAACGGGTGCAGTTCCCCCATCGCGCCTACCACCTGGCCCTTGACGCTCACTTGCGCACACCGCCCAGGATGTAGCGCCGGATGTTCGCCCGGATCGAACGTCCCGTCTAGTCCAAGCCCTGCCAGCAGCGCCACGACGACGCCCTTCAGATCGTAGAAGTCCATCGGCGTGCGATCCTGCCCCTCCAGCCACGACGAAGGCTCCCTGGGGCCTGTCATCACGATGCCCAAACGTCGCGGCTCGTCGGGCAGCGTCTGTCCCGTTACCGGTAGGTATACCTCGCCGATCTCGAAAACGGTCACGCGATCGAGGAAGCGCAGGTTCTCGCCCGCAGTATGCAGGAGAGAGGGAAGCAACGTCTGGCGCAGGTATGCCCGCTCAGCCGAGAGCGGATTGCGCACGCGCAGATAGGCACCCGGGTCGATAGGCGGGCCTTGAGGCCGGAGTTTGCCCTCATCTTCGATGTCCACCATAGAGTAGGTGATGACCTCATCGAGCTCACAACCGACCAGGAGGTCGCGCACGCGTTCTGCCCCAGCCAACCGCGGATTGCTTCGCTGCGGGGGCAGCTCGTCCTGCATAAGGGTCAGCGGGAAACGATCGTACCCCCAGATGCGCCCCACCTCCTCAACCAGGTCCACGGGCCGCGTGACGTCGAGGCGATACGAGGGAACGGTCACTTCAAGGATTTCCGGTTGTCGCTCGCCTGGGCCTACGCCATCGGCCGAACCCGTGGCCTGTCGCCTTCCAACCTGGAACTCGAGAGCGGACAGGATATGCTCCATTTCATCGGTCGGCACCTCGATGCCCAGGATACGGGTCGCGAAAGCCGGGTCCAGCTCAATCACGCGCTGAGGCTGACGGCCAGGATATACGTCGCCCACGACCGGCACGACCTCGCCGCCGCCCAGCTCTGCCATCAGGTGGGCAGCCCGCCCCGCCGCCTTCACCGTGAGTTCCGGGTCAGCCCGGCGTCCAAAGCGCAGGCCCGCGTCGGTCGTCAGATTCAGCAGGCGGGACGTACGCCGGATGTTCAGGAAATCGAAATTGGCCGCCTCCAACAGGATGTCCGTGCTTGTCTCGGTGACCTCGCTCTCCAACCCACCCATCACACCGCCTATCCCCACGGGACCGCCTCCGTCGGTGATGAGCAGCATTTCCCCATCGAACGTACGCAGTTCGCCATCGAGGGTAGCCATCTGCTCGCCTGGATGGGCGCGGCGCACGATGATGGCTGGACGCTCGTCGCCGGGTTGGGGACGGAGCGTGTGATAGTCGAAGGCGTGCAGCGGCTGCCCCAGTTCCAGCATCACGTAGTTGGTGATGTCCACGATGTTGTTGATCGGCCGCATCCCTGCGCGCTGCAGCCGCTTCTGCATCCAGAAGGGAGCAGGACCCACCTTCAGGCCTCGGATCAAGAAGGCCGTGTAACGCGGACACAGATCGGGGTCGGCGATCGTCAGTGAGACGGAATCCGGTGCCGGCGTCAACTCCGCCGGGTGGTGCTCCAGGACTTCCAGCACTTCTCGTTTGAGCGGCACGTCGAGCAACGCGGCCACCTCACGGGCGATGCCGAAGACCGACTGGAGATGTCCGAATGGCCCTTTGATGTCGAACTCCAGCACGGCGTCGCCCATATACGACGCCAGCGGCATGCCTACAGGTGCGTCGCCGGGCAGATAGATGATGTCCACCTGCTCATCAGAGAGGCCCAGTTCTTTCTCAGAACACACCATGGCCCGGGACGGGATGCCCCGGATCTTCGTCTTCTTCAGCTTGATCGGGCGCCGGCCTTCCGCATGGCCATCGTACAGGCGAGCGCCCTCCAGCGCGAAGGCCACCTTAAGGTCCAGGTCGCTCTGGCCGCGGTACGTCAACAGGCTGGGGGCACCTGTGACGACGACCTCAGGCTCGGAGCCACCGTACTCAACCTCCGCCAGGACCAGTCGGTCGGCGTTGGGATGGGGCATCACCGCGCGGAGCTGGCCCACGACGATCTTCTCGGGCTCCCATGGCAGCTCGGCTCCCGGTAGGCCGATGTACTCGACCGCCTCGACCTCCAGCCCGGCCAACGTCAGTCGTTCGGCCAGATCCTCGACGGA
The DNA here is from genome assembly GCA_964649415.1 of uncultured Anaerolineales bacterium. Taxonomy (GTDB): domain Bacteria; phylum Chloroflexota; class Anaerolineae; order B4-G1; family B4-G1; genus CAZYSK01. Next base: position 48,843 of record CAZYSK010000018.1, read on the forward strand.
GACGGTGATGTCTACGTAGTCTCTTAGCCATGAAAGTGGTACTTTCATCTCGTCCTCCTCAATAAGCGATTCAAGAGCGTGCAAGAAATCGGTTTTTTCTCAAGAAACTGGTTTCAGCTCACACGTGCGGCGCTCCGAGCGGAAGCGCGCCGAGGAAGGTACCAGCGCCGACCCTGCCCTAGAATTGCCTCAAGAACCGCAGATCGTTCCCGTAGAACAGGCGTATGTCGTCGATACTGTACTTGACCAGCGCTGGCCGTTCGACGCCGAAGCCGAAGGCGAAGCCACTCCATTCCTCGGGGTCGTAGCCGCCGTTCTGCAGCACGATGGGATGGACCATCCCAGCCCCACACACCTCCAGCCAGCCGCTGTACTTGCACACCCGGCACCCTTTCCCCTCGCACAGGATGCAGTCCATGTCCGCCTCGATGCTCGGTTCGGTGAATGGGAAATAGGAACTACGAATGCGAATGCGCCGTTCTGGTCCATAGAAGCGCCGGGCGAACCAAGTCAGCGTGCCGATCAAGTCCGTCATCCGGATGCCCCGCCCCACGGCCAGTCCCTCCACCTGGTAGAAGTGGTGCTCGGAGCGGGCGGTGATCTGCTCGTAGCGGTGGCACTTGCCCGGCAGGATGACGCGGATAGGCTCAGGATAGCGCTCGCGCATCGCCCGGATCTGCCCCGGCGACGTGTGCGTGCGCAGCAGAGTCTCGTCGCTGATCCAGAAGGTGTCCCACATGTCGCGGGCCGGGTGGTGGGGCGGCATGTTCAGTAGCCCGAAATTCAGCTCGTCGGTCTCGACGACGGGCGACTCGTAGACCTGGAAACCCATCTCGGCGAAGATAGCGTAAACCTGGCGCAGCGTCTGAGTCGTGATGTGTAGATGGCCGGGCTGGGTGGGGCGGCCCGGCAGTGTGACATCCAGCGCGCCCTCCGCCAATTCCCGCTCGATCTCCGCCCGGCGCAGAGCCTCTACCCGGGCCGTGTGAGCCGCCTCCAGGCGACGCTTGACCTCGTTGGCGGCCTGGCCGAACGCCGGGCGTTCCTCCTTGGGCAGCGTCCCGACCGAGCGCAGCAGTTGCGTGAGGGAGACCTCTGGGCCTGCCTCGCCCTGGCCTGCTGTCTTCTGGTCGCTCTCCTTGCGGCGGGCACGGGCCGGCGCTTTGCCCTTCCTGCCCACGTAGCGCCTGTACCACGCAGTGAGCGCGTCGCTGTCCTCCACCTCCTCCAGAGCGGCGAGTGCCTCCTCCTCCAGTTGCCTCAATTGGTCAAGCATCGGCTCCACTCCTTGATTCTAGTATCGCGCATATAGAACGACAAAACGCTCTCGTCCCTGGGGACGAGAGCGTCCAACTCCCGTGGTACCACCCCGATTGGCCCCTGATGGGGTCCTCTCAAGTCGCCGACGACGCCCGGAGGCGGGATCGGCTGCCCCGTTAACGCTGGGCTTGCGGAGCGGGCTACTGGCCCCCTACAATCCGTGTAGGCGTTCACCCGTCGGCTCGGGAGCGAACTTCAGCGGGCTTCCTTCGGGTGAGGCTCCCAGTCTGCGGCCTCACCTCCCTGGTGTCCTGAAGACCCCGCTTACTCTTCTCCGTCACAGCCTTTGTAACGATGTGTTGCGATCTATATTATGCCGCAGAAGGCCTCTCTTGTCAAGCCGTGCGCGCCTGCGTGCCCCGCTGCTGCACGACCTGGAAGAGGATCACCGCGGTTGCCACAGCCGTGTTCAGAGACTCCACGCCCTCGGCCATGGGGATGGAGACCGTTCCACGCACGAACGCGCGGGCGCGTTCCCCCGCCCCGGCCGCCTCGCCCCCAACTATGAGCGCGACCGGTCGCGTCCAATCCACCGCGGTATAGGGCGTTTCACCACTGGCCGCCGCCAACCACACGTCGCAGCTGGCCACCGCCTCGGAGATCGCATCCCAGTCCAGCGCGGCAAGTGGGAGAGACAGGTGCGCCCCCATCGCTGCCCGCACCACCTTGGGATTGCTGGCGTCTACCGTGCCCGGCGACAAGAGCACCTGCTCGACCCCAGCCGCAAGCGCCGTGCGCAATATGGTGCCCAGGTTCCCCGGATCGCGTACGCCATCGAGGACCAACGTGAGCGTTGCTTTCTCCGGGCGGGGAAGGTCGGGGATAGGGAGCACTGCCAGCAGGCCCTGGGGCGTCTCTGTGTCCGAGCACCCGGCCATCACCTGTTCGCTGACCGCGTAACACGGGGCACCTATTTCCCGGAGCGCCATCAACAGCTTACTGCCCCGCTCATTGGCTCCCGCCACAACAGTATAGAACGCGAAATCTGGCGGGATGTCCGCGCGGGCGGCCTCCTCGACGAGGCGAACTCCCTCGAGTACGAAACGCCGCTCTCTTTGACGGACGCGCCGTCTGCTCTGCAACGCCCGCACGTACCGGACCTTGTCGTTCTTCAAGCTGGTGATCATCGGTGATATGCACAAAGGGCCGTGGGATAGCCCGCGGCCCTGGTCTCTCACAAGTGATGCGCCGGCGCGCCTAATCCGGTGGGATGCGTAGAACTTGCCCGACGTAGATGCGCGAGGGATTGGCGATGTTGTTGTACTGTGCCAGGTATACGTAATTCAAGCCGTAGCGCAACGCGATGCGGAACAGATTGTCGCCTGGCTGTACCGTGTAGCTGGTCCCGGTGGGGGTGGGTGAGGGTGGCTGCCCCCCCGGAGACGGAATCGTCAACACCTGCCCCACGTAGATCTGAGCCGGGTTGGCGATGCCGTTGGCGCTGGCAATGGCCTCCACCGTCGTGCCGTATCTCAGCGCGATGCGAAACAGGTTCTCGCCCCGCTGAACCGTGTGAGAGGTCGTGCCTGCCGGCACCGTGGGCGTCACAGTCGGTACCGCTAGGGTTGCGGTCGGCGTTGTCGGCACGGGCGTGTTGGGCACAGCAGTGGGGGTCGGGGTCGGTGTGGGCAGTGGGGAGGTTGGTGTGTCGGCCGCCGCCGTATCTCCGGCCTCCTGGGCCGCCAGAGTCGCGTTCGCGATCCCCGTGGCCGCGAGATCCGGCGTTCCCTCTTCTGCCTGAGCGACGGCCTCACCAGCCGCTGGCGTCGCTGTCACATCGGGAGCCGCTGGCCTGTAGCAGCCAGCCAGTAGGCTCATCATGACCAGCAACCCTATTACGCAAAGAAACAAAGACGGGCGTGTCTTCTCCATGCGGCTACCTCCTTCTGTGTTTGCCACACTGGCCGGATCACTGATACATGGCACTTTACATATACTGGGTACATAGTACCACAACAGTGCAACCGCGTCAAGCTGCGCCCAAGCACTATACCAACCACTGCGTGCACATCAAGAGAGATAGTCGATCCGATGAACCGGTGGCGTGCGATACGCTCCTGGAGAACGAGGCGGGTTGCTCCTTGACCTGGATGCGGAGCATATCTGTACGTCGCTGTACTCAGTCTGCGGGAGAGATTTCCGCGAGTATCTCGGCGACTACCACATCTAGGGACGCGGACTGCTCAAATCCGTCGGGATCGGTGTCTGGGAGCGTGATTCCCATTTCGTCTCCCAGACGCTCGGCCTTCTCTTGAGTGGCCTGTTCGCTGGCCGGATGACGGCTGGCTAGCCTGAGGATGGCTGCTGCCCGGCTCGTTTGGCCCTGTTTGGCGAGGAGGACAGCCAGGTTGACCAGGACTTTCGACAGCACCGTCAGGGTCCGGGTCTCCTTGGCGAGCTCGGTTGCTTCGACGAAGTAAGTGCGAGCGCTTTCGTAGTCTTCCAGGGCGCAGGCGATCTCCCCCAGATTGTTCAGACAGGCCATTTCGGTCCACTGATCCTGGATCTTGCGCCCGATGGACAGCCCTTCCTGATAGAACTGCCGTGCCTCGATGTGCGCTCCCAGCGCATAGGCCACCTCTCCCAGATTGCTTAACGCAATGGCCTGTCCGGCTTGGTCGTCGATCTTGCGGCAGATATCCAGGCTTTCTTGATACAGAGGCTGGGCTTGAGCATACTGCTCGAGGACGTGTAGCACGGTGCCCAGATTGTTGAGGTGCATGGCAATGCTGTACTGATCGTCGACTTCACGGCTCAACGCCAGGCACTCCTCAAACATGGCCTGGGCTTTGACGTAATTCCCCTGGTGACAGGCGACGTCCGCCACCCTGTTGAGAGAGCACAGAATGAGGCGCTGATCGCCAGTTTGGCGGCCGATGGCCAGGCTTTCCTGGAACAAGGCCTCCGCCTGGGCCACGTCCCCGGCCCGGTATCGAACGGTGCCCAGCAGGCTGAGTGAGGATGCGATGCTCCAGCGATCGCCAGTCTGCCTGGACAAGGTCAAGCTGTTCTGAGCCAATTGCTCCACTTCTTCGGACTTGCCGTGGCTGCGGGCTACATTGGCCAGGTTGATCAGGCAGAAGACACGCTCGGCCTGCACGTCTGAGTGACTATAGATGGCCAGGCTTTGCTCCAGGCAAGTTTCGGCCCGTTCATACAGGCCCAGGTGGTGATAGAACGCGCCTTTACGTGACAGGATTCTGCCGAAGATGTGTGTCTTGTCTGGGTCGTCGCGCCACCGGTCCGTCGCACAGGCGAAGAGCTCGATCCCTTCCCGAAACCGGCACCGGATATCGAGAAACTCGTACAGGCTTCCCAGGCTCTGTTCTGCCTCGTGGACCCAACCGCGCGACACGGCCGTCTGCCAGGCCTGGCGCACATTCTCAAACTCCGGCGCAATAGCCAGGACGGCCTGTCTCTGGTTGGGCCCGTGAAACCGTGGTTCCTGGTGTGCCAGGAAGGCAGCGAAGTAGCGGGCATGTTGTCGTCGTGCTTTTCCGTCTCCTTGCGCGTTGCTTTGAAGCTTCTCGGCCGCGTATTGCCTGAGCAGCTCGTGCATGTCATATCGGTCCGCTGAAACGTGGCGTATCAAGGACTTGTCCAGCAAGGCTGACAGCGTGGACAGGGATGCACCAGCCACCTTGGCGCTTGCGTCGCGGCGGAACCCTCCCCGAAAAACCGATAGCTGCGAGAAGATGGTCTTCTCCGTCTCCGTGAGCAGTTGCCATGAATGCTCGAACGCGGCCCGGATGCTGCGGTGCCGTTCCGGGACGTTGCGCAGGCGAGTGGTCAGGATGTCGAGATTGTGTTCGATCTCCTGAACAATCTCCTTGCAGGGGTGCACGGCCACCCAGGCCGCGGCTAACTCGATGCCCAGCGGCATCCCTTCTACCAGTTGGCAGATGCGAACTACGTGGTGGGCTTGTGCCTCTAGATCGAAGCGGCGGTCCACCTGGCAGGCCCGCTGCTGGAATAGATCGATCGCGCTATAGGTGTCTTGGACTCTCAGCAGTTCGTCTTCCGGGTAGGTCAGGCCCTTGACCTCGTAAACCCATTCCTCTTGAAGATTCAACCGCTCTCGCGAGGTGACCAGCAGCACCGTGCCCGGCGCGCGCGCCAGCACCTCGGATAACAGCGGGCTTCCGTCTGTGACGTGTTCCATACTGTCCAGCACGAGGAGAGTCTCTTTCTGGTACAGGTAGTCGAAGATCTGTTCTCTCGGGTCTTGGTTGCCGCGGGCAGGAATACCGAGGGCCGTTGTGATCGCGGTGATCAAGTGATCGACTGAACCGGCGAGGGCGAGGGGTATGAAGGTGATCCCGTGGGTGAAGGCGCCAACCTGGGCTGCTGCAGCCTGAATCGCGAGGCGCGTCTTGCCTATCCCGCCGGGACCGAAGAGTGTCACGAGGTGGCAGTCGGGGTTGGCTAGCAGTTCGGCCAATTCCGCCAGTTCCGTTTCTCGTCCCACGAAGGGTGTGGGTACGGGGGGCAGGTTGTCCGCAGGGATGGCGGGATGAAAGCCTTCTTGCGCCTTTACCTGCTCGTACAGCGCTACTGTCTCCGTGGCCGGCTCAATGCCCAACTCCTCGGCTAACATCCGGCGGCATGTCTCATATTGGGCCAGGGCTGCACTGCGCTGCCCGTCCAAGGCCAGCAGCCGCATCAAGTGCCGGTGAGCTTCCTCATTCCACGGTTCCAGATCGACCTGCTGCCAGGCATAACGCCGCGCCCGCCTGTAGTCGCCCCTCCGCTCATAGTAGAGCGTCAGATGAGCGAGCGCCTCGGTCATCTGGCGGCGCAACCACTCCCGCTGGAGCAGCGCCCATTCCTCGAAAGCGCTGCTGTCGCTCAGGAAGAAGTGCTCCAAGAAGTCCCCACGATACAGGTCAACCAGTTTCTCCAACCGGTCTATACAGGGGATGCAGGTCCCCATGTGGCGGTGCCGGTGGACGCGGCATGTTTCGACGATGGCGGTGAACGCCACGACGTCCAGCCAATGGTCGCTGTCGGGGTTGAACTGGACCGCCTCGCGGCTAACCAGCAGGAAGGGTGCACTGTCATCCTGGTCGCCAATCGCGTGGCGCAGATAGGAGAGTGCCTGGCGCAGGTTCTGGCGTGCTTTGCGCTGGGGCTGGTCGGGCCACAGCAGGCCTGCCAGTGCATCCCGGCGATGGGGGTGCTCCGACTCGACGGCCAGGTAGACCAATAGGGCGCGTGACTTATCGGTGGCAAAGTCGGTGACGGCTTCACCGTCGAGGGTGATGTGCAGGCGGCCCAGCAAAGTGATCGACAATCGCGCCATTTCCGGTGACTTGCATGTTATGGAGCAATGGGGATGTGACTGATGGTATATTATACCATCTTTCGATGCCACAGGCAAAGGAGAGGCGAGACGGCCCGGCTGTAGTCCGCCCCGAGCCTCACGTGCGGCCCTGTTTTGACGTTCTTTTGACGCTTGGGGAGTAGGATATACATAGCAAACACGGAGAACTCCGCTTGGGTCTCAAGGGATCCTATGGCCAAACAGCGACGGTATTTTTCGTTCTTACTACGGCTGTGGCAGACCAGTGATGGCGACCAGCAAGTCTGGCGGGCTTCCCTGGAAAGCCCCGGCACTGGCGAGCATCGCGGGTTCGCCAGCCTGAGACAGATGTTTGACTTCCTGTTAGCCCAGACCGGGCAGTCTGAACCTCAGGACGAGGAAGCCCAGGGGCTCGGCCCGCGGGAGTAGCGCGTCCAGTGCGTTGAAGGAGGTGGTTGTACGAGAGTTCTCAAGTGATTCGTGGACAGATCGCTGAACTTTGGTCCAGCGAGAGCGGTCAGTACAGAGAAATGGAAGAGGAGGAATTCCAATGAAACGCAGATTTGCACTCGTGTTCGCCCTGCTAGTACTGGTCTTGGCCAACCTGGCATGTGGTCTGGGTGGCAAGTCCGGCGATGAACCCGCCGATGTACCTGCCGCCACCGAGCGTCCCGCGCCGACGAATACCCCTGCACCGACGAACACGCCCGAACCGATGGCCGCGCCGGACGTGGCGCTCGGAGAGGAAAAGCGGGCTGACGAGGGTGGGTTTGCCTTCCAGGTGATCCCAGATTACACGGTAGATGTGATGTATGGTTTCGTCAGCATGGAGGCTGCGGACGCTGATCCCGATATGGGGCCTGCCCTCGTGATGATGGGCAGCGTCGACGAGGTGGGCACGACCTCGGAGGATCTCTACGAAGGCTTCGTGGCCGAGCTTGAGACCGATATCGAGGCATCGGAACCGCGCGAGGTCACCGTCGACGGCGTGCCGGGCCTGGCCGTAGACCTGAGCGGCACCGAGCAGGGCCGGGCGATCGCCGGTCGAGTCGTCGTCGTGGCGGTGCCCCCCACCCAGCGATTCACGATGTTCGGGGTCGCGCCTTCCGACCGTTGGGATGACGAGTTCTCGCCGCTGTTCGACGCGGTGGTGGCATCGGTCAGCTTCTTCCAACCGGTCTCATCCGAGCAACCCGACGCTGCGAGCGAGGTCACCCGGCAGTGGGCTACTTCTGCCGCCGCGAGTTCTGAGTACGGCAGCGTCGACTGGTCAGCCATGCAGGCCACCGGGGCGCCGGACACGCTCGAGTGCGGCGACCTGCCCACGGCGTGGGCCTCGTTGGAGCAGAATACGGTCGAGTGGCTCGAGCTGGGCTACGACATCCCTGTGCTCCCCGTCGAGGTCAACATCATCCAGACGCACTCGCCGAACCAGGTGCTGTTTGTCGATCTACTCGACGTTCGAGGGGAGTATCACCCAATCTACCTGGGAGAGCCGGAGGAGATAGCCGAGTGTCCCTATACGCTCTCGATCCCGGTGGAGGATGCAGACTACCAGGCGATCGGCGTCAAGATCACGCTCGACCAATCGGAGATCCCCGCACCGTGGAACGAGATCGACGCGGTCGAACTCGTGGGGGTCGCGGACCGTCCTGGCGTCGACCCTGAAGTCGAGCCTGAAGTCGCCCCGGAGGGTGGAGACATCATCGGGGATGTCCCGGCTGGTGGCTTCGCGTATCAGGTCACCAGCGCGGACGAAGACTGCACGGTCGTGAGCGACAGGGTTGAGGACCAGTCCACCACGTCTGAATACGTGATTGGGATGGTCAGCGGAGACACCCGGTATGCGGTGACACTCTTCCTGCCGCACGACGTCGCGCCCGGACAGGTCGCGCTCAAGCCATACGACAAGTCGGTGGCCACGCATGGACCCGGCGCGGCGATGTACATTGGAATCTGGCTGTACTACGCGACCGACGGGACGCTGACGATCGATTCCGTGAGCGACGATACGGTCAGTGGCAGCTTCGAATTCGCGGCCGTGCGCGAGGACGACGCGACGACGGCCACCGTCGCGGGCACGTTTAACCAGCTTCCACTGGTCAAGAAGTAGTGGTTCGTTGCAAGCGGCCGACCTCCCACGGGCCAATTCTGGCCTGTGGGGGGATGCGGTTCGTGCGAGGCATCGGGATATTGTCTTGGCCATCTCGCTGGCCATCGACTCCGGCGACTTTGGATCTGACGAACTGATCTTTGTCGAGTTGGTGTGGATCACCGTCGGCAGCGATACCCAGATGACGGGAGGGCTGGTGACGATTGGTCCTGGTCTCAGTCTGTAAGGGAGGATTCCCAATGAATCGGAAGTTAGCGCTCGTTTCCGTTGTGCTCGTTCTGGCCTTGGCTGCCCTGGCCTGCGGGGGCAGCGACAAGGCCACAGCGCCGCCAGCAGCGACAGAAGAACCCGTCGCCCCGCCACCGACCGCCGCTCCAACGGAAAGTGGGGAAGAACCTGAGGTAGAAACCGAGGAAGAGCTAGTCAGCTATGATACCGTCTTTCCCCTGCCAGATGATGTACAGAACTTCGTGGGTGAGGGAGGAGAGAGTCAGATCGCCTTCCAAACCCGTCTCAGCATAGAAGAGGCCATTGCGTTCTACCGCAAGGCGCTGGACGATGCAGGCCTGATCGAGTACGAAGTGCTCACCTCGATTCAGGATGACGGATTCAGCCTGGTCTTTGCCAGCTGGCCCAGTGGTGAAGAAGTCGTCGTCCAGGGCGTGGACTTCGACGACAGCATCAACATCAGCATCCGCCTGGAAGAAGTGATCGAAGGGGAGATCAACCCACCGCCACCGGACGCTGAGGTGGGCGAGGAATTGCGCAGCGAGTTCGGTGGCTACACGTGCCAGACAATCCCGGGCTACACCGTGGAAGAGGCTTTCGGTTTCGTCAGTATGGAAGCCCCCGATGCCGACCCTAGTCTCGGCCCGGCCGTATTGCTGATGGGTGGTGCTGTTGGAGAAGACGGCGGAAAGACGGCCCAGGATCTCTACGACGACTTCGTGAGCGATCTCGAAAGCGGCATTGAGGTCTCAGAGCCGGGAGAGATCACCGTCGGCGGCGCGACCGGCCTGGTGGCCGATGTCGAGGGAGCGGTCGAAGGACAGAGAATGAGCGGCAGTGCCGTCTTCGTGGCCGTCTCACCGAATCACCACTTCACCGCTCTCGCGGTTGCTCCGGCTGACCTGTGGGAAGACGATCTGGCTCCGCTCTTCGAAGTGGTGGTTGCCTCCATCACCTTCTTCGAGCCCGGTGATGCATTCGATCTGGAGGATATGGAAAGCGAGGCGGGAGTGGCCGTCGAAGACGAGGAGAGCCTGATCAACCAATGGGCCACCTCGGCCATTGCCAGCTCCGAATACAACAACCCTGACTGGGCCGCAAGCCAGGCCACCGGCGCGCCCGATACCGCCGAGTGCGGTGACTATCAGACCGCCTGGGCTTCCTTGACGTCGGATGGCGTGGACTGGCTGGAACTTGGTTACGATTTCCCCATAGTGCCTGTTCAGATAGACGTCTATGAGAGCCACTCGCCGGGGTTCATCGTGCGCGTGGAAGTCGTGGACGAAGAGGGCTACTACCATACGGTTTGGGAGGGAAAGCCGTCGCCTGTCGAAAAGTGTCCGCGCATCTTCTCCATCCCTGTCATCGGGGTGGATGTCCCGGTGGTGGGAGTGCGCATCCACCTGGATCAGCGTGCGGGCGGCAATTGGGACGAGATTGACGCTGTCGAGTTGATAGGGGCTGAGGAGGGCAGGAGGTGATACGATGACGAGTGTCTGAAAGCAGAGCTCCATTCGTGATACGCAACACGTGCAATAGACGAGATAGGAGAATGAAAATGGACATCGGAAGATCATTTACATACGTTGCGGAGGATCAGGATTGGATCAAGAAGGTTCTGCTCGGCGGTGCTATCACCTTGATCCCTATCGTCGGACAGGTCTTCGCCCTTGGCTACATGATAAAAACGCTGAAGAACGTCGTCGCCGGAGAAGAGACCCCGCTGCCAGAGATCGGCGACTTTGGCGGCAAGCTGGTCGAGGGGTTGAAGGGAGGAGTGATCGCACTCGTCTACGGCTTGCCTCTCATTCTCTTTGGCGCGTGCTCGCAGACTGGCAGCTTGGCCCCGCTTGTGGCCGAGAACGTTGACCCCGACATCGTTGAGACTCTGACCTCCGTATCCATCGGGGTGAGCGCCTGCTGCGGCTGTCTCTTGCTGCTCTACGTCATCCTGATGGGCTTGGTGCTCCCCTTTGCGCTGGGCAAATACGCCGAGACCGGGCAGATGGGCGCTGCATTCAAACTGAGTGATATCTTCAACATGCTCAAGAGCAGTATTGGCCCGGCGCTCATCGTGCTGTTGGTGGGAGGACTGACGGTCTTTGTGGCCGAGCTCGTGGGCCTGATTGCGTGCGGCATCGGCTTGTTCTTCGCGTTGTTCTACGCTCAACTGGTGATGGCCTTTCTCTACGGATCGCTCTACCGCCGGGCCAGGGGCCTCACGCTACAGCCAGAACAGCCCTAAGCGGATAGACCTTCACTCGAACTGGCAGGCGTCAATGAGTGGAAACCTCGGATCGGCAGGGTGAACGGATCAGTTTGCCAAGAATCCGCCAACCCTGCCCATCCGTGTTCTATGAGGCGAAATACCATGAAAACCAAACAAATGGCTATAGCCTTTACCCTCGGCTCGGGGCTGCCCCTGGCCTGGTTGCTGGCGATCGTGCTCGTGCCGCTGGCCGCAGTGACGGCGCTGGCGGCAGGGCTGAACGCGGCCCAGGCCACGCCCCCGGAGCCTTACCTGGTCGAAGACATCAATCTCTGGACTCAGGACTCGGATCCGGATGAACTGATAGACGTGAACGGCACGCTCTTCTTCGTCGCAGACGATGGCGACCACGGGGAGGAATTGTGGAAGAGCGATGGCACAAAAGCGGGTACAGTGCTGGTCAAAGACATCTGGCCGGGGAGTGACGGTTCGGAACCAGACGCTCTGACCGCTATGGACGGCACGCTCTATTTCCGGGCCGACAATGGCGTCAGCGGCATCGAGCTGTGGAAGAGCGACGGCACGGAGGCTGGCACGGTGCTGGTCAAGGACATCTACCCGTGGAGCAATGGTTCGGACCCGGAACAGCTGACCGTCGTGGACGGCACACTCTTCTTCAAGGCCAACGATGGCAACAGCGGCTTTGAGCTATGGAAGAGCGACGGCACCAGGAGCGGTACGGTGCGGGTCAAGGATATCTGTAATGGGACGTGCGGCTCGTATATGAGCAATCTAACCGCCGTGAGCGACACGCTTTTCTTCCAGGCCAACGATGGCAGCAGCGGGTCTGAGCTGTGGAAGAGCGATGGCACCAGGAGCGGCACGGTGCGGGTCCGCGACATCTACACCGGGAGTGGTAGTTCGAACCCGTACGGCCTGACCGCCGTGAGCGACACGCTTCTCTTCCGCGCCAACGATGGCAGCAGCGGTCGCGAGCTGTGGAAGAGTGACGGCACGGAGGGAGGCACGGTGTTGGTCCGCGATATCTGTACCGGGACGTGCCATTCGCAGATGAACTACCTGACCGCCGTGGGTGGCACGCTCTTTTTCCAGGCCAGAGATGGCGTCAGCGGGGTCGAATTGTGGAAGAGCGACGGCACGGAGGGAGGCACGGTGCGGGTCCGCGATATCTACACCGGGAGTAGCGGCTCGAGCCCGTCCTATCTGGCCGTCGTGAATCGCGTGCTCTTTTTCCGCGCCACCGATGGTGTCGGCGGGGCCGAGTTGTGGAAGAGCGACGGCACGGAGGGAGGCACGGTGCGGGTCCGCGACATCTACGCCGGGAGTAGCGGCTCGTATCCGAGCTATCTGGTCGCCGTGAACGGCGCGCTCTTCTTCAAGGCCAACGATGGCGTTAGCGGGGCTGAGTTGTGGAAGAGCGATGGCACGAAGGGAGGCACGGTGCGGGTCAGGGATATCCGCGTCGGAAGCGATGGGTCGAACTTGAGGTATCTGACCGATGTGAGCGGCACGCTCTTTTTCCAGGCCGACGATGGTCCCAGCGGGGCCGAGTTGTACAAGAGCGACGGCACGGAGGGAGGCACGCTGCGGCTCAGAGATATCTGTACCAGGACTTGCGACTCGTCTCCGAACTGTCTGACTGCTGTGGACGGCGCGCTCTTTTTCAGCGCCGACGATGGCGACCACGGTACGGAGTTGTGGAAGAGCGACGGCACGGAGGGAGGCACGGTGCGGGTCAGGGATATCTGTACCGGGACGTGCAGTTCGTATGTGGGCGATCTGTCCGCCGTGGACGGCGCGCTCTTTTTCAGCGCCGACGATGGCGTCAGCGGCTACGAGCTGTGGAAGAGCGACGGCACGGAGGGAGGCACGACGCAGGTCAGGGATATCTGTACCGGGACGTGCGGTTCGTATGTGGGCGATCTGGCCGCCGTGGACGGCACACTCTTCTTCCAAGCCAACGATGGCGACCACGGTAAGGAGCTGTGGAAGAGCGACGGCACCAGGGACGGCACGGTGCAGGTCAAGGATATCTGTACTGGAACGTGCAGCTCGTATCCGGGCTATCTGACCGACGTAGCTGGTACTCTCTTCTTTGGGGCCACCGATGGTGTCGGCGGCTACGAGCTATGGAAGAGCGACGGCACGGAGGGAGGTACGGTGTTGGTCCGCGATATCTGTACCGGGACGTGTGACTCCTATCTGAACTATCTGACCGTCGTGGACGGCACGCTCTTCTTCCAGGCCAACGATGGTGTCAGTGGGTCTGAGCTGTGGAAGAGCGACGGCACGCGGGGAGGCACGATGCGGGTCAAGGATATCTATACCGGGACGTTCGGCTCGTATGCGAGCGATCTGATCGCCGTAAGCGACATGCTCTTTTTCAGCGCTAACGATGGCAGCAACGGCTCTGAGCTGTGGAGGAGCGACGGCACCAGGGACGGCACGGTGCAGGTCAGGGATATCTGTACCGGGACGTGCAGCTCGTCTCCGGACTGTCTGACCGACGTAGATGGCACTCTCTTCTTTGCGGCCTCCGATGGTGTCGGCGGCTACGAGTTGTGGAAGAGCGACGGCACGGAGGGAGGCACGGTGCGGGTCAGAGATATCTACACCGGGAGTAGCAGTTCGTCTCTGGAGTATCTGACTGCCATGAACGGCATGCTCTTCTTCCAGGCCACCGACGGCGTCAGCGGGGCCGAGTTGTGGACCAGTGACGGCACGGAGGGAGGCACGGTGCAGGTCAGTGACATCTACACCGGGAGTAGCGATTCGTCTCCGGAGGATCTGACCGGTGTGGACGGCACGCTTTTCTTTGCCGCCGGCGATGGGCTGCATGGAACGGAGCTGTGGGCTGTGCCGCTAAGGTACCATGTCTACTTACCGCTTGTCGTGAAGAATCACTAATAACCGGAGGAGCCCCTTTGGGTCTCAGAAAACCCAAAGGGGCTTTCTGTAGCGAAATGGATAGGAGGTGGGGTGGCGGCTTCTGTACAGCGGAAGCGGTGTTCTCCGCCGGGTCCAGGGCGACGAAGTCGCGCAGGCAGGACAAGTTGACTGTCCGGGTTGCCCGAAACGTCACTTCTGAAAACGACGATTTTGTGCTATCATGCCGTCTATCCGGCGCTCGATTGATGACGTCACTTGCTCAGACCCTGAGGGCGGGATCAAGGACGAGGACATGTCAACCAACGCTCCAACCCCACTGCAGGAAGACACAGAGGCATTGCTGCGCGAGGGCATCTCCGCCGCAAAATCAGGGCAGCGGGACCGCGCTCGCGAGATGCTGACACACGTCGTGGAGCAGGACGAGGAGAACGCCCTGGCGTGGCTGTGGCTGAGCGGCATGGTGGACAGCCTGGAGGATCGGGAGGTGTGCCTGGAGAACGTCCTGGCGCTTGATCCCGACAATGATGTCGCCCGCAGGGGGTTGGCTGTCTTGCGCCGGCAGAGGCTGGACCGATCGCTGCGCGAGGGCATCTCCGCTGCAAAATCGGGGCAACGCGACCGCGCTTGCGAGCTTTTTACACGCGTCGTGGAACAGGATGAGGAGAACGTCCAGGCTTGGCTGTGGCTGAGCGGCGTGGTGGATGGCCTGGACGAGCGAGAGACCTGCCTGGAAAACGTGCTGGCGCTCGACCCCGCCAACGAGGCAGCACAGAGGGGATTGTCCATTGTGCGGGTGCAGAAGCAGAGCCGGACACCATTCTCTACTGAAGCGGCAACAGGGGATGGCGCACCTGCTTCGCCGCCGGATGCCGCGCCATCAGAATTGCGCTCTTATACGAGTGATAGCTCCTCACATCTCTCCACTGAAGCGCCCAATCGCCCGCCGGCCCTCGTGGAATCGGAGACACTGCCCGCCTCGTCCCCTTCTGATGCGGACAGCTATTCCGCAGCCGACCCGGCGACAGACCGGCTGTTCCCTGAGTCCCCTGTGGCAGTGCCGGCTCTCTTCCCTGCCTCGTTGGAGCCAGAGACAGAGACTGAGGCTGAGGCTGAGCCTGCCCCATCCCCGCTCTTCGGCCAGCCTGACGAGGAGTATCTGTGTCCCTACTGCGCGGCCCTGACGGAACCTGACGACCGCCGGTGCAAGAACTGCCACAACAAGCTGTGGATCAAATTCAGAAAGCAGGAGAAGCGTTCCTCCTGGTTGTGGGTCGCTTTGGCCTTGCAGGCGCTCAACACCCTTCCTCTGCTCGTTCTTCCCCTGATGCTCGGCGTAATCGTTTTCGCACCCGCAGGCAACGAGGTCTCCGCGATGATATCGGGGATGATGGAAATGTACGCTGACCTGCTTGGCGTCAGCGCCTCTGTGGTCGAGACGGGGGCGATGATTGCATTCTTCGTCACCCTGCTGATTTCCCTGGTGGGCCTGATCGTGCTGATCGGCCTGTACATGCGCTGGAGACTCGCTTTCTACCTGTTCCTGGTCAGCACCGCATTGGGCCTTTTCTGGACCGTTGCGAATGTCATCATGTCCTTCTCGCCGGACTCGGCCTTCACGCTGGCCGGTGGAAGCAGCCTCGTCTGCTCCGGCGTCAATGTGGTCGTAGCGCTGGCGAGGCTTATGCTGGCGTTCCAGATTCAAGAGGATTTTGAGTTCGAGAGAGAACGCATGTTGCTTCGCCTCGACCCTGACGTGAGCAGCGGTACCATGATCCTGGCTCGGGGCCACGAGTACGCCAAGCGCAAGATGTGGGGCATGGCCGCCTTCCACATGCGGCGCGCTGTCCTCGCGATGCCCAACCAGTCTGGCCCGCGCATCGCCTTGACCCTGGCGTACATCAGGCTGGAGCGCTACGACCTGGCCGCCCACTCGCTGGCAGAGGCCAGGCGCATCAGCCCGGATAACGCCCACGTCCAGGAGTTGCAGGCCGTGCTGGACGAGTTGCGCTCCGGCGACAGCTAGACTTGACAGGTTTTCCGAAACCTGTCAGGTCTCTGCCGGAGTGCCGTGGGGCGGCGTATGATTGGCCTTCACGATGACTTCACGGAGGCACCTGGTTCCCGCTGGCGTCGCTACGTCGTAGCCAGGGGCAGGCTAGAGCCAGGCGAATCTACGCTGCGCTTTGTCCTGGATGACGCGACTGCCCGCACGTACTCGGACGCCCAGATTGACGACTACCAGGGACTGCCTCGCGCTCGTTTCCCCTGGCGACCGCCCCTCACGATGACCGTGCGCGCCCGCTTCTCGCACCCGGCGGCCCGTGTGCCTGGCACTTCCCAGGCACACGGGACGGAGCGCACGCCGGGCCTGCGTGGAACCGCCGGCTTCGGCTTCTGGAACGATCCATTCCTGATGACGGGCGCGCGGGTGCCAACCCTCCCCCGCGCCATCTGGTTTTTCTACGCGTCACCCCCCTCGAACATGAGGCTGGACATGGGGACGCCGGGTTGCGGCTGGAAGGCAGCGACCATAGACGCGTTGCGCCCTGCTGCCTTGTTGCTCGCTCCGTCCGCGCCGCTGGCGGCGTTGCTGATGAACGTCCGCCCCCTTTACCGGGCGATTTGGCCTCCCATCCAGCGGGCTCTGAACGTGGCCGAGGCGGCACTTGACGCGCCGATGACGGATTGGCACACCTACGTGCTCGACTGGGGCTGCGAGCGGGCGCGCTTCAGCGTGGATGGAGAGCCCGTACTGGAAAGCGCTCCCTCGCCGCACGGGCCGCTGGGCTTCGTGATGTGGTTGGACAACCAGTACATGGTGGCGACGCCATGGGGACGGCTGGGTTGGGGCCTGCTGGACGTGCCGGACCGGCAGTGGATGGAGGTAGACTATCTGGCGATCGAACCGCGTGCGGGTCATGGCGACGTGGAAGTTTGACATTCTGCCCCGGCTGTGATATGATCGCCCGCAACAGTTGAATATCACTGGATGGGAGTTACCTCATCGAGAGAGGTGGAGGGACCGGCCCTGCGAAACCTCGGCAACCAGGTTGGCGCGCCATCAGAGTAGCGCCTTTGTACCACTGTTGGCGTGACAGACGTGCCCTATGGTGCCAATTCCGGCAGACCCGCAGTGGGATCTGGAAGATGAGAACGTGGCAACGACACAAGAGCCTCTTCAAGATACCTGCTGAAGAGGCTTTTTCTGTTCCTCTTCTTCCCGGCTTTCGTTCGACCTGATCCAAGCCTCTCCCCTTCCGCTGTGGGGGGATGCGCAGCGGTCTCTTGAGGAAGCCTCCATCGACCGGCAACCATTTGGAGCTGAACCGAGCCTTGGAATAGCCAGAACGACCGGAGAGGAGAGAACCCGTGACTACTCATTTGTCGACCCAAGCCGTACACGCCGGCGAGGAGAGGCGAAAGCCTCACAGTGCATTGACTACGCCGATCGTCCAGACGTCGACCTACGTCTTCGAGGACACCGCCGAGGTTCGAGCATTCGTGCGACGCAAGGCGGCGGGTGAACCGAGGGGGAGGGAGGAATACGGGCGCTACGGCAACCCGACCCAGACCGCGGCGGAGCGCAAGATAGCCGCCCTGGAGGGCGGAGAGCGGGCCTTGCTTTTCTCCAGCGGGATGAACGCCATCACCAGTACGCTCCTGACGTTGCTGGGCAGCGGGGATCACCTGGTGCTGGTCGACGGTTGCTACCGCCGCACGCGACAGTTTGCCCGCGAATACCTGGCCCGCTGGGGCGTCGAGACCACCCTGGTGCCCATCGACGACGCCTCCGCGCTGGCCGCGGCCATTCGTCCGAGCACCCGCGTGATCTTCGCCGAGACGCCGACCAACCCTTACCTGCGGGTGATGGATCTCTCGCGGATGGCCGGGGTCGCCGGTCAGCGTGGCATCGTCATCGTCGTAGACAGCACCTTCGCTACACCGGTCAACATGCGCCCCCTGGAGCACGGGCTTGACCTGGTGATTCACAGCGCGACCAAGTACCTGGGCGGGCACAACGATCTCCTGGCCGGGGCGGTCGTTGGCTCCGATGAGCTCCTGGCGAGGATTGAGGCGACGCGCGGCGTGTTGGGCGGCGTGAGCAGCCCCGATGCCGCTTACCTGCTGCTGCGAGGCATGAAGACGCTTGATCTGCGCGTGCGCCGGCAGAACGACAACGGATTGCGCCTCGCCCGCTTCCTAGAGGGACACCCCGCTGTCCACCGCGTGTACTACCCCGGCCTGCCCAGCCATCCCGACTACGAGGTCGCGCGGCGGCAGATGACAGGATTCGGCGGGGTGGTCAGCTTTGAGATCGACGGCGACCTGGAGGAGACGGGGCGTTTCATAGATCGCCTCCGGTTGCCCTACATCGGTCCGACGCTGGGTGGTGTGGAAAGCATCGCTCAGCAGCAGGCGATATTCATCTCGCTCGATCCCGAGGAACGCCGCGCGTCCGGCATCTCCGACAGCCTGGTGCGCTATGCCGTGGGCATTGAGGCCGCCGAGGACCTGATCGCCGATCTGGACCAGGCGCTGGCGGGCGTGTAGCCGGATGGGACCAGACGAGATGAGGAGGAGGGAGCCATGATCGTACACAAGTTCGGCGGGACCTCGGTGGGCAGCGCCCAGCGCTTGGCCCAGGTAGCCGACATCGTGATGGAACACCACGGCAGGGCGCACGGAACCGCGCCATGTGGGACCGTGCTCGTGCTCTCGGCGATGAGCGGCGTGACCAACCAGTTGATCGCCGGAGCCCGGGCCGCAGCGCAGGGCAAGGACACCGTGTATCGGGAGATCAAGGCGGATCTCTCGCGGAGGCACCTCGACGTGGTGGACGCCCTGCTGAACCACAGCCGCGAGCGACTCGAGGTCGGAGGGCTGGTTGAGGACCGGCTGCACGAGTTGGGCCGGCTCTACCGCAGCATCGCCGTGCTGGGTGAGCTGACCGTGCGTGGACGCGACGTGGTCGCCGCCTTCGGTGAGCAGCTCTCAGTCAATATCCTGGCCGCCGTGCTGCGAGAGCGAGGCATGCGTGCCCAGGCTATCAGCGCGGCCGAGTTGATCGTTACCGATGAGAGCTTCGGAAAGGCAAGGCCGCTGATGGACCAGACGCGCCGCCGTCTGCAGCAGCGCGTCGCGCCGCTGCTCGAGCGGGCTGTGATCCCGGTGATCACCGGCTATATCGGCGCGACCGAGGGCGGCATCACGACGACGCTGGGGCGCGGCGGCAGCGACTTCTCGGCCGCCGTCATCGGGGTGGGCCTGGACGCCGACGAAGTATGGATCTGGAGCGACGTGGACGGCATCCTCACCGCAGATCCCAACATCGTCTCCCAGGCACGCACGCTGGCCGAGCTCTCATACGCCGAGGCCGCCGACTTGGCCTACTTCGGCGCCGATGTGCTCCATCCCAATACAATCCGTCCGGTCATCGAGAGCGGCATCCCGCTCCGCATCGTCAACAGCTTCAACCCGGCCCACCGCGGCACGTTGATCGTCGAGTCGCCCAGCCCTGACCGGGAAGTGTTGCCGGCCATCATCTCGACCGCGGGCCTAAGCATGATCGCTATCGGCAGCCGGGACGACGCGTGGACGCTGCAGATGGCCGCTCGCGCGCTGCAGCGGCTCAGCCAGGCCGGCCTCGACGTGCTGATGTTCTCGCAGTCGTTTTCCGAGCACAGCCTGAACCTGATCGTGCGTGAGCAGGATCAAGCTCACTGTCTGAGGACCCTGCGCCGCGAGTTCGAGGACGATATCCAACGCGATGTCTGCAACCTGGAGACCAAGGAGCGGGTGGCTACCATCTCGGTGGTGGGCGTGCCTGGCTGGAACGAGACCGGCATTGTCTCCCACGCGTTTTCTGCGCTGGGCAAGCGTGGCACGCGCGTCATCGCCGTGGCCCAGGCGGCGACTGCATACAGCGTCTCATTTTGTATCCCGGAGGAGCAGGTGGCGGATGCCGTGCGTTTCTTGCATCGCGAGCTAGGACTGGAGGCAGTAGGATGAACAGGATACCGGTAGGCATACTGGGGGCGACAGGTACGGTGGGGCAGCGGTTCGTTCAGTTGCTCGCCGGCCATCCCTGGTTCAGGGTCGCCGCGCTGGCGGCATCCGAGCGCACGGCCGGCAAGCGGTACGCGGACGCTTGCCACTGGCTTCTTTCCACGCCGATACCGGATGGCGTGTGTGATCTCGTCGTGCACCCCGTCGGATCGGAGCTTGATTGCCGGGTCGTCTTCTCCGCGCTGCCGTCGGCGGTTGCCCGGACGGTCGAGGCGCGCCTGGCGCAGGAGGGATATGCCGTGTGCTCCAACGCTTCCGCCCATCGCATGGACGCGGACGTGCCGTTGGTGATTCCCGAAGTCAACCCCGATCACACAGCGCTGATCGGCGCGCAGAGGCAGCGGCGTGGGTGGAAGGGCTTCATCGTCACGAGCGCCAACTGCTCGACTACACAACTGGCGCTGGCCCTCAAGCCGCTGCAGGATGCTTCCGGTCTGCGCAAGGTATCCGTGGTTACGATGCAGGCCATCTCCGGGGCCGGTTACCCGGGCGTGCCTGCGATGGACATTCTGGGTAACGTGATCCCCTTCATCGGCGGCGAGGAGGACAAGATGGAGCGCGAGTCGCTCAAGCTGCTGGGAATGCTACAGGGAGAGCGGGTAATCGACGCCCCATTCGTCGTCGGCGCGCAGTGCAATCGTGTCCCCGTACGCGACGGACACACCGAGTGCGTGTCCGTCGGATTTGCGCGTCAAACCAACGCCGACGAGGTCATCGCTGCGCTGGAGACGTTCCGGGGCCCGCCGGAGGTGGCGGAGTTGCCCAGCACACCGGCCCAACCGGTCATCGTCCAGACGGAAGATGACCGGCCGCAGCCCCTCCGCGACCTGGACCGTGCCCCGACAACGGGTGATAGCGCAAGGGGCATGCCGATCGTCGTGGGCCGCGTGCGTCCCTGTCCAGTGCTGGGCGTGAAGTTTGTGGTCGTGGGACACAACACCCTGCGCGGAGCCGCTGGCGGTGCGATCCACAACGCCGAGCTGTTGGCCGCGCAGGGATATGTGTGCTAGAGGTTGTGGTGCCCGGCACTTTTCTCAAGTGCCGGGCACCTGGGCAGAGCTCCCTCAGGTTCTCAGCACCGCCCCCTCGCTGGCCGACGCGACGGCCTGTGCGTAGCGAGCCAGGTAGCCCCCGGTCACTCGCGGGGCTGGTGGGCTCCAGGTCTCCCGTCGCCGGGCCATCTCTTCTTCTGGAACGAGGACGGTCATACGGTTGTTGGGAATATCTAGCTCGACCTCATCGCCTTCTTGAACCAGGGCGATGGGGCCGCCAATCGCCGCTTCCGGAGAGACGTGGCAGACGGCAGCGCCCCGGGTCGCGCCGGAGAAGCGCCCATCGGTTATGAGGGCCACCTGGTCGTCCAGCCCCATCCCTGCCAGCGCAGAGGTGGGCATCAACATCTCCCGCATGCCCGGCCCGCCGCGTGGTCCTTCCTGGCGGATGATGACCACGTCGCCGGCCTGAATGTGACCCTCCAGGATGGCGTCGAGCGCTGGTTCTTCGTGCTCGAAGACGCGCGCAGGCCCTCGATGGTGCATCATCCCTGGCGCGACCGCGGCCGCCTTGACCACCGCCCCGTCGGGGGCCAGGTTGCCCCGCAGGATAGCGATCCCCCCATCGGGTCGATGCGGAGCGTTGGCCGGGCGGATGATCTCCCCGCGGCGGCGCGCGTGTTCTAGGTTCTCTGCCACGGTCTTGCCTGTCACTGTGGGCAACTCCCCGTGCAACACACCGTGGCGAAGCAGCTCGGCCATCACCGCCGGGATACCGCCCGCTTCGTCCAGATCCTGCATATGGTGGGGACCGGAAGGGCTGAGCTTGACCAGGTAGGGTGTGCGCCCGCTCACCGCGTCGAACGTCTCCAGGGGCAGCGGGACGCCCGCGTCGTGGGCGATGGCCGGCAGGTGCAAGACCGTGTTGGTCGAGCCTCCGATGGCCATATCCACGGCGATGGCGTTCTCAAAGGCGGCTTCCGTCATCACGTCGCGCGGGAGGATCCCCTCCCGGACCAGGTGCATCACCTGCATCCCGGCGTGCTTGGCCAGCCGCGTGCGAGCGCCCGTGACGGCCGGCACGGTGCCGTTGCCCGGCAGTCCCATGCCCAATGCCTCAGTCAGGCAGTTCATCGAGTTGGCGGTGAAAAGACCGGCGCAGGACCCGCAGCCGGGGCAGGCAGCCAGCTCCAGCGCCCCCAACTCCTCCCGGCTCATCCGCCCAGATTTGACCTCCCCCACGGCCTCAAACATCGTCTTGAGGTCCACCTGCCGGCCCGCGTAGCGCCCGGCCATCATCGGCCCGCCGCTGACGAATATGGCGGGAACGTTGAGCCGGGCGGCGGCCATCAGCATGCCGGGCACGATCTTGTCGCAATTCGGGACAAACACCAGGCCGTCGAACTGATGGGCGCTTGCCATAACCTCGGCGGAATCGGCAATCAGCTCTCGGCTGGGCAGCGAGAAACGCATGCCCGGGTGGCCCATAGCGATACCGTCGCACACGCCGATGACGTTGAACTCCAACGGCGTGCCGCCTGCCGCCCGCACGCCGGCTTTCACCGCGGCGGCGATCTTATCGAGATGGACGTGGCCGGGTACGATTTCGTTGAAGGAGTTGACCACCCCGATCAGGGGCTGGTCCAGTTCCTCGGCGCTGAGGCCGTTGGCATAGAATAGACTCCGGTGAGGAGCCCGCTCGAAACCCTTTTTCACTGAGTCGCTACGCATCTCTTATCCTTTCGACGACGAGATCTCCCATCTGTTCGGTCCCGACGAGGGTCGTGCCTTCCTCTTGGATGTCTTGGGTGCGGTAGTTATCGGCCAGAACGGCCTCGACCGCGTCCTCGACAGACTGAGCCTCATTGTGCAGTTCCAGCGAGTAGCGCAGCAGCATCGCCACGCTCAGGATAGTGGCCAGGGGGTTGGCGACGCCCAGCCCGGCGATGTCGGGCGCACTGCCGTGGATCGGCTCGTATAGACCGCGACAGCCCTCCCCCAGCGAAGCCGAGGGCAGCATACCCATTGAACCGGCCAACATCGAGGCCTCGTCGGTCAGGATGTCGCCGAACATGTTGGCCGTCAGGATCACGTCGAAGTCGGCCGGCCGACGGATGAGGTGCATCGCTGCCGCGTCCACCAATGTGTGTTCCAGCGTCACGTCGGGGTACTGTGCCGCCACTTCCGTTACCTCCCGCCGCCAGAGGCGCGAGGTTGCCAGCACGTTGGCCTTGTCCACCGATGTGACCACCGGATCAGGCGTCCTCCGCTGGCGAGCCAACCGGAAGGCGACGTGGGCGATGCGCCGGACCTCTTCGGTGGTGTAGACCATCGTGTCGTACGCAGTTGCGTCGTCGTCTGTCGCCTCCTGCCGGGGGCCGAAGTATATGCCCCCCGTCAACTCGCGCACCACCACCAGGTCCACTCCCGCCACCCGCTCCGGGTGCAGCGGCGAGGCCTCCCGCAGGGCCGGGTAGACGGTCACGGGCCGCAGGTTGGCGTAGAGGTCCAGTGCCTGGCGCAGGCGCAGGAGCCCCTGTTCCGGGCGCACCGCTGCCTGTGGATCGGACCACTTGGGGCCGCCGACGGCACCCAAGAGCACCGCGTCGGCTCGCCTGCACGCCGCGAGCGTCGCTTCAGGCAGTGGATCGCCGCTCGCGTCTATCGCGCTGCCGCCGATCGAAGCTTGTTCATAGGTGAACCGATGGCCGTATCGCTCGGCTATAGCGTTGAGCGCTTTAACCCCCTCGGCCACGACCTCCGTGCCGATCCCGTCCCCTGGCAAAGTTACGATTGTCGCTTCCATGAATCATATGTCCCTTCGGATTGTGCGGACATTGATAGTGCGTCCGGCGGACAGTGATGGTGCGTCCGGCGGACATTGATAGTGCGTCCAGCAGACATTGATAGTGCCTCCGTCCGTGCGTCCGCCCCACCCTGGCCGCAAAGATAGTCGTTCCTGCATCCTGCGTCTTGCTTCCTCCTCCTTGCCTCACCGTTCATGAACCGCAGGCAGCTACTTGTCCGTTCGGACCGCGGCCATCCTGGCCGCTTTCCTTGTCCGTCACGCCGGCGACCGTCAGACCGTATTCAACTGCGTCCGCCAGCGCGATCCAGCTCGCTTCGATGATATTGCCGGACGCTCCCACGGTGCTCCAGCGGCCCGTCTCGTTTTGCATGTCGATCACCACGCGGGTGGTAGCCGCTGTCCCATGATCTCCATCCAGGATGTGTACCTTGTAGTCGGCCAGATCGAACTTGGCCAGGTGGGGGTACGTGGGCAGCAACGCCTTGCGTAGCGCAGCGTCCAGCGCGTTGACCGGCCCGTTGCCATCGGCCACCATGTGGAAGACGCGATCGCCCACGCAGATCTTGATGGTCGCCTCTGCGAAGATTCCCCGTCCTTCACGGTGTTCGACGACGACCATGAAATCCAGCATCTCGAAGGGCGGGGCATACCCAGGGCGAGAGCGATGCAGCAGCAACTCCACCGAGGCCTCGGTCCCTTCGAAGATGAACCCCTGGTGTTCCAGGGCCTTGATGCTCTGCAATACGCCTGGCAGGTCCTCGATCTCGTCGTGCTTGATGCCCATCTCGTCTGTCTTGCTGAGGAGATTCCCCCGGCCCGAGAGTTCCGAGATCAGCACGCGCGATTGGTTGCCTACAAGTGTGGGCGAGATGTGCTGGTAGCTGTGTGGACTGCGCCGCATAGCCGCTGCGTGGATGCCGCCTTTGTGCGCGAAAGCGCTGCGCCCCACGTAGGGCGCGTGGCGGTAGAGCGGCTGGTTGGCCGTAGCTGACACGGCGCGGGCGACCCGCGTCATCTGACTCAACTGGCCCGGGGGCAACACCGTCAGCCCCATCTTCAACTCCAGGTTGGGGATCACGGTGCAGAGATTGGCGTTGCCACATCGTTCGCCGTAGCCGTTCATCGTCCCCTGCACGTGCGTAGCGCCCGCCTGGATAGCCGTCAGACTGTTCGCCACAGCCAGGCCCCCGTCGTTGTGCGCGTGTATGCCCAGCGTGACGTGCGGAAACGCCGAGCGTACGTCTCGCACGGCTGTCTCGATCTCCCAGGTCAGCGAGCCGCCGTTGGTATCGCACAGCACGAGCGTGTCTGTGCCGCCCCCAAGTGCAGCCTGGAGCGTGGCCAGGGCACGGCGGGGGTCGGCCTTGTACCCGTCGAAGAAGTGCTCCGCGTCGTAGATGACCTCTCGGCATTGGTTCTTCACGTAGGCCACGCTCTCCCGGATTAAGCGCAGGTTCTCCTCCGGCGTGGTACGCAGCACGTCACGCACGTGAAGGTCCCAACTCTTACCCACGACTGTGACGACCGGGGTCTCCGCCTCCAGCATAGCCTGGACGTTGGCGTCCTCGTGAGGCTGGCTTCCTACCCGACAGGTGATGCCAAAGGCGGCGATGCGGGTCTGTTCAAGGTCCAGTTCCCGCACCCGCCGGAAGTATTCGATGTCCTTGGCGTTCGAGCCTGGCCAGCCGCCCTCGACGTACGTCACACCAAGCCTGTCGAGCAGGCGCGTGATTTTCAGCTTGTCGTCCACCGACAGGGAGACGCCCTCGCTCTGTGCGCCGTCGCGCAGCGTCGTATCATAGAGCACTACATCCATAGGCACTTCCCGCTCAGCCCTTGGGCCGGCCAACCGGTGTCAGCCAGTTGAAGCGGTCAGGGACGTGTCCTTCTACGATGGCGAAGAACGCCTCCGAGAGGCGGGCGGTGACTGGCCCCCGCTTGCCGCTGCCCACCGGGACGCCATCCACCGAGCGAATGGGCGTGATCTCGGCCGCAGTCCCGCAGAAGAACAACTCGTCGGCCATGTAGAGCAGCTCGCGGGCGATTGGCTCCTGACGTACCTCGAGTCCCATCTCCTCGGCCAGCGCGATGACGCTCTGCCGCGTGATCCCGTCAAGGATCGAGCTGGCCAGCGGTGGGGTCAGCAGTCCTCCGTTTCGCACGAGGAAGACGTTCTCCCCGCTCCCCTCGCTCACGCAGCCACTGACGTCGAGGGCGATGCCTTCAGTGTAGCCGTGGTCTACGGCCTCCATGACGATGAACTGCGAGTTGATGTATTGCCCCCCGATCTTGGCCCCCGCCGGGAAGGTGTTGGGAGCCATCCGATGCCACGAACTGACGCCCACGTCCACCCCGTTCTCCAGGGCGTCGGGACCCAGATACGTACCCATTTCTATGGTGATGATGCTCACGTGCGTTGGGCAGGAGCGCCCGTTCACGCTGAACGTGTCCACCCCTCTGAAGACCACCGGTCGGATGTAGCACGCCCTGTGGGCGTTCGCCCGGATGGTGTCCAGAATGGCCTGGCGGACGGCCTGGCGGGTGTAAGGGATCTCCATGCGGTAGACCTTGCAGGAGTTCCACATCCGGTCCAGGTGCGCCTCCAGGCGAAAGACGGCCGGGCCGTCGGGCGATGGATATGCACGAATGCCTTCAAAGACGCTGGAGCCATAGTGAATGACGTGTGCGGCCACGTGTACCGTTGCCTGATCCCAGGGCACCAGTTGGCCATCGAACCAGATTTTGTCAGCTTGTTGCATGGTCATCAGTGTATCCCTCCATTTTGGGTGAACGTGTGGCTATTGATCCATCTTCGCGCGCGTGTACGGCACCAGGCCGCCGGCCGCGACAATCTCCATGATGAACGTGGGGAACGGACTCGTCTGGTACGTGCGCCCGGTACGGGCGTTGGTGATCGTGCCGGCGCGCAGATCCACCGTCAGGCGATCCCCCATCTCTGTCTCCTCCACCAACGCCGGGCATTCCAGGATGGGCAGTCCGACGTTGATCGCGTTGCGGTAGAAGATACGGGCGAAGCTCCGAGCCACGACGCACGAGATGCCTGCCCCCTTGATCGCCAACGGTGCGTGCTCCCGCGAGGACCCGCAGCCGAAGTTCTCCCCGGCGACTATGATGTCCCCCGGCTGCACGTCGCCGGCGAAACGCGCGTCCATATCCTCCATGCAGTGCTGCGCCAGTTCCTCCGGCGTCGAGACGTTCAGGTAGCGGGCCGGGATGATGACGTCGGTGTCCACGTTGTCACCGTACGTCCAGGTATTGCCTCCAGTATGCATAATCTCCTCCGTCTGCGAATACGCAACACGCGGCACGTGTTACGTAATGTCCCCAGGATGCACGATCTTCCCTGCTACCGCGCTGGCTGCTGCCACGGCCGGCCCGGCGAGATATACCTCGCTTTCGGGATGGCCCATACGACCACGGAAGTTGCGATTGGTGGTACTCACCGCCCGCTCGCCCGCGGCTAGCACGCCCATATGGCCGCCCAGGCAGGGGCCACACGTTGGCGTGCTGACCACCGCGCCTGCCACGATGAAGGCCTCGACCAGGCCCTCACGCAGCGCGTCCAGGTAGATCTGCTGGGTGCCTGGGATCACGATACAGCGCACACCGGGCGGCACCTGCTGGCCCCGCAGGATGCCGGCCGCGACGCGCAGATCCTCCAGGCGACCGTTGGTGCAGGAGCCGATGATGACCTGGTCAATCTGGACGTCCTGCTCGGCGGCCTCACTCACCGGGACGGCGTTCTCCGGCAGGTGAGGGAACGCCACCTGTGGCTCGATGGCGCTCGCGTCGACCTCAACGATCTGAGCGTACTTCGCGTCGTCGTCAGGCTGGTATGCGCGGACGTCGATTGTGTGTCCGTGGTACGGCCGCGACGCGCGGCCGTCGAGATAGGCTTCGGTGGCGTCATCCACCGCGAAAAGGCCCGCCTTGGCGCCGGCCTCGATGGCCATGTTCGCCATCGTGAACCTTCCGTCCATCGACAGCGTGTCCACCGTTGGCCCGGCGAACTCGATGGCCTGATAGCGCGCGCCGCTGACACCGATCTGCCCGATGGTGTAGAGGATCAGGTCCTTGCCCCCAACCCAGGGCTGCAGCGGGCCGTGATAGACGACGCGCATCGTCTCCGGCACGCGCAGCCAGACGCGCCCCGTCGCCATCGCCACGGCGATGTCCGTGGAGCCCATGCCGGTGGCGAAGGCCCCCAGCGCGCCGTAGGTGCACGTGTGTGAATCAGCGCCCACGACGAGATCGCTCGGCAGCACCAGCCCCTGCTCTGGCAGCAGCACGTGCTCGATGCCCATGCGCCCCACGTCAAAGTGGTGCGTCAGGCCTTGTGCCTGGGCGAACTCACGCATCGTGCGGCACTGCTCGGCGGACTTGATGTCCTTGTTGGGTGCGAAGTGGTCGGCTACCATGACCACCCGGTCGGGGTCGAACACGTTGACCGGCGTGCCCTCTGCCCCCAGCTTCTCGAACTCACGGATGGCGATGGGCGCGGTGATGTCGTTCGACAACACCACGTCTACCGCTACTTCCACCAGGTCACCAGGCCATACCTCGACCGGATCGCCCGATCCAGCGTTCCCCTCGCCATCCACCAGGTGGGCAGCGATGATCTTTTCACTTGTCGTGTGGCCCACAGGGTTACGCCTTGGCTTTGGTTTGCTTGCTGCGCGGCTCCCCGGCCTGGGCCAGCGCGGTCCCGTCCCAATTCAGCGCCCAACCGCGGGGATTGGCGAACTTCCTCCGCGCCCCGGTCCCATTCCCCGGTGCTGGATCTGCCGCGGGCGGGGCGGCCTCCCCGGCGAAGCTCCATTTCAGTGCCCAACCGCGAGGTTCCGAGAACTTTCCACTGTTCTTGTCCATCTTGCTCTCCTTCTCTTTAGCGTGACTCCAAATGAGCGTGACTCCAAATGAGCGTGAGTCTGAATATCAGCCAAGAAACCAGGTCTCTGCTGCTACACGCCTGCCGGCGGGTTTTCCGCCTCGCGGCGGGCTGCGATGAGTCGATTGAGCGCGAACATGTACGCCTTGGCGCTGGCCGTCACGATGTCGGTGTCGGCTCCGTGTCCGCTGAACACCTGCCGCCTGGCTCCATTGATCGGTTCCTCGGTCTGGATGCGGATGGTTACGCGCCCCACGGCGTCAATCCCCTCGGTCACCGCCTGGATGGAGAACTCGATCAGCTCGTTCGGCTCTCCGATCACCCGGTTGATGGCCCGATAGACCGCATCCACCGGCCCGCTGCCGTGATCGGCATCACAGACGACCTGGCCGTTCGGCCCCCGGATGCGCACGGTCGCCGTGGGAATGCTGTGGGTGCCGCAACTGACCTGGATCTGCTCCAGGTGGTAGCTTTCCTCGAAGAACATCTGCACCTCGTCGGAGACGATGGCCTCCAGGTCACGGGTGTCCACGGTCTTCTTCTTGTCGGCTACTCTCAGGAAGCGCTCGTAGACTTTCTCAAACTGCTCTTCGTCCAGCCTGTAGCCCAGTTCCACCAGACGGTGGCGCAGACCGGCCCGGCCTGACCGGGCTGAGAGGATGATCTCTGAATCGGGCACGCCGACGTCGCGCGGGTTGATGATCTCATAGGTCGTGCGCTCTTTCAGCACCCCGTCCTGGTGGATGCCCGAGGAGTGGGCGAAGGCGTTGGCCCCCACGATTGCCTTGTTTGGCTGTACCGGGATGCCCGTCAATTGGCTGACCATCCGGCTCGCCGGGTAGATGTGCTGCGTGTGGATACCCGTCTCCAGGCCGAACAGGTCACGGCGGGTACTGAGCGCCATGACCACCTCCTCCAACGAGCAGTTGCCCGCCCGTTCGCCGATGCCATTGACGGTGACCTCCACCTGGCGTGCGCCGTTGAGCACGCCCGCGAGCGTGTTGGCCGTCGCCATCCCCAGGTCGTTGTGACAATGGACCGACAGCGTTGCCCGGTGGATGTTGGGCACGTGCTCGACGATGCCCCGGATGAGCGCGCCGAACTCGTCGGGCGACGTGTAGCCGGTGGTGTCTGGGATGTTGACGACGGTCGCTCCAGCGGCGATGACAGCCTCCAGCACGCGGTAGAGATAGTCCGGGTCGGCGCGGCCCGCGTCCTCGGTGTAGTACTGCACGTCCTCCACGAACTTCCGCGCGTGCTTGACTGCTTCCACGCCCATCTCCAGCGCCCGCTCGCGCGTGGTGCGGAGCTTGTGCTGGATGTGCACGTCGGAGATGCCCAGGCCGGTGTGAATCCGTGGGCGCGCGGCGTCCTTCAGCGCCTCAGCAGCGACCTCGATGTCCTTGATGTTGGCGCGCGTCAGCCCGCAGATCACGCACGTGCGGATTTCCCGCGAGATGCGCTGCACGGCCCGAAAATCGCCCGGCGATGAGATGGGGAACCCTGCTTCGATGACGTCAACCCCCATCTCCTCTAGCGCGCGAGCGATTTCCAGCTTCTCGTCCACGTTGAGCGCTGCGCCCGGCGACTGCTCCCCGTCCCGCAGCGTCGTGTCGAAAATCATCACCCTCTCGGCTGCCCGAGTTTCGCCGCATCGGAAAGCGGCAGTCTCCAGACGCAGCCGACCGCCGCCGGTCGGAGCCAGTGATCGGACCGCGGGCATCCCTGCCCGCTCCGCCGCTGGTCGGACCGCGGGCATCCCTGCCCGCTCCGCCGCCGGTCGGACCGCGGGCATCCTTGCCCGCTCTTCCGCTATGTTGCCAACCATCACACCTTCGGGCGCACGAATGTCACTTTCATCCACGATATAATCTCTCCTTCCTCTCCGGTTGGGCGGGTACAAGACCCGCCCCTACTTCTCCCAGTTCTCGGGCCGCAGCGAGCGCACCGCGGCTCCGGCCTGCCACATCTCCGATTCCCGCATCTCTCTCAGCTCGGCCTCCAGCTTCTCCTTATAATCCGGGGCGCTGTTGGCCTCGAGGACGATGCGCACCTCTTCGCCGGAGACGACGCTGGCGTAGAGTTCGTCGAAGACCGGTGCGACCGCATCCCGGAACCGATGCCGCCAATCGAGCGCGCCCCGCTGCGCCGTCGTGCTGCAGTTGGCGTACATCCAGTCCATGCCATTTTGGGCGACCAGCCGGATGAGGCTTTGGGTCAACTCCTCGACCGTTTCGTTGAACGCCTCGCTGGGGCTGTGTCCGTTCTTGCGCAGCACGGCATATTGGGCCTCCATGATGCCTGCGAGCGCGCCCATCAACACCCCTCTTTCCCCCGTCAGGTCGCTGTATACTTCGTCCTGAAAGGTGGTGGGGAAAAGATAGCCGGAGCCAATCGCGATGCCGACTGCGAGTGTCCGCTCTGCAGCGCGGCCCGTGTAGTCCTGGTGCACAGCATAGCTGCTGTTGATGCCACTGCCGGCCAGGAAATTGGCCCTCACGCTGGTTCCTGACCCCTTGGGTGCCACCAAGATCACGTCCACGAACTCAGGCGGGACGACGGACGTCTGATCGCTGTACACGATAGAAAACCCGTGCGAGAAGTACAGCGCGTCATTCGCTTTCAAGAGAGGCTTGATCCTGGGCCACAGGAGTACCTGGGCGGCGTCGGAGACCAGATACTGAACCATGGTGGCCCGCTCTACGGCCTCTTCGAATGGGAAGAGCGTCTCTCCGGGCTCCCAGCCATCGTCCTGTGCCTTGTTCCAGGAGCGCTTGCGCTCCGGTGCCCCTCCTACGATGACGTTGACGCCGTTGTCCCTCATGTTGAGCGCCTGAGCCGGTCCCTGGACCCCGTATCCCAACACGGCGACCACCTCATCCCGCAGGACCTCGCGCGCCCTGTCCAGCGAGAACTCATCCCGCGTGACGACTTCCTCTACCACTCCCCCAAAGTTGATCTTTGCCATTCTTGTTCTCCTTGTCTGTTACTCTGACTCTGATCTCTTGTCCTTGCCGTTGGCCCCACGCACCATCGCTACCCGGCCGGTGCGCACCATCTCCAGAACTCCAAAAGGTCGTAGCACCTCAACCAGGCTCTCAACTTTCTCCTCCGTGCCGGTCACTTCGATCATCAGTGTGTCAGGGCATACGTCCACCACCCTCGCCCTGAAGGTATCTGCCAGTTGCATCACCTCTGGTCTGGTCTTGCTATCGGTGTGTACCCTGATGAGGGCCAGGTCGCGTACTACGGCCGCCCGAGTGGTCACGTCCTCGACCCGGATGACGTTGACCTGTTTGTGCAGGTTCTGCGCGACCTGCTGCACGTTGGTGCGATCGCTGTCCACGACGATGGTCATCCGCGAGACGCCGGGCTGCTCTGTGTGGCCGACAGCGAGGCTCTCGATGTTGAACGCCCGTCGCCGAAAGAGGCTGGTCACTCGGTTCAACACGCCGGGCTTGTCCTCGACCCAGGCGATCAGTATACTCTTCATGTTCATCCCCCTATTCCCAGCATGACAGTAGCGCAGCGGTTCGTGGCCTGCTACGAAGCTTCGGCGACCGGATTGGAGCGACGGATCATCTCGTGCAGCGCCGCGCCACTCGGAACCATGGGATAGACGTTGCCTTGTTCGCCTTCCTGGACGACCTCAAACTCGATGAAGGCGGGACCGGCGTGATCTCGAGCCTCCGCGATGGCCTGGCGAGCATTCTGGGGATCCGTGACCCGCCAGCCTCGGATGCCGTATGCCTCCACCAAGCGGATGAAGTCGGGGTTGAGCAGATGGGTTGACTCGTATCGCTGCTCGTAGAATAGCTCCTGCCACTGGCGAACCATACCCAGATAGCTGTTGTTGAGGAGCGCAATCCGCAGTGGCAACTGCTCCTGGACCACGGTGCCCAGTTCCTGTGCGCTCATTTGGAAGCCACCATCGCCCACGATGGCCCAGACCTCCTCGTCCGGCCGCGCAATCTGTGCGCCGATAGCTGCAGGCAAGCCAAAGCCCATCGTACCCAGGCCTCCAGAGGTGATGAGTGGGTGAGGTCCATCCAGCGGGTAGTACTGCGCTGCCCACATCTGGTGCTGGCCCACGTCGGTCACCACGACTGCCTCTCCCTGGCTGGCTTCCCAGATGGCCTTGATCACGTGAGGGGCCAGGAGCCGGCCATTCTGCGGCCGGTTCGCGATGTCTCGCGCGTGCGTTTCGTCTCTCCAGACGCCGATCTGTGTCACCCATTCGTGGTGGGAAGCGGTTTCGACGAGGGGTATGACCTGCTCCAGAACCTGGCGCAGATCGCCCTGGATGGCCACGTCGACCGCTACGATCTTGTTCAGTTCTGCCGCATCCAGGTCCACGTGGATCTTGCGCGCTTTGGATGCATATTGATCCAATTTCCCTGTCACGCGGTCGTCAAAGCGCATGCCGAAGGCCAGAAGCAGGTCGGCCTCCTGGATAGCCTGGTTCACGAAGGCCTCCCCGTGCATGCCCATCATGCCCAGGGTGAGCGGGTGGGACTCGGGAAAGCCTCCCTTGCCCAGCAGCGTCAAAGCAACAGGGGTCTGCGTCTTCTCGGCGAAGGTCCGCAGCACCTGCGTTGCTCCCGACATCAGGACGCCGTGCCCGGCGAGGATGACGGGCCGCTGGGCCAAGTTGATCAATTCTGCCGCCTGGTGGATGAGATCGGTGACGACCGGGGCGGTGGTGCGGTAGCCCGGCAGGTCGACCGCCCCTTCTGGCGCTGCGAACTCGGTCTCTGTCTTCTGGACATCCTTGGGCAGGTCAATCAGCACCGGGCCGGGCCGGCCGCTACGGGCAATGTAGAACGCCTCGTGGATGATGCCGGCCAGGTCGTCCACGTCTGTCACCAGGTAGTTGTGCTTGGTGATGGGCAAGGTGATGCCGGTGATGTCCGTCTCCTGGAAGGCGTCCGAGCCGATCATCGCGCTGGGTACCTGGCCCGTGATGCACACGATGGGCGCAGAATCCATCATCGCGGTGGCGACACCTGTGACCAGGTTGGTCGCCCCCGGCCCGGAGGTCACCATGACGACCCCGACCTTCCCCGAGGCCCGAGCATAGCCGTCGGCCGCGTGGGCCGCGCACTGCTCGTGGCGAACGAGGACGTGCCGGATGCCGTAATCCTGGCGCGGATGATAGGTGTGCATGATGGCACCGCCCGGAAAGCCGAACACCACCTCTACACCTTCGCGCTTCAACATCTCCCACACGATTTGTGCACCTGTTCGTTTCATCTCTCCTCCTGTTCTATCCTTGGATAATGTCCTTGAGCAAGTTGCCTGCTACACTCTACTCCTCGGCCGCATGAAGTTGGCGGGGTAAAGAAAAAGCCGCCCGATTGGGCGGCTTCTGCTTCTCCACGATGCTTACGCTGGTCTCAGCTCACCGATGCCATCCCAACCGCCGATTGCCCCTGCTAAGCAGGAGCCCGCTAATAACGACAATAAGCAAGCGCGGACGTTGACCGTGCGTCCGCGGACATTGATCGTGCGTCCGCGAACGTTGATCCGGAAGCACGGTCAATATGCTGTTGGGATTATGCCTGCGATCAAGCCTACTGGGTTCCATTTCCGTAAAAGGCGAGTCCATAGCTGTGCGCTCGACGGCTCACGTGAGCCCCATATAAGGAAAAAGCCGCCCTCTTGGGCGGCTCTGATCTGCGTTCAGAAGTGATGCTGGTGCCTGCCCAACAGGCTATCGCCTCTCCCCAACAATTAGGGTGAGAAGCAAGTTGGACAGGATAATAACTCGACTACCAGTGTCTGCTGACATTGCTTTCCTTTGGTCCTTGGCCGTTGGACAGGATTCTATACTACTTTCCAGATTTGTCAAGCCGCGAACGGCGCTGGATGCCGGGTGATCGAAACGCCAGCTTGACAAATCGGAGCGAACGCGTTATCATACGGGCGATTGGAAACCTGCCCGGTTGAGTCTCGATATGACACACAGACAGCGTGAAGCCGACCTCTATTACACCTATTACTTTACTCCGTCGCGGGGACGGTTGCTTCACGCTGGGCGGGGTTTGATGGCAGCATAGACGAAGCCTTTAGCGGAGGACACAAGGACGTGGAGCAGCCTGCTCCACGTCCTTTTTTTGTGTGTCGCCGGATCGCATGGCTTATGACCGGAGGAGAGGTGGATTATGACTTGTCGGGGTATCCGTGGTGCCACCAGCGTGGAAGCCAACACGCCGGAGGCCATCATCTCGGCGACGCGTGACCTGCTGGAGCGCATCGTCGCCGTCAACGACGTGTCGGTGGAGGACGTGGCCAGCGTGATTTTCACGGCCACGCCCGATCTCGACGCAGCCTACCCGGCGCGCGCCGCCCGCCAGATGGGTTGGACGCATACACCACTGTTGTGCATGCAGGAGATGGCGGTGCGGGGCAGCCTGTCGCGCTGCATTCGGGTGCTGGTGCTCTGGAACACGGAGCGCCCCCCCGCTCGGGTTCAGCACGTGTACCTGGGAGAAGCCCGTGCCTTGCGCCCTGATTTGGTGAAAGGCCCGCTATCGGAGGAGGAGATATGAGCAGAGTTGCATTCCAAGGCATCGCCGGGGCGTACTCGGAACAGGCCATCCGTCAGTCGCTGGGGCCTGAAGCAGAAAGCGTCCCCTGCAGGACGCTGGCCGACATATTCCTGGCCGTGGGGAACGGCAGCGCCGACCAGGGCATGCTGCCGGTGGAGAACGCCGTCGCCGGTTCGGTGACCCAATCCTACGAGTTGTTGATGGAGCACGACCTGCGCATCTATGCCGAGGTGATTCTACACGTGCGGCATATGCTGCTGGCCCTGCCGGGCGTCAAGGCGTCAGACCTGAGTCGCGTGCGCTCGCATCCCCAGGCACTGGCCCAGTGCCAGCGCTACCTGGAGCGCCATGGCCTGGAGCCTGAGCCCGCGTTCGACACCGCCGGCAGTGCGCGCGACCTGGCGGCTGACCCATCGCCCGGTACAGCGGCGATCGCCAGTGAACTGGCTGCCGAGCTGTACGGCCTGGAGATCATCGACCGGAACGTCGAGGATTTCCCTTTCAACTACACGCGCTTCTTCCTCCTCGCCCGCGACGAGCCGCCCCGCGCCGAGCGAAACAAGACCTCCCTTGTCTTCACGACCCCGCACCGGCCTGGGGCGCTCTACGAATGCCTGGGCGAGTTTGCCCGACGGCGCATCAACCTGGCCAAGATCGAATCGCGCCCCCGTCTCAACCGGCCCTGGCAGTACATCTTCTACCTCGACTTCGAGGGACACTGCCAGGATCCGGACTGCGATGCGGCTATCATGGGGCTGTTACGGCGATCCTCATTCATCAAGCTGCTCGGTTCCTATCCTGCCGCGACGAATCCGGTGTCCGGGCAGAAGGCCGGGAATGGGGAGTAGGCTCGCCCGAGGTCGCCTGCACACACGATCGCGAAGTGAAGGACGCTATCCAGGGAACTGGATTGAGCTAGCATAACCATCTGGAGGCACTCTTGTGATTGTCATCATGAAACAAGGCGCGACTGACGCACAGATCAGCAACGTCGCCGCTCGCATTGAGCAACTGGGTTGTGGGGTACATCTCTCGGAGGGCGAGGAGCGCACGATCATCGGCATCATCGGCAATGGCCGTCCGCTGGATCGCGAGCAGATCGAGCGTATGGACGGCGTCGAGCGCACTGTGCCCATCCTGCGCCCCTTCAAGCTCGCTGGCCGCGGTTTCCAGCCGCACGACACGGTGGTCAAGGTGAACGGCGTGTCCATCGGCGGCCAGAGCTTGGTCGTGATGGCCGGCCCGTGCGCCGTCGAAAGCCGCGACCAACTGCTGGAGACCGCGCACATCGTGAAGCAGGCGGGCGCCCGCGTGCTACGGGGTGGGGCCTTCAAGCCCCGCACGTCGCCCTACAGCTTCCAGGGCCTGGGAGAAGAGGGGCTCCGGCTCCTGGCCCAGGCGCGCGACGAAACGGGGCTCGCCGTCGTCACCGAGGTCATGGAGCCGCAGATGGTGCCGCTCGTCGCCGCCTACGCCGACATCTTGCAGGTCGGTGCGCGCAACATGCAGAACTACGCCCTGCTGCACGCCGTCGGCAAGGCACAGCGACCGGTGCTGCTCAAGCGCGGGATGATGTCCACCGTCGAGGAATTGCTGATGGCGGCCGAGTACGTCCTGTCGCACGAAAACCGGCGCGTCATCCTGTGCGAGCGTGGCATCCGCACGTTTGAGACCTATACCCGCAACACGGTCGACATCAGCGCCGTGCCGCTGCTCAAACAACTCAGCCACCTGCCCGTCATCTTGGATCCTAGCCACGGAACGGGCAAATGGGAGTTGGTGGAGCCGGTCTCGCGCGCGGCCGTGGCAGCCGGCGCCGACGGGTTGATCGTCGAGGTACACCCCCGTCCTGAGGAGGCCCTTTCGGACGGCGCACAATCCCTGAAGCCGGAGCGCTTTGCCTCCTTGATGGAGAGCCTGCGCCCGGTGGCCGAGGCCGTAGGGAGGACGCTGTGAGAGGTTTGGGAGACGCCAGTGGCGCTATCGACGGCACTCCGGCAGGACCTGCGGACGGATGTCTGCATCCGCCCTTACTACGAACGAGGGAGGACGCTGTGAAACGCTTGGGCGATGCCACCGTCGCCATCGTGGGCCTGGGCTTGATGGGGGGCTCGCTGGCGGGGGCGCTCCGCGGGCGGTGCGCGACCGTCGTGGGCGTGGCGCGACACGCGGAGACCGTCCAGGCGGCACTGGCGCGCGGCCTCGTTGATCGGGGCACGAGCGATCTGGAGGCCGGGGTGCGCCGGGCGGACGTGGTCGTGCTCGCCACGCCGGTGCGCGTCATTCTGCGCCTCTTGGCCGAGATCGGCCCGCTGCTGCCCGATGGATGCTTGCTGATGGACGTGGGCAGCACCAAGGCGCACATCGTCGCGGAGATGGCCCGGCTCCCCGATCACGTCCAGCCGCTGGGCGGGCATCCCATGTGCGGCAAGGAGGTCTCGGGGATCGAGACTGCGGACGCGTCCCTCTACCGGGGGCACACGTTTGTCCTCACCCCGTTGCCGCGCACATCGGAGGCGGCGCTAGCGTTGGGCCGCGCACTGGTCGAGGCCGCCGGCGCACGCCCGCTGGTGCTCGAAGCCCAGCGCCACGACCGGCTGGTAGCCACGATCAGCCATCTGCCCTACCTGCTGGCCTGCGGTCTCGTCGGCACAGCCGAGAGCGTGGCCGCCGCCGACCCGGCCGTGTGGGAAGTCGCGGCCAGCGGCTTCCGCGACACCTCCCGCCTGGCCGCCAGCGACGTGACCATGATGCTCGACATCCTGTTGACCAATCGGGAGGCCGTGTTGGAGGCGTTGGGGATTTGCAGGACCCGGCTGCGGGATCTGGCGCATCTCCTGGAAGCCGCGGACGAAGAACGGCTGCATGCCGCGCTGACCGCCGTCCGCGCTCGTCGATCAGACACGCCCGTCGATCGGGCGCGTGAACGGTAGCCAGGTGGGACGCACTTTCCGAAGTGCGTCCCACCTACATAGGGAAATCGAATGGACCAATTAACGATACATCACCGAGGGCCGCTGCGCGGGCGCGCACGTGTGCCGGGCGATAAGTCCATCTCGCACCGGGCGCTGCTGATCGGAGCGCTCGCCGGCGGCGTCAGCCACGTCAGCGGCTTCCTGCCCTCCGGCGACTGCCTGGCGACTCTACTTAGCATCCGGGCGCTGGGGATCGAGGTGGAGATACAGGGCTCGAGCACCCTGACCATCCATGGGCGCGGGCTGCGCACGCACTCTACGGGACAGATCGCCCATTGTGCGCGCGACGACGTGGCTACAGTGCTCAACTGTGCCCGTTCCGGCACGACGATGCGCCTTCTGGCGGGCATCCTGGCGGGCCAGGCCTTCGCCAGCACGCTCACCGGCGACGAGCAACTGCTCCGCCGCCCCATGCGCCGCATCGTCGATCCCCTGCGCAGGATGGGCGCCCAGATCGAAGACACGGACGGCCACGCTCCGCTCCACATTCACGGGCGGCGGTTGCACGGCTGCGAGCACGCGCTGGCCGTCGCCAGCGCCCAGGTCAAGAGCGCGCTGCTCCTGGCGGGCCTGTACGCCGACGGCCCGACCGTGGTGCGCCAGCCCGGCCCCGCCCGGGATCACACCGAGCGCATGCTCGCCGCGATGGGCGCAGACATAGACGTGGACGGCCTGACCGTCACCCTGCATTCCTCGTCCACTCTCTCCCCCCTCTCGCTCCACGTCCCCGGCGACATCTCGTCGGCGGCCTTTCCCCTGGTCGCGGCGGCGCTGGTCCCCGGTTCGGAAGTCACCATCGAAGATGTGGGCGTCAATCCTACCCGCACGGGTCTGCTGGACGTGCTGGGGGAGATGGGAGCTGACATCACCGTGACAGGAGGCAGGGGGCAAGAAGCAAGAAGTAGCCGCGATTTCCCAATCGCGCCCGCGATCGCTGGACACGAGTACGGACGCGAATATGGAGACGAGCCGGTGGCCGACGTGAGGGTGCGCGCGTCGGAACTGCACGGCGTGGACATCGGCGGGGACACGGTCGTGCGCATGATCGACGAATTCCCGGTGTTGGCGGTCGCCGCGACGCAGGCGCGCGGCCAGACCTGCGTGCGCGACGCGGCCGAGCTGCGCGTCAAGGAGACCGACCGCATCGCACTCGTCGCCACCGAGCTGCGGAAGATGGGCGCGCGCATCGAGCCGCTGCCCGACGGGTTTGTGATAGAGGGACCCACGCCGCTGCACGGCAGCGTCTTGGACAGCCACAACGACCACCGCCTGGCCATGGCCCTGGCCGTGGCCGCCTTGGTCGCGGAAGGGGAAACCGTGATCGAAGGTGCGACGTGCGTCTCCGACTCCTTCCCCGGTTTCGTCGAGTTGATGGAGCGGCTGACCAAGCCCTCCCGTTCGTAGTAAGGCACGCAGCGCAGCGGAATGCCGTGGTCTCCCGTGCGTTCCCGTGTGTTCCCGTTCGTAGTAAGGCACACAGCGCAGCGAAGTGCCGTGCGTTCCCGTTCGTAGTGAGGCACGCAGCGCAGCGGAGTGCCGTCGGTGGCCGGTTCCTGACAAGGAGGGGAGAAGTGATCCGCCCATGTCGAGAAGACGAGTTTGAGACCATCCACGCGATCATCAACGAGGCTGCCCAGGTCTATCGCGGGGTGATCCCCGAAGACCGCTGGCACGAGCCATACATGTCCAGGGACGAACTGCGCCACGAGATGGACGCGGGCGTCGTGTTCTGGGGGTACGC
>CAZYSK010000019.1:0-1659 GCA_964649415.1 uncultured Anaerolineales bacterium
CCGATGAGCTCGGAAAAGTGGTCGACATGCCACTGGAACGGGTGGTCGGCATCCACCGGAACGAGTGGTCGGCATCCATCGGAATCGATGGTCGGCATGGACCGGAATATGCATCTGGCAGGACTTGTGTATGGTGCTGACGCAACCAGAGATAATCGCATACGAGCTAGAGCGCGCACACGGTGGACACTGGGCACCTCAGGAACTCCGGACCCGTATCGACACGTTGAGCCAGGCGGAGAAGCTGCTCGAACACCAGCAAGCTCGTCTGCTGGAGGCGTATCTAGCAAGCGTGGTCGACCTTGAAGAGCTTGAACGGAAACGCAGCGAGTTGCTTCGAAAACAGAAGGCGCTGGCTACACAACGCCTTCAACTGGAGATGACCATTGTCGAGCGAGTTGAATTAAGTGGCGTGGCCTCGTCCATAGAGACATTCTGCACAAAGGTCCGCCCCGCATTGCGACAGGCGACGTTTGCTCAGCGAAGGCAACTGGTAGAGCTACTGATTGACCGGGTGATTGTGACAGAGAACAACGTGGAAATCCGCTATGTCATCCCAACCCAACCGGATGGCCCTCACGCATCTTTTTGTCATTTGCGTACAGACTATCGGTAAGGTTTTCATTTGAGTTGACACGCCACCTTCTCCACCGTGCGCCCTTCAATCCCTCGTTCGGGATTCTGATCGTTGGTACCAGCAGGAGGAGCCGTTGTTGGCGCGGGTACGCAGGAGTTTCAATCCCCCGCTCGGGATTCTGATAGTTGGTACTTCCGCGCGGCCTCCAACTCCTCCGCGATCCGGACGTTTCAATCCCCCGCTCGGGATTCTGATAGTTGGTACCGCAGCTCCACGATCGCCGATCGCAACACCCGATCCGGTTTCAATCCCCCGCTCGGGATTCTGATAGTTGGTACTCGCCTGCATTCGTGCGGCGGGGAAGGAGAGAATGAGTTTCAATCCCCCGCTCGGGATTCTGATAGTTGGTACCGCGGGCGCTGACGGGGGTACGGATCAACGGCGGGGTTTCAATCCCCCGCTCGGGATTCTGATAGTTGGTACTTGATTATTTCATATTTACACGGGGGGCGATTCCAGTTTCAATCCCCCGCTCGGGATTCTGATAGTTGGTACTATACCTGGGGCTCCCCCGCAAACTCCCAGGTGACAGTTTCAATCCCCCGCTCGGGATTCTGATAGTTGGTACTTGTTATCGAGAATGTCCCCGGCCTGTTGTCGTCAGTTTCAATCCCCCGCTCGGGATTCTGATAGTTGGTACCTGCGCTGCATGCCAGTCAGACACCGGCGATAATGCAGTTTCAATCCCCCGCTCGGGATTCTGATAGTTGGTACCCGGTCTTCGTCGCCGAGGGCTTTCGTGTCGCTGTGTTTCAATCCCCCGCTCGGGATTCTGATAGTTGGTACCGTCCAGCACCGCGACGTCGTGCCGCCCCGAGTGGCGTTTCAATCCCCCGCTCGGGATTCTGATAGTTGGTACCTGAGACACTGGCACAGCTACCACTTTTTATGGAGGGTTTCAATCCCCCGCTCGGGATTCTGATAGTTGGTACCGCCAGTCCTCCCAACGCACCAGTGATCCCACCCAGGTTTCAATCCCCCGCTCGGGATTCTGATAGTTGGTACTTGAGTCTCCCGATCTA
>CAZYSK010000019.1:1759-86153 GCA_964649415.1 uncultured Anaerolineales bacterium
GGGCGAGGTGGAATGGTGGTTTCAATCCCCCGCTCGGGATTCTGATAGTTGGTACTTGAGTCTCCCGATCTACTGCCTTAGAACTTAG
Organism: uncultured Anaerolineales bacterium; assembly: GCA_964649415.1. Classification (GTDB taxonomy): domain Bacteria; phylum Chloroflexota; class Anaerolineae; order B4-G1; family B4-G1; genus CAZYSK01. The sequence continues at coordinate 1,848 of CAZYSK010000019.1, forward strand.
AATCGTTTCAATCCCCCGCTCGGGATTCTGATAGTTGGTACTGCGCACGGGGCTCTCGGCGGCGATGAGGAGGCGAGTTTCAATCCCCCGCTCGGGATTCTGATAGTTGGTACCTCCACCGCCCGATCCTCCAGCTTGCCGACCGGAAAGTTTCAATCCCCCGCTCGGGATTCTGATAGTTGGTACTACCAGGCGGCGGAGGTGGGCGAGGTGGAATGGTGGTTTCAATCCCCCGCTCGGGATTCTGATAGTTGGTACCAAGCCGAACCCGGCGATGACCGAGTTCGAGCTGTGGGTTTCAATCCCCCGCTCGGGATTCTGATAGTTGGTACTTGTGAGTTGGATCGCGCGCCACGCGCTGCGTCTCGTTTCAATCCCCCGCTCGGGATTCTGATAGTTGGTACCTCCGGCGCGCCGGCCAGCTCCGCCTCCATATCGCTGTTTCAATCCCCCGCTCGGGATTCTGATAGTTGGTACCAGCGTGACGTGGGCTCGCTGGGGTGGATGGCCGAGTTTCAATCCCCCGCTCGGGATTCTGATAGTTGGTACCCGAACGTGGCTGCCGACCAGTACGCCCCGGATGGCGGTTTCAATCCCCCGCTCGGGATTCTGATAGTTGGTACTCCGGCGACCCGGGGGGCGAGTCGTCCATATACGAAGTTTCAATCCCCCGCTCGGGATTCTGATAGTTGGTACGTACGCCCGAAACGCGAGCGTATCCTTATCCGCCATGTTTCAATCCCCCGCTCGGGATTCTGATAGTTGGTACTGGCGCACGGCGCGAGGCAGTGTCGCAGCCAGATGAGTTTCAATCCCCCGCTCGGGATTCTGATAGTTGGTACTGCGCTGATCCAGGCCGTCAACGAGACACTCAATCAGGTTTCAATCCCCCGCTCGGGATTCTGATAGTTGGTACCCTCTGCCACATCTCCGAAAGTGCAGCTTCGATGTCAGTTTCAATCCCCCGCTCGGGATTCTGATAGTTGGTACCATTATATCATCTCCCTCCACTCTGGATCACCACGCGTTTCAATCCCCCGCTCGGGATTCTGATAGTTGGTACCTTTTCCCTCTCGAGACAGCCTTGGCTCCCAGTCGAGTTTCAATCCCCCGCTCGGGATTCTGATAGTTGGTACCCGACAGCCGGCTGGCGACAGTGAACTGACAGGAGGGTTTCAATCCCCCGCTCGGGATTCTGATAGTTGGTACTGACTACGTTACACGTGTAACGGTGTTGACAAGCCGTTTCAATCCCCCGCTCGGGATTCTGATAGTTGGTACCGCCGCCGCTGTATTCACTGCGGCCACCGCCGCGCTGTTTCAATCCCCCGCTCGGGATTCTGATAGTTGGTACCTGGGCCACTGAGCGGATCAGTGGCGGCTACGGAGTGTTTCAATCCCCCGCTCGGGATTCTGATAGTTGGTACCGTTTTGTCAACCGCCGGCGCGAGGGCGCCCGGGTCGTTTCAATCCCCCGCTCGGGATTCTGATAGTTGGTACCAGCTCTCCAGATCGTAGCGATTTGCCACGGTCCCAGTTTCAATCCCCCGCTCGGGATTCTGATAGTTGGTACCGGGAAAGTGACCAGCATCGAAGATGCCCGCGTCGCGTTTCAATCCCCCGCTCGGGATTCTGATAGTTGGTACCCGAATCCGTTCATCGCCTCGCCCCACACGTCCAGGTTTCAATCCCCCGCTCGGGATTCTGATAGTTGGTACCAGTGGCGCGGACAACAGAGTTGAGGTGCTTGGAGTAGTTTCAATCCCCCGCTCGGGATTCTGATAGTTGGTACTTGGGCGGGGAGATCGTGGGGGTAGGGTGATGGGACGTTTCAATCCCCCGCTCGGGATTCTGATAGTTGGTACTTGTATGATGCCTCGGGAGTGGAGATTAGCCGGCGCTGTTTCAATCCCCCGCTCGGGATTCTGATAGTTGGTACATCACCTTGGCGCTTGGTAGCTGTGTGCCGACAATCAGTTTCAATCCCCCGCTCGGGATTCTGATAGTTGGTACTTTGCCTCCGCTGTGCCCCTTTGGCGAGCAGGCATGTTTCAATCCCCCGCTCGGGATTCTGATAGTTGGTACGACCGAATGGGTCATAAAGACCGGCGACAATGGCAAGTTTCAATCCCCCGCTCGGGATTCTGATAGTTGGTACCGTTACGCGCGTAGCGGAATCTGAGAGATTCCCTAAAGTTTCAATCCCCCGCTCGGGATTCTGATAGTTGGTACCCGGCGCCGCCAGTGCCGTCTCTTTGCTCAGCCCCCAGTTTCAATCCCCCGCTCGGGATTCTGATAGTTGGTACCGCAAACGCGTCCGTCGCCACCGCCGTGTCCGTGAGGTTTCAATCCCCCGCTCGGGATTCTGATAGTTGGTACCCACAACAGGACAGGCCTGGAATTGAACCAAGCATCAGTTTCAATCCCCCGCTCGGGATTCTGATAGTTGGTACTGCTGTGGCGTGGTTCAAGGATGGATTTCAGACAAAGTTTCAATCCCCCGCTCGGGATTCTGATAGTTGGTACTTGGTCTGAGTTATTGTACCAGCAACTACAGTGTGCGGTTTCAATCCCCCGCTCGGGATTCTGATAGTTGGTACTGGCCTGTTTTAGCTCGATTCATCAGATTTTCGACGTTTCAATCCCCCGCTCGGGATTCTGATAGTTGGTACTGGCCTGTTTTAGCTCGATTCATCAGATTTTCGACGTTTCAATCCCCCGCTCGGGATTCTGATAGTTGGTACCTGGGCATAATGCCAATATCCATAGGTGGTAGGGTTGTTTCAATCCCCCGCTCGGGATTCTGATAGTTGGTACTGGTAGAGAATATGTTTCTGTGGTTCCGATTCGAGCAGTTTCAATCCCCCGCTCGGGATTCTGATAGTTGGTACTGCATCATCGTGAGAATATTGAATTTGCTGTGATGAAGTTTCAATCCCCCGCTCGGGATTCTGATAGTTGGTACTGGGCCAGTGGTATCTGGACAGATATCAATGAGACGGTTTCAATCCCCCGCTCGGGATTCTGATAGTTGGTACTAATCTCTATGCGTAGCTTCACAAAGTCTTGTCAATGTTTCAATCCCCCGCTCGGGATTCTGATAGTTGGTACTTTGGCGGTGGGCCGTGGCGGACAATCCTTTACATAGTTTCAATCCCCCGCTCGGGATTCTGATAGTTGGTACGATACTGGACATTTACAGTAAATCCATCTTTTTCCAGTTTCAATCCCCCGCTCGGGATTCTGATAGTTGGTACTGGGTATTTGGCATTGGTCGCGTCCACCATGCGAGTTTCAATCCCCCGCTCGGGATTCTGATAGTTGGTACCAAATAACGAAGCGCCAGCCACATATTTTGCCTAACGGTTTCAATCCCCCGCTCGGGATTCTGATAGTTGGTACTTATCTAGAAAGTCTCCCTTCCCACTTTCGCTTGGGTTTCAATCCCCCGCTCGGGATTCTGATAGTTGGTACTCCATCCGGGGCATTCGTGCGGATCTTTATTTGATGTTTCAATCCCCCGCTCGGGATTCTGATAGTTGGTACCACCGGTGCATCTACGGATTCCGGCTCATCTACATTGGTTTCAATCCCCCGCTCGGGATTCTGATAGTTGGTACCCCTCCCCCGACGCGGCGCACGTTTTGGTTGTTGGAGTTTCAATCCCCCGCTCGGGATTCTGATAGTTGGTACTTGTGTGGATGAAAACATTTAACAGCTAGTAAAATATGTTTCAATCCCCCGCTCGGGATTCTGATAGTTGGTACTCGAGGTCCAGGGGGAGCCGTTCGCGTACGTGGTGGTTTCAATCCCCCGCTCGGGATTCTGATAGTTGGTACCGGCGGGCCACCCGCCACTCCAGCAATCCCAGCACAGTTTCAATCCCCCGCTCGGGATTCTGATAGTTGGTACTCCGCTGAACGTGCTGGATCTGATCAACCGGCGACAGTTTCAATCCCCCGCTCGGGATTCTGATAGTTGGTACCCCCCATCACCGTACGCCCTCTCCAGTGCCCGCTCAAGTTTCAATCCCCCGCTCGGGATTCTGATAGTTGGTACTTGACCGCTGCGGACGTGCGACCTCTTCCAGGGGCGTTTCAATCCCCCGCTCGGGATTCTGATAGTTGGTACACGGAGACGGTTGTCGATGAGCGGGGGCAGCGGCAGTTTCAATCCCCCGCTCGGGATTCTGATAGTTGGTACTGGCTGGGTAGACTTTTGGTGGGACGGTAAGAGCCGTGTTTCAATCCCCCGCTCGGGATTCTGATAGTTGGTACTGAATCCTACTGTTACGCTTATGAGTTTCATCTGAAGTTTCAATCCCCCGCTCGGGATTCTGATAGTTGGTACCGCGCGCGTTGGCTTTTTGCCCCCTGGCGTTGCAGAGTTTCAATCCCCCGCTCGGGATTCTGATAGTTGGTACTGGGGAATCGAAAACCCAGTCGTCGCCTCCGCGGATGGTTTCAATCCCCCGCTCGGGATTCTGATAGTTGGTACCAATCCTGGCCGCGCCGTGTGCGCGTACTCCCGAATCGTTTCAATCCCCCGCTCGGGATTCTGATAGTTGGTACCCATCCCCGCCCGCAGCATATGTACTACCTCGGTGAGTTTCAATCCCCCGCTCGGGATTCTGATAGTTGGTACTGGCCAGCCAGCTCTGGAACGGCGCTGCGACCCTGGTTTCAATCCCCCGCTCGGGATTCTGATAGTTGGTACTGGCACCCTCGGCCAGCATTACGCTGCTCGATCGATCGTTTCAATCCCCCGCTCGGGATTCTGATAGTTGGTACCAACCGCCAGCAAGACCACGGGGATGCCATAATCTCGTTTCAATCCCCCGCTCGGGATTCTGATAGTTGGTACCGGCGATCTCCACCCCGCCCGCTTCCAACAACCCCCGGTTTCAATCCCCCGCTCGGGATTCTGATAGTTGGTACTCCCCGAGGAGTGCTTGAGAAACTAGGTCAGATCTGTTTCAATCCCCCGCTCGGGATTCTGATAGTTGGTACCGCTCCCACCAGCAACCCCACCACCAACCCCACTACAGTTTCAATCCCCCGCTCGGGATTCTGATAGTTGGTACTTCTGCCGACGTTGCAGTTGTGGGGCGGGCAATTACTGTTTCAATCCCCCGCTCGGGATTCTGATAGTTGGTACGACGATGGCACAGTGTACATAGGTGGCAACTTCACCGTTTCAATCCCCCGCTCGGGATTCTGATAGTTGGTACCACCAATTCCCTACGCCTGATAACGTGGATTATCAGTTTCAATCCCCCGCTCGGGATTCTGATAGTTGGTACCGGCCCGCCGGCCAGCAGCCCCAACGCCGGAGCCAGGTTTCAATCCCCCGCTCGGGATTCTGATAGTTGGTACTGCGCGCCGCTCGTTTCAGGCCACTGAGACAGTGTAGTTTCAATCCCCCGCTCGGGATTCTGATAGTTGGTACCTGCGGAGTATGATCGTTTGTGCTGGAGATTTAATGGTGTTTCAATCCCCCGCTCGGGATTCTGATAGTTGGTACTCACGAATTGGGATTGGCTCCTGTTGATCCTGGCATGTTTCAATCCCCCGCTCGGGATTCTGATAGTTGGTACTGGGACTGTCGGGGCGGTTCGATACCGGTCTCATCAGTTTCAATCCCCCGCTCGGGATTCTGATAGTTGGTACCCGGTGGCGCGGGTGGAGCGGGCGAAGGTTTCGCCGGTTTCAATCCCCCGCTCGGGATTCTGATAGTTGGTACTTGCGGGGCATTATCGCGGAGTTGCGGGTACAGGTGGTTTCAATCCCCCGCTCGGGATTCTGATAGTTGGTACCTGCGGTTCCTCGAGCTGACAGATCTGCGGATTACTGGTTTCAATCCCCCGCTCGGGATTCTGATAGTTGGTACATGACGTGCCGGACTCTATCCGGTATTTGCACGTCAGTTTCAATCCCCCGCTCGGGATTCTGATAGTTGGTACTGGACGCTGAGGCGATATGTCGCGCTTCTTTTTATCGTTTCAATCCCCCGCTCGGGATTCTGATAGTTGGTACCGCCCACGGCCCACTCAACGTCATCGCCGCAGGCACGTTTCAATCCCCCGCTCGGGATTCTGATAGTTGGTACCGTTCCCCGATGCGCCTGTCCCAGAAATCCATCCTCGTTTCAATCCCCCGCTCGGGATTCTGATAGTTGGTACTGTTGGACGCTGAGGCGAGTCGCGCTTCTTTTTATCAGTTTCAATCCCCCGCTCGGGATTCTGATAGTTGGTACTGATTCGCTCGTCGACCGCTCCCAGAACGTCGGCAGGTTTCAATCCCCCGCTCGGGATTCTGATAGTTGGTACCCCCATTCCCGCCGTTCAACGCCGAGGGGTGCACGTGTTTCAATCCCCCGCTCGGGATTCTGATAGTTGGTACTTGCGGGCGCGGATCGATCCGCTGTACAGCGACGGGTTTCAATCCCCCGCTCGGGATTCTGATAGTTGGTACTGCGTTGCCCCAGTTGATGGTGACACCATTCATAACGGTTTCAATCCCCCGCTCGGGATTCTGATAGTTGGTACTGGGTGCCGACGTATGACCTGCACCGGGCGGCGGCGGTTTCAATCCCCCGCTCGGGATTCTGATAGTTGGTACTGTGCGGCTGGCGCGTGCACACGATACCAAAGCGGAGGTTTCAATCCCCCGCTCGGGATTCTGATAGTTGGTACCAGCCTCCGGACCGGCGACGGCCACAGTATCAGAATGGTTTCAATCCCCCGCTCGGGATTCTGATAGTTGGTACCCGTGATTTCGGACGTACCCGTGTAGGATATTTCGGTTTCAATCCCCCGCTCGGGATTCTGATAGTTGGTACTGCTCCCGCGCCATCCCCCAGATCCTTGCCGAATCTGTTTCAATCCCCCGCTCGGGATTCTGATAGTTGGTACTGTCAACAGATCGTAGTAGTGCCACTCCTGTGAGAGCGTTTCAATCCCCCGCTCGGGATTCTGATAGTTGGTACCGGGTATCGTTGAGCGGGTGGATCCGTTAGAGGCGCTGTTTCAATCCCCCGCTCGGGATTCTGATAGTTGGTACCGATCGTGCTGATGCACCAGCGGTGGCATGAAGACGTTTCAATCCCCCGCTCGGGATTCTGATAGTTGGTACTGGTGAGCGGCGACGAGGCGGCGACGGAGCGGCTGGTTTCAATCCCCCGCTCGGGATTCTGATAGTTGGTACCACCAACATGATCGTCCCCTCGTGCCCGTTCAACGAGGTTTCAATCCCCCGCTCGGGATTCTGATAGTTGGTACTTATACGGCGGCGGCGCATTCTCGGCCGGGGACAAGTTTCAATCCCCCGCTCGGGATTCTGATAGTTGGTACTGGCGGCGCCGACCAAGGATTTGCTGCGGCTGGTCCTTGTTTCAATCCCCCGCTCGGGATTCTGATAGTTGGTACCAGCGCTGGGGGCAGAGGAAGCGAAGGTGTGGCGAGTTTCAATCCCCCGCTCGGGATTCTGATAGTTGGTACTGACCTGCCAGCATCGAGATGTGGCAATTCCTGAAGTTTCAATCCCCCGCTCGGGATTCTGATAGTTGGTACTTCGTCAGTACATACGGTAGCAGTGCGACCGCAGCGTTTCAATCCCCCGCTCGGGATTCTGATAGTTGGTACTCGTGCTGGGCTGTCGTCTGGCGTGTTCCTGGCCCATGTTTCAATCCCCCGCTCGGGATTCTGATAGTTGGTACCAGTCCAGATGGTGGATGGCATCCTCAACAATTATGGTTTCAATCCCCCGCTCGGGATTCTGATAGTTGGTACCGACCCCTTGGACGACGTCCGCCGGATCCTCAAGCATGTTTCAATCCCCCGCTCGGGATTCTGATAGTTGGTACCCCCGCTGCTCGTCACGCTCCATGCTGATTCCGTCGTGTTTCAATCCCCCGCTCGGGATTCTGATAGTTGGTACCCGCATCCGCGATCCCCCCCGCTGTGGGATCGTTCAGTTTCAATCCCCCGCTCGGGATTCTGATAGTTGGTACCCGCCACGTTGAGCATTTGTTGCTGCACACTGCCGTTGTTTCAATCCCCCGCTCGGGATTCTGATAGTTGGTACCAGTGCGACCGCAGCGACCACCAGCGTCCCGTAATGGTTTCAATCCCCCGCTCGGGATTCTGATAGTTGGTACTCCCCTTCGTCATGTAATCCGTCCCCGTCATCATGGTTTCAATCCCCCGCTCGGGATTCTGATAGTTGGTACCGAGGCGGCGACGGAGCAGCTGAACGATTTGTGGTGGTTTCAATCCCCCGCTCGGGATTCTGATAGTTGGTACTGATCGGCCCCGTCGCTGTCCACGAACAGCCCCTCAAGTTTCAATCCCCCGCTCGGGATTCTGATAGTTGGTACCGGTGGTGAGCTGGTCACGATGGATAGCGGCGGAAATAGTTTCAATCCCCCGCTCGGGATTCTGATAGTTGGTACACGGCACCGTATAACGGTGCCGTTGGGAATCGACGGGTTTCAATCCCCCGCTCGGGATTCTGATAGTTGGTACCAGCGGGTACAGGAGGCCGCGCCCGTCTCGGAGGCAGTTTCAATCCCCCGCTCGGGATTCTGATAGTTGGTACTGCTGCAGCTCCAGTCTCATGCCAGGTCAGGAGATTGTTTCAATCCCCCGCTCGGGATTCTGATAGTTGGTACCGGCGCGGCGATGACGGAATACACCGCGAATCACGAGTTTCAATCCCCCGCTCGGGATTCTGATAGTTGGTACTCGTGCGACTGCGCAAATCCCCCACCGTTCTTACTCGTTTCAATCCCCCGCTCGGGATTCTGATAGTTGGTACACGATCCTCGACTGTGCCACATCTTCTACGAGCCGGTTTCAATCCCCCGCTCGGGATTCTGATAGTTGGTACCGGCGCGGGTGGTGGAGGCGGTGATAGCCGCAGAAAGGTTTCAATCCCCCGCTCGGGATTCTGATAGTTGGTACCCAGGCGCGTCCGTCCCGTGCCCCGAGGCGGGGTAGTTTCAATCCCCCGCTCGGGATTCTGATAGTTGGTACCAATGAGGACGCGAGGCATCGGCTGAATGCGTGCCAGTTTCAATCCCCCGCTCGGGATTCTGATAGTTGGTACTGGGAGAGTGATTGGGGCGGGATCCGGACGGCGCTGTTTCAATCCCCCGCTCGGGATTCTGATAGTTGGTACCCCCAGCATCTTCCGCGCCGCGTTCCCGACGTCGTTGTTTCAATCCCCCGCTCGGGATTCTGATAGTTGGTACTGTGGCGCTGGCGGAGGAAGAAGCAACAAGAAAAAGAGTTTCAATCCCCCGCTCGGGATTCTGATAGTTGGTACCTGAACGTCCCCACCAGCGTCGTTGCCGCTGGCAGGGTTTCAATCCCCCGCTCGGGATTCTGATAGTTGGTACCTGGGCCGCCAGCGTCGCTGCGCGCTCAGCCGCCATGTTTCAATCCCCCGCTCGGGATTCTGATAGTTGGTACATCTCCGCGCCTGGCTCCTCATCCGCGAATAGCAGAGTTTCAATCCCCCGCTCGGGATTCTGATAGTTGGTACTGATAATCCGCCCCTCCAGCCGCCGCGGCCGCTGCTGGGTTTCAATCCCCCGCTCGGGATTCTGATAGTTGGTACCCAGCGGCGGCGGCGATCCCGGCTTCAGCCATTCCGGGTTTCAATCCCCCGCTCGGGATTCTGATAGTTGGTACCCGAAATTCGCGTTCTGGATCCCGCACGGATTGTAAGTTTCAATCCCCCGCTCGGGATTCTGATAGTTGGTACTTGGATTCGCGTGGGGTAGGATGAAGCTTACGGCTTGTTTCAATCCCCCGCTCGGGATTCTGATAGTTGGTACTGCCGGGGGAGGAGGTTGGGCGTCGTCTGTCAAACGGTTTCAATCCCCCGCTCGGGATTCTGATAGTTGGTACGGGCATACGAGCTAACGCCAGCGGAATGGGAAACCGGTTTCAATCCCCCGCTCGGGATTCTGATAGTTGGTACCACCGACGAGGAGATGGCCACCGCGGCCTGGGCCGAGGTTTCAATCCCCCGCTCGGGATTCTGATAGTTGGTACTCACCACGTCCCTTGTCGGTCTCAATGCTTGCGTGGTTTCAATCCCCCGCTCGGGATTCTGATAGTTGGTACTCGGTGGGGACCCAATCTCTCTCCATTCGTGTGAAGTTTCAATCCCCCGCTCGGGATTCTGATAGTTGGTACTGTCACTGGCTGAAGTTGGTCGTGTCGTCGGTGTAGTTTCAATCCCCCGCTCGGGATTCTGATAGTTGGTACTAAGCTGCTCATCGCGGATGTGGTGGACGGGGAACTGTTTCAATCCCCCGCTCGGGATTCTGATAGTTGGTACTGCACCGTCAGCCGGGAGCGCTGCACATACTGCGACGGTTTCAATCCCCCGCTCGGGATTCTGATAGTTGGTACCGTCTCGCTGGATCTCGGCCAGCGCCTCGGCACTGAGTTTCAATCCCCCGCTCGGGATTCTGATAGTTGGTACCGTTCCTTTCCCAATTCGCTGTAGTTCCCCGCCGAGTTTCAATCCCCCGCTCGGGATTCTGATAGTTGGTACCTCAAAAAGTACGCCCGCCGTGCTGGCGTCGACCAGTTTCAATCCCCCGCTCGGGATTCTGATAGTTGGTACATCAGTGGCGGGGGGTACCTGAAAATGTGGATAGTGGTTTCAATCCCCCGCTCGGGATTCTGATAGTTGGTACTTTCATCGACAGATGCGCGATCGAGCCCGTCACCTGGGTTTCAATCCCCCGCTCGGGATTCTGATAGTTGGTACCGGGGTGGCGACAACGGACGTGTATCGCCGGGATGCGTTTCAATCCCCCGCTCGGGATTCTGATAGTTGGTACGCCATTTCGGCCTCAGTAGAAGAGGTGCCGTGGAAGTTTCAATCCCCCGCTCGGGATTCTGATAGTTGGTACTTTCCAATCGGGTGGACCGAATTAGAGCACTCGGAGTTTCAATCCCCCGCTCGGGATTCTGATAGTTGGTACCGAGCCAGGGCGGAGTGGTCACCGTTCTCGTCGATGGTTTCAATCCCCCGCTCGGGATTCTGATAGTTGGTACCGGCCGTCGGGTGTGGTGGTGGTGTAACGGCGTTGGTTTCAATCCCCCGCTCGGGATTCTGATAGTTGGTACTTGCCAGTCCGTCCCCCCGCGCTGGCGGTCCTCGAGTTTCAATCCCCCGCTCGGGATTCTGATAGTTGGTACCTCGACCGCATCGCGCAACCAGCTCAACAAGGAGCCGTTTCAATCCCCCGCTCGGGATTCTGATAGTTGGTACTGCCCGCGCTGGCGGCGAAGATCTCCAGCATCAAGGTTTCAATCCCCCGCTCGGGATTCTGATAGTTGGTACCCGATCTGCGCTACCGTGCGGTCAACCACGGAGGTGGTTTCAATCCCCCGCTCGGGATTCTGATAGTTGGTACTTCCGTCGCGACGGGCGTGTCGGTGAATGTCCGCACGGTTTCAATCCCCCGCTCGGGATTCTGATAGTTGGTACTGGAAGATCATCAAGGGCCCGCGGCTGAACAAAGCTGTTTCAATCCCCCGCTCGGGATTCTGATAGTTGGTACGCGATTCTGATCGGCGGGACGAGCGGATATGGGAAGTTTCAATCCCCCGCTCGGGATTCTGATAGTTGGTACCTCTGCTGTGGCACACGGGGCCACGGACATTGTTGAGTTTCAATCCCCCGCTCGGGATTCTGATAGTTGGTACCGAACGATCGAAATTAGACGCCCGGGCAATGACCGGTTTCAATCCCCCGCTCGGGATTCTGATAGTTGGTACTAGAGCGATGTTGACGGGAGGGCGACATGGGTAGAGGTTTCAATCCCCCGCTCGGGATTCTGATAGTTGGTACCCCCCCGCCCATACCCAAACCGCTGCCACAAGCCCGTAGTTTCAATCCCCCGCTCGGGATTCTGATAGTTGGTACCGGGGTGCCTGGAGAGCATCCAGGATCAAGTGGACCGGTTTCAATCCCCCGCTCGGGATTCTGATAGTTGGTACTGTGAACGTGATGATGGATGCTGTCGAATCTGATGCGTTTCAATCCCCCGCTCGGGATTCTGATAGTTGGTACCTAATCCGCCTCGTCCGGTGGCCACCTCCACTCCGCGTTTCAATCCCCCGCTCGGGATTCTGATAGTTGGTACTGCTCACAGCCCTGTGGGTACAGCGCTCCACGGGGAAGCCGCTGGGGCGTCAATGGCGGCCATGTTGCACCACTTGCTGCTCGTTTGGAGCCCACACGTGACTGTTGTCCTCCACCCCTCCTTGTACCGCGAGTGCCTCCCGGATCCGATGCGGCTCCTTGCCGGTCGCCCCCACCCGGCCAGAACGCTTTTTCCGCTAGATACCCATATATGGTAGCTCTGGGCTTGACTGCACCCTAGATGACTTACCATCACACAATATGCCGGTTGGCTCCTTCATCCTATGTCTAGCAACCTACTGGAGAGAACACTGCGTTTCTACGAAAAGCCCCACTCAAGCACGATTTTGGGCCTAAATCCTGGTCTCATGCTCCACTTATACCGCAAAAAGACACGGATTTAGGGATGGCGTTCTGTCCTGGCAGACCACTAAGAGAAAACCATTGGTTCCCCCCGACAAGCTGCCAGATGCACTCGATGTGATACTAAGTCACCCAGGGTTGACTGCACCCATATATAGCGCTTCCACCTCCGGCGGTGGTGTGCGAGCGCCTCCCGGAACGTATGGGGGTGCTTCCCCGCTCGCGGTCCCACAAGCCACAAAAAACGCGTCCTTTGGCATGGTTAGTCTGCCCTTGCTAGACGATGAAGATATCGTCCTCGGCCGGCTTGTCTGATCCGATGGTCTCCACTCGCGCGACGCACGCCGCACACAGGGGGTAGAAGCGTACGCTGTCCTCCTCTGGCTCCAGGAGCTTGTCCATCTTGCTCCGCAACGCCAGCAACTCCTTGTCCGTCAAGTGGCATTCGAACAGGCTGTACTGGGTCCACCGGCCAAACCCACACAGCGTCTTGTGTACTCTGGCGCGGCGACGGTCGCTGGGGATGTCGTAGGCAATGACGTACAGCGTGCACTGCGGCTTCCCTCGTTTCACCGTGTACTCCAACTTCGGCGGATTACTCCGATCCGCCTCATCTTACCATAAAGGGCCTGAACTGCCTAATCTCGCCCGTCAGCCACTTGGCCACGAGCCGCACCTCCAGCTCCAGGCTGCGCCGGTAGGTGGCTTTGTAGCCGAAGACGGGGTGGCGGATCTGGGTGTCCAGCCGTTCCTCGAACTTGGTCAGGAACGTACGCCGTCCTTTGTCGGTCAGACGCCACGCACCCAGCTCCTCTTGGAAGTCGCGCTCGGTCAGCATGCCGTTGTTCAGCAGGGTCAGAACGACTGAGTCCACGACCACCGGCCTGAAGGACTCCATCACGTCCAAGGCCAGCGCCGGCTTGCCGAACTGGGAGGAGTGCAGGAAACCCACGTAGGGGTCCAGGCCCACCACGCTGACGGCAGACGCGACCTGGTTCATCAGCAGGACGTAGCCGAAGGAGAGGAGCGCGTTCACGGGGTCGCGGGGCGGCCGGCGCTGGCGGCGCTTGAAGTCCCAGTCGCCCTTTAGGAGGCGGCCCAGCACGCCGAAGTAGAAGGCGCTCCCCGAGCCCTCCAGGCCCAACAACGTGCCTTGAGCCGTGCCTATCTGTGGGTGTGAGGGGTCAGGCGGCGGAGCGGCCTGGCGTGGGTCCAACTCATCCACCTGGCCCAACACGCCCTTGAGCGACTCCACGGCCTGGGCGATCTTCGGATCATCCCGCTTCCGGTTGGCCCGCAGAAGCATAGCGCGCATGTTGGCCAGCTTGCCGCGCACGAACGCACGCGCGAGGGTAAACGAGCGCACCGGGTCGCTGTGACCGCGGTGTTGCTCGAGCCGGATGAGACTGTTTTTCCCCATCGCCGGCGAAAGCCGGCCGCGGAAGCGGCCGTAGGTCGAACAGAAGCACACGTCGGTCCGCTGCTCCAGGAGCGCCGCCAGCGCAGGGCTGGTGAGCGTCACGTCACCGTAGACGACGACCTGGGTGACCTTCATCAGGGGGACGCGCACTTTGCGCTTCTGGGTGCCCCGCTCTTTGTCCTCCGGGATGCGCACGAGCAAGGTGTCGCCGTCTTTGCGGACCAGCGAGCGGGGTTCGGTCAGATATAGGGTCGCCATGCCATCCTCCCAGGTCTGGAGTTGGGCCATCAAGCGGGCTCCTTGGAAAGGAACAGGATCTCGCGAGGCAGGCAGATGGACTCAACGGAGCAGTCGTGACACTTGGCTTGCTGGTCGAGGGGCGGCGGCACGCGGCCGATCTGGATCAGCTCGAAGGCGCGCGCGACGGCGGCCTGGGTGCGGGCGCGCAGTTCGGCGGTGAACTCGACGGACACCCGCCGCCGGGAGCGCCAGTAGAAGATCGCGCCTCGCTGGACGGGTCTTTCGGTGCGCTCCTCCAGACACATGGCCTGGGCGCAGAGCTGGACGTGATCGTTGAGCCAGCGCCCCATGCGGCCCCGCTTGTACTCGATGGGCAGCAGTTCTCCCTCGGACGCACGACCAGTTTCCGCCCGCTCCTCCACCACGTCGGCGAAGCCGGCCACACGCAGTTGGTCGCTCCACAGGTAGAGACGCCTGCGGATGATGGCGTCGCCATCGCGCTCGACGCCGCTAGTGTGGGCCCGTTCGTGTTGTAGGATGCCCTCGAGCACCGGCGCGTTGATCTCCATCTCACCGTGGACGTACATAAGCCAGAAGCGCCGCTCGCAGTATTCGAGCTGGTTGAGCATCGATATCGGCAGATAGTCGGGTGGTTCCATTGGACTGTCTGGCTGAATCATCAAGCAGATGCAGACGGAAGGCGGCGCGTCTGCCCCATGCCCATCGTCGTCTTCATGCCCACACCGGCATAGAAGGCGAAGTCGGCCAGGGCGTTGAGTTCGCAGCGGGCGGCGTCGTTGTCGGCCATAAGGCCGTAGGTGACCCGGCCCACGAAGCCGACCTGCAGCGAGCGCCGGAAGTGCTGCATCTGGGTCCGCACGCCGTCCATGCGCTTGACGACGACGTGTTCCTCCACGTAGGCCATCAACGCCTGGCGGTTCACTGGTAGCGGCGGCGGGGCCAGGCTGTTCCACGAGCGGGCCAGGCTGCCCAGGACGAGCTCCGGTTGAGGCAGCACGACGGCCTTCTTGCCCCACTCTTTCTGTCCAAAGCCGAAGGCGGTGGGCGAGGTGAAGTCGAGCGTGATCGCCGGTTCTGGCTGGGCATCGGAGGCAACGTTCTCCCACGTGGTATAGCCGGCCCAGGGATGGCTGCCGGGTGTGGTGAGGATCTCCTTGATCAGCAGCACTGCCCGGCCCAGGCGAATGACGGGACGCCCCTCGCCCTTCAGGAACCGGTGCATGAAGCGCTCGAAGATGGGCGGGTAGAGGACGGTGAAACGCAGCCAGTAGTCGCGGTCGGGAGAGAGGCGGACCCGGCCATCGTGGGCCTGGGGGAGGCCCTGGAGGCGGGAGACGGTGAAGGGCCGCGCAGGCAGATTGGGCAGGTGCAACACGTCGGCAAGCGCGGGGTCGGAATCGCGCACCGTGCGCAGGAAGGCCGCGTGGGCTTGATGGCCCATGGTCGCGCGCACGGTGGTCTCGTGGGTGGGGACGAGTGTCAGGACGATGGAGTAGAGCATTGCTGTGAGCCTCCTAGATGGGGTCGGACAGGTCCACCGTATCGGTGCTCCAGACGATGTGGCGTGGTGGCTTGATCTGCATGCCGGTAGTGCTGTAGTGCTGCCCATTCGCGCCTCTTTGTCGTTGGATGTTTCCTAGTGTATCCATCATAGCGGGCTCTCTAGCTCAAACCTTATGCTTGGCGGGCAGACGGGGCAAGTGCAGCACTTTGGCGAGCACGGGTGTCGCCCCACGCTTCACCTTGCTGAGCTATAGAATGATCGCCTCCGACTTGAGTCGTTCCTTTAGCAGGAAGTGTCCAAGGAGTTCGGCGTGTGCGTGAAACGCAGCCGTGCCCAACAAAGCCCGGTACCTGTCTCCAAACGTTCCGTCTGGGAATCGAACCGTGAGTCTGCGTGACCAAAGATCTGTCCCTCGAAGGTGAGCGATCATTGCTCCCGCGCTATCGGGCGGGACGATGAGCATGGGCAGGTGCTCCGTCGCTATGGCAGTCACAACTTTCTCGTCTAGTGCTCCGGCTACTATGTCGCCGCCTCGTTCCCTCGCTTGGATACGGACGCCCGAGAGCGCCACGGGCCTTCCACACCACTTCTCCTCAAAGCTCTTTGATTCATCATCGCTGTGATAGACCAGTTCCAGCATCAAGCGGGACTCGCGCGGTTCGACGAGGCGAACGTAGAAATCACCCTGCAGATCTGTTTCGCCAAACTGCGCTCCAAACTGGCGGCGGGTCAGGGGTGGCGATAGGCGGTAGTTACTAACCAGATGGAATAGATCGTACGTGTTGATGGTCTGACTGGAGAGCAAGTGCTGAGGGTCGTAGACGACAGCGGTCGGCCCCTGGAAGCTATTGCGGAATGCAAAGAGTGCTCGCGTGATGTTGACCTGACTCTGAACAAAAGTCCGCAACGCTTGGCGCTGGGAAACATCGCCAAGCAAGTACTCCAGGTGTGGGACTAAGTCACCAGGATCACACCGGCCAGACGTGGGGTCTAGCCACGCTAACCAATCAGCCACTTGTGTAGCTGTGTGCTTGTCAAAGGGCACTCGATTCTCACGAGTCTCGCGCAACCATCGTTCGCGCGATTCCAACCTGCGGAAGAAACCGTACAGCCCGCCTGGCGTACGTTTACTGTTGGGGGCAAAGACCCGGCGCACGAGTTCAAAGAGGGCATCCAGTTCCGCGTGTTCGTCACGTGGCAGCGTCTTGCTGATCTGGTAAATGGGCCAAAACGACTCGGTGATAGCGTGTGTGCGGATGTAGCCGGTCAGTCTGTGCTTGGGTGGGAGGTGTGGGCACTCCCTCACGATGGCGGAGAATTCCGCACGGCTGAGGGTCTGCCCGTCGTAGGACGTCAGTGCTTGGGCCGCCTCTGATCCAAGCAAGACAGTAGCCCGGCTAGCGCGATCGGTATGCTGCTTGCCAAGTACTCGGCCAGCCCGGCCGATACGTTGGATCAACTCGTCATTGTGACGCGCGTCGCAGAGCAAGAAATCCACATTCTGCCGGTTCTTGCACATCTTGGTGAAGTTGTAGCCAATGTCCACCGTCGGTGTCGCCAGGATCAGGTCACGTTCAGTGGCCCTGGCCCGCTCCTCTGCCGGTTCCGGTCCGGTGATGCGCCCCATCCTGCTTTCCGCCAAGACGCTGCGCAGTGAAGCATAAGCAGAATTAACCCGCCACAGGCTGTTGCTGATTAGGGCACCGTCCAAGTCACTATCAATCACCCACCGCACCAGTTCATCTCGGTGCGCCGCTGTCCACTGCTCAAACTCGTCCGCTTCAACAGTCAGCTCCAGTGGGGCTAGCGTGGGGGTGGTGGGCAAACCTGCGCTGTTCGACGGTTCATTGTCAGGGCTGACGAGCGCCCATCGTCTGTCGAAGAGGCGGTCTAGATAGGCCATCACTTCAGCCGTGGGGGTTGCCGAGAGCAGGCAGATCTTGCGATCTCGAACGTCGAAGTAGCTAAACTGATCGAAGAGGGCGAAGGCAAAGAGGAAGTTGGCAAGCTGTTTGCTATCGTAGTAGTGGAACTCATCTACCACGATGTAGTCGAAAGCGGTCAGGAATCGCTCGAAGACGTTGCGTCGGTCGTGTGAACCATAGCGGAAGTAAAGGGCGTAGTAGAAGATGTCGGGGTTGACCACCAAGACGATGGGCTGACGGCGCGTCGCCTCTGACTCGAATTCCAGGTAGTTGCGGATGAGGCGCTGCAACACCTCACCGGGTCGGCTGGGCGTGACATCGGGATACTGGGACGTGCGTAGCGCGCGAACATCGGCGGCACTGACTTGCCATACTTTGAAGTCCAGATGGTGGTCTTGCACAAACTGGGTGATGTCCCTGGCGTGCTGTGCCAACAGCGCGTTGGTGGGTGCGATGAAGAGCACGTTCTTGGTCGTGCCCTGCAGGTCGAAAAGATAGAGAAGGCTCGCACATGTCTTGCCGGTGCCAGTGTTGTACGTGTTGGCGACCAAGTCGTGTTCTCGCAGGGCTTCAACGGTGCGCTGCTGATGGTAGAGAGGCGTGTACTTGAGGTTCCACGGATTCTCCGCGGCCAGCTTTTCGGTTTGAGGCAGGAGATGAAGTGTGGCGCTCATCGTGTCAAGGGAGTTCCTCTATCCCAAATTGCATCCCCACGGGCAGTAGTGTCCCATCTGGTAGGCAATAGAACTGGCCGTTCAGAAGGGCATTGCGTATCAACGGCGTCGGTGGCACGCTGATCAGGTCAAACACAGTCGGAAGCATGCCCGGCGGCAAATCAGCCGGGTTGAGTAGGAACGGGATTGTGACACTCTCTTGCACACTTACATCCACTGGCACTTCCTTAGCCATCACTCGCGCCTTGCTCATAAACTTACCCAATCGCACATAGCGTGGGATTGTTATGATCTCCCGGCTGATCAGATAAGCAACTGCCCGGTTGCCGATAGCGAGGTAGCGGATACGCCCGAACTGTGGGCGGCTTTCGGCAGACACCTTGCTACGCGTGCCATCAGAGCGCACAATGCGCCAGGTCTTGCCAGCGCCCACGGCCCAGCCATTGTCAGGGCGCGTCACGATGGCTCCAGCTCCCATTGCATACCAGTAGGCGTCGGGCTGGGCATTGAACTGCCCGATGGTAAAACGAGGTTTGCCCACCACCGTGGCAGGCGTGATGTATAGGCCACGCTCGTTTAGTGCACCCAGATGCTGCTTGTAGTAGATTGTACCGTCGTTGAAGTAGGGAGCCTGGCAAAAGCCGAACGCGTAGGCCAGAGCGAAGTTACCGATCAGCGGTTCTGTCTGATACGTCGCGCTCACCTCGCGGCTACTGAAGAAAGTCGCTTCCATCAGGGTGAGTTCACAACGGTAGACGTGCATACGGGTGCCTCCTACCCTTGCGGACCGTACATCTTGGTCGCCGTCTCTAGCATAGCCTTAACGGCACCCTCGTCAGCGTATAGTGCTGTGATCTCATCGACAAGAGCGGAGACCGCGTCGGCGTTCAGAATCGTGATCTGCCCCACGATGCGCTGCGCCAAGTCAGCCGTCGCCGCACGAACGGCTTGTACGACTGCATCGGTACGGAGAGGGAAGTCTGGCTCTGCCGCCCCCTCCCGCAACCGATCGTACGTAGACTGTGTGAGCTCCAGGTTGCTGAAGACCTCGCAATCACTCAGGATCACGCCACCCAGCACGTTCTTGACCTTGCCAATGCGCGAGGAGATGGCGCCGTAACGGGTGGAACGCAGGACGTTGCCCAGAATGTAACAGAACTCATCGGCAGTGACGTCACGCACCGTTTCGATATCCAGAAAGAGCGATTCTGGCTTCACGTACTCGTCGGTGCCAATGCTCGTGGAGGGTTTTCCTGTCTCTGGATCACGCATAGTGCTGTTATCAAACAGTGCGTTGAACTGCTTGGTCGCTGTCACTGTGCGCGCATCGTGCAGACTGAATGCATCGTCGGTCACCACGCGCGATTTCTGCGCACCGCCACCACCTGCAGCGTAGCCGTAGATCATACAATCCATGCAGCGCTCGCATGGGTTGTTGCGGTTCAGGGCACACACACCGCTCTTTTCGTCTTTGGCGAACAGCAGGCCATTGGCGCGCAGCAACTCGCGTCCGGTGCGACGTTCTACAGCCGTCTGCTTGCGCTTGCTAATGACTACGCGCTGAATAACTTCTTCGCCGCTCAGCCCCGCGTGAACGAACTCCTTGCTCAACGGTTCACCGCTGCCCTCGGTGCGAAAGATAGCTTCTGACTCAATGCGGCGCACCAACAGGAGGCTGACATACCGGCCTTGAGGATAGTTGCTGTAGGCAGACAAGAAGTGATTTGCATATTGGTCGAGGATGCTCATCATAGTCTCCTTAATTGTCCTTGCTAGTCAGTCGTTCTGAAGTCCCTTGGGTACTCTTCGTTTTTGAGGGGATTTGCTCACGCACGTAGAATAGGAAGGCGGAACGGATTAGCTTTTCGTCCGCCAGCATCTTGCGCAGGTTGCCACCGTACACACCTTCCAATACATCCTTGAACCAGATGTCCACGAATCGCTTGATGGCTTCCCACTTCGTCTTACCTGGCTTATACTGATCCTCTGCAATGCGGTACAGGTGGTCGAATATGTCTTGCACGACTGCTGCTTGCAGGGCATCTCGATCCACATTGCTGGTGGCGTGGCTTAGTTTGGCAAATACCTCGCCAACGGGGTAGAGCAGAGCACTTTTCTCCAGGGAACGGCCACGCAGGCGGCTCTTCCAGGCGATCTCCGCCAGTCGTTGTAACTCGGTACTTAATTGTGCCATGAAATGTCCTCCTTTGCTCAATGCCAATCTGTTCACGTGCGGGAATGCCTGCTGCGAAAGCCAGGTCAGCAGTCCTCCTGGTTCTTGGCCGCGCACACGGGCTTCCAGTAGCTTCTCAGTATCGTAGAAAACCGACAATGGACTGCCTACGAGCGTCCGCACCAGCCGAGGTGTATTGTCTTGGCTGGTGAACGTCAACCGCCTCAAAGCAAAGAGAGCCCCCACATCCTCCCACAGTGATGCTAATGCGCCCGGTTTGCTTGTGCCACCGACGAACTGTGCGTAGTCGTTGCGGGGTAACAATCCTTCGCAGGCCAATGGGATATTGTCCACATACAGATCAGAGATCTGCTCTTTGCCCAGCGGGGGAACGGGGGCGTTGCTCATCAACACTTTGACGCCGAAGTGACGTTGGAGCAACAAAGCGTTCCAGAGTACAAACAGAAAACGCTCGGTGTCATTCTGGCCCCCGGGGTTAATGGGGAAGATGAGCAGATTGCCCAGGGTCTCGGCGTAGCGAGGCAGGTACACCCCATAGGGTTGTGGTCTATCCTTCTTCGTGCGACTGCGGAAGGTAGGAGTGACAGCTTTGTCGGCCAGATAGGCCCGGACACCCTCAGCGACGTTCATATTCAGCGCCTGCACGGCGGCATCCTCGCTCACTATGCGTTGAACAGTGGCATTCAGGCCCTCGACGAACGGGGCCGTCAGAAATGAGTAAGGGTATAGGTGCAGGTAGAACGTCTTCTCTCCCCGGACTTCCGGGTAGTTCAGTTTTTCCAGCAGGAATTGGATCTGGCAGACAGCACAGATGTGTTTCTTCGGCTCACCTGGTCCCCCACGGAGACGGTTGGAAAACACTTGTACCGTGATGTCGGATCGCACGTCAGCGGCCATCCATTTGTCCGTGCGGAACGGCCCGCTACAGTAAACGCATTGTCTGTGTTGGTTCTCGACGTAGTGTGTGAGATGGCTCTCAAAGCTGGTGGCCAACTGCTCGCCGGCAAAGACAGCGTAGAGGCGCAGATAGTCGCTGAACAGCGCTCTCTTGGGATCTGGCGACTGCCCCGTGCTACGGGTAAGCTGTATCCCATCGGCCTCAATGCGCCGGTAGATCGCTTCCTCGGAAAGCGCCAAATCACGTGAGACGACATAGGCCCGTACCCACAGTGGGTTGAAGTAAGCATAGAAGGGATGGCGTGCCTCAGGGAGGTCTAGCAAGCCATATATCCTGGCCCACGGGTCACTCACCATGTCGCGGAAGTGCTTGTTCAGGAAGACGTAGTAGGACCGGATCAACTCAGCTTGGCGCAGCCGATCTGCGTCCTCGCTAACAAGTAGATCCGTGCCCTCCAGAGCCGTCCTTACTTGTGCGGCCGCCTCCGGAAAGGCAGATTCGGCTTTCTCAAACTCGCGCTGTGCCCAGTCGCGGGCTTTGGCGTCCAGTTGTAGCGCATCTGGGGTGCGGGGCTCAACAATGTTGTAGATCTCACGCAGGATGTCCTCAAATGGCACAGCCAGCTCCAGGCATTTTGCATCCACCTTGATGCCGGCCGGGGTAGGCCGAATGAACTCTCGGAACTTGGCAGCAACCATCCTGGAGACCATATGGGCTACGTGATGGGCTATCTGCTCTAGGTCGTTGTCTCCTATCACTGGAGCCTGACCTTTCTCGGTCAGGTAGGCAATGCCGTCGGGGTAGTACAACAGCGGGATCAGCCTGTATCTGTCGCGCAGCACGGTGGCAATCCCGTTGTGGATCACGTTGGTCAGGATACCTCGCTGCTCCGTAAGTCGGTGGGTGAAGAACTCATACTGTACCGGACGGCCGCTGTCGGCCAGATACGCATTGAGGTGTCCGAGGAAATCGGCTTTGAGCGCCCGCTCCTCCAGGGTGTGGGACAGATCCACTACATCGGCAGCGCGCATGAGATGTACCAAGGCATCCACGCGTTCCAGGCCAAGGCCATAGGTCGAAGAGCGTCCGACAATCCATCGCTCGCCACTGTGGTGATGATGGCCAGAGTGCCCGCGTACGAGGCTGGTGATATCCTCAATGTAGGTGTTCCAATCGGAAAAGAAGTCTGGCAAACCAAGTCTCTGGACTTCAGCGGCGATTGTTTCCTGTCTTGCTAGCCTGTTGAATGATCCGGGTTCATCTAGCGCCTTGTTTATGTCGTGCACAGTGAAGGCCGTGTACAGCACGCGGGTCTCTGTGTCTGTCAAGGACAGGATCTCACGCATAGTCTCCAGCACAAACACACCGTTCAGCACGTGAGTGTAGAGGCTTTCGCCCTCTTTCCCGCCCCATTGCAGTATTGCCTTATAGGGCTTCAGACCACGATCAACAACCTGCTCCAGATAGTCCTTGAAGACCGATGGCTCCTCTTTGCCAATGAGGAAGGCGATGTGCTGTAGGTCCGGTATTGCCAAGTTACACCTCCCGTGATGGTGGCCAGTTACTCATCTATTCTACCACACCCCCACCCCCACATCTGTGGGGGCGTCAAGCCTACAGCCCGTAAATCTGGGCCATCTTGGCGACGACGTCGCGCATTTCCCGCAGCATCTCCGGTCCGCCGAGCACGCGGCAGGTGGAGCCGTAGTGCAGCAACTCGTGGACGCCCCAGAAGAGGCTCTCAGTCTCGCCGCGCACCAGGGCGCTGCCGTCCTCCCGCTGCTCGACCTCTCCAATCGTGATCCACCGGTGGCGGCTGACGCCCAGGCGGGCGACCTCGGGGGTCAGTTCGTACGCGACGGCGTAGCGCCGGACGGCAGGGGCGACGGGGGCCATCTTGTCAGGCAGGACGGTCAGCTCCAGGATGCGGCCCAGGCGATAGGTGATGTAGCGGAGTGGCTCGTTCTGACCACCGGGACCCTCGACGCGACGGCAGTAGCCACGCAAGTAGTAATGGCCGCGCGCGGTGTCGAAGTAGCGGTCATAGGGATCTACGATGTGCGTCCGGGGCTCGCCGTCCGCGTAGCGGGGTGAGCGGTAGAGGAACCGTACTCTCCGGCGCTCCAGCAGCGCCTTCGTCAGCCCATCCCACACGGCGGGCGGTACTTGATCCTCGTCCCGCCGCTTCAGGTCCACGGCCAGGGCGCTGCGACAGTGTTCGACCTGCGCCCGGCGGTCTATCGGTAGATAGAAGCGCAGCCGTCCCAGGAGGGCCTGGATCTCGTCGTGCTGGGGCGAGCCGTGGTCGAAGGTCTGCTCCAGCCAGGCGATGGTCTCCAGATCCTCGTCCGGCAGGTCCAGGAGTGGCAGCCAGGTGTCCTGGATCACGTAGCCGCCAGCCTGCCGATCGTAATAGAGGTCCACCATCAGGTTCTCGCGGATGCGCTGCAGATCGTTTTCCAGGCGACGGCGCAGGTCTCCGCCCTGGGTCTCCCCATAGGCCGAGGGGCTAACTTGTGCCAGGACAGCCTGGATCAGTTCGTCCCGGCTGGCGGGTCCGCGTTGGGCGCGTTGGATGATCGCAAGGCAGCGGCGTATGACCAGCCAGTGGCTTTCACGCTTTCCACGGGACATGCTTTCCTCCTACTTCCCCGAAGGTTTCCGAAACCCCAACCCCGGACTGAGATTCTCCCCGAGCTGCCTGGAAGCAGGCGTCAAGACCTTCGGGGTCTCGCGAGCCCCATACAGCCTCCAGACGACCCCCGTGTCTGTGCCATGTGTGCCATCGGTGCCATTTGAGCCATTAAGAAGATCAGTCTTTATCCGTGTTCATCCGCGTCCCGTCAATCCCCCCCAGTTGCGCGGCATCACCTCTAGGGTCTATCGGCCGCGCCTGCGGAACAGGCTCAACCATCCCCACTGGTCCTCCATCAACAGCGTGCCCTGCTGCTCGAGCGCGGGCAGGTCGCGCAGCACGGTCGAGCGGTGCACGCCCAGCGTCCGGGCCACCTGGCTGGGTCGCACCGCGCGCGGGTACTCGGGGATGATCCGTTCGTAGCTGTCCAGGCGCTCCTGGTTGGGCTTGCGTCCCATGGTCACACCTCCCTGTGGATGATGCGGACGCTGATCGTGTGCCCGCGGCAGACCCTAAAGGTTTTCCGAAACCTTTAGGGTCTGATGGCGACGTTGATCGTGCGTCCATTGCTCTCATCCTAACAGGGAGGTGTTGCATATAGGGCAACATTGGCACCCCAGATGCGGCGATTTTGCCCAGGTGTTGCGCGGACAACGAGACAGGCAGACCAGCCGGTGCGGTAGTCTGCCTGCCGTCCGTCGCTCGTGTGTTGTGCGTGCTGTGCAGCGAGGCCAGTCGTGGGCCTGCGTCCTGGCGAGTGGATTGTGCGCGTCGGAGGTGCCTCCTTGCTCGCTTCACGCCGTTCCAGATGATTCTAGCACACTCCGCTCAGACGACAAACCTGGACACGGATTCACGCGGATTGTGACGGATAGGATGAAGAATCGAAGGAAAATCAGTGACTATCCGCGTTCATCCGTGTCCTACTGGGCTAACCTGCCAGCCGTAGGTCTCGGCCAGGCGGCGCGCCTCGCCCATCATCCAGTCGCGCAGCTCCGGCGGGGCCAGGACCTCCACGTCGCCCCCCCACCCCCGGATCCAGCGCGCGATCTCCCGGGGGTCGGCCACCGGCGCGTGCCAGATTACGCTGCCGTCCGGCTGCTCCTCCAGCCGCTCGGTCTGCCGGGAGGGCGTCTGGTGGATGTCGCGCATGCGGCCAGGATGGCCGCGGTCCGGGTGTCCATGGAACTTGAGCACGACCTCCACGGGTCGGGCCTCTGTGCTCGCCATGCGCCATGGGTCGGCCAGGTAGCCGCGCGGGTCGAAGTGCTCGGGGATGGTGTAGTGCCGTGACGTCAGCTCGACCCGCTGGACGTCGCCGATCTTGAGCGTTCGCACCGCCCACGGCGGCTCCTGCCAGCCGACGGCGACCGTGGCCCGGCCTATGGCGCACGGCTCGACGAAGTAGGGGGCGAACTCGCACGCGTCCGTGTGATGGGCCGCGTCTCGGTACCACAGGTGCGCCACGCAGCCACGCGCCCAGGCCCGTGTCAGGGCTTCGAGCGCCTCCAGGCACGACGGGGCGCATCGCTGTGCCTCGCTCTGCATCACGCCAGCCGAGGCGATCAGGTGGCGCGAGATGCGGGGGGCCAGGTGTTCCAGCGCCGCGCCGAGCTTGCGCAGCGCCGACGCCGCGTGGGCGTTGTCCCCGGCTATGCGCGTGACCATGGCGCGCGTCCCCAGGTGCAGCGCCATTGCCTCGTGGAGCGTCAGCTCCACCTGGACCTGGTACCGCTCCCGGTCGATGGCCAGTCTCCCGTCGTCTGTCTCGCAGACGCAGGACCGCTTCAGGTCCGGCAGGTAGCGACAGACGGTGGAGCGGTTCACGCCCAAGTGACGGGCGACGTCCGCCTGCGCCAGCCCCTCGGGGTGGGTCAGCAGCAGGGCCTCGATCTGCAGCAGGCGCTCCGCTTTGTTGCTTGTCCGGCCGATTTGCCCTGCGCCCCCGTGTTCTCCTGGCGTGTTCTCGCCGTTCTTGTCGTTTCTGTCAACGTTTCTCCTCATCTGGTGTGCCCCGGTCGTCGGATGTGGTGGCCCTCGATAGGTATCAGAAACCGGGTTCTTGGTGGTCCCCGCGCGAGGAGCGCCAGGGTCAAAAACCCGGTTTCAAGGCCCTGCTGTATGATAGCACAAAAGGCGCGGCCTGTCTGTCGGTAGAAGCCGGAACTTGGTGTAGGGAATCCTTGACACTTTGTGTAGGGAGGGGATTACAAAGCGAAGAAAGAAACCAGGTTTTCCGGAAAAAACCTGGTTTCGTGTTGCGTGTTCTACTCGTACGCCTCCCATTCGTGCGGGGCCAGGTTGAGGGAGGCGAATACGAGCACCCGGTTGCCGTGGGAGTCGCTGACGTAGATTGTGCCATCCTCGGCGAGGGCGATGCCGACGGGGAGGGCGAACGAGCGCGCGTCGAGGCCGTATTGGCCGAAGGAGAGCACGTAGTTGCCCGCGCTGTCGAACACCAGCACCCGGTAGTGGCCCGGATCGGTGACGTAGACGTATCCGTGCGCGTCCACCGCCAGGTAGGGTTTCTCCTCGGCCAGCCCGGTGTCCCAGCCGGAGATGGACCACTGCCGGAGGAACGCGCCGTTCTTGTCGAAGACCTGCACGCGGCGGTTCCAGGTGTCGGCCACGTACACCGTGTCGTCGGGGCCCAGCGCGATGCCGACGGGTTCATCCAGGTAGCCCTCCAGCACGCCGCCCCCACCCCACTGGGAGATGAAGCCCCCGTCGGGATCGAAGACCTGGACGCGCTTGTTGCCCGTGTCGGACACGTAGACCCGGCCGCCGGTGTCTTCGGGACTGAAGGCGACGCCGCGCGGGCCGTAGAACGCGCTCTGCCCAGCCGCGTCGCCGGGCCCGTACTGCCCGAACCAGCCCCAGGCGCGGAAGGTCTCGCCCGCCGCGTCCAGTTGCTGGATGCGGTGGTTCCACGTGTCTGCAACGTAGACCGTGCCGTCGGGGCCGACGGCGACGTCCCACGGGTCATTGAAGCCCTGGGCACGCCCGCTCTCCGAGTCCAGGGTCGACTGCCGCCCCCACGCGGCGACGAACTCGCCGTCGGCGGTGAACTTCTGGACGCGGTGGTTGCCTGCGTCGGCGACGTAGACGAAGCCGTCGGGTCCGACGGTGACGCCGCGCGGGTTGAGGAACTGGCCGGGGGCGGATCCCTCACCGCCGATCACCTGTCGCGCGGCCAGGTCGCGCCAGCCACCGGCGTATGGGTCGGTCGATACGGCCTCCATAGGCTTGCTCAGGCCCAGGTCCCACACCTCCGCCATGACGTCGCGGCGCACGTAGAGCCGGAAGTCGCTGCGCAGCGGCCATTCGTCGAACGTGTGCTTCTTGCCCTTCAGCTCGTCGTAGCGCCGGTAGTCCCGGTCGTACCAGATGTCCCACAGCGCCGCCCGGGTCTGGGTGTCAGTGATGGCGTGGGTGACGCGTGGCCACGTCATGTTGCGGTAGTCCTCCATGGGCCACCACAGGTAGGTGTAGGTGTTGACGGTGTAGTCCCGGTCCAGGTAGGGAGCCACGACCTCCCACTGGTCGCGCCCGGCGATGACGACCGGGGCCTCCATCTGCTCCCGCGTCGGCTCCTCCCCGTAGAAGACGGCGTTGGGGAAATCGCGCAACTGCCAGTACCACAGGGTGGAGCCATCCGCGCCGTAAGATAGCTCGATGGCCTGGGGATCACCAACGGTGCGGCGCGAGAGCTGCTCGATCTGGCGCATGGCCTCGTTCACCCCGGGGGCGGCGTGAGCGTAGACGAGGTGTTCCGATGGATAGTCGTAGTTGACGTAGCAGAAGCGCCAGGCGTGGCGGATGGTGAGCCCCGTGGGCACGACGAGGGCGACGAGCAGCAGCACGCGCACGGCCGCGCGCCAGCCGGTGCGCCAGATCAGGTAGCCCAGGCCCGCGCCGAAGGCGAGCGTGCCGAATAACGCACTCAGGAAGCGCCCGGTGACCTCCAGTTGCCCCAGTTCGTAGCCCTGGAAGGGCCTCGTCACCGCCGCGCCAATGCACATCGCCAGCGCGATGGCGAAAGGCGGGGCCACGAGCGCCAGCAGCCAGCCCTGGCGTTTGCGCACGCGCTGCCAGTCGGTGCGCTCGATCAACTGCCCGATCAACCAGCCGGCGAGCAGGATCATGGGCAGCGCCAGGTGGACGACCAGCCAGGGCATCTTCTCCCCGGCGTAGGCATAGCTGACCCAGGCCGACACGATCCACCAGAGGAGGAAGGGGAGGAAGTTGTTGGAGATTGGGGGTTGGAGGTTGGAGGTTAGAGGTTGGAGGTTGGAGGTTGGAGGTTGGAGGTCAGAGATTGGAGGTTGGAGATTAGAAGTTGGAGATTGGGCTTTGGGATTTGGGATTTGGGATTTGGCCCTTGGGATTTGGGATTTGACCGCCAGCGTGATGGCGGCGATGAGGCTCAGCGCCAGCGGCAGGTAGTCGTACAGTGGCAGGACGATCAGGTAATAGTACCACGGTTGGCCGCCCCGCTGGACCTCCTGCTGGGCCAGCCAGTAGCCCAGCGAGCCGACGATCCCGCTGGCGATGCCTGTGCCCTTGGTGAAGATGGTAGTGAAGAGGATGACGAAGATGGCGTAGTGGACCGCGGCGGCGGTGCTCCAGCGCTTCCAGTTCCACGCCAGGCCGATGCAAGCCGAGGCCGCGAACACCGCGATGGCGATAGCGCCCGAATAGTAGATCGTCGGCGCGGCGTAGTCGACCGGATCGAAGCCCGCGAGCTGGATCAGGAGGGGGGACAGGAACGGCAAGCACAGCGTGCCCAGGACGACGATGAGGTCGAACGAGGGGTACTCGGCCAGGTCGCGCCACGTGCCCACGAGCAAGAGCGTCGCCGCGACGAGGAGCGCCAGCCCGCCCAGCCCGCCCCCGGCGATGGCCCACCAGACCAGCGCCGGCTGCTCCTCCGGCTTCTGCAGGAATCCCAGCCCCAGGACGACCAGCCCGAGCACCACGGCCACGAGCGCCGCCAGGAAGTAGGTCTTCAGGTCCCCACCCGGCCACTCGCGGCCCAGGGCGCGCACGGCGAACAGGCCGACGAGGAACAGGCCGAAGATGGCGTTGTAGATGAAGGCGACCTCCTTCGTGGCGAACATCAGCGACACGCCGGCGGCCATGACGTACAGCCAACGCTCGCGCCTGTCGCGCAGGTAGGAGAAGATAGCCAGCACGACGATGAGTGCCCACAGCATGATGGGGATGTCGTGGCGGATGTAGCGCGAGTAGTAGGCGATGGAGGGCGAGATGAGGAGGAAAAAGGACGTCACGAGCGCGCCCGCGCGGCCCAGCCAGCGGCGGAAGAGGTAGGGGAACGCGACCAGCGCCACGCCCATCAGCGCGACGGGCAGCCGGGCGGTGAAGTCGTTGTCCGAGAAGAGGAAGTAGGACAGCGCCGTGGCGTGGAAGAGGAACGGCCCATGCATCAGCGGCGCGTGCTGGAAGCCGTGGCCGGCGTACAGGTTCCACGAGTAGCGCGTGTGGATGCTCTCGTCGTGGCTCTGCACCCGGTCGCCCAGGCCCCACAGCCGCGTCGCCAGCGCCAGGATGATGATGAGTGCGAAGACGGCCTTCTCCCAGTCGAACGCCACGAGCTTGTTCAGGGGCTTATCCAGGATTGATTGATTCACGTGTCCTCTGTCCTCCGCTAAGTTTGATTTGACAGCGTGCCATTTCGCATAGCCTATTTTTGCTTTCAAAGGTGAGCCAAGGCAAATCGTTTGGGTCTACCATAATGACTATGCGAAGTCCAAGCCTCGTGTTTCGTGTTGCGTGTTTCGTCTCGAACGTCCCGATTCATTGGGGGTCTTGGGCCTCCCACGCAGGTCCACCTTGCCAATCTCACCAAACGCAACACGCAGCACGAACCACGCCTCTCGCCTCCACAAATCCCCGCTGAAGCAGGGCGTCCACCACTGCCCATCACTCACCTGTGCTCGCGTCCAGCAGCCACAGTGCAGCCCGCTGCTCGACGACGGGCAGCGCGGGACTGGCGCGGAACAACAGCCAGTTCGCCAGACCGCGGCACTGGAGTGGCCATTGCCAGACACAGGCGACCTGCGCCCGGTCCCAACTGTGCTGCAGGACGAAATCCTGGCCGACGTAGGGATCTCCCCTCAAAGGCTCCGGCAGCGACGGCTCTTCCAGACTGGAATGGGCCGTGATCAGGAATGGTAGGTCGGTAGTTGGTAAATTGGTAGTTGGCAGATTGGTAGTTGGTAGATTGGTGGCGGCGGCGAATTCGCGCAGGTACCACGCCAGAGCCCATGGTAGGGACGCAGGCTGCGTCTCTAATACCGTGACCGGCAACGCCGCCGGGATGCCGGTCTCACGCCACGACAGGTCGCGCAGCGTCGAAACCAGATCGCGCACGCCCTCGGCCGTCGGGGCGCGCACCAGCGGCTCGCGCGGGTCGGCCGGGCGCACGTAGGCCAAGCCCACGCCCACCGAGCAGGTGAGCGCCAGGAGCACGACGCCGGTGGCCACGGCCATGGCGCGCACAGCGGCGTCGAGCCGCATCGCCAGGGCGAAGATCGCCGCCAACACGAGCTGCAGCGAGACCACCAGCACCGCCAGCGCCAGGTCAGAGGCTTCACCATAGACCGTGTAGTGCGCGAGCATCAGGTAGAGATAAGACCACAGGACCACGACGACGGGCACGTACAGGCCCTCGCTGAGCCACTCGCCGCGCTCGCGCAGGCCCTGGGCAAGCGCCTCGACCGCCAGGCCACTCAGCAGCGCGAGCGGCAGAACCAGCCACAGCACGTCGAGCGGAGCCCGGCCCGGCATCAGGGCCAGCAGGAGGATCGCCAGCAGCGCCCACAGGCCCAGCCAGGCGCCGAAACGGGAGCGGGCACACGAGCGGAGGCCGGGCACGCCTCGCCGCAACGCCCACACCAGCCCGCCGAGGCCGAAAACCAGCGTCAGTGGCTCGTACATGGCCACCAACGCAAGCGGCGCCAACTGTGCATCCGGCGACGCGGCGGGGCCCAACGCCGGGCCGAAACGGGTGATCCACGCCCACAGCAGATCGCCCGCCGCCCCCAATCCGCTCGGGTTCCACCCCAGGCCGGTGGAGAGGGACAGGGCGGCGAAGAGGAAGATGGGGATGGAGAGCCAATCACGGAACACGCGCGACGTGTTGCGTGTTGCGTGTTGCGTCTTGCGTCTTGCGTCTTGCGTCATACGTCCTGCGTCTTGCGTCTCGCTCCCTGCTTCCTGCATCCTGCCTCCTGCCCCCTGCGCCTTGCGCGCGATCAGGGCGGACAGGGCGAGCGGGAGGAGGAAGCCGTAGGCGGACGGGCTGGCGGTCACGGCCAGGGCTAACCCAAGAGCCGATAGAATGGGCCACGTGCGCTGCTCCGACGGACCGCCGGCATCCTGCCGGCATGCATCCTGCCGGCTTGCCAGCCCGCTCAGGAGCGCCATCGCCCCCACGGCGGCCAACACGGTGCCGTCCAGTTGGCGCGAGGCGAAGAGCGTCGTGGGCGATAGCGCCAGGGCCAGGCCGGCCGCCAGCGCGCCCATGCGCCCGATACACCGTCGCAGCAAGAGCGGGCTGAGCGCCAACGCCGCGCCGAAGAGGGCCGGGCACAGGCGCGCCAGGCGGTCCCCGGCGGCAAACACGGTGAAGAGCAGCGTGTTGACGGCGAAGAGCAGGGGGCTGTAGCCGCCGGCCTGCGGCATGCCCTGGCCGGTGGCGGCCTGCCACGCCAGCACGCCCTCGCGGGCCTCCAGCGCGCTGAGCGGCGCTGCGTCGAGCTGGAACAGCCGCAGGGCAAGCGCCCCCACGCCCACCAGCACCCACAGCGCCACCTCCACGGTCAGCCGAGGATTGGTAGATTGGTGAGCTGGTAGATTGGTAGCTGGCAAATTGGTAGTTTGGTGCATGAGTAGATTGGGGTCTATCATTTGACTTCGTAGCGTGGAAGTCGGACTTCGGACTCTGGACTCCGAACCTCTTCCACGCGGTAGATGGTCACGCCGTCGGCGTCGTAGGCCACGTCGAGCAGGCCGGCGAACTTGGCCAGGCCAGCGGGCGGATAGCGCCCCCGCTCCAGCGGTCCGACGTAGACGTAGCGGATGTCGTACTCATCCAGCAAGGCCCAGACCTCATCCGGGTCCACGCTGGTGTAGAGCGCCTCGATGTCCGGCTCGCGGCGGGCCTGTTCCTCGTAATCGCCGCGCCACTGGTGCTCGTGCCCGCCCCATCCGAGGAGCGTGGGCAGGCCGGTGTGCGCCGAGACGCGGCCCTCGTAGACGTAGGCCTTGAACTGGTCGCCCGGTGCCTCCAGGATCACGGGCACCACGTCGCCGTCGCGCCCGACGTTCTCGTTGAGCCAGGCGATGGCGGCGTAGTCCTCCGGCTGGGCCTGGGCCAGGTAGGCGGTGGCGTCCAGCGTGGGCGGTCCGCCGTACTCGCCGGCCCGCGCGGGGATGGCCAGCAGGGGGTAGACGAACCCAGCGAGGATCAGCAGACCGGCGACGGCCACCACGCCGACCCTGCCGCGCCGGGCGAAGGTCGCCAGCGCGTAGGCGGCGGCGATGGCCCACAGCACCCAGGTCTGGAAATAGAACTTGAAGACGGTGTTCATGCGGGTGCCGAAGTGGTCGCTCAGATAGACGTACTCCACGCCCAGGGCCAGGAGCCCCCCCGTGGCGAGGAGGAGCAGGACGAAGTCGGAGGACTCAGAAACCGGGTTTTTTCCGGAAAACCTGGTTTCTTTCTCTCGAAGAGTGAGCGCGACGGTGGCGATGAGGCCGATGAGGACGAGAGCGGTCCACGGGTTGAGCACCCGCGCCAGCAGGTTACGCAGCAGCACGTCGCCGGCAGTCGCCGGCTCCTCCACGCCCGGCAGCGGCTCGCCGCGAATCCAGGCCACCGCGTAGGACGCCGGCCCCTGGGGCTGGATCGCGCCCAGGGACGCCAGCAGGGCGAAGAGGGCCAACACCAGCGCCAGCAAGACGAGGATGCCCACCAGCACGGCCAGCGTCCAGCGCAACACGCGCGCCATCCGCACCCCGCTCCGCCGCGCCTCCCCGGCGACGAACGCGACGGCGATGAAGGCCAGAGGCCCGAACATGACGAGAAACTGGGGCAGGCGCGTGGCGCTGAACACGTTGATCAGAATGCCGCCGGCCTGGGACTGGAAACTGGCCCAGAAGGGGAAGTAGAGGAGGATGCCGGCGATGAGGAGGGAGAGGAATAGGAACGCGAGATGCAGGACGTCAAACGTGAGGCGTGAGACGGCAAACGTGAAACGTGAAACGCCAAACGTCAAACGTGAGGTGTCGAAGGTCAGGTAGGAGGTGCGGAGCGCGGCCAGCGCGTAGGCGGCGACGAGTACGAAGAGGTAGATGGGGAAATCCCAGGTGTTGAGGAAGCCCAGGCCGCCGAGGCAGAGGGCGTAGACGAGGAACTCCCAGGGCGATAGAAACCAGGTTTCTCGGAGGAAACCCGGTTTCGTCGCTTGTGAAGAACCTGGCCTCTTGAGCGCGGCGAGATACAGGTTGAGGGCCAACGCGAGGGCCAGGAGGACGAAGGGCAAGGCCAACACGTGGGGGTGCATGTCGCCCAGGATGAAGCTGAAGCCGGGGAATTCGTCAATGACGTGCTGCTCCCCGCCCCAGGGGCCGTAGTCCTGCAGCACGCGCGAGGCCTGCCACCACCAGAAGAAGCGCGTCGGCACCCAGGTACCCTGGCCGAAGGGCACGGGCGGCTGATCGAGCCGGGTGATGTCGAGCCAGGCCCAAAAGCCAGCGCTCCCCACGCCGGCCGCGTGGAATACCTCCAACAACCCCTCCAGGTTGCCCATCACGGCGACGAGGAGAGGGGCAAGCACAGCCCCACCGAATGCCACGGCGCGGTTTGCATGCCGGTAGGATGCCGGCGGTCCAGTCGGCGGTCCGTCGGTCGTGAGATCGTGGTCGTCATGCCGGCAGGATGCCGGCGGTCCCAGGGGCGGTCCATTGGTCACGTATCCGAGATTGTAGGCCAGGGTGGACGCGCCCGCACAGGTGAGGGCGAAAAGGGTGGCGATGCCAAGATTGAAGGCGATGGAGGGCGGCACGGCCGCCAGACGGGTCAGCATGGCGACGATGATGTAGCCGAAATGGTAATAGGAGATGGCGAAGCCGGAGAGCCAGGGATCGTGGGGCGGGAAGGTGTCGGCACGCAGAATGGCGCGCAGAAAAGCGATCTCCATCCACTTCTCACCGCCCGCCGTCTGGATGCGCGGCATGTGGGCGCGCACCAGGCACCAGGCCACGAACGCCAATGCGAAGACGAGCTCGGAGAGAAGGATGGAAGATGCAGGGGGCAAGAGGCAAGAAGCAGGTTTGGAATTTGGGCTTTGGGATTTGGGGTTTGGGATTTGGGCTTTGACCACCAGGCCCAGCGCCAGGAGCAGGCCCAACGCGACGAGGATCCCGCCAACTGTGTTATGCAGCCAGCCCAGGGTCGTCAGCAGCCAGAAGGTCCAACCGGCCAGGAGCAAGCCCAGTGGCTTGGACATGCCGTAGCCCCGGTCCGGCAGGTGGCGGAACAGCCGCAGGCAGAGCGGCAGCGCCGCCAGCCCGAAAGCCTGGACGACGACGTACCAACGCAGCGCGAGAAGCGCCTGCGGGAGGAGCGTGTCCGCGGTCACCCCACCATCTCCACGTCAAGCGCCCGGTTCCAGCGGCGTCGGCGGCAACATGGGCGCAGGCGTCCGCAGCAGGGGCACCGGCTCGTACAGGCATTGCGGGCACCGCTCACGCGTCCGTCCGTGCATCCGCGGCAGCTCCGGCGTCGGCGTCACCTCCACGCCCAACGGCCCGCCGGGCAAGGTGGCCTCGCCGGACACATCCGAGACGATCGCGGCGACCGGCGGCGGAGCGGTCACGGGCTCGGGGGGCGCTGTGCGCGCGGAGACCGACTGCCCCAGGGCCGGGGAGACGCAGAGCATCATGCAGCACGCCACGACGACGCTGAACACGGCAGAGGCCCGCCGGCTCAGGGCGGCGTTGAGGCGCTCGCCACGAATCTGCGCCTGGACCGCCCACCACTTGGGGCGGGACACGTCCACCGCATCCGCCGCCTCCATCAGCGCCCCCTTGATCTCTTCCTGGAGCCAGCGGTGGTCGGCGACGACGCTGCGGCAGCGCGCGCACCAGCGCAGGTGCTCCGCAACGTCGGACGCCCGATCAATGTCCGCGGACGCCCGATCAATGTCCGCCGCGTATAGTTCCCCGTCGCCGAATCGGGCCAGTTCCACTTCCCGCGGATGAATGTCGCTCACGTCTCTACCCCTATTTCCCTGGATCAGAAACCAGTCTCGCCACGTGATGGTACGTCCCCGCGATGCGAGATGGCCAACGACCTGGCTTCTCCACGCTCCGGTTCCGCGAGCAGCCGCCGCAGTTGCGTCTTGCCATAGGCCACCCGCGACCTGGCCGCGTCGGGCGAGCAGCCCAGCGCGGCAGCGATCTCGGCGTAGGAGAGCTCCTCGTAGTAGCGCAACACCAGCGCGTCCCTGGCCCCCGCGCTCACCTGCTGCAGCGCCGTCCACACGGCCCGGCGCGTCCCCCGCAGTTCCAGCGCGCGCTCGGGATCGCCGCGCGACTTAGGGCTGGCCGGGCCCCGGCCAGCGGCATCAAGCGTCTCCAGCGAGAGGACGTGCAGCCGGCGACGGCGGCGACTGTTGCGGCAGCGGCTGACGAGCACGACGCGCAACCAGGCCCAGAATGAACCCCGCTCGGGCTCGTAGCGCGCCAGGTTGCGAAAGACGTAGACGAAGGCATCCTGGACTACCTCCTCGGCGTCACACGTGTCCTGAAGGAGCAGGTAGGCCAGGCGCAGCGCGGCCGCGTGGTGCGCTTCGTAGAGCGCCCGCTGGGCCGCCTCGTCACCGTCTATCGCGCGCGTCAGGGTTTCGTCGTCTACCATGTCTCACTCATATATACACGGGCAGCCTGAGTTTCGTGAGAAGGGAGCAACGCGTTGGGCATGCCGGCAGGATGCCGGCGGTCCGACGCACCACCTCATGAAATGCCGGCAGGATGCCGGCGGTCCCAGCCAAGACCATCCTGCGCGCCTGTGGCTTCGGGCACCTCCGCACCACTCATTACCTCGTAGATGCGCACGCCCTGCACGTCGTAGGCGACGCGCAGGAGTCCCTGGTCCACCATCACGTCGAACTTGGCCAGCCCGCCGGGGCTGTAGTAGGCCCGCTCGTACGCGCCCACGTAGACGTAGCGCACGCCGTAGCGGGTCAGGATCTCCCAGGCGTGGGACATGATCAGCGTGTCGTAGCAGTCCGCCACGTCCTGCCGCCGCCAATCCACCGTCGTGCCGGGCAGCACGCCCATGCGCTGCTGGATCTGATGCCAGCGCCAGCCGATCACCGTCGGGAGCCCCGTGTAGATGGAGACGCGGTTGGCCCACAGGTACTCGCGATGCCCCAACCCCTCCAAGATCACCGGCGAGCCCTGGATGGTGTCCTGTATCCAGCGGATGGCGGCGTAGTCGCCCGCCAATGGGATCTCCTGCGCATCCTGGCCAGGGGGGGCGTCGTGCACGCTCGCGTGCGCCATGTAGGCCATCCCGTCGAGCGTCAGGCCCACCTCGGGCGACATGCGATCCAGGGCGCGGGCGCGCACGCCGTAGGGCAGGAACAGCGCGCTCCCGAAAACGAGCGCCGCCATGCCAACCCGCCACAGGGCCCGCCAGTGCGCGCGCCAGTGCTCGGCCCACTCGCTCACCCAGGCCAGGCTGACGCCCCCCGCGACCGAGAGCAGCAGCCACGCTTGCAGGTAGAACTTGAAGACCGTGTTCATGCGCCCGACGTCGCCCTGGAGGACGAGTATCTCGACCCCCAGGCAGATGGCCATCGCCTCGCCGACCATGAGCCACAGGAGCCGCCGATTTGCAGGGACCCGCGGAAATCGATCGTGGGGCAGGCGCTGGCGCTCATCAGGGCGATAGCGCTCATCGACATGCAACAGGATCAGGTACCCCGCAATGACCGCCACCGGCACCACCACGAGCGCCACCTCGTAGCCCAGAAACACGAGCACCAGTGTGATGCTGAGCAACCCAAGCAGCCCCACCAGCGCCGCGACACGGGCGTGGGGAACACGCAGCCGGAAGGCCCGTGCCTGCGCGCGCCAGACCTCGATCGCCATACGGGTCAGCAGCGGGAAGAGCAACATGCCGTGAATCCAGAGGAAGATATCCCAGGGCGTGAGGGAACCCTCCCAGATATTGAACGACGTATAGCCCGCCGCGTAGTGGCGGAAGTAGGGCACGTAGAGCAACCGCGACAGCCCCACGAGCACGGCCGCCCGCCAGGCGAAGGTCTCGACGTCGGATCTCAGCCGGCGGCGAGGCTTGCGCGTGACCGATGCTTGCCCCCACACCCCGACCGCCAGCGCGGCCAGCGCCAGGATCAAGACCGCGTGGTAGTTCCATGTGTTGGTGGGATACAGCGCACCGATAACCAGGCCGCCGAGGAGCAAGCTGGGCCAGCCGGGGCGCGACGCAGACGCCCAATAGACGATCACCGCCAGGGCGAGAAGCACGAGCGGGAAAGCGATCATGTGGGCGTGCAGGTCGGCGTAGAGGAACGTGAAGGCCGGGAACTCGGTGATCGGGCCGACCTCGCCCTGCGCGGCGGGGATGATGCGGGTTGGGTGCCAATACCACGATTCGATGCGCAGCGGGAGTTTCGTCCCGTGGGCGATCACCTGCCACAGCCCGCGGAACATGGCGATCGTCTGGGGGAAGCCGGGGATCGTGGAGGGGAACAGCTCGCCGCCTAGCGAGATCAGCTTGATGCGGATCAGGTGCACCACCCCCAGGTTGCCAAGCAAGGTGGTGGACGCCAGCGCCATCAACCCGGCCGATACGGAACCCCGCCTGTGCCCGCCGAACAGATTGTGCGCCACGGAGAAGGCCCCCAGGCCAGTGAGCGCAGCCAGGAGCGGGACCGCCAGGTTGTAGGCCGTGGTCGGCACGGTGCCCGTCAGCTTGATCAACGTGCCGACGACGACGAAGCCGAAGTAATAGTAGTTGATGACGGAGCCAGAGAACCAGGGGTTGTAGGGCGGAAACCAGGTGGACTTCATGACGGCGTTGAGGTAGGCCAACACCATGGGCTTCTCGCCGCCCACGACGGGATGCCACAGGTCAGGTTGCAGGAGCCGCACGCCGATCCACAGCACGTACACGCCAGCGAACAGGCCCTCCATCA
Source organism: uncultured Anaerolineales bacterium (assembly GCA_964649415.1). Classification (GTDB taxonomy): domain Bacteria; phylum Chloroflexota; class Anaerolineae; order B4-G1; family B4-G1; genus CAZYSK01. Next base: position 40,144 of record CAZYSK010000019.1, read on the forward strand.
GCAGGATCAGCCGCCAGTGTCTGCGCAGGAAGCGGAGCAGTTCGTCGCGCTGCCACCACCCCACCCCGCCGCCGGCCAGCGCCAGGAGCGCCACGAGCGCCAGAATCGTCCCCCGCGTGTTGGGCAGGATGTGCAGGCTGGCCAGCAGCCAGGTCAGATAGGCCACGAGGAGGAGGCCCAAGACGCGCGCCAGGCCGTAGCCCCGGTCGCGCAGGCGCGGCAACGCGACGAACAGGAGCGGGAAGGCTAGCCAACCCAGCGCGGCCACGACAATCCACCAGGCCACGGCGGCCAGGCCCGGGTAGCGGTTGCACAGGCTGTCCCGGTTGAACATGTCCGACCAGGTGCCCCCAGCCTGCTGCTCGGCCCAGGTCTCGGGGTCGAACAGGAGCGCGTTGGGCGCCACGCTCGCCTCGCGCGGCGTGAGCCCGTGCAGCGCGCGGTCCACGTCGATCCCGCCCAGCACCTCCTCGACGCGCTGGCGGGAATAGGCGTCCGTCTTACGGAAGATGAGCACGCGGGGGTGATCGTAGACGCTGAATGCCTCCTCGGCCGGGGGCAGGCGCACGGCGATGGGCTCGGTCTGGTAGACGTAGCCCGCCTCTCCCGGCCCCATGAGCGGATAGGGACACTCCTGGTCGGGGAACTGGAACGGGCCGAAGGCCGGACGGGAGGTGAAGTCCGCGGCCAGTTCAAAGCCCAGGTCGCCGGCGAAGAGAGCACGGTAGTAGGCCGTCGTGAGCGGGTAGCGCGCCGGCAGCCTGGAGATGGAGGCGTAGAGCCGGTTGCTGGCGAGGAAGATGTAGTCCGCCTGGTCGAGCCAGTCGAACAAGCGCGTGCGTTTCTCCGCCGTGTCCTCGTCGTAGTTCGTCATCTCCAGGCCGGTGTACAGGCCCCCAAAGGGATCGTGGCCGTCCACGCGCAGCGGCAGCCCCCAGTCCCAGTGCTCGTTGGCCACCGTCGCGCCCTGGGGCACGTTGGCGTAGATCCAGCGCGAGGCGGCCAGCCGCGTGTGAGGGCGCAGGTAGATGGAGATGAACGCGCCGGCCCAGAAAGCCGTACCCAGGACGACACCAACCATGAGAGCCAGCCCCACGCGGCGCCAGCGGCGCGCGGGCACGCGCGCCAGGCGAATCAAGAGGTAAGCGGCCAGGATGGCGAAGATGGGGTACAGGGTGAGCGAGTAGCGCATGGACTTGACCCAGCGGGTCGCCTGGTAGAGAAAGATCAGCGTGGCCCAGACCCACAGCACCAGGTGCACGCGCCTCCCGCGCCACAGCTCAACCGCCGCCAGCGCCCAGCCCGCCCACGCGGCCAGGCCCAGCGGCAGCCCCATGCCCCAGACGACTATGTTGACCCAGGGGAACACGACGGGCGTCCGATCCGTCCACTGCCGGCCCGAGGGCAGGTCGACGTCGCCCCCCTGTTCGGCCGTGATCTGGCTCAGGCGGCCAAACCACTCGGGGCTGGGCCGCAGGCCGAAGAATCCGGGCCCCTCAAAGGCATAGGGCTGTGCGAGGCGAAAGACGACGAACGCCACCACGCCCGCGAGTACCAGCCGGAGGAACGCGGAGAGGATGGAGGCACGGGCAAGCGGACCGCGACCCATCCCAGTTGGATCGCGACCATCCTGGTCGCTCTTGTGGTCGCTCTGGCGGGCAGGGATGGTCGCGGTCCCAGTTGGACCGCGACCATCCTGGTCGCTCTTGCGGGCGCTCTGGCGGGCAGGGATGGTCGCGGTCCCAGTTGGACCGCGACCATCCTGGTCGCTCTTGCGGGCGCTCTGGCGGGCAGGGATGGTCGCGGTCCCAGTTGGACCGCGACCATCCTGGTCGCTCTTGCGGGCGCTCTGGCGGGCAGGGATGCCCGCGGTCCCAGTTGGACCGCGACCATCTTGGTCGCTCCTGCGGGCGCTCTTGCGGGCAGAGATGCCCGCGGTCCCAGTTGGACCGCGACCATCCTGGTCGCTCTTGCGGGCGCTCTGGCGGGCAGGGATGCCCGCGGTCCCAGTCGGATCGCGACCATCCTGGTCGCTCTGGCGGGCAGAGATGCCCGCGGTCCCATTGCGCCACCACCAGGCGGCAGCGAGTATGACAAGCAGCGCGGCCAGCGCGCCGTCCAACTTGCACGCCATGGCCAGGCCCGTGGCCAGGCCCGCCAGGCCAAAGTCCACCCAGCGCCCCGACTGGCCGGCGCGCACCGACAGATACGCCGTCAGCATCACGCAGAAACACGCCATGCTGTCCACGGTGAAGAAGTGAGCCTGCTGGATGGAGAACACGGTCAGGGCACTCAGGCCCGCGGCCAGCAGCCCCACGGCCTCACCGTACAGGCGGCGAGCGATGAGATAGACGAGCAACACGGTTCCCAGGTCGGAAAGGGCGGAGAACGCCCGCCCCACCAGCGCGCTGCGCGAGCCCGTGAAGGATCCGCCTTCGCAGTCCACGCCCATGAGGCCGATCCAGGCCGCGCTCAGCCTCGCGCCCAGCCCGCCGTCCTCGGACGGCCCGCCGCAACCGGAGTCCAGCCACTCGCCCGTCATGCGGGTGAGGAAGAGCGGCAGCGTGCCGTAGCTATACAGGTGGCCCTGGTTGCGGCAGTTCAGGGGCGAGTTGTGCGTGTCGAAATAGACGGAGAGGCTGTCGGGCATGCTGACGACCGACGTGATGATCCGCATGTGGCCCTCGTCCGGGTGGATCCACTGGCCCTCGTCCCAGTTCAAGCCGGTGAAGCGCAGGCAGGCAGCCACCAGCAAGATAGCCAACAGCAACAGACGAGAAACCGGGGGGGCGGCAGCGCGCCATCGGGCGACACCCCTCCGCACGAAAGACCCGAGGGTTTTCACCCGCGTCTCGGGAAGGCCCGACCCGTGATCGGCACGTTCAGGGGTATGTTCAGGGGTTTGTTCAGAAGGACAGTCCATCAATCAATCACCGCGGATAGACGACATGCACTAGAAATCAAGATTCTCCACCTCATACAGCCAGTACAGCGGCCGCGCGTCGACAGCCGAATAGACGGGCGTCTCGACCCCGCCCGGGTACTGGGCACGGACGCCGGGCAACTCGTCCAGTCGCTCCGGCAGGAAGACGAAGCACGCGCCCCGGTCGGGGTCAGGCACCGGCGCCGCCTCCTCCTCCTCGCGTGGGGGCACGTCGAAGCCCTCGACGCCCCGGGCCAGGAAGCGCAACGTGCCGAAATCCCAGTACATGAACGGCGGACCATAGAAGTACACGACACACGGATTGGGACAATCCGCGTCGTCCTCCCGCTGCGCCAGGTAGCGCCCCAACTCCGTGCCTACCTCCGCCGTCGGGTTCCCGTAGACGCGCGTGGGCGTGTAGACCGCGAAGTAGTAGGTCAGGTTGAGGACAGCGACCACAACGAGCGACGCCCCGGCCACCCCCTGCCACAGGCGGCGGCCTCCCCCCAACACGCGCCGGCCCAGCTCTATCAGCCAGTCCAGCCCCAGGCCCACCAGGAGCGCCAGCGCCGGGGACACGATGACCAGGCGCATGCTGCTGGGCGGGTTCTCGGTCATCATCCAACCCAACACCACCGCGAGCCAGAACCAGATCAACAGCAGCCCGTTGGCGGGCCAGCGCCCACGCAGCGTCACCCATACAAGCCCGAGCACGAACAGGACGCCGCTGGCGAAATCGAGCAACGGGATGGCAGGGCGGTACCAGAAGGTCGGATCGAGCGTGTAGTGGAAGGCCGAGACCGATCGCCAGCACTGCTGCCACAGCAGATCGGCGGTGGTGCGGCCCGCGCTCTCCCGCTCCCGGGCCAGCCACCCGGACCCGAACACGCTGACCTGCCGGGAGCGGGCGAACAACGTGTCGGGGTGGTCCACGTAGTAGAGCAGAAGCGGCGCTGCGACCACCAACGCGGCCACCACAAGCAACAGAAGCAAGCGCCCGTAGCGAGCCAGGAAACGATGCTCCACCACCATCTGCCGGGCCAGGTAGCAGGCCAGGATCACGCCGATCAGCCGCGCCCCGAAGTAGCCGTACAGGCTCAAGCCCAGCACCGCCCCCGCCAGCGCAACGTACGCCTCCTGCTCCGGTTGCCCCGACGGAGGGGAGCGAAGCCCGCGCATGGCCAGCCACAGCGCCAGCGTGACCAGCAGCCCGTCGCCGACGTTGTTGACCGCCAGACGGCTGAAATGGATGTGAAAGTGCCCGAACGCGAGAGCGGCCGCCGCCATCCAGGCCACCCGGCTGCCCCACAGATGGCGGGCCAACAGAAACGTGGTCAACACGGTGGCCGTCCCGATGAGGGCCGAGAGGGCTCGCATCCCACCGATGGTCTGACCGAAGACCCTCATGGAGAGTCCCCAGGCCAGGAACGACATACTGGGGAAAGAGAACCAGCGCGTCGCGAACGGGTTGGCCAACCGTCCATCGAGCATGGCCAACCCCTCCATACCCCAACTGCCCTCGTCACCGCCCAGGTTTGCCGGGATGTGTTCCAGGTCATAGGCGCGCACGGCCAGCGCCAGGATCAGCAGCGCCGCCATCCCCAGCAAACGGACGTAGCCTGCCCGCTCCACGCGGCGGACAACTAATTCCCAGAAAGCAGGTTTTTCATGCGATGGCGCGAACGCAGCGTTCGTATCGCCAAGAACCTGGTTTCTGACTGAGGGCACGAAGGCGCACAGGAAGCAGCCCACGCCGGTCAGCCACAGCAGCAGAACGCCCGTGAAATCCGCCTCCTGCGGCCAACGCCGCGCTAAGTAGCCGGCCAGCACGGCCAGCGCCGCGCCACCGGCCGCGAGCAGCGCCCGCCGCCAGTGCCTCCGCCACCAGAGGTGCCAGAAACCAGGTTTTTCGGAAGAAACCTGGTTTCTTCTCTGGGCCTGGCGCGCCAAGCACCGCCAGAGCAGGACAAACGACAGGATGGCGAGCGCCCAGAACAACACGCCATCCCAGACGTACTCGCGGCGGAAGGCGAAATAGAACTGGCCCAGAAGTGCAGTGCCCAGCCCAACGAGCAGGAGCAAAGCCGCCAGTCCCCTTCCCCTTCTCACATCGTCGCTCCCGCTAGGCGCTCCCGTCTTTCTGCTCTTTGCGCGCCACGAAGAACAGGTAGGCCCCAGCACCGTTGGCCGATAGAGCCTGCTGATACAGAGGCCGCACCAGCCGTTCGGTGAGCCACAGATTGGCCCGCGTGGGCCACAGCAGCCAGAGTCCCGTGAGCTTGTTGCATATCAGTGACGGCAATCCCAGGTAGTGTCCCCACTCCAACGCCACCAACGCCCGCCGGGGGAAGTAAGACCACCAGCGAACGACGTGCAGCCCCACCGCGTCCAGTCGCCGCCGCCACACCGCCTCGCCGTCGCAGTGGTGGTGGCGGGAGATGCGGTTGAAAAAGCGGCGGTAGGCCTCTCCCAGAGGCCGCAGCCCGACGCCGTCCAGCGCCCGCCCGACCGAGAGGAAGGGCAAAAAGTTGGGTCCGGGTACGCAGAAATAGAAGCGCCCGCCGGGCCGCAGCACCCGCGCCGCCTCCGCCAGCACAGGCTGCACGTCCGGGATGTGCTCCAGGACCGAGTTGCTGACGACGGTGGCAAAATACGCATCGGGATAGGGCATGTGCGCCCCTTCCGCCTGCGCCAGCACACGGTACGCCCCCCGCCCACGCGCCTGTGTGAGCGGTCCCCACCAGGGATCGAAGCCCGCCTCCAATGGTCCGTCACCCGAAAGGGCCACCGAGGCAAAATGCCCATCGCCGGAGCCCAGGTCGAGCACCGGGCGATCAAGCACCCCGGTGTTTGGCGAGACGTAGAAGCTCGCCTCTACCGCACGCAGCAGGGCCCGAAAGGCGGGCAGGTCGCGCAGATGTCGCCAAAGCAGGTCATCCACAGCGTTCACAGCTCTCGAAACAGCGCCTCGGCCTGCTGCTCAAAGTAGCGGCGCACATCCGCCCACGAGGCCGGCCTGAGCATCTCCAGCGGAGGATCGGCCTCGGCGTCATCGAAATACATCAGGCTCTTCAGAAGATGAACGAAATTGTACGTCACGCCCTCGTATTTCCGCTCCACGAGTGTGAGCATCTCCCCCAGCGGCTTGAAATCCCGGCACATGAAGTACAGGTCGAAGAAGTCCCGCTTCTTGCCCCTACCAGCAATGGCATCTAGCTTCATCACAGCCAGATCTTCCAGCGCTGCCACCTGGATTCCAGCAAACGGAAGCGGTGCAGCCAGGAGAGCGTAGGGATAGACAAAGAAGCTAACGCGCACATCATCCAGGACGCCGAGAAAGGTCCCCTCGCTCTCTTGTTCCACAGTCAAACGCCCCATAGGCGACAACACACGTCGCGGTTCATCCTGGGCGAACGGTTTGGGAGCAAAGAAGTCCAAATCATAGGAGCGTCTGTGTCCCAAGTGCAAGGCGACCGCGGTTCCACCAGCCAGGTAGAACTCAGCCGCCAGCGGCGTCTGGGCTACCAGTTCCAGACCTGTCTGTACTTTCTCTGAAAGGCTTTCGACATGCATCGCACTTCTCCACGCGGCACCCTTAGCACATACATCCAGAAACTCGCACTCTTGCGGGAGAGGGAGCGGCTCGTCTTCAGTACCTCGACGATCTCCCCACGCGAGAAGCGACGCTCCATCCAGCGCACCGAGGGGAGATCGCCATACTCCAGCAGCCGCTCGATAACGTAACGAGAATACTGCCCGACGTCCAGCCGCGAAGGGTTGATGTCCCAGAAGTAGCGATGCGTGAAATCGGGCAAACGGTCCTCATCCACGGCGTCTCTCCTCAAGCAACTCCCTAAACAGCGCCTCGTACCCCGCCGCGGTGCGCTCGACGCTGAAGCGGGCGGCGATCTCGTCGTGGGGACGGATGTATTGTTCTTTCTTAATGACTACGCGAAGAATCGCCTCGGCCAGGGCATCGCTGTCGCCGATCGGCACCACCTCGCCCATGCCCGTCTGCAGCACCGGCTGGCGCACCCCCGGCAGGTCGCTGGCAATGGAGGGCGTCCCGCACAGCATGGCCTCCACCTGCACCAGGCCAAACGACTCGGTCGAGTTCAAGCTAGGCACGAGCACGACGTCCAGGTTCGGGTAGAAGGCCGCCATCTGCAGCGGGCTCAGCACGCCAAGGAACGTCCAGCAGTCCTCATAGCGGCGGAACAGCGGCTGGAGCCGCTCGGCATAGGCCTCCTCGCCCATCACGTCCCGGTACTGGCCAGCAAACAGCACGCGCGTCTCCGGATAGGCCTCCAGCACGCGCGGCAGCGCGTTCAGCAGCACCTCGACGCCCTTCTCGGCGGCCAAGCGCGCGGCCATGCCGATCACCGGCCTGCGACCGTCCAGGTTGTGCATCTTGGCGAAGGCCGCCACCGCCCCCGGACCCACCTCGGGCACAGTCACGGGCGGCGGCACGACCTCGACCTTGTCGTGGAACGCGCGGAGGAACGGGGAATGATCGGCGAAATCCCGCGTATAGGCCACCACCCGGTCGGCCAGCAGGCCCGCCGCCCGGTTCATCGTGTGTACTACCTGGTTAACCAGGCCATTGAAGGGGCCAGCGGGAAGCTTCAGGTCGCAATGATAGGTCAGCACCGTGGGCCGGCCCGTCAGGCGGCCACGGGCCGCCACGCCCGCCGCGTCGAACTGCGGCAGGTGCAGACTGACGACGTCGTGCTCCCGCACCAGCCGCGTGGCCAACCAGCCGAAGGTCGGCATGATGACACCCTTGCTGACACGGAAGAGAACCGGCGCCCGCACGACCCGCACCCCATCCTCCACCGCCTCGATGGGGCGCGAGCGATCAAAGCGCGAGGTCAACACGGTGACCTCATGGCCCCGCGCCACCAGCCCTCGCGCCAGCCGCTCGGCGTAGATCGTCAGGCCGCTGGTGTGGGGACGATAGTACGTCAGGACGATCAATATCTTCATCTTAGCTCAACGACACTCCGACCAAGACCCAAGACCTGACAGGTTTCGGAAAACCTGTCAGGTCTGATCCACCTGTGACCGCACCCAACTCAACGACAGGCTCTCCCGCGCCAGCCCGACCAGGCCCATCAGGCACCCTAGCACGTATTGGAACGTGTGGAGGCCAAAGGCAATCGTGACCGCTCGATCCGCCTGCACACCGAAGGGCACTGTCAGGCCATAGCGGGCGACGGCGTGGAACACACCCATAGCCCCCGGCGAAGAGGGAAGCGCCATTCCCATCCCGGCGACACCGACCAGAAAAGGCGCTGCCAGCGCCGGCGGCCGGGGCAGAAAGGCCCGCACGACAGCCCAGTAGTTGGCCACCGAACACGCCCAGACCACCACCGACCAACCCAGCAGCGCCAACGCGCGGCGTCCGGAACGCAGCGGCGCGAGCCCGTCGAACAGGCCGTCCAGGCGCTGCATCCACCGCTCGGTATCCAGCCCGGGCACGCGATCCAGGACCCACCGGACGATGCCCTTTCCCCAATCAGGCCGGAATGCCAGGGCCAACAGCACGGCCACGGCAGCCACCGCCGCCGCCCCCGCGACGAGCCCGGCGCTTAAAGCGCTCCCGACCCCGCTCACGAACGGAGCGACACCCGCCAGGAGGGCCACAACCATCAACATGTCCAGCACGCGCTCCACCACGACCGTCGATAGAGCGGCGGCGGTAGAGACCTCGCTGTCCTGCCCAATCACCAACGCGCGGGCCGGGTCGCCTAGCCGGAAGGGAAGCACGTCACTCACCAGGTAGCCGATGTTGGTGACCCAGAAGCAACGGGCCAGGCTGACCTCCGGACCGAGCAACAGCCGCCAGCGCACGGCGCGGGTGAACAAGTAGGCCAACATGGCGACGGTGGCGGGGATCAGATAGACGTACTCCGCCTGCGCCAGCGTATCACCCACCTGGCGCAGGTCGATTCCCTGCAATGCCAGGACCAGGGCGGCGGCGCTGATCGCCAGCCCAATCCAGAGCCTCCACTGCTTCCTCATCTTCACGAGAGCGGATTATACCATTGGGAAGCAAGTCTTGCAACGAAACGCATCCAGCACCCAACTACCTCCGCCGGAAGACCAGCACCTGGGGATGGTCATACACGACAGCGCTCTCGTCCAGGCGGCCCAGGGACAGGGAAACACGGGGAGACTCTGGCTGGCCAACCTCGGGCAACGAGAAATTCAAGCCAGCCGCCGGGGCGTCGACGAAGGCCACCGGCCCCAGGCGCGGATGGCGGCCAAAGCGCGCCACCGGCTCGAAGCCCAATTCGCCCTCGAACAGGCCGCGATAGTAGCTGGTCGTGCGCGGATAGCGCTCGGGCCAGCGCGCCAGGGTGGCGTAGCCCCGGCGACTGGCGACGAGCACGTAGTCAGCCTGCGCCAGGATCTCCTCCATCCGCGCCCATTTCCGCGGCGTGTCCTCATCGAATACCGGAAGCTGGCGCACGGTGTAGCCGGCCGGATCGAGGGGCAGCGGGTGATCCCACTCTTCCACGGCGATGACCGCCCCCGGCTCCACGTGCGCGTACACCCACCCCGAGGCGGACAGCCAAGGATGCGGCTCACCGTAGAGATTGGCCAGGGCGAGACAGCGGAGAGAGGCGTTGACGAGAACCACAGCGATCAGCAGCATGCCCAGGCGGCGGGCGCGCCGGTGAAGCGCCAGGAGCAGCCGCGCGGCGTACAGCGCCAGCAGGGGCGTCAGCGGCAGCAGGTAGCGGGGGTACTTGGCGTAGAGCGCGCCGGTGAAGGCAAAGCACGGAAGCACCCACGCCAACAGGACCCATTCGGCCGGGCGAGGTGGGCGCTTCACCGCCCGCCACACGGCGGCGATCAGCCCGGCGAAGGCGCACAGTCCCAACGACCAGCCCATCCCCCAGCGCAGTTGCTGCACCACCGGGTACACGTAGGGCCAGGTGGCGTGAAACTGGCGGGTGTAGGGCACGTCCAACACGCCGCGGGCGATGGCCGCCTGCTGCGCGACGTTGCGCCAGAAAGTCGGGAACGCAAGCAGCGCGAAGGGACTGGTGAGCGCGAAGGTGATCAGAGCCGCTACGCCGGTCTCCAGCCCGCGCCTCCAGCGGGAGCCATCGCCGTGCGGTTCGGTGCGGCTGGCGGGCCATCCACGGACAGACCACATCCACACGCTGGCCGCCGCCAGCGGCAGCGCCAGCAGCAGCGCGCTGGACTTGGTGCCCAGCGCCAGCCCGGCCCACGTGCCCGCAAGCAACGCATCGCGCCGGCGACCACGCTCGGCCAGGCGGGCCGCGAAGAACAGCGCGCCCATAGTGAAGAAAGCCAGCGGCACATCAACCGTGTAGAAGTGAGCCTGCTGCACGTGCAGAACCATCAGCGCGACGAGGGCTGTCGCCAGCACACCGCCATCTTTCCGAAGGCGCCATTCTGATGGCGCACCGTCACCTTTCTGAAGGCGCCATTCCGATGGCGCGTCAGGGCTGCGGCCATAGAGCCGCCTCCCCAGCGCGAAGGTCAGCATCAGCGTGCCCAGATCGAAGAGCGCGGCCAATGCGCGCCCGAGAAGAAGCGGATCTGCGCCGGGAAACAGACCCGACACCGCCGCCAGCAGGTATAGGGGCAGGTGCCCGTAGGCATAATCCGGGGCCACGTCAAAGGGATTCGGGCGACCGGAGCAGCGCATGCCCGCCGCGACGCCGACAACGTAGCGCTCATCCGGGTGGGCGGCGATAGCGCCATCCCAGTTGAGCCCGTACAGGCGCAGGGCGGCCGCAACGAGCAGAATGGCGGCGAGGATCAGGACCCGAGTTCGGGCAAAAGGCGCGCTCTTGTGAACCATGACCTCCACGCGGATTCTATCATAGGGGCGGCGTTGCACCAAACGCAACTTGACATCGCCCGCAATCTCAGTATACTGCACTACGTTTCCGAGGAACAGCCCGAATCCGAAGGAGCGGAAGCACGGTTGCCGGGAGCGCATCCATATGCCACCAGCTAAGCCAGGGCGACAGGCCCTTTTCGATACCAACGTAATCTTCGATACGAACGCTCTGTTCGACAGCGGCTGTATCCAGTTTGGCAACTTCGCCCTCAAGTCCGGCTACACATCCCCCATCCGCGTAGACCTGTGGCGCACGATGAGCAACCCGCGTTTGCTGCGCCAGGTAGCGCGCGCCATGGCGGGTGTTGCCCGCGACCTGGCGTTCGACTACATCGCCCCTGCCCCCCACGCGAGCCTGCCCGTCGGGGTGGCGTTGGCGCTGGAGACCGGCCATCCGCTGGTCCAAATGCGCCGGGTAGCGGATGCTCGCCACATCGTCGTGGAAGGAAGCTTCAACACCGGGCGAACGGCACTCTTGATCGATGACCTGATCATTCAAGGAAGCGACAAACTAGAAGCCATCGCGGCGCTCAAGACCGCCGGACTCACGGTCAAGGACGTGCTGGTGATGATCGATTGGGAGCAAGGCGGTGTGGAAAAGCTGGCCGAACAAGGCTGCCATCTGCACGCCGTGCTCCAGCTCACCAAGGTGCTGGAGGCGCTGATGGAATCCACCCGCATCACCCCCGCCCAGCACGCCGCAGTCCTGGCCTATCTGCGCGAGGCGTGACACATACCACACGTTTTGACCCAGGCTCTTTCCACACGGCCTGGTTTGCGGCTCGACCCCCACAACCTAAGCACTGCATCAAGGAGACATCATGGCAAGCAAAGACCTCGTCGAAGACCTGTGCAAGTTCTATGAGTTCACGTTGGGAGCCCTGCCCGACCGCGAAGAACTCAAACAGGCAATCCAGGACACAGTCACCACCGAGGAGCTGGCGGTATTCTTCATGCTCCCGTTCGCCGGCCCCATAGCATTGGAAAAGCTGGAGAGTAAGGCGGGCAAGGCCAGCATACCAGCGAGCGAGCTGCGGGGCAGGGTGAACCGGCTGGCCTCGGAGGGATTCGCCCTCGTATACGATACCCCAGAAGGAACAGTTTGCGAGCGCGGAAACCCCATCTTCATGACGGAACAACAAGTGCGCAAGCAGGAAGAAACCCCTCAACGTACCGTCTACGCCAGGTTCTTCGACACCGTTATGGAGAGAAGCGCAGGCGCGGTGCCGACGAAGACGCCGTACTACCGCGTGCTGCCGGTGGAGGCCACCGTCACACGGGAGACGGAATCCACAACCATCGTCGTGGACGAGGCGATCCCGGACCCCCGAGGGGTCCTGCCCCTGGATATCGTCTCAGAGATGATCAAGGACGCCTCGCCGATCGGGGTGGCCGAATGCTACTGCCGCAAGACCAAGCGCATCATCGGTGAGGGATGCGAGCACTCGCTAGAGACGTGCCTGGTGTTCGGCCCGCTGGCCCAGACGCTGATCGCCAACAACTTCGCGCGTGAGATCGACCACGACGAGGCCATCGACATCCTATGGCGGTGCGAGGAAGAGGGACTGGTGCACAACGTGGACAACTGCATGGCCGAGATCCAGTCGCTGTGCAACTGCTGCCCGTGCTGTTGTGCCGTCCTGAAAACATGGGCACAGGGCCTGACGAACGCCGGCGCGCCGTCGCGCTACGTGGTGTCCTTCGATACCGACAAGTGCACGCTGTGCGAGGCCTGCATCTCGCGCTGCCCCACCGACGCGCGGGCCATCCAGGACGGGCACATGGTGATCAACCCCGAGTCCTGCCTGGGCTGTGGGCTGTGCGTGAGCGCGTGCCCGGAGGCCGCCAACCGCATGGTACTGAGGGAAACGCAGAGAAGAATCCCCAAGACGCACGATGCGCTCTACGGCAAGATCGGCCGCGAGGCCATCGTCGGGATCGTGAAGAACAAGATCCTGGGCAGGTAAACCGGCATCCAGATCCAGACCTGACAGGTCACTGAGAGCTGTCGAGGCCTGTCAGGTCTTCGCCATCCACAGCGCGCCGATCAGCGTGCCCAAGAATACGACGCCACTGACGGTGCCGAACACGACGCCGTAGTCCGTCGCGGTAGCAAGCAGGCCCAGGCCCCAACTGCCCAAACCGACCAACAGATCGAAAACGGCGTATTGGATGGCCGCAGCGCTGCCTCGTGTGTCCGATCCCGCCCCTCCCTGAATGGAAGCGCTCAATCCGGCCATCGCCGCTCCGTGGCCCACCCCGTACAGGCCCGACAGGCCGATCAGCGTCCACACCTGGCCCGCTGCTGCCAGGCCGGCTGCCGAGACACCAACCAGCGCCAGGCCAACCAGAGCCGTCCGCAGATTGCCCCAACGGTCAGCCACGCGTCCGCCCAGCGGCTGGGCCAGCGAAGCGGCCAGCGCGTAGGCGGCGAAGCCCCAACCGATCGCGCCCACCCCGCGCGCTTCGGCCAGCATGGGCAAGAAGGAAATGAACGCCCCGAAGGGCACACCCATCACCGCCATCCCCACGGCACCGGCGCGCACGCCCGGCTCCCGCAGCATTCGCCAAGGGCTGGACGGACCTGAGATCAGCGGTGAGGCCAGGGCGGCGACACCCTCGGCACGCGCCTGCGTCCGTAGCGCGGCGGTCGCTCGCGTCCCTGCCGATGTGCCGCCTGGCAGGGCCAGCGTCACGATCAGCCCCACGCCACCGACCAGGCCGAGAATCAGGAACAGCGCCCGGAAGCCGCACGCCTGGGCCACATACTCGCCAAACAGCGGCCCGACCACCATGGGCACCATCGAGGCGACGTTGGCCAATCCCAACCCCTCCCCGTAGCGCTCGGGGGTGAGCAGGTCAGCGATGAAGGCCTGGTAGGCGGTGCTGAAAAGCGCCATCCCCACCCCATGCACCACCCGTGCCGCGAGCAGCAGTGGCAAGTTGGCCCCCAGGGCGTAGAGCGGCGGCCCACCGCCGAACAGGATGGCCCCCAGCAGGAGCACCGGTTTGCGGCCCCAGCGGTCGGCCAGCACACCCGCCAGTGGACGCGAGATCAGCGCGGCAGCCGCGAACACCCAGGTCGCCAAGCCATTGTCCGCCGGAGATCCGCCGATGGCGCTGACATACAGAGGGAGAACGGGGAAAAGCGGTTGGAAGCTGAAGAACAGCAGCATCGTGGCCGCCATGGCGACGAAGAAGACCGGAGGGTAGACAGCCCTGGCATTCATCCACGGATTGGAGGCGTCCGCGTCCTGCGCAGTCAACCGGGGCGGGGCCACGTGGGTCACAGGTCTTGCCCGGGCGCAGGGCTTCTCGGCAGCACGACGACGAAGCGGCTACCCTGACCGGGCTTGCTCTCGGCCCACACGCGCCCGCCATGCAACTCCGCCAGCCCCTTGACGATGGCGAGCCCCAAGCCCATGCCACCGTGGCGACGAATCATGTGATCCTCTACCTGGTAGAAGCGCCCAAAGATGCGCCCCAATTCCACCGCGGGAATGCCCACGCCGGTGTCGGCCACCGAGATCTCCACGGAATCACGATCCACGTCGCCGGACACACGGGCGGACGCACGATCAATGTCCGCCGCGCCGCCCTCGAAGCCCAGCGCCACCGTCACCTGTCCACCTTGAGGCGTGAACTTGACTGCGTTAGAGATCAGGTTACCGAGGATCACCCGTATCTTTTCCTCGTCCGCCTCGATGGGCACCTGTTGATCAGGCAGGTCAGCGCGCAACAGCAAGCCGTTCGACTCGGCCAACGCCTCGTAGTCCCGGCACACGTTCTCTATCGCCTCCCGCAGATCGAAGTGCTTGGGCTTCACCTCAACCTCGCCGGTCTCCAGATAGCGCAGGTTGAGCATGGTCTCGATGATGTGCTTGAGGCGCATGGCGGCCCCTTCGACCGCATCCAACTGCGCCTCGGCCGCCGTGCCCAGTTTCTGGCGCAACAAGTCAGCATACAGCAGGATCAGGCTCAACGGCGTGCGGAGTTCGTGGGAGGCGATGGCGATGAAATCCGACTTCAGGCGGTCCAGTTCCCCCAGCCGCTCGTACGCCTTGCGCAGCGCGCCCACCAGACGCGCATTCTCGATCGCCACCGCTGCCTGGGCAGCCAGCGTCATCAGCGTATCTACGTCCTCCTGAGAGAACCTCTGGTCACCTTGCTTGTCCACGGCCTCCAGCACGCCGATGCACTTGTCCTTGATATGCAACGGCACCGCTAGCAGCGACCGGGTCTCCGATCCGGTTTGCTCCGCAACGCCCCGGTAGTGGCGGGGGTCAGACTGCGCGTCGTGGACGATGATTGGCTCGCCGGAGGTCAAGACAGTGCCGGCGATGGAACCCTCGATCGGCACGGGGATATCGTCCTCCAAGAGCTGACCGGAACGGTCACCGCAGGCGGTGCGGAAGTGCAGTTCCCCGGTGCGCGCGTTCCACAACAGAATGGAGCCGCCCTCGCTGCCGGTCAACTCCGCCGCTGTGACGACGATCTTTCTCAACAAGGGCTCCAGCGCCACAGTAGAGGTCAGCTCACGGCTGATCTCCAGGATCCGCTCCAGCCGCTGTAGACGGGTCTTCGTATCGCTCACGCTCATGCCCCAGACTCCATCGGATTGGTACAATCCGCCGGATTGGAACGATCCGCCGGATCAGAACAATCCACCTCTGCCAGGCAGGCCACGATCGCGCGCTCCGTTTCGATACCCTGTACGCCCAGCCCCCACCAACCCAGGAACTCGATGTTGCCAGCCGGCCCGCGCAGAGGCGACGGCATCAACCCACACAGGCCCAGATCCAGATCGCCGGCCACGCGCAGCACGTGTTCTAGCACGCGCCGGTGCACGTCGGGGTCACGTACCACCCCACCCTTCCCAACCTCCCGCCGGCCCGCCTCGAACTGCGGCTTGATCAACGCCACGACCTGAGCAGTGCTTCCCCGTGCCTGCTGTCGAGGACGATCTGGATGTGTAAACCAACGCACCGCCGCCGGGAAGATCAGGCCCAACGAGATGAATGACACGTCCGCCGTGACCAGGTCCACCGGCTCCGGCAGGATCTCCAGGTAGCGGGCGTTTGTGCGCTCCATCACGACCACACGCGGATCGTTCCGCAGCCCCCAGTCCAACTGGCCGTATCCCACGTCAATGGCATACACGCGGCGCGCGCCGTGCTGCAACAGGCAGTCGGTGAAACCGCCGGTCGAGGCGCCCACGTCGGCCGCCACGACGCCCGCCACGTCCAGCTCGAAGCGCACGACGGCGGCGTCCAGCTTCTCGCCGCCCCGGCCCACGAAGCGCGGACGCGCCTGCAAGGCGACGTCGGCACCGACCGGCACCCGCGTGCCCGGCTTGTCGGAGACCTGCCCCGCCACGCGCACCAACCCAGCCCGAATCAACCGTTGGGCCTGCGAACGGCTCCCGGTCAACCCCCGCTCGACCAGCAAAACGTCCAAGCGTTCCTTCGCCCGTTTCTTGACCACGCCAACACAATCATACCCCAAGAACGAAGCAAAGGCAAGACCAGACCTGACCGACTTTCCGAAACTCGTCAGGTCGGCACCCTGTTTGCCGAAACAGACCATATCTGGTATCATCGCGGATAACGTGCATCCGGCGGTGCACTGCGACGCACTTCGCAGTGTGCAAGGGTGCCTGCATGCGCATTCTCTTGGAGGTCAATAGCGTGCTCGTCGAATTAGTCAAAACCATGCGGCCCAAGCAATGGATCAAGAGCATCTTCGTCTTCGCGCCTCTCGTCTTCGACGTCAAGCTCTTCGATATGAATTACCTGGCGCGCACCGTCGCCGGCTTCGCCCTACTGTGCGCCATCTCTGGAACCGTCTACATCATCAACGACCTGGCCGACATCGAGAAGGACCGCCAACATCCCAAGAAACGCAATCGGCCCCTCGCCAGCGGCCGGCTGTCGACCGGCGTGGCCATCATCACAGCGGTGCTGATCCCCCTCGTCGCGCTGCCGCTGGGCTTCCTGCTCGACCCGGTCTTCGCGGTCATCCTGCTCGGATACCTGCTGATGCAGATCGCCTACTCCTTCTGGCTCAAAGACGTGGTCATCATCGACGTGATGGTCATCGCGGCCGGCTTCGTGCTCCGCGTGGCGGCTGGTGTGCCACTGGTGGCGGCAGAGCGCTTCTCGCCCTGGCTCTACATCTGCATGACACTGGGGGCACTCCTGATTGGCTTTGGCAAACGGCGCCACGAACTGGTGCTGCTGAAGGACAACGCCAATATGCACCGCCAGAGCCTGGAGGACTACAACCTGCCGCTGCTCGACCAGGCGATCAACATCGTCACGTCCTCGACACTCGTGGCCTATGCTCTCTACACCTTCTCCGCCGAGGGTCTGCCATCCAATCACGTGATGATGCTGACCATCCCCTTCGTCCTGTACGGTCTCTTCCGGTATCTCTACCTGATCCACGTCAAGGGAGTGGGCGGCGCGCCCGAGGAAATCGTGCTGTCGGATCGCCCGTTCCAGGCCACGCTGATGCTCTGGGGGCTAAGTGTGGTCACGGTGATGTACTTCCTGAGACCCTAAATATGGCATCCGTACCGCTCCAATCATCCGCTCCAGGCAAAGTCATCTTGTTCGGCGAGCACGCAGTCGTCTACGGAAGACCCGCTATCGCCGTGCCGGTGACGCAGGTGCGGGCCACCGTGACGGCGGCGACCGCTCCCCCCGCCAGCGGGCTGACGCTCGTCGCCTCCGATCTTGCGGCGGATACACCACATCCGGCGGATAGCCCACGTCCGGCGGACAGCCCACGTCCGATGCAATTCGCCCTGGCTACGGCCCCGGAGGATGAGCCATTGTCGGCCGCTGCACGGCTCACGCTGGCACACTTATCGGCCCCCGAGCCCGACGCGACGCTCACAATCAGCTCTACGATTCCCATCGCCAGCGGGATGGGCAGTGGGGCGGCTGTGTCCGCCGCACTCATCCGCGCGCTGGCGGCCTTCCTGGGGCGAACGTTGGAACCGTCGGAGACGAGCGAGCTCGTGTTCAAGATCGAGAAGATCCACCATGGCACACCCAGCGGGATCGACAACACCGTCGTCGTCTACGAACGGCCCGTGTTCTTCGTCCGCGGGCAGCCGATCGAGCGCCTGTCCGTCGCCGCGCCCTTCACACTGATCATCGCTGACACCAGCATTCCCAGCTCCACCAAGGTCGCCGTGGAGCACGTGCGCCGGGCCTGGACGCGCACCCCTGCCCACTACGACGCTCTATTCGACCAGATCGGCGACCTGGCTGACGAGGCCCGGCGGGCGATTGAGACGGGTGACAGCGAGGCGTTGGGGGCCCTCATGTCCGAGAACCACGCCCTGCTCATCGAGCTGGACGTCTCATCGCCGGAACTGGACGAACTGGTGGACGTAGCGCGCTTCGCTGGCGCGCAAGGGGCCAAGCTCTCAGGTGCAGGGTTGGGCGGAAACATAATCGCGCTGGTGGAGGACGAGCTTGCTGTGGAAGTCGAAGAGGCTCTAATCGAGGCGGGGGCCAAGCGAGTGATTCGCACCATGGTCTCGGCAACGGAGTAGACACATGTCCCAGAATATCCGCAATGTCCACGTTTTCCTCAAACTCGGTGGATCTCTCATCACCGACAAGTCGCGCCCCTCCACCCCCCGGCGGGAGACGATCACCCGCCTGGCCAAGGAGGTGCGCCAGGTGCTGGACGCAGCCCCCGACATGACGCTCCTGATCGGGCATGGATCCGGGTCCTTCGGGCACTGGGCAGCCAAGCCATACGGCACGCGCCAAGGCGTGCAGACCCCCGCGCAGTGGCGCGGCTACGCCGGGGTGGCCGCCGCGGCAGCCCGGCTCAACCGCATCGTGACCGACGCTTTCCTCGGGGCCGGCGTTCCCGTGTTGAGCGTACCGCCTTCAGCCTCCGCCCGCTGCCAAGACGGCGTGCTGCAGCACATGGACACCCACCCGATCCACGTGGCTCTGGCGCAAGGCCTGGTGCCGCTGGTCTACGGCGACGTGGCGGCGGACGACGTGCGCGGGGGTACCATCATCTCGACCGAGGACATCTTCGTCTACCTGGCCGACGAACTGCGCCCGGGTCGCATCCTGCTGCTGGGCGAAGTGGCGGGCGTGCTGGATTCAGACGGCGCTGTGGTGCCACATATCACGCCGGCCGATATGCCCGCCCTGCAGGCAGCGCTGACCGGGTCCGAGCGGGTGGACGTCACCGGCGGCATGGCGGACAAGGTAGCGCGCATGGTTGAATTGGTACAACGCCACCCAGAGTCGCGCGGACACATTCTCACTGGTGCCGAAGCGGGACTGTTGGTCCAGGTGTTGCTGGAAACACCACCTTCCCCTGGAAAGGGGCCGGGCACACAGATCGCGGCAGGGCAAGACTCGACGACCTGGCAGGCCCACAAGTCCAGGTAGGCACAGGCCCAGGCAGGCACGAGGCCGGGCGGGTACGAGCCCCGCCCCTACTTGCCCCAGGCTGGAAGGCGCGCCTCCTGCAAGACCGGGCGGGTACAAGACCCGCCCCTACCGTGACGTATGGCGCTGCGGCGGATTGACACAACTGCCCCACCCGGTTATAATCTGCCCACTATTCCGATATTCCGACAACTAGCACATCACGACCAATCCTCAAGAGGCGGATCGTGCCGACGCCGACACGCAAGCGGTCGGCGCATCCGCGCGCTTCGAAAGGAACGCTATGAGAAAACCCACAACCTGGCAGCTCGCCATCATCATTCTTATCGCGATCGTGGCCCTGTTTGTGGACCTGGACATCGATCATCCAGCCTGGGCAGAGAACCTGGTCTTCTGGCAACCGGCAGAACAGCGGGACATCGCGCTACGGTTAGGACTTGACCTGCAAGGCGGTCTCCAGGTCCTGCTGGCCGCCGACGCACAGGCGGGACAGGAGCTAGACGCCGCCTCGATGGAGACCGCCCGCCGCATCGTCGAGAACCGCGTCAACAGCCTGGGCTTGACCGAGCCAATCGTGCAGGCCCAGGGCGAACGCCGCATCATCGTCGAATTGCCCGGTATCGAAAACCCAGAGCAGGCCGTGGAGACAATCAAGGGCACGGCACTGCTGGAGTTTGTGGATGCCGGCAACGTTCCCCTGGCACCCGGGACCGTCATCACGACGACGATGGGAGGACCGAGTGGAGGCATGGCAGGCGCGGAGATGACGTCCACTACCCCGGTCAGCCCAACGGAGACCGTCCTTGAAAGCGGCGAAGCGGCAGAGGAAGCGTTGCCCCCTATGCCAGCAGACCCCCTCGAACGCAGCGACATGTACAGTGCACCGGCTGCGCTGCAGATCGACGTGGGCACGCTGTACACCGCCACGATCTCAACCACGCAGGGCGATATCGTCGTGGCGCTCGACCCGGCTGCCGCTCCACAGACCGTCAACAACTTCGTCTTCCTGGCTCAGCAAGGCTTCTACGACGGGCTGACGTTCCACCGGGTGGAGCCCGGCTTCGTGATCCAGGGCGGGGACCCGCTGGGCACTGGTGGAGGAGGCCCCGGCTACACCATACCGGCAGAGATCGGTCTGCCCCACGTCGAGGGCGCGATCGCCATGGCCCGCCTGGGGGACGAGATGAACCCGGAGCGCGCATCCAGCGGCAGCCAGTTCTACATCACGCTGGCGCCGACACCCCAACTGGACGGTGCATACACCGTCTTTGGGCAAGTGAGCGCCGGGATGGACGTCGTCCAATCCATCGCCATCGGCGACCTGATCGAGGCGATCACGATCGTACCGACCGTCGAGAGTCTCGCCGGCGGATTGGTACAATCCGCGAGCGCCGTCGTGGCCCCACAACCCGCGGCACCTCCGGCGTCTGGCGCGAAGGTCTACGAGACGATACTCACCGGCGCCGACGTGAAGAACGTGGGGCTCGACCGCACAGAGCAGAACGAATACATCATTCCTTTCGAGCTCAACGCCGAAGCCACTCAGGTGTTCGCTGATTACACCGGTTCTCACGTGGGGCAGTTTCTGTGTATCGTGCTAGACAAAGCAATCCTCTCCTGCCCAAGCGTGAGGGAGCCGATCCCCGACGGGCAGGCCTCCATCTCCGGCGAGTTCACGTTCGACGCGGCCCGCCAACTGGCAATCCAACTGCGCTACGGCGCGCTCCCCGTCCCGCTGCGCGTCGAGAGCTTCAACCGCATCGGCGCGACGCTGGGTGCCGAGTCAGTGGAGCGGTCCGTCCGTGCCGGGGTGATCGGCCTGGTTATCGTGCTGCTGTTCATGCTGGTATACTACCGGCTGCCAGGCGGCCTGGCCGACCTGGCGCTGATCATCTACGTATTGCTCAACTTCGCGCTCTACAAGCTGGTCCCGATCACGCTCACGCTACCCGGTATCGCCGGCTTCATCCTCTCATCGGGGATGGCGGTAGATGCCAACATCCTCATTTTCGAGCGCATGAAGGAGGAACTGCGCCGCGGGCGGGGCTTGACCACCGCCATAGAGATCGGCTTCAGCCGCGCGTGGCCATCCATTCGAGATGGGCAGATCTCGACGCTGATCATCTGCGCGATTCTCTTCTTCTTCGGCACCAACTTCGGGGCCAGCATCGTCAAGGGCTTCGCCATCACACTGGCCATCGGCACGTTTGTCAACATTTTCACAGCCGTCTTCGCCACGCGGACCTTCGTCCGCCAGGTGGCCGAGGTGGCCGGCCGGTGGGTTGCCGAGCGCAAGTGGCTGCTGGGGGTATAAACCATGTTTAACATCGTCGAAAAACGCCGCTGGTACTTCCTCATCTCGGGCATTCTCGTCGCGCTGAGCATCGTCGCCATGGTCGTCTCGACCATCCGCTTCGGCCAGCCCATGCGAATCGGCATTGACTTCAGCGGTGGCTCTATCTTCGTGCTCAGTTTTGACCAAGCGGTCAGCGAAGACGACATCCGCGCCGTGTTCGCCGAATATGGCATGGACAGCGCCATCGTGCAGCCGCTGGGCACCCCAGAGGAGCACACCTGGCAGGTGCGCACACGCGAGGTCACGGCCGACGAGGTCGGCGGCCTCCTGCTAGCGCTGGAAGAACAGGTAGGGGCCGTGGACCGCGACGCACTAACCTTCGACACGGTGGAGCCGTCGGTGGGCGGCGAGGTAGCCCGCGCCGCGGGGTTGGCGATACTCGTCGCCGCGCTCGTCATCGTGGCCTTTATGTGGTTCTCCTTCCGCCGCGTGCCGCACGCCGTCCGCTATGGTATCTGCACCATCGCGGGAATGACCTACAACCTGCTCATCTCCTTCGGGTTCTACGCGCTCATGGGCATCGTCGCCGGCTGGGAGGTGGACGCGCTGTTCCTCACCGCCATTCTGACCGTGATCGGCTTCTCAGTGCAGGACGTGATCGTGGTCTTCGACCGTATCCGCGAGAACATCCCCCGGCACAAGACCGAGTCATACGAGACGGTGGTCAACCGCTCCATCCTGGAGACAATCCACCGCTCGCTGGCGACGCAGCTCAACGCTATGTTCGTGATGGTCGCCATCATCCTGTTCGGCGGGACGTCGATCAAGCCGTTTATCGCCACGATGCTGGTGGGCATGGTCAGCGAGACCTATTCAGCCATTTTCATCGCCGTGCCACTGCTGGTCGTCTGGGAGAAAGCCGCCTCCCGGCGAGCCGCAGTGCGGGCGACAGCGTAGGAAAGAGACAAGCGGACAGGGGGACACGGGGACAAGGGGACAAGGCGACAAGGCGACAAGGGGACTGGGGGATACAGCCTTTCCACCGCATGCTATCTACCATCCATCACTTGTAGGGGCGCGGTTCCCGCGCCCCTTTTGCCTACTATACCCGCCCGATGCGATCCATCCGTGCCTACCCTATCCCGAAGGCAGAGCCACCCAAGGCTTTCATCCGCTCGATATCCGACGTCTGACGTTTGACAGCAATCACCTCGACCGGCATCACGCCAGGTTTTGCATCCCCCGCAAGTCTGGCATATAATAGGCATAACACCAATTGAACAGAGTCAGAATCGACAGATGCGGCGCCAGCATCCCCCCCGAAAACGCCCGACCACTCGCCACGAACACACCACCGCGACGAATCTCGCAGGCCCACGGGCAGCCCCCCGCCTTCCCGTTCTACGCCAGAGGATAGACTCATGGCTAGAGAGAGAATTCTGATTGTAGAGGACGAGAGGGACCTTGCCGAGTTGATGGACAAGGTGATGAAACAGAGCGGCTACGAAACCTCTGTCGCCTACGACGGTGTCACGGGTCTGAGCCTGGCCCTGGAGGAACGGCCCGATCTGATCATCCTGGATCTGCTTCTCCCGAAGATGCACGGGATGCAAATCCTTCATCGGCTGAAAGGGCATCAGCGCAGCGTTCCAGTGGTAATCGTGACAGCCGGTGGCTCAGAAGACCTGGCCATTGAGGCGCTGCGCCTGGGCGTCAGGGACTACATCAAGAAGCCATTCGGGCTGCAGGAGTTGCAGGACGCGGTCGAACGGGCGCTGTCAGAGGAGCGGTTGCGCCGCGAGCGGGCTATGCTGACCGAGCAAGTGCTGGTCGCCAACCAGGAACTGGAGCGACGAGTCGGCCAATTCACCGCGCTGTACGAGGTGGGCCAGGCATTGGTCTCCACCCTGGACCTGGACGGACTACTCGACGCGATACTCCGCGGGGCAAGCCGGGTCCTGGAGGTCAACGTGACTTCCATCTTCCTGCTCGACGAGGAAACCGGGGAATTGGTGTTCCGCTCGGGCACAGGAACGGACGCAAGCGTACTCGTCAGCCTGCGGCTGGCGCCCGGCCAGGGCATCGCGGGCTGGGTAGCCCAGCACGGCGAGCCGCTCCTGGCCCACGACGCCCAGTCCGATCCCCGCTTCAGCCCCGCTTTCGACGAGATAACGGGCTTCGTCGCCCGCTCCATCCTGTGCGTACCGTTGATGGTCAAGGACCGCGTCATCGGCGTAGTGGAAGCATTGAACAAGCCGCAGCCCGGATTCACCGAGGACGATACAGGCATACTGCGGTTGCTCGCAGCCCTGGCCGCTGTGTGCATCAACAACGCGCGGTTGTTCGAGGAGACACGCCGCCTGCACCGCTAGACCGAGACGCAGTTGACGCAGACAACCCGACCATGCCACAGAATACCCTGACCCCAATACCCATGCCAGACGAGCTTAGCCTACTCTCCTGGAACGTCAACGGCATCCGGGCGGCACACAGGAAGGGCTTCCTGGACTGGCTGGCCGAGGCCAGTCCCGACATCCTGTGCCTGCAAGAGACACGGGCCGAGGAGACCCAGTTGCCGGCCGCCCTGGCCCAACCAACCGGCTACCACAGCTTCTGGAACAGCTCCCGCAGCAAGAAGGGCTACAGCGGCACCGGGCTGCTCACGCGTCCCAAGCCGCTGGACGTGCAATTCGGCCTGGGAGTTCCTGAGTTCGACCAGGAGGGACGCACCATCGTGGCCCACTATCCCACCTTCACGCTGGTCAACTGCTACTTCCCCAACGGCGGCCGAGACCACCGGCGCGTGTCCTTCAAGCTGGCCTTCTACGACGCGTTTCTGCAGATGTGTGAGCGACACCGCGCCCAGGGCCACGCGCTCATCTTCTGCGGCGACGTCAACACGGCCCACAGAGAGATAGACCTGGCACGCCCCAAGGCGAACCAGAACACGACCGGCTTCCTGCCGGAAGAACGGGCCTGGCTCGACCGCGTGCTGGAGGCAGGCTACGTGGACACGTTCCGGCACCTCCACCCAGGCCTGAGCGGGCAGTATACCTGGTGGTCGGTGCCCACCGGGGCCAGGGCGCGCAACGTCGGCTGGCGAATTGACTACTTCTTCGTCGCCGCCGAGCTGCTGGACCGGGTCACGGATGCCTCCATCCTGCCCGACGTCATGGGGAGCGACCACTGCCCGGTGGGCCTGCGGCTGCGGGCTCGCTAGTCTTCTGTCATTCCACACTTCCCCGTCGTGACAGGCGTCACTTGACCTCACCACAGGGACGTGATAGTATGGAGTACCGCTGCTATACTCCAACACGAAAGGGAGGACACACTATGAAAGTCCTGTCATATGACCCCGAACTCTGCGTCGGGTGCTGTGTGTGCGAGGAGACCTGCTCCGAGACCTGGTTCAAAGTCGTGGACTCGGAGAAGTCCAGTATTCGCATTCAAGACGACGGACAGACCCTGCTGCACGCCACCTTCTGCAACCAATGTGGCGCGTGCATCGAGGTCTGCCCCACGGAGGCGCTCTACCGGGACAAGCGGGGCATCGTACGCCTGCGTAAGAAACTGTGCGTGGGATGCCTGTCGTGTGTCGGATTCTGTCCCTACGGGGCAATGTTCCATCACGCCGACCAGGAGGAACCTTTCAAGTGCATTGCTTGCGGCAAGTGTGTCGCGGAATGCCCCAACGAAGCATTGGCCATCGTGGACATTACGGATATCGAGTCCCCGCCCCCACCCCAACCAGCGTGATGGGGCAGGCGCATCATACGGAGGAAGATCATGACAGAAAAAACCCACGCGCCCCGTCGCGTACTGGCTGAATTCACCTACGAGCTCGCGCCCGCCCAGCGGGGGTACACGGACCAGACCCTTTACGTCAATCTTTCCGACAACACGATCAGTGCCAGGCCGGTCACCGACGTGATGAAGGACAAATTCATCGGCGGTCGCGGCTTCGGCCTGTGGCTGCTGTGGCACGCCGTCGAGGACGACACCAAGTGGGACGATCCCGAGAACGAGATTATCATCTCCACCGGGCCTTGCGGCGGCACGACCCAATACCCCGGCTCCGGCAAGTCCCTGGTCGTCTCCATCTCGCCCCTGACGGACGTGGTGATCGACTCGAACGTCGGCGGCCACTTCGGACCGCTGCTCAAGTTCGCCGGATGGGATGCGATTGAGATCCAAGGCAAGGCGGAGGAAGACGTCATCGTCGTCATCGACGGTCCCGGCGGGCGGGTCACGATCGAGGAAGCGCCCGACGCGCCGGTGGACACCTACCCGGTGAACCACTGGCTGATCGAGCAGATGACGGAGAAGGAGGAGGATCGCTACTTCATGTCGGTGGTCTCGGCCGGAACCGGAGCCGATAACACGCGCATGGGGTGCCTCAACTTCAGCTATTACGACCGCAAGCGCAAGGCCCCACGCTTCAAGCAGGCCGGACGGGGCGGGATCGGCACGGTCCTGCGCGACAAGCAGGTCAAGGCACTGGTAGTGAAGAGCCCTCCGGTGCGCAGCGACTCCAATCACCCGGCCGACCCGGAGCGCATCACCCGCGTCGGCATCAAGATGCACAAGGAAATCCACGACTACGACGACGTGCAGTGCCGCATGCGCCATGGGGGTACGTCCTACCTGGTCCAGATCATGAACGACCACGACCTGCTGCCGGTCAACAACTACAAGTACGGCTCCCACCCAGACGCGCCCAAGATCAACAGCACAGTGTGGGAGGAACGGTTCGCCAAGGGGCTCACCGACGGCTGCTGGTACGGCTGTACCCTGTCCTGCACGCACGCCGTGGACGGATTTGTCCCGCGCACCGGGCCGTTCAAAGGACAGCCGGTCATCGTGGACGGTCCCGAGTACGAAACCCTGGGCGGCGTGGGGTCGAACTGTGGCATCTTCGACCCTGACGACATCGTGGAGATGAACTTCTACTGCGACAACTACGGGATGGACACCATCTCCTTCGGCACCGGTACCGCCTTCGTGATGGAGTGCTATGAGGCCGGCATCCTGGACGAGGAGAAGACCGGCGGGCTGGCGCTCCATTTCGGCAACGCCGACGCGGCGCTCGAACTCCTGCACCAGATGGCGCACGGCGAGGGCTTCGGCAAGATCGCCGGGCAGGGCATCCGCCGCATGAAGCAGCACTTCGTCGAGGCGTTCGGCGCGGATCCCCAGTTCGTGCAGGACATCGGCATGGAGGCCAAGGGCCTGGAGTACTCCGAGTACGTCACCAAGGAGTCGCTGGCCCAGCAGGGCGGCTACGGGCTGACGAACAAGGGGCCGCAGCACGACGAGGCCTGGCTCATTTTCATGGACCAGGTGAACAACCAGATTCCTACCTTCGAGGACAAAGCCGAGGCGCTACACTACTACCCCATGTTCCGCACCTGGTTCGGCCTGTGCGGGTTCTGCAAGGTCATCTGGAACGATATCCTCCCCCCTGACAACGCCGAGACCGATGAGCCGGCCAAGGTTCCCGAGCACGTCCAGAACTTTGTGGACATCTTCTCCGGCGTCACCGGGCGCGAGGTTACCAAAGAGGACCTCATCACCATGTCGGAGACGGTCTACAATTTCCAGCGGGTGTTCAACATCCGGCTGGGCCACGGGCGGCGGGACCACGACGACATTCCCTACCGCTCGGTGGGGCCGGTGACCGCCGAGGAGTACGAATCGCGGGCCGAGCGCTACGACAAGCAGTTGCAGGAGCTCCTAGGGCTGGACCCGGCAGGGATGAGCACCGAGGAGAAGATGGCTGCGCTGCGCGAGCACCGTGAGGACCAGTACGAGAGGCTGAAGGACGCCGTCTACGCACGCCGCGGCTGGACGAACGACGCAGTGCCCAAGGTCGAGACGCTGAAGAAGCTGGGGATCGACTTCCCGGACGTCGTCGCCGTCGTCGAAAAGTACCTGTAGGGGAGCGAATCAGCAAGTCAGCAAATCTGCAAATCGGCAAGTCTGCAAGTCTGCAAGTCTGCAAATCAGCGAATCGGCAACTCGGCGGGTTGGCGGATCTGCAACCTGGTTGAGGATGGACGGGGGGCGGTGGATCGGGGGCAGAGGTCGATGGCCCGTTTCAAGCGGGAGGCGGCGCGCGTGCGCGCGCCGCTACGCGGCTACGCGGCTACGCGCACGCGGCCGCCGTTATCGAGCGGGAGCGAATGGAGCGCCTGGCCGGGATGACGCAGGATGAGGCACGCGCCATCTACGATGACCTGTGCCAGGGTTGGGAGACATGGGGACGGACCAGCGACCTGGAACGGTTGGAACACTGGCGGATCGAGACGCTGCTCGCCGTGCGAGAAGCGATGGCGCGCATGTCCAGGAGCCTGGAGAATGCAGGGATGGATTCTGGAAGCGAGGGGACTTGATCCGGGTCAACGATCGCGACGAGGTCGAGTGGGCCGAGGGAATGACCGTCTCGGCGCTATTGGAGCGATTGCGCTATAACTTCCCGCGCATGCTCACGGTCATCAAGATCGACGGGCAGGTCGTGCCCCACGAGCACTACCCCACCCGCACCATTCCCGACGGCGCGGAGGTGCGGGTGATTACTCTGATTGCGGGCGGGTGAGGCCTTCGTTGTTCGTAGTAACGACTTTAGTCGTCCTCCGACCGTGATGGTGCCTATCGCGGACGATGGGTCCGCCAAGAGGGGGATCAGGAGATCAGCAACGACCGGCGATGAAGTCGCCGGTCTACAGAGCAGCGCCCGAGCAATCGGGCTTGGGCCGATGTTCCTGCCGCCCAGAACCGGCCGGCGATGAAGTCGCCGGCCTACGGAACAGCGCCCGATCAATCGGGCTTGAGCTGATGCATGTCCGTCCCGCGTTTCACCCCCGGCCCGCCCGCAGCCGCAGCCAGCGCCGCATCAGCGGGACAATCAGGTCCCACCGGCCTTCGGCGTCAACGTCGGCCAGGTCCCGGGTCTTCAGATAGGTTAGCGCCTCTATGACCTCCGGAAGCGGGAGCCCGGTGCCGCGGGCCAGTGCCTCCGCCG
The DNA here is from genome assembly GCA_964649415.1 of uncultured Anaerolineales bacterium. GTDB lineage: Bacteria > Chloroflexota > Anaerolineae > B4-G1 > B4-G1 > CAZYSK01. Next base: position 68,701 of record CAZYSK010000019.1, read on the forward strand.
TCGCCGGGCCGGCGGCCAGCGCCCGCAGCGCCGTCTCCACCGCGCCGCGCCCGGCCACCTGGTCGCTCCAGATGCCGTCGAAGTAGCGGGTCTCGCCCCGCACGAAGTCGTCGCCCAGCACCGCCTCCAGATCCTCGGGCAACACCCGCGCCTCCCGGTCCTTCTCCGGCTCCAGGTCGAACAGCTCGTGGTTGACGTGGTTGACCAGTTCCTGGCAGATGCGCTGCACCAGCAGCGGCTGGCCGTGGGTCTCGTGGATGACGCGCGCCACCACGCGGGCGTGGTAGTCAAGAGGGAAATCGGGTGTGGGCCGGGCGATTAACTGCTCCGCCGCCTTTCGCGAGAGATACGAGACGGGGATGTTGACGTAGGAACCGAAGAAGGCCTGGCAATAGTCGCGGCTCATCTCGTCCAGCGTATGTAAGCCCGCAAAGACCAGCACCACGTGCGGCTCCTGCGACAGGGAGCGCAGGTAGTCGTAGATCTCGGTCCCGATCTTATTATCCCGCACGCCCTCGTCCACGGCCTCGAACTCGTCCAGCGCCAGGATCAGGCTGCCGCCCTCCGGCAGCGCCGCCAGCGCCCGGCGCAGCAGCCGGCGGAAGAAAAGAGTCGCCTCGGCAGGGGTGGCGTAGTCGGCGGGGTCAGGCTGTGGGAGCGCCAGGCCCCGCTTTTCGGCGTACCAGACCACCGCGTCCGCCAGCGCCCGCAGCAGGTGGTGGGTGCCCTCCGCGAAGGCTGACTCGCCCTTAAGGTCGGCGTAGACCAGGAGCGAGCCGGGCGGGGCGTAGGGCTCGAGATTGCGCAAGATCGACGACTTGCCCATGCGCCGGTGGCCGTAGAGGATGACCGAGTCAGGGTTGGCCTTGCTTCCCCAGACTCCTTGAATGCGGTGGAACACGTCCCCCCGGCCGACCAGCATCGGTGGCGCCACCGGGTCCCCGGTCTTGTACGGGTTGGGGAAGGGCTCGGCGGGGCGGGACCACAGGTCGGCCCTGCGCGCCCCGCCGGCCAGCGCCCGCCGGGCATCGGGCGCCATCTCCCGCAAGGCCCGCTCGCCCATCCGGCCGGCCGCCCCGGCCACCACCGACTGCCAACGGCGCACCGCCAGGCGTAGCAGCGTGCGCTCCGGCAGGTGGATGTCCTCGACGTAGCCCTCCAGCTCGTTCAGCATGCCGACCGCCCGGTTGAGCGCGCCCGCCTGGGTGGCCGGGCTGGTGGCATGGTGATAGCGGGCCACTTCGGCGGCGACGTCCCCCAGGCCGCGCAAGGCCTCCACGACCTGGGGCCGCAGCGGCGGTTTCGGCAGACGCTCCAGCCACCCCATCCCGCGCCAGGCCCTGGCGATGCCCTCCAGATCCGTCAGTCCCGCCAGCCGGGCCAGGGCCGCCAGCGAGAGGGCCACCTCCTCGCCGTGGGGCAGGCCGCGCACCGCCGTCGCCGCCTCCTCCAGCAGCTTGAGTTCCGGCCCGGCATTGGCCACCTGCTCCTCATCCAGCAGGCGGAGCAGGAAGCGGGCCAGCGGGGCCACCTGCTGATGATGCCGTCCGCGCACGTAGCAGGTCACGACCCAGGCCAGACGCTCGAAGCTGCGGAACGGCCCCCCACTGCCGTCCACGAAAACGCCCCCTAGCTCCCCCAGCCATAGGGCCAGCACTGGCGGCCAAAGCCGCACATCCTGCTCGTCCAGCGGCTCAACGGGATACTCGTCCAGCAGCGGGTCGGGGAGGGCGCGGTACACGGCAGTCAGCGGGTCAGATCCTGCAGCCAGGAAGCGGGCAAAGCCTCGACCCACAGCCCAGCGCTGGAAGGGGTCGCGCAGCAGCCCGCGAGCGGCCCGCAGCCCAGCCGGGAAGTCCTCCGCCAGCACCTCCGCTAGCAGCCTAGCCAGGCCTGGGAAAGGCAGGACGGCCAACTCGTCCCGCAACCCTGGGTGGGAAGCCAGTCGACGGGACGGGCAGTCCAGGCGGATGAGATGCCCGAGAGCCCAACAGACTTGAAAGGCGTAGAAGACGCCGCGAACAAGACCTACCCCATACGCCACACCACTCGCCACGCCGCCCAACACGCCACCCAGGTCGTTGAATACCATGTCGAGTACCGCACTACGCGGCACGCCAATCGCTGGTGCCACAACAAGCGCTATGCCAAACGCTACGCCAAACAACAAGACAACTCCCGCGCCACTCGTCACGCCATACGCCACGTCAACCGCCACGCCCAACGCCACGCCAACCGCCACGCCAAACGCCACGCCAGACGCCGCGTCATGCGCCACGCCATCCGCCACGCCAAACGCCACGCCAGACGCCACGCCAAACGCCGCGCCAAACGCCGCGCCACCCGCCACGCCAAACGCCGCGCCACCCGCCACGCCAACCGCCACGCCACCCGCCACGCGCAACGTCATGCCCAACGCCACACCAAACGCCGCGCCAACCGCCACGCCAACCGCCCACCGTCCCCAATTCGCCTCTGTGCCCTGGGCCGCTGACACGGCCCAGGACGCGGGAGCAGAAAACAGTGCAGAGATGATCAAGACCAATATCGGCACCATCCACAGCAAACTGCGGCACGCCGGCAAGAGCAACGCAGACAGCAACGCGCGCCAGCCGCTTTGGAAATAGAGTTCGGGATCCGCGTGGTGCAGGTACTGCCTGAGCCGCGAGGGCTTGAAAAAGATCCAGTCGGCCAGCATCCAGTAGTGGCGCGGATTCAGGGGGTTCAGCACCTCCGGCAGGGGCGGGCCGTCGTAGGAGGGGAAGGTGGGCATGGCTACCTCCGCTTGCGCTCGAACAGGTCGTAGGCCAGGCGCTGCAGGCGGGCCGGGTGGCCGCCGCTTTCCTGCACCAGCCGCTCCGCCTGCGCGGGCATGAACGCGATCTCCGTTCCCCGCAGCCGGTGCGCCAGGAAGTCTCGGGCGTCCTTGCGCGTGAATGGCCCCAGGCGCTTCTCGGTGAAGACGTTGTGGAAGGGGGAGGTGGCGCTGGACGGCGGGAACACCTCGACCAGCGGGCGGTGGCTGGCCACGGCCAGGGTCACCGCCGGCTCCTGGGCCAGCGCGCGCAGGAGGTCGTGCAGGCGCGGGAAGAAAGCCACGTCACACAGTCGCTCCACCTCATCCAGCAGCAGCACGATCCGGCTGCGCTGAAGCACCCGCCTGAGGTCTCGGACCACCTGCCTGGAGCCGGGCGCGCAGGTCCCCGACGCGCTCCCTATTCTCCCCATTCTCCCCATTCCCAGCCGATCCAGCACCTCGACGCAGAAGTCTTCCTCGTCCGCGATCCCTTGCAGGTCTAGGAAGAGCACGGTCGCGCCGGGCAGCCACGCCTTTCCGGTCTGGTAAAGGCGGTACAGCAGCGACGACTTGCCGATCTCCAGCTCACCGACCAGCGAGACGCTGTTGCCGGCGACCAGGCATTGGCGCAGTTCGCGCAGGATGCGGCGCCGGTCGAAGAAGCGGGCGGGATCGTTGACGCGCCCGTGGTCGTCGAAAGGATTGGAGAGGTAGCTGTCCTCTCGCTCTCCCCCATCTGGGGAGTCCAACCCAATGGGCGGAGGAGGATCTGGGACCTCAACCGCCGTCACTTCGCCCACAGGCTCCGGCGGCCGTGTGTAGTCGAAGGCCCGCGCCAACCGCACGTCTAGCGGCAGTCCCAGCGCGCACAGGCGCACCCAGCGCTCCTTGTACATGCGCAACTGCTCGATGGTATAGCGGTTGCGGATGCGGTGGATCTTGGCGTGGCAGGTGGGGCACACGACCATCAGGTTGTCCAGGGTGTTCGGCCCGCCCGCGCTGATGGGCACGATGTGGTGCAGGTCGGTCACGTCGTGGTGCTCCGGGCAGAGGCAACAGCGGTGCATGGCCTCGACCAGCAACCTGTCTCGTACCGCCGTGGGAATCGCCCTCCGCTTCGCCATCCCGCCCTCCTGCGTCCTCGTGGCCCTGATCTTCGGTTGAACGCCGCCAACGCAAGTGTAGCACAAAACCGCCCGGAGGGCAATTCTATGTGAGCTAAGACTGAGGAGAGATGAGACCCGTCGCGGGCGATGGGCCAGCCAGGAGAGATTGCACGCCCGATCAAGATCAGGCTGCTCTTCAAGGGTGATTCATCACCCGCCGTTCCGTAGCCCGATGCCTTCAGCATCGGGCGGGCCGGCAATACCAACCAGACTACCACACCGGGCGGACCAACAATACCAATTCGACCGCGCCCGCAGCCTCACCCTCAAGCCACCGGCACGGTGAACGTGAACGTCGTCCCCACCCCCAACTCGCTCTCCACCGCGATCTCGCCGCCCTGCACCTCGACCAGGTTCTTCACGATGCACAGCCCCAGCCCGGTACCGGCGACCTCCCGCACCGCCGGATCCTCCGAGCGGAAGAACTTGGTGAACAGCCGGGCCTGATCCTCCTCCGACATGCCGATGCCGGTGTCGGAGACGGCACAGTGCACGTGGGCGCCCTCCAACCACGCCCGTACGTCGATTCCCCCACCCTCGGGTGTGTACTTGTAGGCATTGCTGAGCAGGTTGATCAGGATCTGTGTCAGGCGCGCCCGGTCGGCGAGGACCGGCGGCAGGTCATCCGGCACGTCCACGGCCAACCCCCGCGAGCGATCCGCGATCTGTGCCTGCGTGGCCTGCAGCGCGTTGGTCAGCGCGTCTGCCAGCCGCGCCGGCTCTACCTCCAGGTACAGCTTCCCGGCTTCGAGCCGCGAGATGTCCTGCAAGTCAGAGACGAGCATCTCCATCCGCCGCGCGTTGTTGCGAACCGTGCACAAGAACTCCCTCTGCTGCGGCGTGAGCGGGCCAGCGATTCCCTTCTCGAGCAGCTCGGCGTAGCCACAGATCGACGTCATCGGGGTGCGGAGTTCGTGAGAGACGAAGGACACGAACTCTGACTTCGCCTCGTTGGCCTGGCGGATCTTCTCGTACAGGCGCGCGTTCTCGACGGCGACAGCCGCGTGGTCCGCCAACCGGCCGGCAAACTGGGCGTGATCAGGCCGGAACGGCCCATCACCGTTTCGCCGCAGGTCCAGCAGGGCCAGCGCCCGGCCCTCGTAGCAGATGGGCACCACCATGCGCCTCGGGTCTATGATGATAGGCTCCAGGCTCGCGAGCGCACGCTCCACCACAGTGGGTTCCAGCATCGCAGGCTCTCGACCCTCAACGCCGGCAATCGTGCGGATGACCTTCGGGTGCAGCCGGTCCGCGCTATCCTCCAGGACACTCAACGCGCCTCCCTTGGCCCCCGTCGCCTGGAGCGCCCAGGATAGCGTGAGGGACAGCACGCGCTCGACGTCCAGGCTCGCGTTCAACTCGCGGTAGATCTCCTGTAGCGTCGTCAGCTCGCGCACACGCGCGGCCAGCACCTGGTCGGTCATCGTGTAGAGGCGCGCGTTTTCGATGGCCACGGCCGCCTGATCGGCGAAAGCCGTCAGCAGAGACAGATCCGCCTGCGAGAACGCCCCGTCCCGCATCCGGTTGTCCAGATATAGCGCGCCCGTCACGCGGCCTCGAACGTGAAACGGCACACAGGCGATGGAGCGTAACTGGTAACCAACGACACTCTCCTGCTCGGAGAAACGGGGGTCCAGTTGAGCGTTGGTCGTGAGCACCGGATGCTCGCCCGCCACGGCGTCTCGCACGACCGTGCGGCTGAGCTCGACCTCGTAAGGAGAGACGTCCTCCTGGTCGAAGTTTCGCGCCGCCTGGACGTCCAGGTTCCCGTCGTCGTCCAATAACACCAGGCAGCCTCGCTCGGCTCCGCTGAGCTGAATCAGCGAGTCCATCACCAGGTTCAGCGTATCCACCAGGTCGAGAGAGGAGTTCAGGACGCCGTTGATCTGGTAGAGCATCGCCAACTCCGCCTCCTGCCCTGCAGCGCGTTCCTCCCTCTCGCTCAGGTCCTCTACCATCTGCTCCCACTCCCGGATGCGAGCGACCAGTTGCTCCGCTGGCAGGCCCGGTGGCTGCCCGAGCGCCTGTTCAACCGCGCGCATGCTGTCCAGAAGCGCCGCCGCCGTGTTCCTGCCCCCGATATCCCGTGCCCGGTTCTTCACAGTCCCTCCCGTCTGCCCCGAATGCTCCAGCCTGCTGCTACACAAGAATGGACCCGCCCCACGATGCCCTGGCTGGGCGCCAGCCGCGTCGGCCACGGGAAATCTCACCCCCATGCCCGGTGCGCGAACGCAAGCTTGCCAACCGTGCCTCGTGGAAGCAGTCTCAACTTGGTCTTACCTATCGGGTCAGTCTGTGGTATACTTGAAGCCGCTGAGGTGGACGCGGCGAACGCATGGCCAGTATCAGCGGACCCATTATCACTGTCCGCGGACGCACGATCAACGTCCGCGGACGCAGCCGACCGCAGACGGTCGGGATCAATGTCCGCAGCGTCCCATTCAATATCGTAGCACACTTGTGTTCACATCGCGTTAAACGAATACGAGAGATTTCTTAACCCCTTGGAGGACACATCAACCAACGCCTAAGCGAACTCAACGCCCGCATGAGTGAAGCAGGGATCGATGCGGCCCTGCTCATCCACCACCGTGACATCCTGTACTACGCCGGTACCGCGCGCCCAGCCGTCCTGCTCGTCTCGCCCCGAGGCACGTGCCTTCTAGTCCGGCGCGGCCTGGCGTACGCCCGGCGGGAGGCACGCGTCGCGCACGTCGAGCCGATGAACGGGCTATCGGCCGTCGCCGAGCGCCTGGCAGAACTCGGCCTGGCGGGCGGCGTGCTGGGCACAGAATTGGACCTGATGCCGGCGCGGATCGCCCGCCGGCTGCGCGAGGTCTGCCCCACGTGGTCGCTGGCCGACGTCTCTCCCCTCGTGTTGGACCAGCGCGCCATCAAGGACGAGGCCGAGATCGCGGCCACCCGCGCCGCCGCGGGCGTGGCCGACGCCGGTCACGCCGTCGTGCCCCGAACCGCCGTGCCCGGAATGAGCGAGCTGGCGTTGGCGGCGGCGGTGGAGATGGCCATGCGGCAGGCCGGTCACGAGGGATTCCAGCCATTGCGCCATCCCGGCGCTCGGGGCGGCGGGGTGCTGCTGGCCAGCGGCGAGAACCTCTCCGTGCGCGGCGGCCACGGACTGGTGGTGACGGGGGTGGGACTCAGCCCCTCCATGCCCTACGGGGCCTCCCGGCGCGTGCTGGAGCGCGGCGACCTGGTGGTCGTCGACATCGGCTCGACCTACGCCGGCTACACGGGCGACGAATCCCGCACGTTCGTGATCGGACGGGCCACGGACGAGCAGCGGGCGCTCTTCGCCGTGGCCCGCGCAGCGGAGGACGCGCTGCTCGAAAACCTGCGCCCGGGGGCGCTGCCCGCCGACCTGTGCGCAGCGGCCGAGGCCGTGGTCGCCGGGGGCGCGTCGTCCCACGGACGCAGTTCGTCCGCCGGATGCAGTTCATCCGCCTTTCCCCCCGGCAGCCTGACGCTGCCCGGCTTCGTCGGCCACGGCCTGGGGCTGGAATTGGACGAGCTGCCCGTGCTGTGGCCCCGGTCGAAGACGCCCGTGCAGGCAGGGATGGTGCTGGCAATTGAGATCGAGGTCAGCGCGCCCGGTACGGGCGACATGGTCAAGCTAGAGGATACCGTGCTCGTGCGGCCTGACGGCGCGGACTGCTCCGGCCCGTACGAACTGCTGACCGCTACCCCGCGCGAACTGATCGAATGCGGTTGAAGCAGCACGGATCGTGCTGACGTGTCCGAGGAGGTCCGCAGAATGCCAATCAGACGAATCACATGGCTTACGCTGATCGCGCCGCTTGGCGTGCTCATCCTCTTGTTGGTCGCGTGCGGCCCCGTACAGACGCAAAATCTTGCGTCTCTACCGCAGGACATCCAACCGGCGACTCCCAGAACGGCGTCCGCCACACCGACGCCGGAGGAGGAGGAGGCAGGCGAGGCTGAAACCGCCGAATCGCCCCCTGACGAGATCGAGCCTCTAGCGCCCCGCCAGGTTGTGGAGCGCTTCTATAGCTGGTACGTCGGCTACATCCGCAACGCCGGCGATCCGATCACCGATAGGGCGTACCGCTCGAGTGAGTACATCACCCAGGAGTTCATCCGCGGAGTGGATGAGGCCGTCTCCGCCCCCGGGCGCGGCGCATACGATCCTTTCCTGCACGCCCAGGAAGCGCCCGAAGAGATCACCGTCGCAGAAGCACTCGTCTCGGGCGAGAGCGCCACGGTCGCCGTGCATGAGAGCTGGAATCCGGGCACACGACATGAGCTGATCCAGAACCTGGAGGCAACGCTCCAGTTGACGGACGACGAATGGCAGATTGCCGGCATCGCCGTCCGCATGTCGCCGGAGGAGGTCGTGGAAGCCTTCTACTGGTGGTATACCGGCTACCCCGGCGACCCGGCGAGCGACGGCATATACCGGTCGAGCCCGTACGTGAGCGCGGCATTCGTGCAGCGGGCAGACGCGCTCATCGCTTCTGGTGAAAATGGGGGATACGATCCACTCCTGTGCGCCCAAGACGTTCCAGGGCAGATCAGCGTTGAGGAGACCATCGCGTCGAGCGAGGAAGCCAGCGTGCTGGTCCGCACCAGCTTCGAGGATCACACGTTCGCCGTGCAACTGCGCCCAATCGAGGGGCGATGGGTCATAGGCGACGTGGTCTGTGCGTGGATCTGGGGCGGCGAAGAGACATCTACCACGGGCTGGCAGGTCTTTGAAGACGAGCGCTACGGCTTCCAGATCCGCTACCCCGATGGCTGGACCTACAACGAGGAAAGCCCGATACCGCCGGGTGCGGAGCTGTCCGACGAGCTCAAGGCCCTGAAGCGCGTGCTGCGCTTCGCACCCGAGGGCTGGGAGGACGAGACGCCGCCGCTGTACGTGGAGGTGGTGCAGGGCACGCAGGAGGCGTTTGACGAGATCTTCCCCCCGTCTGCCTCCAGCGAGCGTGTCGACGTCAACGGCTTCGAGGCCATCAAGACCATAGACGACCTCGGCGAATCCGCGCTGGTCCGATACGCCTTCCAGAACCCGAGCGACGAGGATGTGCACGTCGTGATCCTGGATACCATCGGCGGCACCCCCGAACGAGCCAGGGACCACGACGACGTGGTGCAGGCCGTCCAGCAGATGATTCGTACATTCGAGTTCAGCCAATAGCTGCGGATATTGCAGACACAGGACCTGCGCCTGCGGTTCGGCACGATTTTAATCTGGTTTTATGAAATTGCAGACCCATCACCGTTGCATTTCGCGCGGAGATGGGGTAGAATTGGAATGATTCATTTGACGTACAAATTTCGCGGGCATTCCCGGCTCTGACAGAGCGTGTATAATCGTGGCCAAAACGAATCGTACAGATGACACAGCGCTCTCCCGACTGCGGAGACGAATCGGGCGGATCGCGAGTTCCGAGTTGGCGGGCCGGATTGCGAACTTCCCCCCGGTTGCGTGGGCAGCCCGCGCTATTGCCCGCACCTGGGCTAGCCGCAGTATCGGCCCCGCTTCCTCGGCAGAGCTGCCGGTTGCTCGACCCCAGGAGCCGGCCGGTGTGGGCCTAGAGGCCACGCTGTGGCGAATTGTGCACGACGTGGTGGACGCGCTGGGTTACGCCGGTGCCATGGTGGCCACGTACGAGCAAGGTGACGCGCTCCCGGTCCGCGCCTTCTACGTGGACCCCCGCCTGGCCACAGCGGAACAGATCCAGAACTGGGAGCGGGAAGTCTCCAAGTATACGCCGCAGCCGGTCAGCATCACCGACCCGGACGTAGCGCGGGTGTACGTATACGAGGAGCCGTACCAGCAAAACCTCAGCGTCCGGGCCTTTGAGACCCAAGGGCCGGTCGTGAGCGACGACCTGTACGACCTGTTCAGGCCCATAGCCCCTCCCGCCTCCGAGCCCGTGGTCAAGGGCGTCCAACAGGCGCTGGGTATCCAGCAGGTGATCGCCACCCCCTTCTTCCTCGAGACGTCCCAGGACGGACAGCCCGTCAGAGAGATGGTGGGCAACCTGTTCGTGGCCAAGCAGGGCGAGATTCTGAATCGGGACGTACGCATCCTATCCGCCTTTGGCCGCCAGGCGGCGGCCGCGATTGAGAGCGAACGCCGCCGGCTGCAGATCCGCGTCGCGCAAGAACTTGTCTTTGACCTCCAGTCAGAGATGCAGAGCGAGGACCGGATCCTGCAGCGGATCGTCCAGGGCATTGTATCCGACCTGGGATACGTGGGGGCGATGGTGGCCACGTACGAGCCAGACGACTCCTTGCCGGTCCGCGTCTTCTACGTGAATCCCAACCTCGTCACGCAGGAACAGGTACACGCGTGGGAGAAGGAGGTCTCCAGATACTCCGCCCACATGGTGAGCATCACCGACCCCGAGATCGCCAAAGTTCTCGTGCACTACGACGAATATCGAGAGAACCTCAGCATACGCGCGCTCAAGGCCGGCGGGCCTGTCGTGAGCAGTGACCTATACGACCTGTTCAGACCGGTCGCTCCTGACGCCTCAAGACCGGCAGTGGAGGGCATACAGGAAGCGATGGGTATCAGGCAGGTCATCGCGATACCCTTCTTCGTGAAGAGATCTGTCCAGGGCCAGGTAGAACAAGAGATCGTTGGCAACCTCTTCGCGGCCACGCGCTCAAGGAGATTCAGCGCCGGAGAGATTGAGTTGCTCCAGGCTTTTGGGCAGCAAGCCGCCGCCGGCATCCGAAACGCCCAACTCTACCGCCAGGTTGAGGAACGCCGAAGAGTGGCACAGGTATTCGGCAAGATCGCGTTCAGCGCAGCAGCTTCGGTCCACGTGCTCCGCAATCACATCGGGGCGTTTCAGGCGCTTCTCCACCTGGTCAAGGTGGTACCCCCAGAGCGACACAGCGAGATCATGGGGCTGGGCGACGAAATCGCCGGGCGACTGGATGAGTCTGTCGAGATTCTGAACAACCTGCACGAGCCCTGGCACCAGACGCTGGACGTCCCAACTGACGTAAACGGCTGCCTGGCCCGGGCCATAGGGCGGGTCATACCGGAGGGAGACGGAATCCGAGACCGGGAAGGCGTCATCGTACACACGATCTTGTCAGACAATCTGCCCAGCGTGGAGACCTCCCCGGATATGCTCACTGAGGCGCTACGGGTCCTGATCAAGAACGCGGTGGAGGCGATCCAGGAAAAGCACACGGGGGGTGAGTTGCGAATTCGGAGCCGCCTGGGCAAAGGCGGTGACATCGAGATACAGATCTCTGACAGCGGAATCGGCATCAGGCCCAAGGACCTGAGCCGGATATTCGAGATGCGCTGGTCCACCAAGGAGGCAGGCATGGGCTTCGGCCTCTTCTGGACCAAGGAGTACATCGAAGGACTTGGAGGCAGCATTCAGGTAGAAAGCGTCTGGCAGGAAGGAACGACTTTCAAGCTCCTCATCCCCCCTTTCTCCCCTGGTGTGGAAGCATCCGCGCAGCCGGACGTGCCATAGTCCCAGCGCGCGCCCCAATGCCCCACGCTTGGGCGTCACCACCTCCGCACAACGACACGACACCCAGGACACGGGCAGACCAGGCCGAGGTTTGCCGCCCGGATACCGTTCGAGTATAATAGCTCGGCCCGCTGAATCACATTGCGGATTCCGACGGCTCCGGCCCCCCAGAACGCACGACAGCCCAACAGATCAGGCCTTATGGGATGGAGTTCCCGGAGATGATCTACGGAGAAAGGCCATGAGTCCAGCGCGCAACAACTTGAGGCACGGCTCCTCCAGGCTCAGCGCCAGGTTGATGCTGCTCTTCCTGCTGCTGTCAATCGTCCCCCTGGTCGTCGTAGGCTATCTGGCTTTCGACAACAGCCGCCGCACCATAGAGCAAGACACGGTCAACCGCCTGCTCTCGATCACGATCCTCAAGGAAGGGGAGATGAACCGTTGGATTGGCGACAAAGAGCAGAGCGTGCGCGAACTGGCCGAGCGCCGCGTCGTCCAAGAACACACTGCTGTATTGAACGCCTACGAACCTGTCACCCCAGAACATGTGGTGGCCCGCATCGCCATCCGCGAGGAGCATCTCCACCCCGCGCTTGAAGAGGAGGCCTTCCTGGAGCTTTCGCTGCTCCGGCCCGGCGACGGCCTGATCCTCGCCTCCACGGAGGAGACGCATGAGGGGCAGCACAGAGAAGACGAATCCTACTTCGTCGAAGGGAAAGATCGCACCTACGTCCAGAACGTCCACTACTCGCCGACGCTGGGCGAGGCGGCTATGACCATCAGCACACCGGTCCATGATAGCGACGGCGACCTGATCGCCGTGCTGGCAGGGCGAGTGGATCTGGCCGAGCTCTCGAAGATCATGACGCAGGGCAGCGGGCTGAGCGAGAGCGAGCACACCTACATGGTCAACGAGTCCGGCTTCCTCGTCACAGAAGCTCGCTTCGAGTCGGGCGGCACCCCGGAGGAAGCAATCCGCACCGAGGGTGTGGCGGACTGCCTGGCGCGCAAACCCTTCGACACGGCTCAGGACGGCGGGGATGACGCGGCATCGGAGGGACAACATCCGTACGGCGTCGGCATGTATGCCGACTACCGCGGTGTGCCCGTCATCGGTGTCTATCGCTGGATACCGGAGTGGGAACTGTGTATCCTGACCGAGGTGAATCAGTCCGAGGCTTTCGCGCCCATCGCCGAGCTGCGCGCTACGATCACGGGGATCGGCGCCGTCGTGGCGCTCATCGTGGCTGTAATGGCGGTATGGTTCGCCCGCACGATCACAGAACCGGTGCACCAACTGGTCAAAGGTGCCGAGGAGATCGGCAAAGGCAACCTGCAGCATCGAATGAAAACAGGGAGCAGAGACGAGATCGGTCAACTCGCCCGCGCCTTCAACCGGATGGCACAACGCTTGCACGCAACCACGGCGTCGCGCGACGAGTTGAACCAAGAGATCGTTGAGCGCACCCGAGCTCAGGAAACCCTCAGGAGATCCGAACGCGAGAAAGCCGCCATCCTCGACAGCCTGTCGGATCTCGTGATATACCACGACACCGAGATGAACATCCTGTGGGCCAATCGTGCTGCGAGCGAGTCGGCTGGCCTGACCTATGAGCAGTTGAAGGGTGGGCATTGCTACGAGATATGGCATCAGCGCAGCAGTACCTGCGTGGGTTGTCCGGTGGTGAAGGCCCGTGAGACAGGTCGCCCCCAAGAAGCGGAGATACGTACCCCTGACGGTCGATCGTGGTCGGTGCGCGGCTATCCCGTTGTCGACACAGAGGGCGTTATTGAGGGCATCGTCGAGACCACCCAGGACATCACAGAACGCAGGCAAACACAGGATGCACTGCGCCGCCGCGCCAGGGAGATGGAGATGCTCCAGGCAACCGTGCTGGACATCACAGGGCCACACGCCCTGCCCACGCTGCTCCAAACCATCGTCGAGCGGGCCGCACACCTGCTGGATGCCCCGGCGGGTGGGCTGTACCTGTGCGATCCGGAGCAGCAACAGGTACGCTGCGTAGTGAGCTACAACACGCCCCGAGACTACACCGAGGTCACGCTCAAGTACGGCGAGGGGGCGGCCGGCACAGTGGCACAGACCGGGGAGCCACTGATCATCGACGATTACCGTGTGTGGAGCAAGCGAGCAGGCGTCCACGAGGACGAACAGCCGTTCACCGCCGTGCTCAGCGTCCCGATGATATGGCAGGGTCATGTCACGGGCGTGATCCACGTGCTGGAAGAAGGGGAGCGCAGGCACTTCATTCAGGCTGACCTGGAGCTACTGACCCTGTTCGCCAACCACGCGGTTATCGCCGTCGAGAATGCCCGGTTGTACGAGCAGGCCCAGGCAGAGATCGCCCAACGCAAGCGGGCCGAAGAGAACATCGCTCGTACTTCTGAAGCGCTGCGCCGACGTACAGCCCAACTGGAGGCACTGCGGCAAGTGAGCCTGGAACTCACCGCCCAGTTGGATCTGGATGCACTGCTCCAATCGATCATCATCCACGCCACGGAACTACTGGACGGAACCGGTAGCGGCATCGCGCTGCACCGGCCAGAGGGCGATCTCCTGGAGGCCGTCGTATCCGTCGGCGACACGTCCGTGCCTATCGGCACCACTTTCCGGCGGGGCGAGGGACTCGCGGGCAAGATCTTGGAGACCGGCGATTCGCTAGCGGTAGACGACTACCGGCGCTGGGAAGGGCGGATGCTTACCTACGAAGGGCCGCCGATCACCGCCGTGGCGGGCGTGCCGATCCGCTGGGGACCCGCGGGTTCCGGGGGAGAGCTCCTGGGCGTCTTGATCATCCAGGATGACGCACCACGCACCTTCTCCGCCTCCGATGTCGAACGGCTGCGCCTGCTCGCCACTCAGGCGGCCATCGCCATCCGCAACGCGCGACTGTTCGAGGAAACGGAGGAGCACGTCGCCGAGCTGGAAGCCCTCCAGCGCACCAGCCTGGAACTGGCATCCTCGCTAGACCCGTCCTCAGTGCTGAATACCGTTGTCGAGAGCGCGCTTACGCTGATGGAGGCCGACGACTGCCACATCTACCTGTATGATGAGAGCACCGACACGTTTACCTTCGGCGCCGCCCTGTGGGAGGATGGGTCCCACGAGCCCGCCGTACAATCGCCGCGCCCTGACGGTCTCACCGCCACGGTGGTCCGGGAGGGCCGGCCCGTGATCATCAGCGATGCCCAACACCACCCGCTCTACACCACGCCTGAGGCACAGCCTTGGGGCCTGCGCTCCATCTTCGGCTTCCCTCTCAAGCGAGCCAATCGGGCACTGGGCGTGCTCACAGTTGCGTTTCTCAAGCCACACGCCCTCCGCCCTGGGGAACTGCGGGCGCTCGGCGTGCTGGCCGACCAGGCTGCCATCGCCATCGAGAACGCGCGGCTGTACGAAGAAGCGCTGCAGGACGCACAAACCCGGGCTGTGCTGCTGCGGGAGGTCAACCATCGCGTCAAGAACAACCTGACTGCCATCATCGGCCTGATCTACGCCGCCCGTGCCCGTCCCGGCGTGGACGACCAGGCCGCGCACCAGACCGCGATGAACGAACTGATCGGCCAGGTACGCGGCCTGGCAACGGCACACAGTATGCTCTCTGATGCTGAGTGGACACCGGTGCTCTTGGGCGACCTGGCTCTACAGATCATCAACAACGTCCTGCGGGCGCTTCCGAGCGGCAAGTGGATGACAATGCACGTCCCCCCCTCACCGGTCCGCGTGACGCCCGATGAGGCGCACAACCTGGCGTTGGTGATCAACGAACTGGCGACGAACGCCACGAAATACGCACTGGGAGAGCGCCCCGCCGCACACATCGTCTTCCGCAGCGCATTCGAGGACGGGATGGTGCACTGCGAGTTTCGGGATGATGGGCCCGGCTACCCAGACGACGTATTGGATGCCCAACGCCACACGTCGGGGCTAGACCTGATAGGAAACATCCTGCGCGACAGCCTCAATGGCACGCTATCGCTGCACAACGACGAGGGGGCAGTGGCTAGCATTCAGTTCGAAGCGCAGATCGGAAAGGGAGAAGGGAACAGCGAATGAAGGATCAACAAGCTGTCCGGGTGCTCATCGCCGAGGATGACTATCTGGTCGGTGAGACGATCAAAGAGATGCTAACACAGGTTGGTTACACAGTCGTCGGCAAGGCCGCCGACGGCCTGGAAGCCATCGAGATGACGCAGGTCCTTCAGCCCGACGTGATCATCATGGACATAGAGATGCCTGGTGTCGATGGGATTGAGGCCACACGCCGAATCTATGACGCCTGCCCCACGCCTGTGGTGATGCTGACAGCCTATCAAAGAGAGGAGTTGGTTGCAAAGGCTGGCGCTGCAGGTGCGGGCGCCTACCTGGTCAAGCCACCCGATCCAAGGGAACTGAAGCGGACCATCATGATCGCCATGGCGCGCTTCGACGACATGATGGCCCTGCGACAGAGCAAGCGCCGCCTGGAGGGAACCCTGGCCGAACTGGAGGCCACACAGCAGCAAGTGATACAACAGGAGCGACTGGCAGCCGTGGGCCAACTGGCGGCCGGCGTCGCTCACCAGTTCAACAACATCATGACGTCCATCATCCTCTGCGCTGATATGATGCTCAAGAACTCCAGGTTGTCACGCACCGACCGGGAACAAGTCACCACCATCTACGAACAAGGGCGCCACGCGGCATCCCTCACCCAGCAAATCCTGGACTTCAGCCGCAGGGCCATGCTGCGAAGGCAGGAGTTGAGCCTGTTCCCATTCCTGCAAGAGCTAAGCAGGCAACTCCAGCAGACCTTGCGAGATAGCATTCACGTTCACCTGACGTATGACGGCGCGGACATTGACTCCGACCGTCTGCCCCCGACTGTCTACGGTCGACACCGTCCACGGTCGACGTCGGCTGCGTCCACGGAAGCTATGGGCAACCTCGCTGAGACGATCAGCGTAAATGCCGATCCGGCCCGTCTGAAGCAGGCGATCCTGAACCTGGCGCAGAACGCGCAGGACGCCATGCCCGAGGGAGGACATCTCTCCCTCGATCTATCTCGCCTCTGGCTCGAACCCGGGGAAACACCACCCATGCCCGAGATCGAAGCAGGGGACTGGGTGTGCCTGAAAGTGACCGACACCGGTACAGGTATACCTCCCGACGTCCTCCCCCATATCTTCGAGCCATTCTTCACCACCCGAGCACCGATGGCCAGCGGCCTGGGTTTGCCCCAGGCCTACGGTGTCGTGAGGCAGCACGGAGGCCATATGGACGTGCACACGGAGGTAGACGTAGGCACGAGCTTCAGCATATACTTGCCCACCCTACCCGTACCTCAGCCGCCCCTCACATCCCCCAAGCGCACCCCCATGCCCGAAGGAAACGGGGAAACCGTGTTGGTGATAGAGGACAACGCGGTCACGCGCAAGGCGTTTGCCGACAGCCTGGAGATGCTTCGATACCGCGTCCTTGCATCATCCGATGGCCAGGAAGCATTGGCTCTCCTCAGGCAGCACCGCGGCGGCTCCGGGACGGATACAGAACCCGGCACCGCGCCGACAGACAGGATCCAACTGATACTGTGCGGCATGGCGCGCCAAGCGCCAGAACAAGTCGCACTATGCCGGGCGTTCAGGCGGCTTGATGCAGGCGTACGGGTGGTTGTGTTGACTGACCACCCCCTGGATGACATGGTTGGCAAGCAACTGAGGTTGGCAGGCGTGGTCGGATGGTTACAAAAACCGGTCAGCCTGGAGCAACTGGCTCAGACCGTGGCACAGGCATTGTGCACCCAACCGGCACCAGATTGAAGGCCATAGCTGTCGCTTGAAGGACCAGTTAACCAGGTTTGTGGACAACCTGGTTTCTTCCTTCAGGGAACATTCGGCGTTTGTCTGGCGTCTGAAACATATCAGACCCAATTCGACAGCAATAGATTAGAGTGCGGTAAAAGTCAAACCCGAATTCAGGGTGGGAAACGAACCTTAGCA
>CAZYSK010000020.1:0-81976 GCA_964649415.1 uncultured Anaerolineales bacterium
TCCCTGGGTTGCGGCTTCGGTCTAGCTGGGTTGCGCTATTCGCTGCGAAAGCCCCCGGCAGACCCGCCTTGCACGCTTTTGACCGACAGCCTATAATCTGGGCAACTACTCGGCCAAGGTGGGACGCACTTGGTTATCGTTCGGGAATTCTATTTCCAGGACTTACAAACGCTGTTTTCGGGCCAGGAAGTGCGTCCCACCTGAGTAGCTACTAATCTGGGTGCATTCACGATGTCTCTATCTGAGGTCCTGGCTGCCTTTCGACAAGATCCGGCCTTCATGCGCTGTGTCACCGCCTGGGAGCGCATCCCGGCCCGGCCTGCCCGCGTCGTCTCATGGCCCGACGGCCTTGCCCCGCGCGTGATCGCCGCCATCCGAGATCAGGGCATTGACCGACCCTACACGCACCAGGCGCAGGCAATTGAGGCGGCGTTGGCCGGGAAGCATGTGGTGCAGGCCACCTCCACCGCTTCGGGCAAGACGCTGGCCTACAACTTGCCTGTCCTGCACACACTTCTCCACGATCCTGGGGCCTGTGCGCTCTACCTGTTTCCGACCAAGGCGTTGGCCCACGACCAGTTGGCAACGCTTCAGCCCTTGACCGTTCGACTTAGCGCGGGCGACGGAGACCCCAGCCTGGGTACTCCGATCTCTGTGCGTCCCTATGACGGTGATACGCCTTCGTCGCGCCGCTCTGCCATCCGTCGCGAGGCCCGATTGCTCATCACCAACCCGGACATGCTCCACATCGGGATTCTTCCCCATCACACTCGCTGGGCGCGGCTCTTCTCCAACTTGCGCTACGTGGTGCTCGACGAGTTGCACGTGTATCGGGGTATCTTTGGCGGACACGTGGCGAACGTACTGCGGCGGCTGAGACGCGTATGTCGCTTCTATGGCTCCGATCCGCGATTCCTCTGCGCCTCGGCCACGATCGCGAATCCGCGGCGGCTGGCTGAGCGACTGGTTGAGGCTCCCGTCACGCTGGTGAGCGACGACGGCGCTCCGCGTGGGGAGAAGCACTTCATCCTGTACAATCCGCCCCTGGTGGATGCGCAGCTTGGCATCCGGCGCAGCGCTGCCCTGGCGGCGAAGGACATCGCCGCCCGTTTCCTCCAGGCCGATGTGCAGACTATCGTCTTCGCCCGCGCTCGCCTGACCACTGAGGTATTACTCGGCTATCTGCGCGACTCCGTCGCCGCCGTTCGTGGACACCCCGATCTCGTGCAGGGCTACCGGGGGGGCTATCTACCTAGCGAGCGGCGTACGATCGAGCGCGGGCTGCGGGAGGGGAAAGTGCGCGGCGTCGTCGCCACCAACGCACTAGAGTTGGGCGTGGACATCGGTCGGCTCGACGCCTGCGTCATGGCCGGTTATCCGGGAACCATCGCGAGCGCCTGGCAGCAGGCAGGGCGCGCTGGGCGGCGGGCCGGGATCTCGGCCGCGGTGTTGGTCGCCAGCGCTCTGCCACTCGACCAGTACCTGGTCGCTCATCCGCGCTACTTCTTCGGCCTGCCGATTGAGCAGGCCTTGCTAGACCCGGACAATCTGTCTGTTCTGGTCAACCACATGACCTGCGCGACCTTCGAGTTGCCTTTCGAATCCGGCGAGCCCTTCGGCGACTTCAGCGAAACCGAGGCGGTGCTGGACGCGCTGGCCGAGGAAGGTATCGTGCATCGCTCTACCCGCCACTCCGAGGGAGCGGGCGCGGACGTCCGCGTCCGCTCCAGGCAGCGCTATACGTGGATTGGCGAAGGCCACCCGGCTGGCAACACCTCCCTGCGCACCGGCACGCCTGACAATGTCGTCGTCCAGGGCGTAGATTCGCCGGCAGGGCGCGGTGGTGCTCGTGTGATCGGGCAGATGGACCGTCCCAGCGCGCCGTCGTTGGTTCACGAAGGGGCGGTCTACCTGCATAGCGGCGTGACCTACGTCGTTGAGTCCTTGGACTGGGAGGCGGGCATCGCCCGCGTGCGAGCCGCCGAACTAGATTACTATACGCGTGCCTCGTCCACAACCGACGTACGGGTCGTTGAGGAGCATTCTCCCTCAGGGCAGGCCCCATGGCTTCCCGACAGCGATGGAAACGGGACCGCAGCCCAGTTGGGCGTCGTGCGGGGCTACGGCGACGTGCTGGTCACTACCCGGGTCACGGGCTACCGCAAGATCAAGCGCTATACCCACGAGGTGTTGGCCTGGGCGCCGCTCGATCTGCCGGAACAGGAATTGTACACAGTTGGTTGCTGGTTGACGCTCTCCGAGGATCTCACGGCGCGTCTGCAAGATGCCGGTGTGTTGCCATCCCCGGCCGACTACGGCCCCAACTGGCCCGCGCAGCGCGACCGTGCTCGCGCTCGGGATGGATACAGCTGCCGTCATTGCGGCGCATCGGAGCGGGATGGGCGTGCGCACGACGTGCACCATATCACGCCGTTCCGTGCCTTCGGCTACGTCCGTGGGGTGAACGACTTCTACAAGCTGGCAAATCGCCTGGATAACCTGATCACGTTGTGTCCCGCTTGCCACCGCCGGGTGGAGCGGGCGCGCGGCGCGCGCGGCGCGCTGAGCGGTCTGGCTTATCTGCTGCGGAACCTGGCCCCGCTGTATCTGATGTGCGACCCGAGTGACCTGGGCTCAGCCGTCGAGATTCGTGGACCCGAGAGCGGGCTGCCCACTGTGACCATATATGATCGTGTGCCGGGTGGGGTTGGCTTGAGCGCGCGTCTCTATGAGCTCTATGGCGAACTACTGAGGGCCACGCTGGACGTCGTGCGTCGGTGCCCCTGTGCCGATGGCTGCCCTGGCTGCGTGGGGCCGGCCGGCGATGCCGGGGCAGGTACGAAGGTTCTCACTACCAAGCTGCTGGAGGCTATCGTGGGGAAATAGGAACTTGCGAGAGCACGAGCCTCTCGCAAGGGTGGACAGTTGCAGTATGGAATGGGACGAGGCTCAAAATGGCCAGGTAGGTACCGGGATGCCGAGGTCGATCAGCGCCTGCCAGAACGACGCTGGGGCGTACCACAAAAACAGACTCAACCCGATGCAGGCCAGGAGGAGCGCCGCACAACCACACCCGATCCAGAGCCTGGTTTTGCTCCCGTCCTCGTCTGCTGCCGGGATGCTCGGCATAGGTTCAGGCGCAGCGGCGTAAGCCGGCGGAGGTGGCGGTGTGTACACGGGAGGCTGTCCGGGTTCAGGAGCCAGTTTGTGGGTCGGTGGCATAGCCTGTGCAGTGGGCTGTCCTGCGAATGACTCGGTTGCGGGTATATCTGCGCCATGGCCATAGTGCGTCAGCGTCACCAGGTCACCCAGGCCGATCACGTCGCCGTTGCTCAGGGTGTGAGCGCCAGTCAGCCGCATCCCGTCGACGAAAGTGCCGTTTGTGCTGCCTGCGTCCTCGATTACCATCAGGTCGCCCTGGCGCGTGATGCGCGCATGCTGTCGCGAAACCTGTGGATCGTTGATCACGATGGCGTTGCCCGGGTCCCGTCCCAGCGTGACTTGGTCCTGATCGAGCAGGAATGTCTGGCCGGGTTGGGGCCCTCGGGTCATCACCAACCGGGAATATCCGGTCATGAGCCTCCTCCTTGTTGCTGGGTGCTTTGCGTTGCGTATCGCGTCGGGCGCTGTCCCTCAGACTCTGAGTATATGACTGTTGTGCGCGGTTGTCAAACACATCACTTGCTGGTACACTTGCAGTCCCTCGTGCGGACGTCTGGCGTCCGCTTCATCCGGGAGGGATTGTTATGATCGTAGTAGATGCTCACGAGGATATTGCCTGGAACGCGCTCACCCTGGGGCGTGACGTGTGCCGTAGCGCACTCGATACCCGTCGCCTGGAGCACGGCACCGATGCTTCCAAGCGCTATGGCCTGTGTATGGTTGGCCTGCCCGAGTGGCTGGACGGCAACGTCGCGCTTGTCTTTGGTACGATCTTCGTCATGCCCGCGCACCGGGGCCTTCCGGAGCCTCATACCTACGCCAACCCTGAGCAAGCTCACAGGCTGGGTCAGGCCCAGCTCGATTTCTATCATCGCTTGGCCGATGAGTGCGAGCAAGTCGGGCTGGTTGGAGGCCGGGGTGACCTTGAAGCCGTGCTTGCCAGTTGGGAGAGCGAGACGCCCCGGGTGGGCATTGTCCCGCTCATGGAGGGGGCGGATCCCATTCGGGAGCCTGCCGAGGCGGAGATGTGGTTTGAGAGGGGGGTGCGCGTGGTTGGTCTCTCCTGGCAGGCGGGTTCCCGCTATGCTGGCGGCAACGCGGCCCCGGGCCGCCTGACTGATGACGGACGTGCACTACTGGATATCATGGCCGATCTGGGCCTGGCCCTGGACGTGAGCCATTTGGCGGAGGAGTCGTTCTTCGAGGCGTTGGATCGCTTTGAGGGCTGGGTGATCGCCAGTCACTCGAATCCTCGCGCCCGTGTGCCTGGCCCCCGCCAGCTCTCCGACGAGATGATCCGGCGACTGGCCGAGCGAGATGGCGTCATCGGCGTCGTTTTCTACAACCCTTTCCTGCGGCCCGGCTGGTCGCGGGGTGTGCCCAGAGACAAGGTCACGATTAACGACGTGGCTGCGGCGGTGGATCACGTCTGCCAGGTCGTGGGGGACGCGGCTCACGTGGGTCTGGGCTCCGATCTCGACGGGTGCTATGGCGCGGAAGATGCCCCAACCGGGGTAGACACTGCCGCCGACCTGGCCCGCCTTGGCCCGGCCCTGGCTGAATTGGGATATGGGGATGATGACGTCGCCGCGGTCCTGGGGGGGAACTGGCTGCGCGTGTTGCGGGCCATACTACCGGAGTAGGTTGGGACGCAGGGTATGCATTTCGACATCTTCACTCTTTTTCCCTCAATGTTCTGCGGCCCTCTGGAGGAGAGCATCCTCAAGCGAGCTCAGGAGAATGAGCGCGTCTCCATCGCCTTGCACAACATCCGTGACTACGCCACAGACAAGCACCACGTGACGGATGACGCGCCCTATGGGGGCGGGGGGGGCATGGTGATGAAGCCGGGCCCCATCTTCGCCGCCGTTGAGACGGTCCTGGGAGAGGAGGGAGATGTGCCGATTGTGCTCCTGACCCCTCAAGGCCGTCTCTTCACGCAGGCTGCGGCCCTGGAGCTGTCTCGTCATTCCCGTCTGCTCCTCATCTGTGGTCGATACGAGGGGGT
Source organism: uncultured Anaerolineales bacterium (assembly GCA_964649415.1). Taxonomy (GTDB): domain Bacteria; phylum Chloroflexota; class Anaerolineae; order B4-G1; family B4-G1; genus CAZYSK01. The sequence continues at coordinate 5,171 of CAZYSK010000020.1, forward strand.
GGACGAACGTGTGCGCCAATACCTGGCCACCGATGAGATCTCAATCGGGGACTACGTGCTCACCGGTGGCGAGTTGGCGGCCATGGTCATCGTTGACGCGGTGACGAGGCTGCTGCCGGGTGTGTTGGGAGCCCCCGGTGCCGCTCTGGAGGACTCCCACGCCCGTGGCGTGTTGGAGGGGCCGCACTACACGCGCCCGGCCGTCTTTCGGGGCTGGGGGGTGCCGGAGGTGCTGCGCTCTGGGGATCACGCGGCTGTAGCACGCTGGCGTCGTGAGCAGGGTCTGCGGCGCACTTCCGAGCGTCGTCGTGATCTTCTTGCGCGGGCCGAGTTGACCCCGAGGGATCAGGCGTTCCTGGCGCAGTTGGAGGGCGAAGTCTCCCCTGAGGACGACTGAGGCGGATAGGGACATCGCGGATGCGGACATCGCGGATGCGGACATCCGGGGAAGAAACCAGGTCTTCCATGCGATGCAACGTGGCCAGGAACCTGGTTTTTGGGAGAAAATGAACCTGATGCGGTCTGAGTAGGTATACTATACGGGGTGAGTATACCTGGAGGATAGATGACACTGCTACACACAGAGCAACCTACAGATGGGCAACTCATCATCCGCATTCGAGACGGCGATCTTGATGCCCTGGGTGAATTGTACGAAAGGTACAAGACACAGGTGTATCGGACGGCGCTGGCGGTCACCCACAACAAAGAGGCGGCCGAGGATATCCTTCAGGATGCTTTCCTGCGAGTCTACACCTACGCGGATCATATTGATGAAACTGTGTTGTTGGGACCGTGGCTCTACCGGGTCACGGTCAATTTGGCTTACAGTTGGGGGAGCCGGGTCAAGCGCTGGCTTCACTTCCTTCAGGGTGTGATTGACCGTTGGACGTCGCCTGTTCTGCGGAACCCCGAGACGACGGCGGAAGAGCGAGAGCGGCGGCGGATCCTGCAACAGGCGATTGATGCTCTGTCCGCACGCCATCGGGTGGTTATTGTCCTGTACTACCTGGAGGGTCTGAGCCTGAAGGAAATCGCCTATGTGACGGGCGTGCCGGAAGGAACGGTGAAATCCCGGCTGCACTATGCGCGTGAGAAACTGAAGCGGGCTATCCTGGAGCAAGACGCTCGCTTGGTGCCCGAGGTGGCCTATGACTTCACATAGAGAAATGCTCGGGAGGCATTCACTGGACGAATTTGATCGCATGATCCGATGGGCGCTGTGGGAAAGGGTGAGCGGGAGTCCGCCCCCACCGTGGAAGCGTGACCGTGTGCTCAACCGTGTTTCCGGCCTTGTCGGGTGGCGGAGGGTATGGCACTTGACGAGGTGCGGAGCTGCGAGCAGCTATTGGATGGTGACCGATCAACTATCTCGCATCGACGCGTTTCTCTCGGGGTGGATGGCGTGGTGCATTCGACCGCCTGACGGATGGGTGGATTGGCGGCGCGATCCTCACTTCACGTGTCTGCTGGATCAATACAGCTTCCTATTCCAATTGGCGTTTTGAAGATAGCCTTTGTTATTGCGGTGTTGGCACACTATGAAATAAGGTTGCGCTTTCCCCGCAATTGAGTATAATCTGATTCTGGTTTGTACTGGGGTCACTGCAACTTTCGCTAATAAGGGGGATTATGGCCGAAGGGCGACGTAACCAATCTCCAACCGACCGGAACGGTCGGCCCCTGCTTGATGTCAGGAACCTGGTCACGCGGTTCTACACCGAGGATGGGGTTGTCCATGCGGTCAATGGCATCTCATACACACTTGAAGAGGGCGGCACCCTTGGCGTGGTCGGTGAGAGCGGTTGTGGCAAGAGTGTCCACGCGCTTTCCATCATGCGACTGGTGCCCAGCCCGCCGGGCAGGATCGAGGATGGCGAGGTGTGGTTCGATGGGCGCGATCTGTTGAAGGTGGGTGAGGCGGACATGCACCACGTACGTGGGGCGGAGATCGCGATGGTTTTCCAGGATCCGATGACGTCGCTGAACCCGGTGTACACGGTGGGCTTCCAGATCATGGAGGCGCTGAAGCTGCACCAGGGGATGGACGATCGCCAGGCGCGGGAGCGATCGGGGGAATTGCTGGCCATGGTGGGTATACCCGAGGCGCTGCAGCGGTTGGATGACTATCCGCACCAGTTCTCCGGCGGTATGCGCCAGCGGGCGATGATCGCGATGGCGCTGTCGTGCAATCCGAAGCTGCTGATCGCGGACGAGCCCACGACGGCGCTGGATGTCACCATCCAGGCGCAGATCGTGGACCTGGTGAAGCGACTGCAGGAGAAGCTAGGGATGGCGGTGATGTGGATCACGCACGACCTGGGCGTCGTGGCCGGACTGGCGAAGAAAATGAACGTGATGTACGCGGGGCACATCGTCGAGCGAGGCAGCGTGAAGGACATCTATGGCCGGTCGCGGCATCCGTACACGATGGGGCTCTTGGGGTCCCTACCGCGGCTGGACGAGGCGCCGGGGACGAAGTTGACATCGGTGCCGGGGCTGCCGCCGGATTTGATCGACCTGCCGGCGGGCTGTCCCTTCGCAGCGCGGTGTGGCTACGCGGTGGATCGTTGCCTGGAGGAGATGCCACCACTGGAGGAGATGGACGAGGAGGATCATACGGTGGCTTGCTGGCGGTGGAAGGACATTGCGGAGGGGATAGAGTGATGCCGCGCCATAGGAATGGTGCCCTTGTAGGGGCGAAGGTCGCAGAGAGAGTGCCACTCGTCCAGGTGCGCAATTTGAAGAAGTATTTCCCCATCACGCGGGGTGTGGTGATCCAGCGTCACGTCGGTGATATCAGGGCAGTGGATGACGTCACGTTTGGTATCCAGCAGGGAGAGACGCTGGGCCTGGTGGGCGAGACGGGCAGCGGCAAGACGACGGTGGGGCGGACGATGCTGCGGCTGTACGAGCCGACGGAAGGCCAGATCGTGTTCGATGGCACGGACCTGATGGGCCTCAGGGGCGGGGAGTTGCGGCATATCCGTCGGCGGATGCAAATGATCTTCCAGGACCCGTACGCGTCGCTGAATCCGCGCATGACGGTGGGCTCGATCATCTCGGAGCCATTCGAGGTGCACGCGGCTTCCCACGGGCGAGAAAAGCAGGAGCGGGTGCAGGAGTTGCTCAGACTGGTGGGGCTGAACCCGTACTTCGTCAACCGCTATCCGCACGAGTTCTCAGGCGGGCAGCGGCAGCGGATCGGGATCGCGCGCGCGCTGGCGCTGAACCCGGACTTCATTATCTGCGATGAACCGATCTCGTCGCTGGACGTGTCTATCCAGGCGCAGGTGGTGAACCTGTTGGAGGAACTGCAGGAGCGGTTGGGGTTGACGTACCTGTTCATCGCCCACGACCTGAGCATGGTGCGCCACATCAGCGATCGTATGGCGGTGATGTACCTGGGGAAGATCGTGGAGTTGACGGACCGGGATGAGATCTACCTCAACCCGTTGCATCCTTATACTCAGGCGTTGATGTCGGCGGTGCCGGTGCCGGACCCGGTGGTGGAGGAGAAGCGGCAGCGTATCATTCTGGAGGGTGATGTTCCCAGCCCGGCCAATCCGCCCGTGGGGTGCAACTTCAGCACGCGTTGTCCGATGGCGATTGACGTTTGCTTCGAGGAGGAGCCGGAGTTCATCGAGGTGAAGCCGGGCCACTTCTGCGCCTGTCACTTGGTCAACGGGAGTTCTTCGTCCACGCGCACGGAGGTGGTGTAAAGCAAGCATCCGTGAGACTGGCTCACGAGCTCACCAGTTTGCCGGTTCACCAGTTCACCAGTTTACCGGTCTACCAATCTACCAATCTATCAGTACGAAAGGAGGTGATGCGTCGAGAGCGCCTAAGACAAGGATCTGGACGTATGTGTAGAAGCTGCTTAGAATCCGTTTAGGAGGAGATAAATGCGTGCAAGAAAATGGTATATCCTGATAGCTGCTGTAATGGCGGGGGCTCTGCTGCTTTCGGCCTGTGCGCCGAAAGAGGTCGTCAAGACCGTAGAGATCACCGTGCCACCCGAGGAGGTTGAGGTCGTCGTCACCACCCCGCCTGAGGTCGTTGAGGTCGAGGTGACCGCTGTGCCGGAGGAAGAGGAACCGGGCCTTGGCGCTGGCTGCACGTACAACGCCTACCGCATGGGCTGGGTCATGGACTACGCCGACGCGGAGAATATCCTCAACGTCGTCTTCCACCCCGACTCGCCTTTCCAGTACACCTTCTGGGACGATGATGAGTTCCGCAGCCTGGTGGACCAGGCGCTGGTGGAGTTTGACACCGAAGCTCGCGCGGAACTGTGGTCGCAGGCTGAGCAGATCATGATGACCGATCACGTGGCCATCATTCCTCTGTTCTACTACGACCGCGTCGCGCTCGTGCGTGCCGACGTCGAGGTCGTCTTCCCGCCCTTCGGCTCGCCGCCTTTCAAGCACTGGACCTTGCCTGAGGGGCAGGATACGCTGCGGGCCAGCTTGCTCACCGAGCCGCCCACGCTGGATGTGAACACGGCGACGGACACGACGTCCCACTTGATCCAGCACCAGATCATGGATTCCCTCTACGAGTACAAGGCCGACGGCACGACTGAGCCAGCTGGCGCTTTGTCCTACGAGGTGTCCGATGATGGCCTGGTCTACACGATCAAGCTGCGCGAGGATGCCACCTGGTCAGATGGCGAGCCGGTGGTCGCCCAGCACTACGTAGACGGCATCACCCGCCTGCTGGAGCCTGAGACCGCGGCCGAGTACGCCTGGCTGATGTACGTGGTCAAGGGTGCCGAGGCGTTCAACACCGGTGAGACGGACGATCCCTCCACGCTGGGTGTGCGCGCGGTTGACGACTACACGCTGGAGATCACGCTGGAGAAGGCAGCGTCCTACTTCGACAGCATTCTCGCATTCTCGACCACCTACCCCGTCCGTCTGGACGTGATCGGGGAATACGGCGAGATGTGGGCCGAGCCCGGGAACTTTGTTGGGAACGGCGCTTACCTGCTGACCGAGTGGGCGCACAACGACTACGTGGTCATCGAGAAGAACCCCGACTACTGGGGTGCTGACGACGTGACCATCGAGAAGGTGGAGTTCCCGATCATCACCGAGCAAGCCACGCAGTTGGCTGCCTACGAGCGGGGCGAGCTGGATTGGGCCGGTGACTACCCCACGGAAGAGCTGCCGCGCCTCCTGGAGGAGATTCCGGACGACGTCCGCATCCTGACGCGGCCTGGCCCGTACTACATCGGCCTGAACTTCCTCCGTCCGCCCACGGACAACGTGAACATGCGCAAGGCGCTGGCCTCCGCTATCAACAAGCGGGCCATCATCGACAACGTGCTTGAGATGCCTTGGCGTGTCGAGGCCTGCGGTGTGATCCCGCCGAACATCCCCGGCTACCAGGGTTGTGGCGAGGTCGGCTACGAGTTTGACGCGGACACTGCACAGGGGTACCTGGAAGCGGCGATGAGTGAGATGGGCATTGACGATCCCGGTGACATCACCGTAAACCTGTGGTACAACCGGGGCAACGAGGACATCCTGGATGCGGTCGCCGAGCAGTGGGAGACCAATCTCGGCATCACCGCCAACGTGGCCATCATGGAGTGGGCTGCGTATCTGGATACGCTGGACGAGTGCAACAACCCGTAGTGTTGGGAGAAAACACTCGTTTCTAAGAGTAGTCCCTGGGGTTTCCCAAGTCCTGCCGTGGAAGCCCCAGGGGCACCCTTCCTCAATGAGGCAGATAACCGCCGCCGTTGAACGGCTCACAAATGTGGTCGTGAACACACGAATGCCTGCCGAACGTCCGTATCATCGGATCGCGGTCGCCATGCCGGGTTCGTGGGTTCGTGACTGGATTTGTGTGAACTTTGTGGACGGGGGAAGCGGCTAGGAGTATGTGATATGCAGAGATTTATCGTGCAGCGAGTGCTTTGGAACATCCCGGTGCTGATCCTGATCACTGTCGTCACGTTCGGGATGATGCAACTGGTGCCGGGGGGGCCGTTCACGGCCAGTTCGTCGGGCCGGCCGGTGCCGCCGGAGATCAAGGCGAACATGGAGGCCAAGTACGGGCTCGATAAGCCGGTCTGGCAGCAGTACACGAACTATATGAACCGATTGCTGTTCCACTTTGACTTCGGGCCGTCCCTGAGGAACACGAGCCGGACGGTCAACCAGATGCTTTTCGGGCCCAACTACATGGTTGAGGTACTGCGGGAGCAACTCCGGGCGACTTTCGGGACCGCAGCCAGTTCGATGACCTTCGCCGATCCTCCCAGCGTGTTTGACTCCGAGACCCTGGTGGTGAAGACCAACGGGGATGTCATTGGCTACGTCGGCATCGGCTGGGCGGAGCGTTCGCAGGCGATCGGGCGTTTCCTGTCGTTGGCGCCGATCATGGTTTCGGCGCAGGTGGGGCTGGTCTCTGTGCTCATCGCTCTCGTGGTCGGCGTTCCCTTGGGTATCGTCTCCGCGTTGAAGCAGAACTCGTGGGTGGACTACAGCGCGATGTTTGTCTCGATGCTGGGGGTCTCGATACCTAACTTCCTCCTGGGCATCATGCTGATCCTGGTCTTCGCGCTGACGCTCGAGTGGTTGCCCACCTACGGGTGGGGGGATGACTGGAAGCAGGTGATCATGCCGGCAATCACGCTGGGCACGGGGGGCACGGCGCTCCTCGCTCGCCTCACCCGGGCAAGCATGCTGGAGGTGATCCGCGCGGACTACATCCGCACGGCGCGGGCGAAGGGGCTGAAGGAGCGGCTGGTGATTGTCCGTCACGCCTTGAAGAATTCGCTGATCCCGGTGACGACTGTCCTGGGGCCGATGATGGCTGCATGGCTCACGGGCTCGTTCATGGTGGAATGGGTCTTCTCCATCGGGGGGATCGGGAAGTTCTTCATCACCGCGGTCACGGATCGCGATTATACCCTGATTATGGGCACAATCTTGATGTACTCGATGGCGTTGGTGCTATTCAATTTGGTCGTGGATATCGCGTACGGCTTCATTGACCCGCGCATCCGGTTCGACTGAGAAACGCGGTTTTGGATAGGTGTAGAGACGCAGGATTTTGCGTCTCAAGGAGTGGATTATGGCAGAGAGTGCTTCGGAGCGACGCAGACTTGAGGAGGAGGCTCAGTTTGCAGAACGGGGTGTGAGTCTGTGGCAGGATGCGTGGCGGCGGTTGTTGCGCAACCGTATGGCCGTGGCAGGTCTGGCTTTTGTTGCCCTGATGGTTTTCGGTTTCATCACCGCTGACTTCTTGCCCCCGTACAGCTATCGCACTGCCGACTACGACCACACCCGCGCCAGCCCGACCTGGCCGGATCACTTTTTTGGCACTGACAAGCTGGGGCGGGACATATTCTCGCGCGTATGGTGGGGCACGCGCGTCTCGCTCACGGTCGCCGTCGTCGGCTCGCTGACGTCTTTGATCATCGGTGTCACTTATGGTGCTATCGCCGGGTATATGGGAGGCCGGGTAGACAATCTGATGATGCGCTTCGTGGACGTGATGTATGGCTTCCCTACCCTTCTTTTCATTATCCTGATCATGGTGGTCTTGCCTTCGGAGAGCGCCCTCCAGGGCATGATAAACATCTTCATCGCCATCGGCGTCGTGGGATGGATGCGCATGGCGCGGCTCATTCGGGGGCAATTCCTGTCTCTGAGGGAGAAGGAGTTCGTGTTGGCCGCGCGCATGGTTGGTTCTGGCCCGGCGCGCATTATCTCCCGCCACCTGTTGCCCAACAGCCTGGGGCCGGCCATCGTGTCGCTGACGTTGGGTATTCCGAATCTGATCCTGACCGAGGCCACGCTGAGTTTCATCGGTCTTGGCGTGCCCCCGCCGTTCCCCAGTTGGGGGCAGATGGTCTCGGAGGCCTGGCACGGGCTGCGTGCCTCGCCCCACATGACGATCTTCCCGGGCTTGGCGATCATCCTGACGATGCTGGCCTTCAACTTCGTGGGGGATGGCCTGCGAGATGCGCTGGATCCGACGATGCGGGGGACGGCCTTGGTCCGCGCGGCGAGGCGGAAGAAGCGGCGCAAGGTGAGGGCAAGTCGGAGGGCAACGGCGGAAACTAGCTAGCAATCAAATCCAAGGGTCAAATCCCAAGACCCAAAGCCCTGGACAGGGGGGGACAATGGGACAAGGGCGGGGGGCACGGGGCGAGGGAATCGCGCGTGCCCCCCGCTTTTCTGTTGTCGGCGACTCTCTCGGATGGGGGATACACACGACAGGACAAGGGAATCTCACGGGCACCCCGGTGACGAGGAGGGAGAAATGAGGCAGACAACAGGCGTCCGGCGGACAACGCGCCATCGGAATGGCGGCATCCGAAGGTGGCGCTACTGGATCATCGCTGGCGCAGTCGTGCTGGCCCTGGCGGCCCTGGTCGGGTGGGGAAGCGCGTATACGCCGCTCATGGTTCCTCGAGCGTCGGAGGAGTGGAGCCGGGGACGTGTAGTTGGCACGACTCCGGTGAATCTCCCGGGCGATATGCAGCTTGCGCCTGGCGAGGCGGACGACGGGCGCTTGGGTGTGTTCCTGAGTTGGGTCGACCTCGACGATCGCATACACCTCGCGCAGGTAGGGGCGCGGGGTCAAGTCCTCGCAGACAGAACGCCTGCATTGCAGGCGGATACCCCGCGAGAGCCTCGGTTCCTCGTGAGTCCGGGCGTAGAGACGCAAGATCTTGCGTCTCGAGGCAAGATCCACCTCATCTGGCGGGAGACGGGCGGGGGACGCTCGCTCTTGATGTACGCCGGGCTGATGGGGGCGCGATCACCGCACTCCTACTCGGTGCAGGTTGGCCCGTTCCCCCTTTCGCAGGCCGGGGACGAGGCCCAGTCCGCGGCGCTGGCTTTCAACCGCAGCGGGGGAGTCGAGGTTGTCTGGGTTGGCCAGGCAGGCGTCTACTGGGTCAGCCTCGGAGATCCGCTGTCAGCCACTGTGGATGATCAGACACCGGCTCAGCCTGTGCTTCTGGTCGAGGGTGGGGAGGAAGTCAGTGTGCGGGTGGATCAGATGGGCGTTTTCCACCTCGCCTGGCAGGAGGCGGTCGGAGCGCGGGAGCAGGTTATCTATTATGCTACTCTGGATCCTGAGCTCGGGCAACTGAGTCAGCCGGAGCTGATCGACACGGTTTTCCTCCGCACGGGTCAGACGCTCCAAAGCCTGGGCGTGGGCGTTGACAGCAGCAATGGCTACGTGCTGTGGGTCATTCAGGACATGAAGTACGTCACCTCCAACGCGCAGTACGCGTTCTTCCCCGTGGAGATACCACGCCAGAAGAAGGTGAGAGATCTTCAACTGAGCGGAGCTGCCGACCCTTTGGGCCTTTGGGTCGTGCCCGGTCAATACGAGACGTTGCTGGTCGCCCTGACCGAGACGGTCCTGGGACCGGATGGCCCACAGCTTCAAATCGGTCTCGTCGCCTTGAGTGGTGAGCAGCCATCAGGGCAACAGGCGCTTGCAAGGGCTAGACCGAGGGGTTTGGCTGCTGGGGCAGGCTTGATCTACCAATCTACCAATCCACAAACCACGTCCACAATGCCCGCGAATGCCCCGAATCAGCGCGGCTGGCCTGAGGATCAGTACGTGGTCACTGGCTCAGACCGTCCATCTCTCAAACCCGTCCTCCGCGTGGATGAACAGGGCGATCTTCATTTGACCTGGCTGGAGACGGGGGGCTTTGGTGCATATCGGGTGGCCTATGCCAGCACTACCGCCGAGGTGAGGAAGGCGTACAACGCCGTGAATCTGTGGGACGTGACGGATCGCGCGCTGGGCACTGCTATGCAGTTCTTCCTGGCGGTGGGTCTGACGCCGGTGTTGGCGATCACCTGGTCGTTGTTCCCCCTGATGTGGTTGCTGGGCTATCATCTGATCAGTGGGCATGAGACTCTGGCCACGCTGGGAGAACGCGCTGCGCTGGCGGTCGCTGTGCTGCTGGAAGTCGTGTTCACATACCTGGTCAATCCATACCGCAATAGCATGCCCGCGATACTTCAGTGGACTGCGCCTGTTGCCACGGCGGCGGTTGCTCTGCTGGTGACGCTGGTCTATGTGCGCAGGCGGGGCGGTGAGTCGCTATTTGGAGCTTTCTTCTTGTTTGCCCCGATCCACGGTTTGCTTCAGGTGATGTTGTTCGTGCTGCTTAGCCGCTAGTGCTGACGGCTTGGTAGAATGATGGGTTGATAGAGTGGGCATGGGACGCGCGGAGTTCTGAGGCGTATGCCGTTTTTGGCGGACTTTGTCAACTCGATCAGTGTCCCTCCTGGTGATCTGGTCTATCACCTGGTGACGCTGTTTGAGATCCAGCTCATCCTTGGCATAGCGCTGGAGCACTGGAATCGCCACCGACGTGACCCTGGTGCACTCCGCATGCTCGTCACCGGATTGGATTTCGCCTTCGCGCGTGGGCTGCTGCTGCTCATCGCCGTCCTGGACCGCGTGGGCGTGCTATCGGCCACCACCGTCCTGCCCCCTCTTGAGCGTTTCCTCGAGTTCGTCACGTTGCTGTTGATGGTCGGGACGTTTCTGCCGATCATGGAGCGATACCCTCGCCTGGGCGTTGTGTCGCTATTGCTCGTGCTCACGCTCGTGGCGGGTGTGTATGTGGCCTCTGCGATTCTCTGGATACAGGCCGCGCCTGAGGGACTGGTCTACAACGATCACTGGCAGCAAACTGTCTGGGAGCTGTTGACCATCGCGATGATAGCGTTGGCCCTCGTTGCCGGAGTGGTGTGGCGCGAGGGGGATTGGGCGCTGCTCGTCTGCTCATTTGCGCTGTGGCTCGCGGGCCACGTCCTCCAACTCGTCGCCCCGGTTGCCCATTCGCACACGGCTGGATGGGTGCGGCTGGCCAACATGGCCGTACTGCCTCTGCTGGCCGTACTCGTGTACCGCCGCGCGCTGCACGAGACCTTGGTCAGGGTTGAGAATGCTGCTGATTCCCAACTATGGTTGCGCCGGGGCGTCGCGGCCGCGCGTGCCGGCGATCTCAGGGAAGCCCGCCGTCGTTTTCGGGTAGCACGCGATGCTGAGCCGGACAATGTCACCGCCCTACTCTGGTTAGCCCGCCTGGCCCATACCCCGCTGGAGAGCCTGGCGTTGTTCAGCCGCGTGCTGGAACTGGATCCGGGGAACGAGGATGCCCGCGCAGGCATTCGCCGGACGAGGCGCGGTATACCTGACGGCAAGCTTGTGGCGGTGGCGAGCCCTGGACGGATAAGGGGAAGCGGCCGCGGATTGTTCCAATCCGACGATGGCCGCATTCCAGTGGATCGTGCGTCCGTGGGCACAGACGTCCGGGCGGCCCCCTTGATCGGGCGTTCGCAAGTGAAGCCGATTTCCACACCTGGCTTCGTCCGTGTGTTGCTGCATCTCGGCGGGCGACTGCTCCCGACGCCTTTCCTGCTCGTGGCTCTGGTCTTCACCGTGGCGTTGGCGATGGACCTGGGGCGCGCAGGAGGGTTGGGGGCCTTGCCCACGTCCGTGTCCTCGGCGGCGACCTTCACTGTGGACTATCTGGCGGGATCGACCAGAGGCGATGGGGGCGCAGACCTGACGGGGGGATGCGGCGGATGCGTAAATCCGGCATTTGTTGGAGAAGCTGTCAGGTCCGCACTTCCCCGGTCGCTGGGGCTTCTGGCCGTCTCGCTTGTGTTGGCGATTCTGCTCGGTCTGCCGCTGGGAATCGCTGCGGGGCTGCGACGCAACAGTCGCTTGTCTGGCCTGCTCGTCTTTGTTTCCGTCTTGGGCATGTCCACTCCCAGTTACTTCGCCGCCATGCTTCTCATCTGGTTGGGCGTGTGGCTCTACCGCAGCACGGGGATGGATTTCATCCCACTGCATGGCTTCGGGTGGGATGAGCACCTGATTCTGCCCGCGCTGGTCCTGGCATCTCGGCCTGCGGCGTACGTGATGCGCCTGGGGTACAACGCGCTTGTGGATGTGTTGGATGCCGACTTCGTCCGCACTGCGCGTGCTAAGGGGCTTGGACCACGGATCGTGCTCTTCCGACACGTGCTGCGGAGCGCCGGGGTGCCCCTGCTGACGGCCGTGGCTGTCTCGGTACGCTCTAGTCTGGTGATCTTGCCTATCGTTGAGTATATCTTCAACTGGTCGGGCGTGGGGCAGCAATTGCTGGCTGCGGTCCAGGCTCAGGATACAAGTGCGGTGGTCGGCATGGTCTTGCCCCTGGCCCTTGTGTTCATCTTGGTCAACCTGCTGTTGGAGGTGTTGTATCTCATCGTAGACCCCAGGCTGCGCGTGAGGGAGGCGGGCGTGGCATGAAAGCGCAGACCTTGTGGCAACGCCTGGGCCGGGCGATTCGGGATCGCTCTTTCATCGTTGGTTCCGTCATGGTTGGTTTCTTCCTCCTGGTGGCCGTTCTTGGACCGGAGTTGGCTCCCGGCAACCCTTACCTGCGGGACCGCATCCAGATCATTGATGGGGAGCTGCATCGGGCCCCGATTCCTCCCTGTGACATGTATCCCCTGGGGACCGACGACCAGGGACGGGATATGCTTTCTCTACTGCTGTACGGAGCGCGCCAGACGCTGGTGATCGCCTTTGTCGCCGTGATCGTGCGGTTGCTGTTGGGGCTCACGTTGGGCACCGTGGCCGGCTGGTGGCCGGGGAGCCTCTTCGACCGTGTGCTAACTGCCGTGATCGAATTCCTGGCGGCCATCCCCGGCCTGATCCTGGCGATTCTTCTCGTGTTTGCCGTCGGCATCCGTCGGGGGCAGATTTCCTTCATTGTGGCCCTGATGCTCGTGGGATGGGGTGAGGTGACGCAGATCGTGCGGGGGCACGTGCTGACGATACGTAGCAAGCTGTATATCCTGGCGGCCCGGGCACTGGGGCTGGGCCCGGCGCAGATCCTGAGCCGCCACGTATTGCCCAATCTGTTGGCCACACTGCTGGCGCTGGCGGCGCTGGAAATGGGGGCGGTGCTGCTTTTGCTGGGTGAACTGGGCTTCGTGCACATCTTCGTCGGCGGCGGGGGCGTGTACGTCGACGATGGGGTGCAGCTCGGTCACGCAGTCCACTACTTCGACGTGCCCGACTGGGGAGCGATGTTGGGGACCTCCTGGGGCTACTTCCGTTCCATGCCCTGGCTGCCCATGGCCCCGGCCTTGGCCTTCTTCGTTAGCGTCTTGGGCTTCAATCTCTTTGGCTACGGCCTGCAGCGGTTCATCGAGCGAGGCCGGTTTCACCCCAGCGGCTGGTCGCTGGTTCGCTTCTTCGTGATCATCGCCCTGCTCCTGTTTGGCGCTCGTGCGCTCCTGGCGAGCACGGGCGTCGAGGCCCAGTTTGCTGACACGGCGCGCCAGTTCGACGTGGAGCGAGCCTGGAGAGACGCTGTGTACCTGACGCAGCCGGAGTTGGAGGGGCGGCCCACCGGCCCGGGCGGGGGCTTTCAGGCTGCGGGCTACATTGCGTACCAGTACGAGCAGGCTGGGTTGACGCCCCTGACCGGGGGCACCTACTACCAGTCGTACGTGGCCCACTGTGGGCGCATCACCGTCAAGCCGAGACTGGAGGCGTTGGGGGCAGATGGGCGCGCGAGTGTGCAGATCGAGGACGGCGTCTCCCTGGACCCTGCCGTGCCCTTCGATGCCGAGGGCGTCAGGGAGGAAGAGTTGCTGGTGATGGGGAACTTGCCGGGCGCTGTGGCGCTCAAGCAGGTTGTCCTGCTGCTGAACCCGGATGAGGAGTTGCGCGAGCCGTGGAACTACCGCGTGCCTGCTGATGCGGCCGTGCTGCGGCTGGTGCCGGACGATGAACTGAAGCGTGACGAATTGACGCCTCCCCTCCCTCCCCATCGTGAATACGCGCTGCGCTCCTATCCTAACCTCCTCATCGGGGAGACGGCGTGCCGGCGGTTGTTGGCCCAGGCGGGGTTGGACCTGGACGAGCTCCGTGCAGCACTTGACGCCGGGGAGCGGATCAAGTTGGAGTCCGGTCTGCGGGTCCGCGTGGACGCGGGGTTGGTGTACGACGAAGTCTCGGCGGCCAACGTCGTCGGCTACTTCCCCGCCGCGGATCGGACGACCGAGGGAGATCGCATCCTGGTCGCCGCGCCCTATACCGGACCCCACCGAACCGGAGGCGTGGTCTATCCAGGAGCGGATGACAACGCCAGTGGTGTGGCGGTTATGCTGGAGGTAGCCCGCCTGTGGCGTGACCTCGGGTTCCAACCGAAGCGGACTGTGGTCTTCGCCGCCCTGGACAATGGGGGAGGCGGCTATTTCGTCAACCATCCCCCTATTCCCATCGGTTCATCAGATACCTGGACAACGGTGGTCCTTGAGGGGTTGGGGGCAGGGGAGCCACGGCTGGCCCGAATGGAGGCGGGATCGGGCCTGGCCCGCGCCTTCGACCAGAGTGCCCGGCGCTGCGGCGTGCGCACGCAGGAACTGGACGCGTGGCGGTTCTTCTTCGTCAGCGGGTCTGGGGCATCTTTCGGCAGCTTGGATCGGTCGTACTCTGGACTGGCGATCTCCCGACCGGGTGACGATCTCTCCGGCACACCTGGCGACACGCTGGATCACGTGAGCGCAGAATTGCTGGGGGACGCTGGGTGCACGGTGGCTCACTATCTGATGGTGTTGAGCGCTCGCTAGGCTGGGTGGGTTGGTAGGGTGGTAGGTTGGTAGGGTGGTAGGTTGGTAGACTGGTAAATTGGTAAGCTGGTAGTTGGTAGACGGGGCGTGCGGCCAGATCGGCTTCCGCACACAGCGTGTTGAATATCTGGACAAAGGCTATGGCCTGTGTTAGAATCGCCTCGCTATGTGCAGGAGACCTGTCTGTTCCCCGGATGTACAATCAACGTCCGTTTTGTCTGCAAACCCTGCCCTGTTATTCATCTTGGCGGTCTACCTGTTTCTGGCCCTGACCTATGGTGTGTTGACGCCCGTCTTCGAGGGGCCGGACGAGATTGGCCACGTGCTCTACGTCAAGCATCTCCTCGAGGGTCGTGGAATTCCGGTACAGAGCCGCGAATACGCCATCGCCTATGGCTTCGGACAGGAGGGGTCTCAGGCACCGCTCTACTATGCGCTTAATGCGGCGCTGGTGGGCCTGGTTGGGGGTGGGCGCAGTGCACTGGCCGAACTGGAGGGGGTCCCGCCGTTCAACCCTTTCTCCACCTGCGGCCAGCCGCAGGCCGAGCACAACGTGGCCCGCTACCGGCATGACCCCCATCAGGAGGCATTTCCGTACCAGGGCGCGGCGCGCGCGGTCCACGTGATGCGGCTTCTGTCGGCTTTGCTGGGGGCATTGACCGTTGTCGCCGTCTACGCAGCGGCTCGCCTGGCATTCCCTGGCTCAGAGGAAGCCGCCCCACTGGCAGCGACGTTGGTGGCCTTCAATCCGCAGTTCGCCTTCATGGGCGGCGTGGTCAACAACGACAACCTGGTGAACTGCCTCACGGCGGTGGCGGTGGCCCTGACACTGCAAGCCTATGCGCGCGGATTCACGTGGCGGCGCACGCTGCTGCTGGGCCTGGTGTGTGGATTGGCCCCGTTGGCCAAGCTGGGCGGTCTGATGGCCGCGGTCTTCGCCGGTATGGGGTTGCTGGCCTCGGTGTGGATCAATCGCGGCGGGCAGGCACAGGACCTGCCCCTACGGACACAGACGTCGCGGATGTGGGCATCCGGCGTCAAGAGCGCTTTGGTGCACCTGTGTTTGCTCGCCGGGGTATTCCTCGTCGTGGCTGGCTGGTGGTTTGTGCGCAACTGGCTGCTCTACGGCGATCTGACGGGGGTCGACATGCTGCGCTCTATCTACGGCGGGCGCGATGGCTGGCCTTCGCACCTGGTCGTGCCGGAGATCCTGGCTACATTCCGCTCCTATTGGTCGGCGTTTGCCTGTGAGTTGAGCTTCCCTGCCCCGGTCCACTGGGCGCTGGGGCTGCTGCTGGCGTTGGGCGTGGTAGGGTGGGCGAGGGGATGGCGAAGCACGCCTCTCAGGAGCAGGTGGATGGCGGGTTTGCTGTTCCTTTGGTTGGGTCTGGTGATCGTCTCCTGGGTGCGCTGGAATCAGGTCACCTATGCCCCCCTGGGCCGTCTCTTCTTCCAGGCGAACGCGGCCATCGCGGCCCTGCTGGGCTACGGGCTGGCGCGGCTCACGTCTCGGCCCCGTTGGACGCTGGTCGGCGTGGGCGTCGGGCTTTCGGGGTTGGCGCTGGCGGGCGCGTTTCTAATCGTCCGTCCGGCCTTCGCGCTGCCGGAGCGATACCCGGCCTCCACAGGTAGGGCGTTGCCCGCGTCGGCGCAGGCATTGCCGGACACGCACTTCGGCGAGCAAATCAGCGTGCTGGGCTACGAGGTCTCCCCGCGGTCTTTGGAGCCAGGTGAGACCGTGGAGGTGACCTTGTTCCTGCAGGCCACTCGCCCCATGACCGAGGACTACGTGCTGGCCCTGCAATTGCTCTCGCCGGTCCCCGGCGACGATGCCGCGTTGATCAACTTCAATACAATTCCCGGCGACGGCACCTATCCCTCATACGCCTGGCGGCCCGACGAGGTGATCGTGGATCGGTACCGGCTGCGGCTTCCCGAGGCTGTGGAGCTAGCGCGGTCCTGGCAGGTCACAGCGATATTCTACGGCCATTCCGATGGCGCCTTTTCGGACAGCCGACGCCTCCCGGTCACGATGGATGGGCAGACGGGCAGCGAGATGCTGGGCCTGGGACTGGTTCGGGTGGGGGCCTCGGAGTCGCCGGAGGTGCCTGTGGCGGCTCGCCTGGAATCCGGGCCGCTCTTCGGCGACGCCCGGGTCGATGGTGGACAGGGCGTCGGCCTGGCGACGTCCGAGGGAGCCGTTCGACTGGAGGGCGTGAGCCTGAACCTTGAGGGGAATCGCGTGCGGGTGCGGGCCTGGTGGCGGGCAGAGGCTGGCCTGGCCAAGGACTACACGACGTTCGTGCATCTATATGACACGGGAGGCAACGTCCTGGCGGCGGGCGATGCCCCCCCCTTGGGCGGGGCCTTCCCGTCCTCTCTGTGGGAGCCGGGCGATCTGATCGTCGATGAATACGTCTTGCCCTGGGAGGAACAGGGCACGCGTGTGGGCCTGGGCTGGTACGATCCGCTCACGGGCGTGCGATTGCCCATCTCGGGCGCCGGATCCGAGACGGTTGCTCTATTCTCGCTTCCGTAGGTGCGTGGGAGTTGGTAGGTTGGGAGGATGGTGGATCGGCGGGTCGGTGGATTGGTAGACTGGTAAATTGGTAGGTTGGGAGATTGGTCGTGGGGATGCAGGGTCAACAGACGCGGACGCAGACATCCGGCGTGCTTCAGTGATCGGCGTTGCAGATGGGCCAGAACAAGCGATTTGGCGGATACAGCGCTATTGGACGCAGCCGACCGCAGACGGTCGGGACCAATGTCCGCCGTATGGCGGCGTCCGATAGCAAGAGACGCGGTTACCTGACGTCCCGGTGGGCCAGAGCCCTTTGCGTGTGTCTGCTCCTGGTCTTCTTCGGGCAGCTTGCGTTTGGGGCCAGGCATCTCTCCCTGACAGCCGATGAACCGGCTCACATCACGCGTGGATACGCTTACCTGACCTCAGACGATTTCTGGATGCTGCCGATCCTGGGCCATCCTCCCCTGGTCGAGGGATGGGCCGCGTTGCCATTGCTCCTGGATCCCGATCACCCCTGTCCTGCGGACGTGCCCCACTGGCGGGAGAGCACGGCCCTGTACATTCAGAGCTTGCTCCCTTACCTGGGCGGGGTGGAGCAGATTGAGGTCCTGACCCGGGTCCCTGTGATGTTGCTTGCCACGCTGCTGATGGCGTTGACGTTCCGCTGGGCCTCTGAGTTGGCGGGTGGTTGGGCGGGTGTATGCGCTGCCGCTCTCATGGCGTGGGATCCGACGATGATCGCGCACGCACAGCTAGATACGACGGATCTCGGCGTCACCCTGTTTTCCTTCGCCTGCGCCTACGCGTTCTGGAGGATGGCGCGGACGGATTGGAACAATCCGCGTTCTACGACGGGCTGGCTCGTGGCCACAGGTGTTCTGACCGGTATGGCGCTGACTGCCAAGCATACCGGGATGATCGCGCTGCTCTTGATGGGTCTACTTGTGGTCTGGGGATGGTTGTGGACGGTGGCGGGGGGCGTTGATCGTGCGTCCGCGGATGTCATGCCGGCAAAGATGCAGCGGATGCAGACATCCGGGCTGTCCATTGACCGTGCGTCCGTAGGGGCCGCGGGTCGTCGCCCTGGGCGTAGCATCTGGCGACGTCTCATCTCAGAGGCGTGGCGCTGGGGCAAGCGGGGGATCGTGATCCTCCTGCTTAGCGTGCTGGTTGTATGGGCTGTCTACCGCTTCGAGACCGAGCGAATACCGGGGTTCCCGTGGATCATCCCCTTCCCGTCCCACATCCAGTCGTTGCGCGCGCTGTTCGAGAGCAAGGACCGGATTGCGTTCTTGCGGGGCCACCTGAGGGAGGGTGGGTGGTGGTGGTACACCCCCTACGTCTTCCTCATCAAGACGCCGCTGCCGTTCCTCGCGGCGATCCTCCTCAGTGTGTGGAAGGGGCTACGCAGATTACTCCGGTGGAGGGAGGGCGGATCTCGAACGTCGCGGATGCAAGTTTCCGACCTCAGATGGAAGGCCGGGCTGCGAGATGTCGCGCCATTACCCTTAGAAAGGCGCCGTTCTGACGGCGCGCCATCACCCCTAGAAAGGCGCCGTTCTGACGGCGCGCCATCACCCTTGGAAAGGCGCCGTTCTGACGGCGCGCCATCATCCTTAGAAAGGCGCCGTTGTATGTCTGATGTGCCGCTGTGGCTGTTTCCCGTGCTGTATTGGGGTATCACTATGGCGGCGGGTATGCACATCGGCTACCGGCACCTTCTACCCACGTTTCCCTTCGTCTACGTCCTCGTCGGGCGAGGGCTCGGAGCGAAACGGACGCAGCGGACTATACGTCCGGGCCAGGGCGCAGAAACCGCCCCCCTGCCGCGAACCGCAGGCTACGGGCGGATTGTTCCAATCCGGCGGCTGGGGCGATGGGTGACCGTGGCGCTCGCGGCCTGGTACGTCGTGGGCACGTGGCTCGTGTACCCGTACACCGTGGCCTATTTCAATGAACTGGTTGGTGGCCCGGCCAACGGCTATACGCACGTTGTGGACTCTAACCTGGATTGGGGGCATGGCTTCAAGGCACTGGCGGACGCCATGCGGCGGGAGGGAATCCCCGAGGTGCACCTGAGCTACTGGACGTGGGTCGATCCGGCCAGCTATGGTGTGCCGCATACGCCTCTTCCGCCTGCGCCGCAGACTGAAGAGGGGAGTTTTCCCTCCTACGCCCCGCCGCCCGGTGTGTACGCGATCAGCGCTACGACGTTGCAGGGCATCCTGTTGCACGACACCGATCTGTACGAGTGGTTTCGACACCAACAGCCCATTGCCCAGCCGGGCTATGGATTGATGGTATACCGGGTGGAAGAGAGAGAGCCAGCCCCCACGTGGGTGGGGCAGTGCGCGACGCCGGCTCCTCCCCTGCCACCATCGGAGATCGAGCGCGGTTTTGGCGGCCAGGTTCAGCGCGTCGCTTACTTTGACTGCACACAGTCCTGGCTCTACCCGGATGGGGGCAGGTCGGCAGGCTGGTATGTCTTCCACGAGGAGTCGCTGGGTCAGGCGGGCGAGTGGATTGACTCTTGCTTGTGTGACGCCCGCCTGAGCTATGCCCACACTCAGCCCGGCACGCTGCCGGCCTATCGCATACACGAATGGGACCCGTCCGCGATGTCCGCGTTCTCTAGCTTTGTCTCCTCGGGCATGCGTGTTCCCCATGACGGGGCCGCTGTCGGCGACAAGCCAGTTTCCGATGGGCAGGCGGAATACAGTCTCTCCGCACCGGTCTCGTTCGATGGTCCCCTGACGCTACGGGGCTATCGGGTGGTGCAGGATGGCGCGCCATCGGAATGGCGCCTTTGTAGGGGTGATGGCGCGCCATCAGAGGAGTGCACGTTTGAGCTACAGACGTGGTGGGAGGTGAACAGTCCTACCTCGCGCCTCTTCTCACTTATGGGCCACGCGCTTGACCAGGCGGGAAACGTGGTGGGCGTCGCCGATGGCCTGGGTGTACCCCTCACCGAAATGCGCGCCGGGGACTGGATCGTCCAGCGGCATCGTTTCACGCTTGAGGACTGTGGGGGCGCAGTCGTCGCGCTCGACGATCTGTGCTTCCAGACGGGCGGCTACTGGCTGGACACGATGGAGCGCTGGCCGGTCCTCGTGGACGGGACCCCGGTGGGGGATCGGGTGCTTCTGACCGACGTGGGAGTATCGCAACGGTGAAGCGGACAGTGGTCGGGGGCAGGCAGAGCCAGTGGCAACGGTCGTGGGGCGCAGCGATACTGCTGCTGTTAGTGTTCTTCGCCCAACTGGCGTTTGGTTCGCGGGGGCTTTCACTGACTTCTGACGAGTTGCCGCATTTCGGGGCCGGGTACACCTATCTGACGACCGGCGAGACGTGGCACATCGCGCCTCTGGGTAACCCGCCCCTGTTACTCGCCTGGATCGCCTGGCCCATCGTGTTGGCCACTCCCCACCTGCCCCTGGAGACCCTGACCAACTGGCACGCGACTGCGCTGCAGCCGTACTTCCGTGCCATCTTGCCCTTGTTGGGGCCTGTGGAGCGCCTGGAAGTGGCCGGGCGGGTGCCGGTGATGCTGTTGGGGGTGTTGTTGGGGAGCCTGGTCTTCCGCTGGGCGGCCGACCTGTTCGGCCATAGGGGAGGGCTCCTCGCTTTGGCGTTGATGGCCTTCGACCCCACGATGCTGGCGCATGCGCAGTTGGCGACAATTGACGTGGGGGTCACGCTGTTGGGGTTTGCCGCCTTCTTCCTCGCCTGGCGCAGCCTGCGGTCCGCGGTGGGGACGCGGTTTCCGCGCCCTGGCCCGTGGTGGGACGTGGCCATCGGCCTATTGGCGGGCGCTACGATGGCGGCCAAGCTCTCTGGCCTGATATGGGGAGGGCTGCTCGCTACATTCATCGCGGTGGCTGAGGCCGTGCGCTTGCTTGGCAGTGGCGCTACACCGCTGCGTGTCATAGCGACGGTTGCCCGCAGAATGGCCGTCATCGCGGGCGTGGCCTTCCTGTTCCTGTGGGGCGTATACGGTTTCCGGGTGGGACCGGTGCACGTGGGATCGAGCGTTCTCACCATGCCCGCATCCGATCACTGGGAGGGCTTGGTGCAGCAGATGTCCAGCCCCTCGATCCGGATGATGTTCCTGGCTGGCGAGGCCCGGGTGGGTGGGTGGTGGTGGTACTTCCCCTTCGCCTTCCTGATTAAGAACCCGATTCCCTTGTTGGTGGTGTGGATCGGTGCGTTTGTCCTCGCTCTGGCAGGGCGACGGGACGTCGCGGACGCAGACGTCCGTTCGGCGGACCTGCGTGCCTCACTACGAACGGACGGCACTCCGGCGGAGTTGGGCGCGGAGACCGCACCCCTACGGCGGACGGAGGGGCAGGGCCTTACGGTTCTTGACTGCGTCTTCCTGCTGGGTTTTCCGGCGGTGTACGTGGCCGTGGCGATGTACAGCATGATGAACATCGGGTACCGGCACCTGCTGCCGATTCACCCGTTTCTGTACGTCTTTGCGGCCCAATGGGTGACCGGCTGGCTTGATGGGTCGGAGAGCGCGGGGATGGGCGCGGAGACCGCGCGGCTGTGGTGGGGAGCGCGATTGCGAAATCGCGGCTACAAGGCCTTGTGGTTGGTGCTGGGGGTGTGGTACGTGATCGGGACGGTGCGGGTGTTTCCACACTATCTGGCGTACTTCAACGAGTTGGTGGGCGGACCGGGCAACGGCTATCGCTACCTGGTGGACTCGAACCTGGACTGGGGGCAGGGCTTCAAGGCGTTGCGGGAGGAGTTGGAGACGCTGGACGTTCTCCCACCGCTGCGGCTGGGACACACCTGGTACGTGGGTCCGGAGGCATACGGCGTTCAGTACGAGCCACTCCCACCTTTGCCCGACGCGTCTCCCGTCTTCTCGCCCCGCTTTGATCCGCCGCCCGGGACGTACGTGCTGGGGGCCACGCTGCTGCAGCGTCCCCGGGGCGACCTGGAGCAGTACGAGTGGTTCAAGCACCAGCCGGCTGTGGCGCAGCCGGGGTACGCGCTGTTCGTCTATAGGGTGGAGCCTCACGAGCCGCCAGCGACGTGGATCGCCCAGTGCACGCAGCCGGCGGCCCCGCTGAGCGGGGACCTGATCGCCGGGGAGTTCTACGCCCAGCCGTTGCGGCAGGTGTACTTCGACTGCACGCAGAGCTGGGTCTACCCGGAGGGCGGGGAGGCGAGCGGGTGGTACGCGCTGCACGATGACGCGCTCCAGGAGGAGCGTGTGCAGGAAGAAACCAGGTTTTTCGGAAAAAACCTGGTTTCTGCGCAATCCATAGCATATCACCTGGGGCAGGCGCGTCTGGCCTACGTGCATCATCAATCCGACGGCATGGCGCCGGCCTTCCATCTGTACGAGTGGGCGGGGGGCATGCAGGCAGGATGCCTGCGGTCCGTCGATGGCGCGTCCGGCAGCGATTGTGGGGGCACAGTGTACGTCGCGCCCCCGGGGATAAGCCCGCGGCAGGTTGCGGCGGAGGGTCCGGCTGTGCCGGCGCCGTTGGCGCTGGACGGGCCGCTGCGCTTCTTGGGCTATCGGGTGTTGGAGGCGGAGGCGCGGGCGGTGAGCGTGGAGACGTGGTGGGAGGTGGTGGATACCGGGGGCGCGGCCGGGCGCCCGCTTTCGATTATGGCCCACCTGGTCGACGGGGAGGGGCGTGAGATCGGTGTGGCGGATGGGCTGGGGGTGCCGGTGGAGATGTGGCAGGCGGGGGACGTGATCGTGCAGCGCCACCGTTTCGCGCCTGAAGAAACCGGGTCTTTGGCGATGTACCATCGCATGGAAAACCTGGTTTCTGCGGCTGAAGCGGGGGATATCTGGCTGCGGACCGGCGTCTACTGGTTGGACACGCTGGAGCGGCAGACGGTCACGGGGCCAGGTGGGGGTACCGGAGACCACATCTTGATTGGAGAGATCCGGTTGAGCGATGGTGCGGGCACCACACGCTCGAGGTCTGCGCGGCCTCACACGATGGGGGGAAGCGAGTGATGGGCGTGATGCCCAATACGGACCAAGGAAGTGGCCTGGCGACGCGCCGATGGGGCGCTGTGATATTGCTGCTGCTGCTCATGTTCGCCCAACTGGCCTTTGGTTCACGCCAGCTCTCCCTGACGTCCGATGAGCCGGCACATCTGGGTGGCGGGTACACCTACCTGGTCAGCGGAGAGACCTGGCAGGTTCCCTCTCGTGGCCATCCCCCGTTGATCAATGCCTGGGAGGCCCTGCCGGTCGTCTTGGGCGCTCCCCATATTCCCGTGCGTAGCCTGCCCAATTGGGGGACGATTGCGCTCCCTCCATATTTCCGTGCCCTCTTGCCCCTGCTAGGACCCGTCGAGCGCCTGGAAGTGGCCGGGCGGGTGCCGGTGATGCTCTTGGGCGTGTTGCTGGGAGGCCTGGTCTTCCGCTGGGGGGCGGATCTGTTCGGCTATAAGGGGGGACTCCTGGCGCTGGCCCTGATGGCGTTCGACCCGACGATGCTGGCGCACGCGCAGTTGGCGACGACGGACCTGGGGGTCACGCTGCTGGGTTTCGCGACGTTCTTCCTCGCCTGGCGCAGCCTGCGGTCCGTGGTAGGGGCGCGGTTTCCGCGCCCTGCCCCGTGGTGGGACGTGGCCATTGGCCTGCTGTGCGGGGCTACGATGGCGGCCAAGGTCTCGGGCCTGATGTGGGTTGGTCTGGCCGTCGGCACCATCTTTGTCGTCGAAATCCTCCGCTCGCCGGGTTCATCGCTCTACAGGCTATGGGCGGTGTTTCGCCGGAGCGCGGTGATTCTGCTCGTTGCTTTCTTCTTCCTGTGGTGGATGTATGGATTCCGGATTGGCTCCGTGAGAGTCGGCACGTACGTGCTGACCGTTCCCGCGCCGGACCATTGGGAAGCCCTGGTGCGCCAGTTTGGCAGCACGTCGAGCCGGTTGATGTTTCTGGCTGGGGAGACGCGCTACGGGGCGGGGTGGTGGTGGTACTTCCCCTTTGCCTTCCTGATCAAGAACCCGATTCCTCTGTTGGTGGTGTGGATCGGTGCGTTCGTCCTCGCTCTGGCAAGGCGACGGTACGGCACTCCGGCGGACCTACGTGCCTCACTACGAACGGGGGACGGCACTTCGGCAGACCTGCGTGCTTCACTACGAACAGACGGCACTCCGGCGGACCTGCGTCGGACGCACGATCAATGTCCGCCCTTACTACGAACGGGGGACGGCCCTTCGGCGGACCTGCGTGCCTCACTACGAACGGGCGGCACTCCGGCGGAGTTGGGCGCGGAGACCGCGTCCCTACGATGGACGGAGGGGCAAGGCCTTACGGTCCTTGATTATGTCTTCCTGCTGGGTTTTCCGGCGGTGTACGTGGCCGTCGCGATGTACAGTATGATGAACATCGGGTACCGGCACCTGCTGCCGATTCACCCGTTTCTGTACGTCTTTGCGGCCCAATGGGTGACCGGCTGGCTTGATGGGTCGGAGAGCGCGGGGATGGGCGCGGAGACCGCGCGGCTGTGGTGGGGAGCGCGATTGCGAAATCGCGGCTACAAGGCCTTGTGGTTGGTGCTGGGGGTGTGGTACGTGATCGGGACGGTGCGGGTGTTTCCACACTATCTGGCGTACTTCAACGAGTTGGTGGGCGGACCGGGCAACGGCTATCGCTACCTGGTGGACTCGAACCTGGACTGGGGGCAGGGCTTCAAGGCGTTGCGGGATGAGTTGGAGACGCTGGATGTTCTCCCACCGCTGCGGCTGGGCCACACCTGGTATGCGGGACCCGAGTTGTACGGCGTCCAGTACGAGCCGATTCCCCCGTTGGGCGATGATTTCTCGGTGGTTTTCTCGCCCCGCTTTGATCCGCCGCCCGGGACGTATGTGCTGGGGGCCACGCTGCTGCAACGCGGCTCGGGGGATATCGAGCAATACGAGTGGTTTCGACACCGTGAGCCTGTGGCGCAGCCGGGGTACGCGCTGTTCGTCTATCGGGTGGAGCCCCACGAGCCGCCGGCGACGTGGATTGCCCAGTGCACGCAGCCGGCGGCCCCGCTGAGTGGGGATCTGATCGCCGGGGAGTTCTACGCCCAGCCGCTGCGGCAGGTGTACTTCGACTGCACGCAGAGCTGGGTCTATCCGGAGGGCGGGGAGGCGAGCGGGTGGTACGCGCTGCACGACGACGTGCTACTGGAGGAGGCGGAGGACAAGCGAGAGGCTTTCCTGGAAGCCCACCTGGGGCAAGCGCGCCTGTCCTACGTGCATCATCAATCCGACGGCATGGCGCCGGCGTTCCATCTGTACGAGTGGGCGGGGGGCATGCAGGCAGGGATGCCGCCGACCGCAGACGGTCGGGGGACATCCGGGCGGTCCGTTGATGCTACGTCGGGCGGCGATTGTGGGGGCACAGTGTACGTCGCGCCGCCGGGGATGAGCCCGCGGCAGGTTGCGGCGGAGGGTCCGGCTGTGCCGGCGCCGTTGGCGCTGGACGGGCCGCTGCGCTTCTTGGGCTACCGGGTGTTGGAGGCGGAGGCGCGGGCGGTCAGCGTGGAAACGTGGTGGGAGGTGGTGGATGCCGAGGGCGCGGCCGGGCGGCCACTTTCGATCATGGCCCACCTGGTTGACGGGGAGGGGCGCGAGATCGGTGTGGCGGATGGGCTGGGCGTGCCGGTGGAGATGTGGCAGGCGGGGGACGGGATCGTGCAACGCCACCGTTTCGCGCTCGATACGGCGGCGGGGGAGATGTGGCTGCGGACGGGTGTCTACTGGTTGGACACGCTGGAGCGACAGATGGTCACAGGTCCAGGTGGGACCACCGGAGACCACATCTTGATTGGAGAGATCTGGCTGGCCGAGGAGGGCGCGCGTTGATGCGCCGGGAGTCCGTCCGGCGAGGCGAGGGAATCGATGAGAGATTTGACCAATAGCCGCATGTCCGTTCGCCGCTGGGGCGCTGTGCTCCTGCTCTTGCTGGTATTCTTCGCCCAACTGGCCCTGAGCTCGCGCCAACTCTCCCTGACGTCCGATGAGCCGCCTAACCTGGGAGTTGGATACACCTATCTGACCACCGGGGAGACGTGGTATATCCCGTCCCTGGGCCACCCGCCTCTGCTCTTCGCCTGGATGGCTGTCCCGGTTGCGCTCAGTAACCCGCACATCCCTGTGGAGACGCTGACGAACTGGGGCACCTTTCCCTTGCCGCCCTATCTGCACGCCCTTTTCCCGCTGCTCGGACCGGCGGAGCAGTTGGAGGTGATCGGGCGGGTACCCATGATGCTGTTGGGTATGCTGCTAGGAGGCCTGGTCTTTCGCTGGGCAGCGGACCTGTTTGGTTACAAAGGCGGGTTGGTCGCGCTGGCGTTGATGGTCTTCGATCCCACGATCGTGGCGCACACGCCGTTGGCGACGGGCGACCTGGGGATCACGCTGGTGGGTTTTGCGATGCTGTTCGTCGGTTGGCGGTGGGTGCGGACAAGAGACGTCCGCCGGACGAACGGCGCCCGGCGGGCTGGAAGTTCTATTGGAGCGGACCTGCGCTGGGGCGTCGTGATCGGCCTGCTGGGCGGGGCCACCATGGCGGCCAAGGTGTCGGGGTTCATCTGGGTTGGCCTGCTCGTGGGCCTCTTGGTCATCGTCGAGTGGTGCGGGAGCCGGGGCGCGGGTGGGCGGAGGGGCGCGGGGACCAGGACCGGGCGGGCGCGGATTGTTCCAATCCGTCGAGACTTGCCCCCACGATGGTGGGTGGTTGTGGTTGTGGGCGTGGTGATCGTAGCCGTCGCCCTGCTGTTCCTATGGGCGGTGTATGGGTTCCGCGTCGGCCCTGTGGACATAGGGCCGTACACACTCACACTGCCGGCATCCGATCATTGGGCCGGGCTGGTGCGCCAGATGGAGAGATCGGAAACCCGCATGATGTACCTGGCCGGCGAGGCAGGTGTGGGCGGGTGGTGGTCGTATTTCCCCCTGGCCTTCTTGCTCAAGAATCCGGTCCCCCTGTTGGTGATCTGCATCGGCGCCATCCTCGTCTCGCTATGGCGGCGTTCGCTCACGCTTGCCGACTTTCTCTTCCTGCTCGCTTTCCCGCTTGTGTACTCGGTGACCGCCATCTACAGCGGGATCAACATCGGTTACCGCCACATGTTACCTATCCATCCCTTTCTGCACGTCGTGGGGGCTCACTGGGTCACGATCTGGACCGTCGGGGCGCGGGGCATGCGGGCAGGATGCCCGCGGTCCGAGCGTGGCGAATCTGCGCGCCTTGGCGGGCGCGGAAACAGCGGCCCTACAGTGGACCGGGGCGCGGGCAAGTGGGTGCATACCGCCGGGTGGGTGCTGTGGGTCGCGCTGTGGCTCTGGTACGTCGCCGGCACGGTCAGGGTCTTTCCTCACTATCTGGCTTATTTCAACGAGCTGGCAGGCGGGCCGAGCAATGGCTATTACTACCTGGTGGACTCCAATCTGGATTGGGGGCAGAGCTTCAAGACGTTGCGGGAGGAACTGGAGCAGCTCGACGTTCGCCCGCCCTTGCGGCTGGGGCACTATTGGTATGCTGGGCCGGAGCTGTATGGCGTCCAGTATGAGCCGCTGCCGCCTCTGCGCGACGCGCCGCCGGTCTTCTCACCCCGCTTCGATCCGCCGCCCGCGACGTACGTGCTGGGGGCCACGCTGCTGTACAGCGGCCCAGGCGATCTGGAGCAGTACGAATGGTTCAAGCACCACGCGCCCGTGGCCCAGCCGGGGTATGCGATGTTCGTGTATCGGGTGGATCCCCACGATCCGCCCGCTACGTGGATTGCCCAGTGCACGGTGCCGGCCGTTCCCCTGAACGAGGAGACCATCGCCCGGGAGTTCTACACACAGCCCTTGCGGCGGGTGGTCTTCGACTGCACCCAGAGCTGGATCTACCCGGAGGGCGGGGAGACAGGGGGTTGGTACGCGCTGCACGACGAGGTGTTGCAGGAAAATGCCCCGCAGGAAGAAACCAGGTTTTTCGGAAAAAACCTGGTTTCTGCGCACCTGGATCAGGCGCATCTGGCGTACGTTCACAGTCGCTACGATGGGCTCGGCCCGGCGTTTCACCTGTATGAATACCGCCAGTCTGATGGCGCCCAGTCTGAGGGCGCCTCTGTAGGGATGACTGCGCCCTACACGTCCACCGCATGGATCGCGTCCCCGGGTATGCGCCCGGACCAGATCACGGGCGCGGTGCCCGTCGAAGCACCGGTGGCGCTCGATGGCCCCTTGACCTATCTGGGCCATCGCGTCGTGGAATCTGGCCCGCAGGAGATCGCCGTGGAGACCTGGTGGCAGGTCAGTCAGAGTGAGATTCCCAGGACGCGGCCGCTCTCGATCATGGCTCACCTGCTTCGCGGTGACGGTCAGCCTGTGGGCGTCGCCGACGGGCTGGGTGTGCCGCTTGATGTTTGGCAGGCAGGCGATATACTCGTCCAGTACCATGAGTTTGAGTTGCCGCCGGACCTGGAGGGGGGCACGTACTGGCTGCAAACGGGTGTCTACTGGCTGGACACGCTTGAGCGTCAACAGGTCGTGGGACCGATGCAGGAAACCGGCGACAGTCTGCTGGTGGGGGAGATTCTTGGCCGATGATTGATCAGTTGCGCGCGGGGACGACGGCGCTCCGGCGGACGTCTGCCGTCCGCATCTATGCCGCGAGCGGGCTGCTGTTGCTGCTTTTCCTGCAGGCTGTCCTCAGCGGCTCCCTGGCCTCGCCGACTTTCGACGAGTCCTATGATCTGGCCAGGGGGTACGCCTACGCGCGCGGGACGGATCTGCGCATGCAACAGGAACATCCCGTGTTGGTGGATGGGCTGGGTGGCCTCATGCTCCTGTTGATGCCGGAACTGACGCCACCGGAACAGATTCCGGGATGGGAGGACGCGCATCTCTTCCACTTCTCCCAGGCCCTGGTCTGGCAACTGGGCCACGACGTGGACAAGATGGTCTTCCTGGCCCGCTTCCCCGTCGTCGGCCTGGCCCTCATTCTGGGAGCGGTCGTGTATCGCTGGGCTGACGACATGTACGCAGGGGCGCGGATGCGGCCAAGGATGGAGCGGATGACCGACCGCCTGCGGTCGGCAACATCCGCGCGGTCCAATGGGGGAGGGCTGCTCGCGCTGGCGCTGTGCGTGTTTAATCCCAACATCGTGGCCCACGCGCGCGTCCTGTCCACCGACCTGGGCGCGGCCTGCCTGGCGACGGCGACGCTCTACATGTGGTGGCGCTGGGCGCGGAAGCCATCTCCAGGGCGAGTGGCCGGGGTTGCGTGCGTGTTGGGTCTGGCACTGGCAGCGAAGACGAGCAACACGCTGCTCATCCCCTTGATCGGTGTGCTTAGTGCAATCTGTACCGTGCGCCATCGGAATGGCGCCGAGACGCAAGATCTTGCGTCTCTACGGTATCGACGTCATCGGCGCCATCGGAATGGCGCCTTTGTAGAGGGGAAGGTGCGACAGCGCCGCCGATGGCCCAGAGCGGCCGTCGCCTGGGGGGCGATGGTGGCCGGTGCGCTGCTTGTCTTGTGGGCCCTGTATCGCTTCGAGGTGCGCCCCGCCCCCTATCTCGCCGAGATCGCGCCTTTCCTGCGGGACATTCCCGTCCCCGCGGCCAGCTATTGGGAGGCCATTACCTGGGTCCAGCACGAGATGGATCTGGGACGTCCGGCTTTCCTGTGGGGCCAGCACACAATCTGGGGGTGGTGGTACTACTTCCCCTTCGTCTTCGCGATTAAGACCCCGCTGCCGGTGTTGATCCTGCTGGGGCTGGCGGTGTGGCTGCACGTCACGCGCCGCATCAGCCCACGCCCGCCTGCGGACTACGCGCTGTGGATCTATCCGCCGCTCTACTTTGGCCTGTCTGCGTTCAGCACCCTGAACCTGGGCTACCGGCATATCCTCAGCACCGTGCCCTTGATGACCATATACACGGCTCAGATCGTCGCGTGGCCCAGACTGAGGTCTGGGTGGGTGCGCCGGGGACTTGGCGTCCTGCTGGCCTGGCTGGTGATCACCGCCGTGGCTATCTTCCCCCACCATTTGGCCTACTTCAACGAACTGGTCGGAGGGCCGTCCAACGGGTATCGCTACCTGGTGGACTCGAACCTGGACTGGGGGCAGGGACTGAAACACCTGCGACGCTATCTCACCGAACACGGGATTGATGATCTCTGGCTGGGTTACTTCGGTACGGCTGACCCGGCCTATTTCTTGGAAGCGTCGGGTATTCATCACCGATCCCTCTTTGCCCCCAGTTCCACCAATCCCGCCGAGGGTTTCGCCCCGATCAACCCGGCACCGGGCTGGTACGCCATCAGCGCCACGGTGTTGCAGGGTCCCTTCTCGCCGGAGCCGGATCTCTTCGACTGGTTCCGCCGCCACGAGCCGGTGGCGAAAGTCGGTTACTCGATATTCGTCTACCGGGTGGAGGCGGACCCGGATCCACCGACCTGGCTGGGGTTCTGCTTCGCGCCTGACGACTCTGCGGACATTGACCCTGCGTCCGCGGACGTTGACCGTGCCTCCGATAAGATTGAGCTGGACGACGACTGGATCGCCCACCGCTTCGGCGCGGGGATCGACCGGGTGGTGCATTTCGACTGCGCGCAGTCCTGGGTCTGCCCGGCGAGCGATGAGCCAGGATGGTACCTGGTGCCGGATGCACAGGTGCCCCTTTGGGCGCGGGAACCGCGCCCCTACGAGCGGGTGATGGGCGCTGAAATCATCTACCACGAGCGGGGCTTGCGCGCTTCGCCCGGCTACACGGTCGTCAGGGTATCGAGCGGATGCGGACAGGGTGCGTCCGTGGAGCAATCCCTTGAAGAGATCGCGCCCGTGCAGGAAGCGTGGTCGAGCCCGGCGTTGGCTCCCACCGACTCCGACCCCGTGACGGCGCTGCCCGTGCCGCTGGACTTGGGGGGGCAGGTCGAGTTTCTGGGGTATGGCCTCGGCTCACCGGACGCCCATCTAGCGGGGGACGCAGATTCCAAGGGCCCCTCTCAGTCGAGCGAGTTGGTGCTGACGACCGCCTGGCGGGTGACCGCCCGGGCGGAACAGCCGCCCTTGTCCGTCTTTGCCCACCTGGTCGATCCGGCGGGGGCCGCAAGCGTCGGCGACGGGCTCGGGTTCTCTGCCATTCAGTGGAACCCTGGCGATGTCTTCGTCCAACGCAGTCGCCTGGAGCTTCCAGCGGACCTAGCCCCCGGGCGCTACTGGCTACAGGTCGGCGTGTATTCGCTGGCCACTGACGAGCGGCTGCCGGTTCTGCAGGACGGGCAGCCGGTCAGCGACCGTATCCTGTTGGCCCCGGTCGAGTGGGGGAAGGAACGATGAAGGGGCAGGGAAAGCAAACCCCAAATCCCAAGGGCCAAATTCCAAGGGGCAGAATGCCGCGGAGAGGGACGTCCGGGCGGTCGGACGGCGGAGAGCGAGACGGTCCGGGGGGGAAACGTCCGTTGGCGCTGGTCGGACTGTTGCTCGTGTTTCTGATCCTGTCAACGGTCTACAACGCCGTCTCTACCCCATTCGAGGCTCCCGACGAGATCGGGCATTTCTACTACGTGGTCCACCTTGTCCAGACGGGGCGGTTGCCGGTGGTGCCTGCAGAGGGCGCGCACCCGCATTATGAGCACGAGGGCGCGCAACCCCCACTGTACTACGCGGGTGCCGCGCTCCTCGTGCGCGCGCTGTCCGGGCCGCTCGGGCTCGATCTGCAGGATGCCGCAGAGCCGCTGGAGATCAACCCGCATTCGACCTGTGGCCGGCCTGACGCGCGGTACAACGTGGCTTACCTGGCGCACGACCCGCACGTCGAGCGATTCCCTTATCAGGGCCGGGTGCGCGTGCTTCACGTCGTCCGGCTGTGGTCCTCCCTGTTGGGCGTGTTGGCCGTCGCGGGGGTATTCGCGGCGGTGCGACTGGCTTTCCCAGACCTGTCTCACGCGGCCTGGCTGGCGGTGGGCCTGACGGCCTTCAACCCGGAATTTCTGTTCACCGCGGCTGCCGTGAGCAACGACGCGATGGTGATTGCGCTTAGCACGTGGGGCGTCTACCTGGCCTTGCGTCTCCTGGGGGAGGGGGACGGTGGGACGTCGCGGACGCAGACGTCCGTTCGGCGGACGTGGGCGCGGTTTCCGCGCCCCTACGACGAACGGGGTGGGCCCGGTGGGGGGAGGTCTCTTTCCTGGCTGCGGTGGTTGGTACGGCCGGCAGCGCTGGGCATCCTGGCCGGCCTGGCCGCGCTCAGCAAGTTCTCCGGCGCGCTGTTGCTCCCGCTCTTTGGGTTGGTCATCCTCCTTGCCCCCGTGCTCCGGCGCAGACGGGCGCCGGCTGCCCCCCCCCTGAGCGCATCTAGTCTCTTGCGTCCTGCTGCACGCGCGATTGGAAATCGCGGCTACTTTCTGCCTCCTGCATCTGCCTTCCTGGATCTTGCTGTCTGTGTTTT
The DNA here is from genome assembly GCA_964649415.1 of uncultured Anaerolineales bacterium. Lineage (GTDB taxonomy): Bacteria > Chloroflexota > Anaerolineae > B4-G1 > B4-G1 > CAZYSK01. Next base: position 37,757 of record CAZYSK010000020.1, read on the forward strand.
CGCGTTTCTGGCGGTCGCCGGCTGGTGGTTCGCCCGCAACTGGACGCTCTACGGGGACCTGACCGGCACGCGCCCGATCCTGGACACGCTGTCTCTGCGCAGCCACATGTCGGTCGGCGTGCTCATGCGCGAGTTTCCGGGCCTGTTCCGCTCGTGGTGGGGTGTGTTTGGCTGCACGGCTCCGCCGGCTGGATTTTACCTGGTCTATGTGCTGGTCGCGGTGGTCGGTGTGGCGGGGCTGATCGTGGGCTACGCCGGAAGGGCGCGGAAACCGCAGGCAGGGGCGGATGCGGACATCCGCGTCAGGCGGCAGGTAGGGGCGGATGCAGACATCCGCGTCTGGGTACGGGTAGGGGCGGATGCGGACATCCGGGTCTGGACACAGATAGGGGTCCTGGTGGTCTGGTTGATGGCGATGGGGGCAGCCTACGTGCGTTGGAACTGGGCGATCCACGCCTCGAAAGGACGCCTGCTGTATCCGGCGCTGGTCAGCGTGACCGGCTTGCTGGGGCTGGGCTGGGCTCGCTGGGCTATTGGACGCCGCTGGGTGGCCTGGGCCTTGCTGGGAGGGCTGGCAGTGATGGCGGCGGTGGTTCCCTTCGCGGTGATGGCTCCGCGCGTCGCTCCACCGGCGGTGTACACCGGGACCGCGGACGTGCAAGCGCCACACGCGCTGGATGGCCGCTTTGGCTCGGACATCGCTCTCTTGGGCTATGATCTGGGGGGTGAGGCAACAGGCGCCGGCTCGCTCGTTCCTGGCGACTGGATTGACCTGACGCTGTATTGGCAAGCGCTGGGGCAGCCAAGGGCGCATCATACGCTGGCTATCCAGTTGGTCTCGGCGGTGCCGGGGGAGACGGCGACGTTGGTGAACTTCAACACGTGGACGGGCGGGGGGAACTACCCTACGGGGGTCTGGCAGCCGGGTGAGATCGTCGCGGATCGCTACCGGCTGCGGTTGCCGGAGGACGTCGAACGGGCCCAGAGTTGGTGGGTGCAGGTGGCGCTGTTCGATCTGGCACATGGCGCTCGGATGCCGTTTGACCTGGCGGGCCAACCGGCCGGTGACGTGGCCACACTGACGCGGCTGCGCGTGGGGGCTTCCGACCCGGAGGCACAGGCACCCGCCGCGGAGCAGCGCCTGGACGAGCCGGTCACGTTCGGCGGGGCGATATCGCTGGACGGGGTGGAGATCACAGTGGACGGGGTGGACACCGCGGATGTTGCGGACGAGGGAAGCGGCCGCGGTCCAGTTGATCGTGTGTCTGAGGTGCTGCACGTGACGCTCTGGTGGCGCAGCATCGCGCCACTCACGGATGATTACGTCGTCTTCGTTCACCTGTACGACACTGAGGGGCGGATGCTGTCCACGGCGGATGGCCCGCCACTCTCGGGTGGTTTCCCCACTTCTATCTGGCGACCCGATGACCGCGTGCGCGATGACCGAAGCATCCCGTTGACGGTGGTGGACGCGATCATTGCTTCCCCACCGTCGGCCGGGGAAGGCTCGGACTCTCTGGAGCTTGGCGTGGGGTGGTACGATGCGGCGACGGGCCTGCGCCTGCCCGCCTCCACCGCGGACGGCGCGCGTCTGCCCAACGACGAGGTCCTGCTAACGACGCCTCTTGTGCGCTCAGCCCCCAATTGATTGCCCAAGGCCTCCGCCTTGCCGGTCCCCCGGCTTCCTGATTCGCCGACTTGTTGACTTGCCCATTTGCTGATCTGCTGACTTGCCGATTTGCTCATTTGTTCATTTGTCATTGATAATGGTATAATCCGCCGGATGAGAGTCAAATCCGTCTGGTACGCGTTCGCCGCGCACTGCTCGTCCGTGGCGGTCGGGCTGTTCCTGGCCCGCGTCTTGCTGGAGGTCGTTCAGCGACCTCTGCCGCGAATCTTCACTATCGTCATCAGCCTTGCAGCGGCATTTGGTGCGTTTGCTGCCAGCCGCTGGCTGGTTCCCCTGTCCAGAACGCTAGTCCTGCGTCGTCCGGCGCTGGTCGTCAACCATTGGCCGGGCCTGCTGTCGCTGATCTACGTGGTCTGGCCTCGGCGCGATCCCCTCGTAGCGGGGGGCGTGGCTGTTCTGGCCGTCTTGGCGTGGCTGGTGAGCGGGGAGCGTCGCATCCTTCCCCACTGGACGGAGCCGCTGGCCGACGGCGTGGTTTTCGTGCTCGCAGCGGTGGTCTACGCAGGCACTGCTGCCCCTGACGTCCTCCCAGCCGATTTCGGTGAGTTCCAGTTGGTCTCCGCGTTGCTGGGAGTGGCCCACCCACCGGGATTCCCGCTCTACACACTGGCGGGCCACGCATTCATCCGGCTGTTCCCGTGGGGAACCCCGGCCTACCGGCTAAATCTGATGAGCGGGCTGCTGGCGGCGGGCACGTTGGTGCTGGTGGCTCGAACGACCCGCCTATGGGCACGGGGGTGGTGCATTGGGGGCAAATCCCAAGACGCTAACGCGGAGGCGCAGAGGCGCAGGGACGCGGAGTTCAAGTCCCAAGACCGCGCGGGTGCACCAACCGCTGCGGTGGGCGACGTCCGGGTGCTCGTCGGAGGGCTGGCGGCGGCGCTGACGCTGGGCACTGCCACCACCTATTGGGCTCAGGCGACCATTGCCAACGTGCGCACGCCCGCCGTCTTCTTCACTGCCCTGGCCCTGTACGCTCTCTCCCGCTTCGCCACTGCCGCGTCCGGAGGAGACACTGCCAGAAAGGAGGCAGACGCAGACAGTTGCCAGAAACCAGGTTTTTCGGAAAAAACCTGGTTTCTCGGAGAGGTTTCTGCGCGAGATCGGGCCCTCATCCTGCTGGGGCTGGCCCTGGGTTTGGGGGGTGAGCACTACCCACCGCTGGCTTTCGTCAGCCTCTTCTTCGTCCTCTACGTGTTGCTGGTTGATCCGCGTTTGGCTGTGCAGCCTCGCCGCTGGTGGCGGCCGGCGCTGGCTATGTTGGCGGGATTCCTGCCGCTGATCTATCTGCCCATCGCGGGTGCGGTGGACGCTCCACTTGCGCCGCCGGGACTGGATACCGTGTCCGGTTTCCTTCACCATTTCCTGGCGCAGGGGTTTTCGGGCGACATGTTCGCCTTCGCCAACGTAGTTGACCTTCCGCACCGCCTGGCGCTTATCCCGACCCTGTACCTCTTTCAGTTTGACGTCGTGCTCTTGGTGGCAGCTCTGCTGGGACTGATCGGGCTCGCCTGGCGCGATTGGAGGCTCTTCGTCCTCTTGGCGGGCAGCCTGGCATTGCACACCTTCGTCACGGTGACGTATCGTGCGCCTCAGACGGTGGAATACCTGATGCCGGCGTATCTGCCCGTCGCGATCGCCGTCGGGCTCCTGCCGTGCTGCGCTTGCTCCTTGTTGGCCGGTCGCCCGTTCTCAAGCACGCGCCACCGGTGGGCAGGCACGGGATCTGCCCCTGGCGCTGTCTGCGCGGGCGTGTGCGCGCTGGTTCTCTGGGCGGGCTTGCGCAACGGCTGGGGGCACGCAGCCAGCTACGTGGAACTGGCCGGGGATCACACGGCCCGCGAGACCGTCGCGCCGCTGCTGGAGCAGGCCCCCGCCGGCGCGCTGGTGCTGGCCGATTGGCGCTGGGCGACGCCGCTGTGGTACCTCCAGCAGGTTGAGGGGGTGCGCCCCGACGTCGAAGTGCGCTACGTCTACCCCGTCGCCGAGGAGGCATATCGGGAGACCTGGCAACGCCACGTCCTTGAGGAAGGGCAGGCCGACCCGGATCGAGCGATTCTGCTGACGCACTTCTATGAGTTCAGCGGGTACACTGCCGAGCCATGGGCCTCCGGTTTCTTGATCCGACCACGACCGGTGACGGAGCCGGTAGCGCCTCTCACGCCCGTTGGGCTGACCTTTGGCGACCGCGTGCGGCTGCTGGGATATTGGATCCAGCAGGACAGGTTCTACCCCGGGCAGGTGGCGGAGTTCGTGCTGGCCTGGCAGCCGGTCAGTCCACTGGACGTGGCTCTATCGGACGCACGACCAATGTCCGCTTTCACCCTGCGGCTGCTGGATACGGAGGGAAAACGCGTGGCCCAGGCCGACCGGGCATTGGCTTCAGACGTCGCTGTTGGCGAGCTGCGCTTTGCGCGGCTGGTTCTGCCCCTATACCCTGCCCTGCCACCGGGCCAATACCAGGTGGCGCTGGGGGCCTACGTGGTGAGCGACGCGGGCTTCGAGGACCTGACCGTGGACGGTGGGGAGGCCATGGTCGGGCTGACCGAGTTGGATCTGGTGGCGGCACGGGACGTGGGCGCGCGGGCCTCCGGGCAGGGATGCGGCGGATACGGACGGCACTCCGGCGGACCTGCGTGCCTCACTACCAGCAGACCTCCGCGCGGTCCGAGGATGGACCTTGTCACCCTGCACCGACAGTCCGTCCCCTTCGCCGGTGGGCCGACGCTGGTCGGAGTGGACTACGATCGGAGCGTGCCGGGCGTCCTGCGCGTCTATCTGCACTGGCGCGGTGCGGGCGAAGCGGACGTGTGGCAAGTGCGAGTGTGGACGGCTGACGGACCTGGGCGCGGGAACCGCGCCCCTACGTCGTCGGATGTCGCGGACGCCGATGCCGATGGACGGTATCCGCTTGCACCTGTCATGCCAGGCGCGTACCGGACGATTGGCATAGACCTGCCGGATGCTGGAGATGGCTCCCTGTGGCTCTCACTGACTGGGCCTGAGGGGGAGCAGGCGGGGGCAGCCGGACCGTGGGCCTGGCCCGTACAGGAGATCCGCTTGCCTGGCGCGTCTCCCGAGGCGCGTTTCGTCCCCCTGGGCGATGAGATGGCCGTCATCGGCTTCTCGCCTGGCCGCACCTATCCCTCGCCCTCCGCTGGCTCTGGGAGGGCTGTGGCGGTGGACGTGACCTTGCTGGCGTTGCGCCCGCTGACCTGTGACGACGCGATGAGCGTCCGGCTGGTGGATTCGGCAGGCTCGTGGCTGGCCAGGCACGACATGCAGCCGGCTTTGAGCGCCATCCCCACTCTGAAGTGGATCCGCGGCAGCCGGGTCGTGGATCGGCATCTGCTGGATCTTCCAGAGGGCTTCACCGGTGGGGAGGTCCGGGCCACCCTGGTGGTCTACGAGCGCTTCCGGCTGGCCTCGATTCCGGCCATGGATGGACGTTTCGATGAGGTTCCGCTGGGCACCTGGAGCCTCCCGTGAGACCCGTGTGCGGGGTGAAGGGTGACAACTCTGAATTGCCGATTTGCTGATTTGCTGACTTGCTGATTCATCATATGACTTCCCAAAACTGGCTCAATCGTATTCTCACTTCTCGTCACCGCTGGCTCTCTGCGCTGGCCGCGCTAGCGCTGTGCGCGCTATTGGCATTGGCAGTGGGCTATTTGCTGGCGGAGTTCGGTGTCCTGATCGCCGGCGCAGGACTGGCCGGCCTGTTTGTGGGCCTGTGGATGTTGCGCGATATCGAGGTGGCCTATTTGGCCGTCATCGGCGTCGTATGCTTGCTTCCTTTTGCCTCGTTTCCCTTCGACATCGGCTTCACACCCACGCTGCTCGACGCCGCCTTGGGGGGGCTGTTCCTCGTCTGGGCGCTTCAGGTTGCCACCGGCGCGCAACGGGACTTCGTCGGCACGCCCCTGGGCCTGCCCGTCGCAGCCTTCATGCTGCTGGCGGTCGGATCCTTCGTCTTCGGGTTGGGCCACGCCCCGTTGACCTCCTACGTTCTGCGTCACTTCGGCGAGGTGATGCTCAGCGTGGCGCTGTTCTTCCTCGTGGTCAATACCGTGCGCGACGTGGAACGGCTGCGGCGGGTGGTGCGCATGCTGGCTTTGTGCGTGTTCGCGGCGGCCGGTCTGGGTATCGCGTTGTACGTACTCGCGGCGTATGTGTCTGACGACTTCGTCATCCGCGCCCTCTCCGCGCTGGGACGGTTGGGCTATCCCACGGGGCCGGGTGTGCTGCGCTATATCCGTGAGGACCCAGAGCTGGCGATGCGGGCGACCTCTACCTCGGTGGACCCCAACGTGTTGGGGAGCCTGCTCAATATGACGCTGGGGATCATGGTGCCCCAGTTGCTCGCGCAACGTCCACTGTTCCGCCGTCGCACGCTCGTGGCCATGGTGGGCGTGATGGCGCTTTGCCTGGGGTTGACGATCAGCCGGGGCTCGCTGGTGGGTGTGGGGGTCGCCCTGGCGGTTATCGCGACGCTGCGCTATCGCAAACTGTGGCTGCTGCTGATGCTCGCGTTGGCGCTGCTGCTGATCTTGCCGCAGGCTCAGGACTACGTGGCGCATTTCATCGAGGGCGTGCAGATCCAGGATCTGGCGACTCAGATGCGCATGGGCGAGTATAAGGACGCGTTCATCTTGATTGGCCGCTATCCAGTCTTGGGCGTGGGCTTCTCTGGATCGCCCGACATCGACACCTACATCGGCGTGGCCTGCGTCTATCTGCTGATCGCGGAACAGATGGGGCTGGTGGGACTGACTGGCTTCTTGGTGGTCATCGCAGTGCTCTTTGTTCGCTTCTGGCGCACCCGCGCCCTGGCGGCGAATGATCCCGATCTGGAGCCGCTTTGGTGGGGGCTGCACGCCGGACTGATCGGTGCGTTGGTGGGTGGCATCGTGGACCATTACTTCTTCAACCTGGACTTTCATCACTCCGTTACTCTCTTCTGGCTGGTGGTTGGGCTGGCAATGGCTGCGACGGAGATCATCCGGCAACGGAGCGATACCAACCTGGGGACGCTTTCTGAGCCTGGATAGGTATAGGCGCGGGGAAGCGGCTAGGGATGGAGCGGATGCAGACATCCGCGTCAGGCGGCAGGTGGGAGCGGATGCTGCCGACCGCAGACGGTCGGGATTCCGGGTGGTCCAGTGTGTGGAGGCCCGGGTGGGTCGCCCAATTGGCGCTGCAAGCAGGGTATGCTAGAATAGCCAGAGATCGTGTCGGGGCGGGGTGACTATGTCGAGATATGGGGCGTTCAATGCGTTGCCCTCAGTGCGGGTTGCTCAATTCTGATACCGCGCGCTATTGCGCCAACTGCGGGGAGGAACTCGCCCGTCCCCCGCAGGATAAGGGCGCGGTTAACGCATCTCCACCGACTGTACGGCCTGCAGAACAGCCGCCGAGCGGACGCGGGGACGCGGCAGGGGAGAAACCAGGTCCTTCGGAAGAAACCCGGCTTCTGCACGAGACGGACGCAGCGGGAGACCGGGTCCGGGATGAACTGGCCGCAGCGCGTGAGGCCCTGGATCGCTTGCGTCGCCACGTGCCCGCCGTCGTCGCCGAGGGGATCCTGCACGATCAGGAGCGGCTGCGCGGAGAGCGTCGCGAGGTGGCTGTGCTCTTCGCCGATGCAGTCAATTTCACCCATCTGTCGGCCTCGCTGGATGCGGAGTCGGTCTTCGAACTGATCAACGACCTGCTAGGCCGCCTGGTTGTCTGCGTTCACCGCTACGGCGGCCTGGTGGACAAGTTCACCGGGGATGGGTTGATGGCGGTCTTCGGTGCCCCCATCGCTCACGAGAACAACTCCGAGATGGCCGTTCGCGCCGCTTTGGACATGCGGCGTGCTGCCGCCGAGTTCGAATCCATCGCTCTTGCCCAGCTCGGCGCTCCCCTCCAAGTGCGTATCGGCATACACACCGGGCCAGTGGTGGCGGGCATCATCGGCACCCAGGAGCAGGCGGCCTACACCGTCATCGGGGAGACGGTCAACCTGGCGTCACGGTTTGAGTCGCTGGCCCAACCTGGCCACATCCTGGTCAGTTCTCGCGTGTATCAGCAGACGCGCGCGCTGTTCAACTTCCAGGCTATGGGCACCGCCCATGTCAAGGGACTGGATCAACCGGTGGCTGTGTACGAGGCCCTGGGAGATCGTTCCCAGCCTCTGCCCACGCGAGGGATAGCGGGTGTCGCCCGCATCTTCCTGGGACGCGACGCTGAATTGGAGCAGCTACGCGCGCTGTGTGACGCCTTTCTGGCGGACCGGCGGGGGCGGCTGGTGGTCGTTCAGGGCGAGGCCGGCATGGGCAAATCGCGCCTGGTCTCCGAGGGGCTGTCCACTCTGGGCGGACGCGCTGCCTCGTCGGGTCAGGCGGACATTGCCCCCGACCGTCTGCCCGACCGTCCGCGGTCGACGTCGGCTGCGTCCGAGGGACGGCGCGGACGCGGACGTCCGTTCGGCGGACCTGCGGACGGATCTATGTCATCCGCGCTTACTACGAACGGCGGTCATGCGTCCGTGGCGATCTGGCAAGGACGAGGGCTGCCCTATGCCCAGGGTGTGGCCTACGGGATCGTGCGTTCGCTGTTGCAGGATGCGGTGCGAGCGCGGCGCTCGCCGCCCGCCGCTCCGTCCGACGACTCGTTGGACGCCGCCGGGGCGATGAATGCTATGCCGACGTCGCCTTGTCCACCCTGGGTTTCTCCCGCTTTGCGCCCGACGATCCATCAGATGATGGGGCAGGCACTGACGCCCGAAGAACAGGCCACATTGCGCTCTTTGGGGCCTGAGCGCGTCAAGCAGTTGACGATCCTGGCAGTGCGCGAGTGGATCTTGGGCGAGGCGCGCCAGCGGCCGCTTGCACTGATCCTGGAAGATTTCCACTGGGCGGATGACCTGTCGCGGGAGGTGTTGCGGGCGCTGGGCGGTCTCATCCACGAGGCCCCTGTGCTGCTGATCGTTATCACGCGTCCCCAGCCGCAAGCGCCCGTGGATCTGGGCTTGTTGCCCCCCGAGGAGTCAGCGGAAGCGCCTGTATACCTCTCTCTGGAGTTGGAGCCTCTCTCGCCAGAGCAAAGCCACATGTTGCTGGCCCACCTGGTTGACCTGAGCGCCATGCCCGACGCGCTCGTCAGCACGATCCTGGCCCATGCTGAGGGTAATCCGTTCTACATCGAGGAATTCGTGCGCATGCTGATCGAGAAGGAGATTCTGACGCTGGGCGATGCCCGCTGGCGGGTCTCCTCGGCGGTGGCCCTGCAGACGCTGGAGATTCCCACGACCTTGCGTGGGCTGATGATGGCCCGCGTGGATCGTCTGCCAGAGGACCTGCAAAACGTTCTCCGCGGCGCCGCCGTCATTGGTCTGCAGTTCTCCGCTCGTTTGCTGGAGATGGTCGCACGGCGGCTTCACGGCCCGGTCAACGTGCCCCTCTTGCTCGAGCGGCTCATGGATCTGGGATTGCTGGAGCAGCGTCCGCGATCCGGTGATCAGGTCTATGCTTTCACTCATATCCTCACTCAGGAGACGGTGTATCGCAGCCTCTTGCGGAGCCAGCGCCCGGGGTTGCACCGCACGGTGGCTGAGTGCATTGAGGATCTCTATGCGGCTGATTTGACGGAACAGGTAGAGGTGTTGGCGTTGCACTACGATCGCGCCCGGGTGCGCGACAAAGCCCTGCATTACTCGCTGCTCGCGGGCGACCGTGCCTATGAACGTTTCGCCAACCGTGAGGCCGTCGAGCATTACAGCCGGGCTCTGCAGCTCTCGCAACACCTGGGTAACTCCCGTGTCGAGCGCTGGCGGGCGGCTATCGGTCTGGGTCAGGTTGAACAGCACATCGGCGAGTACGAAGATGCCGTGGCTTGCTATCGGGCCGCGCTGGACGAGGGGGGAGACGGCCGTCCAGAGGCACGCGCGCGGGTTATGCTTCGGTTGGGACAGGTGTGGGAGAAACGCGGCGAACTGCAGGAGGCCGAGGGTTGGTATCATCAAGGTCTGGCCCAGGTTGGGGTCGCCGGCGTGCCCCTGCCCAAGCTGCAGGCCCAGATTTACTCCGAGCTGGGGGTCATCTGCCGTCGCCGGGGCGATCTGGAGGCGGCACAGGAGTGGCAGGAAAAGGCTTTGGCGCTGGTCGGCGACACCGCGCACTACGATGTCTTGTCGTCTGTCCTTAACCGTCTGGGCGGCGTGCACTACAGCCGCGGCGACTGGGATGAGGCAACAGAATGTGTCCAACGCGCCCTGGAACTGCGCCAGCGATTGGGAGACGTGGTTGGCTCAGCACGTTCGCTGAACAACCTGGGTGTCTTGAAGTACACCAGCGGCGATTGGGATGGAGCCGCAACTGATCTTGAGCGTGCAGCCGAACTACACGAACGCATCGGCGAGGTCGAAGGACAGTCCTTATCCCACAGCAATCTGGGTCACCTACACACTGAGCGGGGCGAATGGGATCAGGCGGAGGAGCATCTCCGTCATAGCTTTGCCATCGCCCAACGCATCGCTCATCCCTATGAGCTGGCCCAGGCCCACAAGAACCTCGGTCGGCTCTACTTGCTGCAAGCGCGTTGGGATGAATGTGCCCAACACCTGAAAACTGCCATTCCACTGTACGCAGAAGCGGGCGCTCGTGCCAATCTGAACCTGAGCGAAGTCTACTACTTCCTGGGCGTTCTGGACCTGGAGCAGGGCCAGACAGATAGCGCGCAACAATGGGCCGAACGTTGTCATAGTCTGCTGCTGGAGATGGCTGACGCTGATGAAGGTGAATCAAACGAATGGGGACGATATGAGCAACTGATGGGGCGCATCTCCCAAGCACGTGGGGACCTGGTGGTCGCTCGTCATCACCTGGAACGCAGCGCCGGTATCTTCCGTGCCAGTGGTTCTCTGATAGAAGCCGGTCGAACGGCCTACTGGAGCGGCCTGGTGTCGGTGGCGCTGCAGGAGATTGGGAGGGCGCGCGAGGAGATGACGCTGGCCCGGCACGTGTTCGAACAGTTGGGGGCGGCTGTTGACCTGCGGCGCGTTGCAGAGCAATTGGACCGTCTGGAGGAGGCTTAGGGCGAGCTAGGGCGTTGCGCGCAATCATCCTGCGAAAGTGCCATTCCGATGGCGCGCGATCGTCCTACAAAGGCGCCATTCTGATGGCGCGCGATTGTCCTACAAAGGCGTCATTCCGATGGCGCGCGATCTTCCTATAGAATCGCCATTCTGATGGCGCGCGATCGGCGGTCGAGTTCAATACAGAGAAGCGGGGGGCCAGCACGGCCCCCCGCTCTTCATCTGCCACTTCACATCATACTGAGTCGTGCGATTCTCGGCTAATCCCCGTCTACCCAGACGTTGATTCCCACGACTGTTGTCTCCGAGAGCACGCCCTCCAGGTTTCCAAATTGGACCGATTCTGGATCGCTGAAATACTCGAAATAGTCGGCCCATGTCATGCCGTCGGCCCACGTCATGCCATCCGCCCATGTCATGCCATCGGCCCACGTCATACCATCAGCCCACGTCATGCCGGTGGCCCAAGTGAAGCCGTCAGCCCACGTCATGCCATCGGCCCACGTCATACCGTCAGCCCAAGTCATGCCATCGGCCCACGTCATACCGTCAGCCCACGTCATACCATCGGCCCAAGTCATGCCATCGGCCCACGTCATACCGTCGGCCCAGGTCATGCCATCAGCCCAGGTCATGCCGTCCGTCCAGCCGAACACTTCAGCGGGGAGGCCGAGCGTACCTGTCTCAGGGTCATACACCGTCCAGCCCCGGTAGTGCTCCTCGCCCGCCAGGTCCAGCGCGATGTCCATTCCCTGGTTGGCCTCGTCCATGATGGCGGTGAAGACTGCGTCGGCCGCCCAGACACGGCCCGCCCCCTGCTGCCAGATGTTGTACTCACCCAGGTGCGGTCGTGCGGTCATCATCAAGCGAGCTTTTACCTGGTCGGGCGTCAGTTCCGGATGTTCGCTCAGCATCAGGGCCGAGACACCGGAAACCACCGCCGCCGATGCGGAGGTTCCCGCCATTTCGAAGTAGTTGCCGCGGATCCAGTTGTCAGGGTATTGCTGTGCCAGGTAGGAGTTCTTCCGCATCAACGAGATGACGTGGGCACCGGGAGCGATGAGATCGGGTTTGACGAAGGCATCCCATGTGGACCCGCAGGCCGAGAACTCTGGAATGTAGTCGTCGCTGAAATCCTCGGGCGTGCGGTTGTCGCTGAAGGCCCCGACGGTGATGATGTAAGGGGTATTGCCCGGTACCCCGACACTGAAGGGATCCGGGCCGGAGTTGCCGGCGCTGGCGACCACCACGATGCCTGCCTGCCAGGCCGCCATCGTTGCTAGGTTCAGTGGGTCGGCCCAGTAGGGGGCATATACGGGTGCGTGCATTGAGAGGTTGAGTACGCGGATGTCGTATGTGTCCTTGTTCTGCACCACCCAGTCAATTCCCTGGAGCACGTCGGCATAGGTACCCGTCCCTGTCTCGTCCAGAACGCGAACGGCCACCAGGTCGGCCGCCGGCGCGACACCTCGGTACTCGCCGTCGCGCCGTTCGTAGTGGCTGTTTCCTACGATGCCCGCAACGTGGGTGCCGTGGCCGTTGGGATCCTTGGGCGAGCGAAGCAGCCGTCGCCCCTTGTACAGCTTGCCGGACAGCACGTCATAGTAGGCGAGGAAGCGATTCTCCCTGCTGCTCTCGGGGGGCTGGCGTAGGGTAGGGAAGACCGGGTTGACGCCGGTGTCGAGCAATGCCACTGTGACGCCTGCCCCCAGATTGCCGCTGTCCCACACCTCCTTGGCGCCGATGGCCTTGGAGAACTCGACGTCAACCGGGGCGCGATCGCCCGCCTGCTTCACGGAGCGATCCAGTGTGACGCGGATCACGCCGGGTGTGCTGGCCAAGCGGTCCAGCGAACCCTGTGGTACCTCGGCCACGACCGCGTTGATGATGCTGATCTCGGCCGTGACGTGGCCGCCATTGGCTCGCACGGCCGACGCCGCGTCTTCGACGCTGGTGCCCTGTACAATGACGTTCACCGGCGCTGGCGCAGCACCTGCTGCACCTCCCACCGTTACCATCAACAATGTAGAGACGACTAGCAGCGTTATCGCATTGCGGAGACTAGCTTGCATGTTCATACCCTATCCTCCTACCCTCTCGGAATCCCCTACTTCGTTTCGGCCATCTCAAGCCTTGCAGTGCCGCGGATGGGTCCAATGCCCTCGCGCACGACGCATTCGGGCACTGTCATGTTAGCAGGCGAGTGTTTCGTGTGGTGTGTTGTGGCGTGTGTCAAACGGCGTGTCAAGCTGGGAGGGTTGACCGCGAGCGGGTGCGTGGGGCGGTATATCACAGAGCCCCGGAGGAGAAACCGGGGCCCTTGCGGCTGAAGCCGCTACTACGAACCTTTAGGTGCGCTATCCTCCGCATGCCCGGTATGACGACGGACACGGCGGGGTGGCTCAGCGGGTTTCCAAGAACGCAACTTAAGCGACTTTTGCCGTGAGTTCGCTCAGTGTCTCACTCACTGAAGCTCCGTTGTGGACGATGCCCTTCAGTGCGCGGATGATGCCGGGTACGTCGCCGGATTGCCAGATGTTGCGGCCAAAGGTGATGCCCGCTGCCCCTGCCTGCACGACGTCGTGGGCCATTCGAATGGCGTCGGCGTCGCTTTCCAAGCGGGGGCCACCGGCAGCTACCACGAGCGCCGGAGCCGCCACGCCTACGACTTGGGCGAACGTGCCTGCTGAGCCGGTATAGAAGGTCTTGACGATATCAACTCCCAGTTCCATGACCAGGCGCGCGGCGTACCCTACCTGTGCCGCCGAGTATACGGCATCCGGTGGAACGAGCGATCCGTTGGGATAGGCGTGGGCGATAACCGGCATGCCCACGCGCTCTGCCTCGCTGACCAGAGCCGCCAGGTTTGCCAAGATGTGTGGCTGCTGCGGGCTACCGATTGTCACTGCCATGGCGATGGCATCGGCCCCCATCCGGACTGCGTCTTCCACTGGGCTCACCCAGACGTCTTGCTCGGGATGCAAGGGGGACAGAGTCGAGCACTTCAGTATCAGCGAGATATGGCCGGCGTAAGGTTGGAAGCACCGTGCGGCAGTGCCTTTCATCAGCATGATGGCGTCGGGAGCGCCATCCGCCACCTGATCCACTACCCGGCGTATGTCTTCAAGCCCGTCCAGCACCCCATAGCTTGGAGCGTGGTCTATCGCCACAGTGAGTATGCGCCCCGAGGCGGCATTCTGCAGCCTTGTGAGGCGAACTGCCTTACCAAGTGTGCTCATTGCAGATCTCCTTCCACCATTCGTCCTCCTGGATATGGTCACAATTATACGTGTTTGCCCTCTCCGGGCAATTCTGCCATGCTCTGACCGGGCCTCAGGGCGTGTTCTCTGCACGGGTCTGTACGTGCCTGTCTGGTGACGCGCGGTCTTGCAGTATTCGGCGGACATGGGTCGTGTGTCCTCGGCGGTGTCAACATGGGAACGTGCGCACTGGTCTTGACACCCCATCTCCGTATGCTATACTCCTACCAACCTACCAATCTACCAGTACACCAGCCTACCACCATAGCGAGCGCGTAGTGAATCAAGGAGGAGGGTTCTGATGTCTCGAGTCTTGCTGGCAAGTAGTCTCATTCTGGCTTTGATTGCGGCGTCGAGGTTGCCTGTGTGGGCGGGGGACCCGGTCGGGACGGGATTGGCCTATTTATCCACCCAGCAGCAGGCCGACGGGGGCTTCAGGAGCGGCTTCAGCGCGGGGTCTGACGTGGGCACGACGAGTGACGTGGTCCTGGCCATCGCTGCGGGCGGGCAGGACGCCAGCACGTGGCCCGCGGGGGGTGGGAATTCGCCGTTGGACTACCTGTACACGCAGGTCGCCAGGGGCGCGGTGAGCCAACCAGGCGAAAGGGCCAAGGTCGTGATGGCCCTGCTGGCCACCGGTCAGGACCCGAGTGCCTTCGCCGGGCACGATCTGATCGCCGAACTGAAGGCCAATCACGATTTGGCCACCGGTTACTATGGTGGAACGGTGTTCGACCAGGCGCTGGTGATGCTGGCGCTGTTTGACGCCGGGCAGTGGATGCCTGACCGGGCCTCCCAATACCTGTTGGACAGGCAGTGCGCCGACGGCGCATGGGCGCTCTTCGGCGACACGGCAGCCGGCACCGGCGACACCAACACCACGGCCATGGTCGTCCAGGCGCTGCACGCCACCGGGCATCGGGACGAGATCGGAGGGGCCTTCGACTACTTCCGCCGCGTGCAGAACAGCGATGGCGGCTTCCCATATCAGAACCCGTCCGCGTACGGGACTGACACGGACGCCAATTCGACCGCGCTGGTGCTGCAGGCGCTGCTGGCGACCGGTGCGCCCTTGGGCGAGTGGATTCCCGGCGGCACGGATCCGCTCGGCGCGCTGGTCGCGCTGCACGATTCCGCCAGCGGCGCCTTCTTCTGGCAGGCCGCGATGCCCTACGCCAACGCGCTGGCGACCGCGCAGGCGATCCCCGCTGTGCAGGGCTACACCTACACGCGTCTGCCCCGTGTTCAGGCCGCCAATGCCCCCGGACCCGTGGCGGCGACGGCGGTTTCTGGCGGCGCTCTCCTACCCCCTGCAGGTGGCGCGGCGCTGCTGCCCGTGGCGCTCGTTGGGCTGGGCGCGGTTGCGTTGGGGGCGGGGCGTGCCCTGCGTCGTAAGCGCAGGTCATAGAGTGTCTGGTGCGGTATGACGCGTCTGCGCGTCGTTGCCTTGAGCTTGATCCTGGCCGCTGCGCTGGGCGTGTCCATCCGTGCTCAGCAGCCTGAGTTGCATCGGGCCGGGCTGGTCGTGGTGCACGGCGGCGGGCGCGTTACCCAATCCTGCGTCGCCTTCTCCGAGGAGAGTATCACTGGCGGAGAGTTGCTGCAGCGCTCTGGCCTGGGCGTCACGCTGGCTCCCTACCAGGGGATGGGCTACGGAGTGTGCGCGATCGCCGGTGAGGGGTGCCTGGCGGGGCAGCACTGCTTCTGCCAGTGCCAGGGCACCCCCTGTACTTACTGGGTCTACTCCCACCGCCGCCCCGATGGCTCCTGGGCCTTGTCCGGCGTCGGCGCCAGTGGCTGGCAGGTGCACGATGGTGACGTGGACGGTTGGGTGTGGGGAGATGGCTCCACGGCTCCCCCCGTTGTGGCCTTCGAGCAGGTCTGCCCTCCTGATGTGGCGGCCCCGGCGGCCCCAGTGGCCACTCCCGCGCCGCCGTCCCCGACCGCATCCCAGCCTTCGCCTTCGCCTTCACCTTTGCCTTCTGCGATCGCTCCGACTTCTTCCCCAACTTCGGTGGCGACCGCGACTGCGCCTCTTCAGAGCGCGCCGACCGCTATACCTCTGCCGACGGTCACGTCCCCACCCGCGACCAGCACACGCTTCCCGGTTCCCAGTGCCCGGCCAACCATATCCGGCACTCAGCCTTCCGCGCCCGGTGAGGAGCATCTGTCTGTGGATCAAGGGGATGGCGTGGGCATCGCTGGCTATGCCATTTTTGGCGTCGTGGTATTGATACTGGTGGGGGCGTTGATTCTGGCGAGTGCGCGCCGCAGACGCACGTGATGGGTCCGACTGAGGCCACGGCTTTCAATCCCGTTCAGTCTTCTGCCGGGCACGCGCGGTCAGTTTGACAACCTCCACGCCACGTGTTATACTCACTCCACAATCGCATATTCAATCGCATATTGCTGCAGCCAAGGTACCCCAACGCCCGGACGCTAGGGGTGCAACGGGGGAAGCCGGTCAAAGTCCGGCGCTGTCCCGCAACTGTAGTTCTCGCGGATGCACCGACCACAGTGGTCGGCGGCATCCGGTAACTGGTCGCATGTTGATCAGTGGTGAGAAGAGCCAGAGTACCCGCCTTGGTTGGCGCACAATAAGCCTCTTCGCGGAAAGGGGGTGACGCATGAAGGGTACTCAAGCACTTTCAGCCCTTCCCCAAGAGACGTAGGGGGAAGGGCTTTTTCCGTCTCGCAACCTGTTCCTCTACAACTACATAAGGAGAATGATGAACCAGCGAAGACTAATGTTGAGCATCTCGTTGGGGGCTGCGATCACGATCGGGCTCCTGTTCGCACTGAGCGTGAACGCCGCTTCTATGATGGCGTCACATGTCGATTCTGCTGTGCTAGGCACAGCTCAAGAAAGCGCGAGCGCAACCATCCGGGCTCAGGGCACACTGAGCCCACCCCACACCGCCCACGTGGTGGTGGTCTTGTCAGGGGAAAACACGGCCGTGCGGGCCATTACGTGGACCGGAACCATCACGCGAATCGGGGCACTGAGAGCGGCCGGTTTCGACGTCGTACAGAATCTCACGGTTTCAGATCTCGTCTGTAGCATTGACGGGGACGGCTGCCCGGCTTCCGATCCCTGGTGTCTTGCGAACAACTGGTGGCAGGGGCAGTGGGACGCCAATGCCGAGGCATGGGATTCGTCGGTGTGGCCCCCGCCCGAAGTGGACGATGGAGACGTGATCGCGTTTCACAATGGCACTGCCTGGGTGGAACCGGCGCTCCCGGCTCCGTCGTATCAGGGCGGCCTGAGAGCCCTGGAGTGGCTGCGACTGCGACAGGATATGGATACCGGCAGCTACGGCGGTGTCGGCGCCACGGTGGAGACGATGCTCGCCGCGGGCGCCAATAGGTGGAATGCCGGCGCGTGGCGCCGGCAGGCGGATAGTCCGTCTATGCTCCACTACATGTACGGCAGCGGTGCCTCGTACGTCACGGGTGGCGGCCCAGCCGGCAAGACGGCTGTCGCGCTGGCGAGCAGTGGCGCGTGCTGGCCTGTGGACGCGAGCACACCGATGGACTACTACGATCCCGCGACCGGCCAGTTTGCCCCCCAGGCTGTCAATCAGGCCTGGGCCATGTTGGGCGTGAAAGCCATGAGCCAGACCATTCCCGTGTCGGCCACTCAGGCGCTGAAGGATATGATCACCGCGAACGGTGGATGGGGATGGCCGGGCTGGGGTGAGGACACAGACACCACGGCACTGGCCGTTGAGGCACTGGTGGCGGCTGGGGAGTCCCCGACCGCGACCCACGTCGTGAGTGGCCTGAACTACGTCAAGACGCGCCAAAACAGCGACGGCGGATTCAACCCCGGATGGACGTCTGATACCAGCGGCGCTTCGACGGCGGCTGCCGTCCGGGCCATGCTGGCAGTCGGGCAGAGTCCGCTGAGCGTCACCTGGACCATCTCCGGCAACACCCCGATCAGCTACCTGGTTGGCGCGCAGCAGGCAGACGGCTCGTTCCTGTATGGCGGCAGCCCCAACGAGGTTGAAACCCGGCAGGTGGCGGTCGCTATGCTGGGCCGGCCTTTCCCGTTGGGGCGCGCGGATGTGCCGCCGTGCTATGGTATCTCCGGCCGCGTGACAGCCGGGCGTGTGGTGTCCGGAGCCGTGACGACGTGCAGCGCCGGCGACGCCATGCCGGACGTCACGGTGACGGCGGATGGCTGGAATAACAGCGGCATCAAGGCGAGCACCGATGCGACGGGAGCCTATACGCTCTCGGTGCCTGAGGCTGGCGACTACTCGTTGGTGCCACTGAAGTCTGGCTACGTTTTCACGCCCGCCGTGCAGATCGTCACGGTTGGTGGTTCACCTGGTGACGTGGTCATGGCGGAGGATATCGCAGGCCAATACGGGTTCTTCATGCCGTTGGTATTTCGCTAGTAGGGGCCACGAGGAAACGGCAACAGTGGCAGTGCTCGTGTAGGGGCGCGGTTGCCGCGCCCCTACATAGCCACTGTGCCTGACTTCGACATTGGTCGTATACTGGACCGCCGGATGCAGGATCATTGTCCGCGCCAGCTTGGCGGCAAGATCGTGCGTCCGTAGGATAGAGAGGATTGGCTCATGAAGCGCAAGGCGAACGTCACTCACCTGGCCCTGTCTGCGCTGTTGGTGCTGGCCTTCATCGGGGCCGGCGCGGACATTGACTCCGACCGTCTGTGGTCGGCCGCGGCAGGCTGGCCCCGGACGCGGGCGCGCGCTCAGGGGGCGAACCGCGTCGCCTTGGTGGTGCAGCACGGTGACGGCTCGGTCATCACTCGCTGCGTTGAGTTCAGCGAATCAGAGATCAGCGGCTACGACGTGCTGACGCGCGCCGGTTTGAGCGTCGTGGTCTCCGGTTATTCGGGCATGGGCTTCGCCGTCTGCTCCATTGACGGCGAGGGCTGTCCGGCCGGGGATTGCTTCTGCCAATGCCAGGCCACGCCGTGCGTCTACTGGGCCTACTATCGTCTGGCGGGTGGACAGTGGCAGTACTCAGGCCTGGGAGCCAGCAGTCACATGGTGCACTCAGGAGACGTCGAGGGGTGGGCGTGGGGAGAGGGGAGCATGGGGGGCGGGGGCGCGCAGCCGCCCGTCATCCCCTTCGATCAGATCTGCGCGCCGCCTCCAACCGACACGCCGCCTCCCACGGACACACCGATCCCCACCGATACGACTGTGCCACCGACCGCCACCTCGCCTCCGCCCACTGACACGCCACCGGCTGCGCCGACGCTCACCTCCCCTCCCCCCGAGCCTGCGGTCTGGTTCCGGCTGGACGACAATCCCATTGCCGCCGGCACGTGCACGATGATGCGCTGGGACACCGTGGACGCGCAGGACGCGTTCCTGGACGGGGAGCGCGTGGGCCTGAGCGGCGGCCGTCAGGTCTGCCCCACCGCTGCTCAGGAGTACCAGATCCGGGTCGTTGGCCCCGGCGGGGAACATACCGAGACGCTCGTGCTGGGCGTGACGGGGGCACCGCTCTCACCGACGCCGACATCTCAGCTTGCGGTGCTCCCGTCTCCTTCTGCCACCGCTTCTCCTGGCGCGTCCACAGGCTCTGCGTTGCAACCTGATTCCGCTGCCCAGGCCGCGACGTCGCAGTCCCCTACGCCCACGCCCGGATTGGACCAATCCGTTTCCCCCGCGGCTGCAAATGCATTCACTTCGGAGCCTGGGATACCCGCGCCCCTGCCGCCCACTGCGACGCCGGAGCCTCAGCTTGTGGCCATCGCGCCTCCGTTGCCTGCTACCGCGCGCGCTGATGGTCCGACGCCCGTCGAAGTGGAGGGACAAATCCCAACGTCCAACGGAGGCAGGTTGTCCCAATCGGAGGGGGCAGCACTAGCACCGCAACTTGGCTTCATCACCTTCAACTTCATCCTGATTGGGCTGCTGGGCTGGCTCATCGTCAGGCTGCTCCGGCGGAGATGAACGTGCGCAGGATTATCAGTGGATCCATCTACGCGCTCAGCGGGGCCGTCGGCGTCCTGGCCTTCGTGTACCCCTTCTTCACCGTGGCCTCCGTCGGCGTCCAGCATGGGATGGCCCACAGCCAGGATGCGCCGCTCGTGACCGCGGCCCTGGTGGGGCTCTCCGTGGTCGCACTGCTGGTGGAGCTGCAGGGTCAGGCGATCAGCGCCAAGACGGTCGCCATGCTGGGCGTGCTGGTCGCCGTCACCAGCGTGCTGCGCTTCATCGAGGTCGCCGTTCCGATGCCCGGCGGGTTCTCGCCCATCTTCGCCCCCGTTATCCTGGCGGGCTACGTCTTCGGCGCTCGCTTCGGTTTTCTGATGGGGGCCTTCACGTTGCTCGTGTCCGGGCTGATCACGGGCGGTGTGGGGCCATGGTTGCCCTACCAGATGTTTACCGCCGGCTGGGCGGGTATGACTGCCGGCTGGCTAGGGAGAATTCAAAATCCCAAGACCCAAGTCCCAAAACTCAACCGATTGGGCCAATCTGCCTTCGTTGGACGTGCGGATTTGGAATTTGGGATTTGGGATTTGTCTCTCTTAGCCGTCTTCGGTTTCATCTGGGGCTTGCTCTACGGCGCGATCATGAATGTGTACTTCTGGCCCTTTGCGTTAGGCCCCGCCGAGCAAACTTGGGCACCTGGCATCGGGCTGGGCGAGACGCTGGCACGCTACGGCGTGTTCTACCTGGTCACTTCCCTGGCGTGGGACATGGCGCGGGCCATGGGCAACGTCGCCTTGATCCTGTTTCTGGGCACGCCGACGGTGCGCGCGCTGGTCCGCTTCCGCCAGCGCTTCTATTTCGAGGTGCGTTCTGATGCTTGACGCGCGCGTGTGGCTTGCGTGGGCTCTGACGGCGCTGGTGCTCGCCTCTTCGGCCCGCAACCCGCTCTACATCGTCGTCCTGCTGCTGGTCGCGACGGTGGTGGGCGTCTCCTGCGCGCCGAGCCAAGGCCGGCGCGTCCCCCTCTCGCCCCTTCGGTTCGCGGCTGTGGCGGTGCCGTTGTCGGCGCTGTTCAACGGCCTGACCGTCCACCTCGGCAACACGGTGCTGTTTCGGCTGCCTGGCTGGATCCCGCTGCTGGGGGGAGCGGTGACGGTCGAGGCGCTGGCCTTCGGGGCGGCGAACGGCCTCACGCTGACGGCCATTTTCGGCGCTTTCGCCGTCTTCAACCAGGTGACGCCGGTGCGCGACCTGGTACAGCTTACGCCCCGCGCCTTTCACGAGGCCGGTGTCGTGCTCTCCATTGCGCTCACTTTCATCCCGCAGATGAGGCGCAGCCTCAGCCGCATCCGTGAGGCCCAGGCGGTGCGCGGCCATCGCGTGCGCGGTGTGCGCGACTGGCTGCCTATCGTCGTGCCGTTGCTGGTGAGCGGCCTGGAGCGCTCGATGGGGCTGGCGGAGGCGATGGTGGCGCGGGGCTACGGTGCTATCTCCGATCAAGCCCAGTCGCTGCGCACGCAGGGCGCGTTGATCCTGGGGTTGTTGGCCCTATTGGGAGGCTGGCTTACGTTCCTGCTCGTGCCCACGTGGCGGGAAGCCGGCGTGGGCGCGATGATCGGTGGGGCGGCGCTCATCCTCGGCGCGGTGTGGTTGGCCGGCCGGACCGTGCGCCACACGGTCTACCGCGCGCGTCGCTGGACCGCCCACGACACGCTCGTCCTGGCCGGGTGCGGGCTGGCACTCACCGCGGTGCTGCTGCCGCTGCCCTTGCTGGATCGCACGTCGCTGTATTACTCGCCCTACCCGGGCCTGACCGTGCCGGCCTTCGATCCGTTCATTGGGTTGGCGTTGCTTGGGTTGCTATTGCCTGCGGTGGTTGGTGATGGTGGATTGGTAGGTCGGTAGATTGGTAGGTTGGTAAACTGGTAGATTGGTAGATTGGGGGATTGGGAGAATATGATCTACCTGGAGCGTTTCACGTATACGTACCCGGGTGCCTCTCACGCCGCGCTGGATGACGTGACGCTGCATATCGCTGAGGGAGAGTTCGCGCTCGTCGCCGGACCCTCCGGCGTGGGCAAGTCCACGCTGCTGCGTAGCCTCAACGGGCTGGTGCCTCACTTCACCGGTGGCACGGTGAGCGGTGGCATCAGTGTCGCCGGGCATGATCCGGTTGCCGAGGGGCCCCAGATGCTGAGCCGCCTCGTCGGCTTCGTCTTCCAGGATCCCGAGGCGCAGTTTGTCCTCGATAGGGTCGAGGACGAGATCGCCTTTGCCCTGGAAAATGCTGCTATGCCGCCTGCCGAGATGCGCGTGCGCGTCGAGGAGGCCCTGAGCCTGCTGGACCTGGCCCCGTTGCGCGACCGCTCGCTCGATACACTCTCGGGCGGGGAGAGGCAGCGCGTCGCCATCGCGACGGCGCTGGCGTTCCGCCCCCGTATTCTGGTGCTCGACGAGCCTACGTCCCAGCTCGATCCGCAGTCGGCCGAGGACGTGCTGGGCGCGCTGGTGCGACTCAACACGGACATGGGCCTGACCATTGTCCTGGCCGAGCACCGGTTGGAGCGCGTGTTGCCCCACGTGGATCGCTTGATCTACCTGCGGGACCCTGTGCCTGGGGAGGAGCAGACCGAGCTGTTGAGCGGCCCCCCGCGCCAGGTCCTGCACCACATGGACCTGACGCCGCCGCTGGTTACGCTCGGCAAGGAGCTGGGCTGGGAGCCGCTGCCGCTTACGGTGAAAGAGGGGCGGGCATTCGCGACGGGGTGTGTTCCGGGTTCGGGTTCTCCGGATTCAGGTTCGAGCGGCAAGTCTGGGGCTGCCTTGCCGGTGGACGTCGCCGACCGCTGCGGTCGGCGCGTCAGCTCTATGCTTCAGGTTAACGAGCTTTCCTTTTCCTACAACGGCGTCTCGGTCCTGCGCGACGTCACGCTCTCCGTCGGCGAGGGCGAGCTGGTGGCGCTGATGGGGCGCAACGGCTCGGGCAAGACCACGCTGCTCAAGTGCGTCGTCGGCCTGCTGCGGCCAAAGGAGGGGCAGATCGCGCTGGCAGGCGAGTCGCTCATCGGACAGGAGACGGCCCACATCTGCCAGCGGGTTAGCTATCTGCCCCAGGAGCCGGACGACCTCCTGTTCGCCGACACGGTCGCCGATGAACTGGCGCTCACGTTGCGCAACCACGGACTGCTGGACGCTCCCCCTATCGCTCCTGCGGAGTTGCTGGATCGACTGGGACTGGGCGGCCTGTCGGAGTCCTATCCCCGCGATTTGAGCGTAGGCGAGCGGCAGCGGGTCGCGTTGGGAGCGGTGACCGTCACCCGCCCTGGGCTGCTGCTGCTCGACGAGCCGACGCGTGGCATGGACTATGTGGCCAAGCGGGAACTGGTGCGGCTTCTCCGGGAGTGGCAGTCGCAGGGAGTGGGCGTGCTCCTCGTGACCCACGACGTCGAGTTGGCCGCGCAAGCCGCAGACCGGGTCGTGATCCTCAGCCAGGGTGAGGTGATCGCCGACGACTCGCCGGAGGTGCTGACCGTTTCGCCCCTCTTCGCCCCCCAGGTGGCCCGGCTTTTTCCCGGCACCGGGTGGCTCGTCGTCGAGGACGCGCTGTCCGGGCTGGGCAACAGCACATCTCGCTGAGACGCGAGACCTTCTACCAATCTACCAGTCTACCAATGTACCCGTCTACCGATGTTACCCGTCTACCGATGTACCAGTCTGCCACTCCGTCCGCATTGACGATATGCGGCAAATCGGGTATCCTACGCGGAGCCCCGCCTAACTAGGAGACAAGAGGTTGATCATGCAGAATGAAAACATTGAGCAAGAGCCTGCTGGCTTGGGTGAAGGGCAGCTTGTCCACGGCTACGTGCAGGTCTACACAGGTGACGGCAAGGGCAAGACCACCGCGGCCCTGGGGCTGGCGCTCCGGGCGTCTGGCCATGGCTTGCGCACCTACGTGGGTCAGTTCATGAAGGGACAGGATTACGGGGAACTGGACGCGCTGCGCGAAAACCCCTACGTCACGATCGAGCAGTATGGCGACGTGCGCTGTATTCATCGGGAGGAGGTCACCTCCAATCACGTGACGCAGGCCCACCGCGGCTTGGAACGGGCGCGGGAGGCATTGCTCTCGGGGCAGTATGACATCGTCGTCCTGGACGAGGTCAACGTGGCGATCTGGTTCGGGGTGCTGGCCGTCGACGAGGTTCTGGCGCTCCTCGACGAGCGGCCGGAGCAAGTCGAGGTCGTGCTCACGGGCCGCCGCGCGCCGCAAGAGCTGATTGAGCGCGCTGACCTGGTGACGGAGATGCGGGAAGTGAAGCATTACTACCAACAGGGCGTGCTGGCCCGAAAGGGGATAGAGCGATAGCACACACACCGTCATCCGAATTCCCATCCGATAGCGTCGCCGACGTGCGCGTACTGTCCGAATCCGTCGAGCGGATCCGCCCCCTGGACAGCTCGGCGATGGCGGCGGCCCGTGCACGCCAGGACACGCTGACCAAGCCGCCGGGAAGCCTGGGGCGGCTGGAGGACCTGGCTATCCGGCTGGCTGGCATCACCGGCCAGCCGTTGCCCGAGATCGTGCACAAAGTCATCGTGACGATGGCCGGTGATCACGGGGTGGTAGCGGAGGGCGTGAGCGCCTTTCCCCAGGCGGTCACGGCCCAGATGGTGGCCAATTTCCTGCGCGGCGGCGCGGCCATCAACGTCCTCGCTCACCACCTGGGAGCCCGGGTCGTGATTGTAGACATGGGTGTGACCGCCGACGTCGAGAAGGACCATGCTGCACGCACCCACACGAATCTAGTGGTCAAGAAAATCGCCCCGGGCACCGGCAACATCGCTCGCGGACCGGCTATGAGCCGGGAGCAGGCGCTCTTGGCCCTGACGGCGGGTGTGGAGGTGGTCGAAGCCGAACTGGCGCGGGGTCTGGACATCTTGGGCGTGGGTGAAATGGGTATCGGCAACACCACGCCTTCGGCCGCCATCGCCGCCGCGCTGACCGGCTACTCCCCGGCTGAGATTGTGGGGCGGGGGACCGGCGTGGACGACGCCGGGCTGGCCCGCAAGGTGAGTGCCGTCGAGCGGGCGTTGTCCGTCAACCAACCTGATCCCGCCGATGCGCTGGACGTGCTGGCCAAGGTCGGCGGTTTCGAGATCGGCGGCCTGGCAGGCGCCATGCTCGCCTCCGCAGCCCACCGCCGGCCGGTGATGGTGGACGGCTTCATCGCCACGGCAGCCGCCATGATCGCCGCCAGCCTCGCGCCGCAGAGCCGGCCCTACCTGATCGCGGCACATCGCTCCCGGGAGCGTGGCCATGGTATTATGCTGGATTGGCTGGGCCTGGAGCCCTTGCTGGACTTGGAAATGCGCCTGGGGGAGGGCACCGGCGCGGCTCTGGGCATCTCGCTGGCCGAGGCCGCCTGCAAGGTGCTATGCGAGATGGCGACCTTCGACGAGGCGGGGATCTCGGGCAGGGCAGCTCCGTAGTTGAAGCAGATACCAGGTGCCTTGGTCCCGCATTGCGGGGAAATCCACCATAGGGGTTGCGACGTGTGCCAGAATCGACGCTTCGATAGTGAGAAACCTGGCCTCTTGGCCTTTGTCTCAACGCGAGTTGATGCCAGGTGAGCGAAGAGCGTAGCACGGCCCCTCCTGGGCCGTCTCTTGTCAGCCACATGCTCGTGCCGCCTCTGGCGGCGTTGCAGTTTCTGACCGTCGTGCCCCCGATTGTGCGCCGGCCCTTCACGCCGGCCGAGATTGGCCGGGCAGTGGGCTGGTTCCCCCTGGTAGGGATAGCGCTGGGCGGCCTGCTGGTGGGACTGGAATGGGCGCTGTCACACCTCTTCCCGGCGCACGTGTGCGCGGTGCTGGTGATCGCGTCTTGGGTGATCGTCACCGGGGCGTTACACCTCGATGGTCTATTGGATGCCTGCGATGGCCTGTTCGGCGGGCACACACCGGAGTCACGGCTGCACATCATGCGCGACGAGCGGGTAGGCGCCTTCGGCCTGGCGGGGGGCGTCCTGTTGCTGATGCTCAAGGTCTCCGCCCTGGCAATCGCGGCACGGCGCGGCACGGCTCTGCTCCTGGCTCCGACTTTGGGACGCTGGGGGATGGCCCTGGCCGTGGTGGGGTTCCCCTACGCCCGCCCGGAGGGGCTGGGGCGGACGATGAAGGATCACGCGTGCCTGTGGGATGCAGCCCTGGCCACAACACTCGCGCTGGCTGTGGCCTGGTTCGCCGCGGGCTGGTTGGGCCTGGCGACGACCGCCGGCGTGGGCGTGGCTACCTGGGTCATGGCCCGTTTCGTCCTGGCCCGCCTCCCAGGGCTGACCGGCGACACGTACGGCGCGATTTGTGAGGTGCTGGAGGCATTGATCTTGCTCTTGTTCGCCGCGGGAACAGGGGTGTGAACGTCGCGTTCCCCGGTGTCACGGTCAGCCTCACTTCCGAGGCCCTGGTGGTGTGCAGCGAGCGCCCCCTCTGCACGCTCTCGTCGTCCGTCGTCGGCGGGGGGATCATCCAGACGCGCTGCATCGTGAACTGCCACGTCCACAAGGACTACGACAACCGGAACCCGGCGAGTGACCTGCTGACCTTTGCCCGGTCCCACGGTTTGCCCACACCCTTTGTCGGACTGATGACGGCGGCGTATCTGGAACGGGCCTGCGCCTCGACCGTGCACGATGGAGCGATGACCGTTGCGGCACTCGTCACGGCAGGGGTCGGCAATCTGGCAGCCCCGGGCCTCAGCCTGCCTGCGCGGCTTGTTCCGGGCACCATCAACACGGTCCTGCTCGTGGACGGCAACCTGTCGCCCGCGGCGATGGTCAACGCCGTGGTGACGGCCAGCGAGGTCAAGGCCCGTGTCCTGCTGGAGCGGGCTATGCGTACGTCAGACGGCTATCCGGCGACGGGCACGTCCACCGATGCGGTGGTTGTTGCCTGTACAGGCCGCGGCGATCCGCTGAGTTACGCGGGCCCAATGACTCACGTGGGCTGGCTTATCGGGCGCAGCGTGCATCAGGCGCTGGATGAATCGTTGAGAAAGGGGGAGGGCGGGTGAGGGCTCGGCGGCAAGCTGCGTTGTGTCTGGCTCTGGTGCTCGACCTGGTTGTGGGTGATCCGCCCAACCGCTTCCACCCCGTGGCCTGGATGGGATCGGCCATTGCGGCAGCCCAACGCCGGGCACCACGCCGCGGTACCAGACGGCAACTGGCCTACGGAGCGCTGGTGAGTGTGGTAGGAACGTTGACCGTGGTCGGTCTGGGCCGCCTGATTGAGCGGCTTCTAGCCCGCCTCCCTGCGCCTTGGGACTGGCTGGTGGAGGGCGGATTGCTCAAGATGACCTTCTCCGCGCGCGGCCTGGCGAGGGCTGCCGGGGAGATAGAGGATGCCTTGGAGCAGGGCAATCTGGTCGAGGCGCGGCGGCTGGTGGGCTGGCACCTGGTGAGCCGCGAGACGGCGACGCTCAGCGCGTCTCAGGTAGCGGCCGCGACGGTCGAGTCGGTTGCCGAAAACGCCTCGGACGGAATCGTCGCCCCCTTGTTCTACTACGCCCTGGGCGGGCTGCCCGCGGCTCTTGGCTACCGCTTTGTCAACACAGCCGATTCATTGCTGGGCTATCGAGATCCGGCGCGCGAGTGGTTGGGCAAGGTGCCCGCCCGCCTGGACGATCTGGCGAACCTGCTCCCGGCTCGGATCACGGCGGCGCTGCTGGTGCTGGCGGCGGCGCTCGTGGGTGAGGACGCGCGCACAGCCCGGCGTATCTGGCAACGAGACCGTGGGGTGACGGCCAGTCCCAACGCCGGTCACCCTATGAGCGCCATGGCGGGTACCCTGGGCGTCGAGTTGGAGAAAGTGGGCCACTACCGGCTGGGGGCCGGGCAACGGCCTCCAGCCGTCGAAGACATCGGCCGGGCCGTGCGAGTGATGCACGTCGCCACCGCGCTGGCCGCCGGGTTGCTGGTGGGGCTGCCGCTAATCGCCCATGCGTGCGGGGGGCGGCGGGGGAGGGCGTCTCGGTGACAGACTGCAAGACCGGCAAGAGGGTTGTGGGCGTTTCGCCTCGCCCCGAGGTGCTTGCTTCTCCGGCGGCGCATCACGGGGCCTTGGATTACGCCGAGTTGGAGCGTCTGGGGATCGCTCCCGATGACGTGCTGGACTTCAGCGTCAATAGCAACCCCTATGGGCCGCCACCAGCAGTGCGACGGGCCTTGATGGGCGTTCCTCTGAACCGCTATCCAGATCGGGATGCACTGGCGCTGCGCCGTGCGCTGGCCCACCGCCTCGGCGTCCCGATGAGCCGGATTGTGGTAGGCAACGGTGCAGCCGAGTTGATCTGGCTGATTGCATTGGCCTTCGTGCGTCCGGGCGACCCGGTTCTCGTGATCGAACCCACGTTCGGTGAGTACACCCGGGCCGTGGCACTGATGGGCGCGCAGGTGGAGACCTGGACCGCGCGCCCGGAGCGCGAGTTCGTCGTCGAGCCAGAGGAGGTGGGGCGGTGTCTGCAACGCGCGCGACCGCGTCTGCTTTTCCTGTGCAATCCGAACAACCCCACGGGCACCGTGATCCCGCCGGACGCGATCGCTGCGTGGGCGCGAGCGCATTCCGAGACCCTGTTCGTCGTGGACGAGGCGTACCTGGCGTTCGCTCCTGGTGTGCGCTCGGCGCTGGACGCCGGTCTGCCCAATGTCCTGGCGCTGCGTTCGATGACCAAGGACTACGCACTGGCCGGCCTGCGCCTTGGCTACGCCGTAGGCCAGGAGGAGGTCGTCGCGGCATTGGTTGGGGTCCGTCCCCCGTGGAGCGTCAACGCGATGGCCCAGGCCGCGGGTCTGGCAGCCCTGGCGGACGAGGAGCATCTGAAACGGTCGCTGGGGGATCTCGCGCGCGCCAAGACGGCCCTGGTGGCCGGGTTGCGCGAGCTGGGGCTGGCCCCCTTGCGCTCGGCCGTGCATTTCTTCACCGTTCCCGTGGGGGACGGCGCTGCCTTCCGCCGCGCGTTGCTGCGACACAGGGTTCAGGTGCGGGACTGTGCCTCATTTGGCCTGCCTGCCCACGTGCGCATCGCTACCCGCCGCCCGGAGGAGAACGACCGGCTGCTGGCGGTGGTCCGTGAGGTAGTCTGATGGTGCGCCTGATGCTCGTGCGCCACGGGCAGACCGCGTGGAACGCCGCGGGCCGCTACCAGGGCCAGACCGACGTGCCGCTGAGCGACGTGGGCCGGCGGCAGGCACAAGCGCTGGGACGGCGCTTGGCTGCGGAGGAGATCCACGCCGTATACGCCAGCGACCTGAGACGGGCCGGGGAGACGGCTGAGATCATCGCTCGTTCTCGTGCAGACGTTGGTCGTCCGCCCTGGCCTATGCACGCAGAGCCCCGGCTGCGCGAGATGGCCTTCGGTGCGTGGGAGGGGCTGACCTACGAGGAGATCACAGCGCGCGACCCACAGGGTCTGGCAGCCTGGCAGGCCGATTCGCTGCACGTGGCCCCGCCCGGTGGCGAGACACTCACGCAGTTGGCCGCGCGCGTGCGCTCGCTCCTCGACGATGTCGTGGCTGCTCATTCAGGTCAGGCGTCTGCCCCAAGTAGGTGCGTGCTTCTGGTGGCCCACGGCGGCCTGCTCCGGGTGCTGCTGTGCCTGGCCCTGGGTCTAGCCGCCGATTTCCACTGGCGCTTTCACCTGGACGTCGCTTCTCTCTCGGCGTTACTGCTATATGATACGGATGCCGTGTTGGTTGGTCTGAACGACACGCACCATCTGGAAGGCCTTTCACAGGAGAGTGTCGGATGGGACGGCTGATTCTGGTGCTGGGTGGGGCACGCAGCGGTAAGAGTACCTTTGCCCTCCAATTAGCCCGGGACCTGGGTGGAGATGACGTGCTCTTCGTCGCCACGGCTGAGGCCGGCGACGAGGAGATGCAGCGGCGCATCGAGCGGCACCGGCGGGAGCGGCCGGCGAGTTGGAACACGCTGGAGGCGCAACGCAACGTGGGCCAGGCGATCCTTGACCATTGGAGCCAGCCCACTCCAAGCGTATCGGCCCAATCCGGTGGAACAGCCCGCGTGATTGTAGTAGATTGTCTGACAGTGCTGGTCTCTAACCTGCTGCTGGACGTGGAGGACCCCTTCGCGGCGGACGTAGAGGCCAGGGTAATGGCTGAAGTGCAGGCGCTGGTGGCCTGCGCCGAACGGTTGGGCGGGGTTCTGATCGTCGTGTCCAATGAGGTTGGGCTGGGCCTCGTACCTCCCTATCCCCTGGGGCGGGCCTATCGTGATCTGCTTGGCCAGGCCAATCGCGTGCTGGCCCGCGACGCCGATCAAGTCCACTTCTTGGTCGCGGGCATTCCCATGCTGGTTAAAGGTGAATCCCAGGCAGCAGACATCAGCCGGTGACCGGGAAGGCGAGGTTCGTGCGGTGAGCATAGATTACGTTGTCAAACGAGATGGGGCAGCGGTGCCCTTTGACCGCAGGCGGATTGAGAGAGCGATCTATGCCGCCGCCCGAGCGGCGGGGGGCGGGGGTGGACAACGAGCCTCGGGCGGGCGTCAGTGGGCTGAGACGCTCTCCTGGGCTGTGACGGGTATCCTGGAGGAGCGCTTTGGCCAGGACGGCCACACGCCCCAGTTGGAGGAAATCCAGGACGTTGTCGAGGAAGTGCTGATCAAATCGGGCAGCCCACAGGTGGCCAAGGCCTACATCCTCTATCGCCAGAAGCGGGCCGAGGCTCGGGAAGCGCGGCAGATGCTGCTGGACACGGAGAAGCTGGTCGAGGATTACCTCCAGCGCACCGACTGGCGGGTCAACGAGAACAGCAACATGAACTATTCCCTCCAGGGGCTCAACTTCTACCTCGCATCCTCGATCGCCGCTCGCTACTGGCTGCACAAGATCTATCCCCCCGAGGTGCAGCAGGCCCACGTCGAGGGGGACCTGCACCTTCACGATCTGGGGATGCTCTCGGTGTACTGCTGCGGCTGGGATCTGCAGGATCTCCTGCTCCAGGGCTTCGGCGGTGTGTCCGCCAAGGTTGAGAGCAAGCCTCCGAGGCACCTGCGCACCGCCTTGGGCCAGTTGGTCAATTTCTTCTACACGCTGCAAGGCGAATCGGCCGGTGCAGTGGCGGTCTCCAACTTCGATACGCTACTGGCCCCCTTTGTGCGCTATGACGGGCTGGATTACCGGGCCGTCAAGCAAGCCATGCAAGAGTTCGTGTTCAACGTCAACGTGCCGACCCGCGTGGGCTTCCAGACGCCCTTCACCAACCTGACGATGGACCTTAACCCGCCGTCGACGCTGCGCGACTTGCCGGTGATCGTGGGCGGGGAGATGCACGCCGAGGCCTATGGTGAGTTTCAGCCCGAGATGGACATGCTCAACCGCGCGCTGGCCGAGGTGATGCTGGCCGGGGATGCGAGAGGCCGGGTTTTCACCTTCCCGATCCCAACCTACAACATAACCCGTGACTTCGATTGGGGGAACGCCAACCTGCAGCCGCTATGGGCGATGACGGCGCGCTACGGGATCCCCTACTGGGCCAACTTCGTCAACAGCGACATGGACCCCGAGGATGCCCGCAGCATGTGCTGCCGGCTACGCCTGGATCAGCGCGAACTGCGCAAACGTGTCGGCGGGCTCTTTGCGGCCGCACCGCTCACCGGCTCGGTCGGCGTGGTGACGATCAATATGCCTCGTCTGGGACACCTGGCGCGCGACGAGACGGATTTCCTGGGGCGACTGGAGCAGTTGATGGAGATCGCCCGCACCAGCCTGGAGATCAAGCGGAAGATGCTCGAAGCCTTCACAGGACGGGGTCTTTACCCCTACAGCCGTCACTACCTGCGGGGGGTGAAGGAGCGGTTTGGCTGTTGGTGGAGTAACCACTTCTCGACGATCGGGCTGATCGGGATGAACGAGGCATGTCGGAACCTGTTGGGAGTGAGCATCGCCCATCCGAAGGGGAAAGACCTCGCAGTGCGCACGCTGAGTTTCATGCGCGACGTACTGGCGCGCTTCCAGGTGGAGACTGGCCACCTCTACAATCTGGAGGCGACCCCGGCCGAGGGAGCCTCCTTCCGCCTCGCCCGCGCCGACAAGCAACGCTTCCCTGGCATCATGGCTGCTGGCTCTGAGCAGATTCCCTACTACACGAACTCCACACACCTGCCTGTGTCGTACACCGATGATCTGTTCGAGGTCCTGGATCACCAGGACGATTTGCAGGCCCTCTACACTGGCGGGACGGTGCTGCACGTCTTCCTGGGCGAGCAACTGAACGACTGGCGACAAGCGCGGCGCTTGGTGCGTGTCGTTGCAGAGAACTTTCACCTGCCCTACTACACGCTCACGCCGACGTTCAGCATTTGCCCGGTGCACGGCTACATCCCGGGCGAGCACACGTATTGTCCTTACGAACACACGCCCGAGGAACTGGCGCGTTTTGGCGTGGTGGTGGACGGATAGACTGACGAAAGGAACGCGAAATGGAGAGCAAAGACCCGAGACCGGAGACAGGGCAGGCGGAGTTGAAGGTGCCGTGCGAGGTGTACTCCCGCATCGTCGGCTACCTGCGGCCCGTGCAGAACTGGCACGCGGGCAAGCAGCAGGAGTTTCGCGAGCGGAAGCTGTTTCAAGTGTCTGACACGGCTGTCCAGGATGAGGGATCGGGGCCGGAGCAGGTGTGAGACTGAAGGGCTGGGTGCGGACGTCTCTGATTGATTTCCCCGGCCACATCGCCACCGTTCTTTTCACTGGCGGCTGTGATTTTCGTTGCCCGATGTGTCACAACGCCGATCTGGTGCTGCGGCCTCAGGACGTACCCGATCTGCCCGAAGAGGAGGTGTGGGCTTTCCTGTCCCGACGGGCGGGGTTGCTTGACGGTGTCGTGATCACCGGCGGGGAACCCACGCTTCAACCTGATCTGATCCCATTTGTCCGGCAGATACGGGCACTGAGCCTGAATGTCAAACTAGACACCAACGGCTACCGGCCAGACGTGTTGGCGGCGTTGCTAGGTGACGGATTGGTGGATTACGTGGCGATGGACGTGAAAGCGCCGCCGGATAAGTATCCCTGCTTGACCGGGCTGCCCGACCTGGATGTCGCGCGCGTGGGACGAAGTGTCGCCTTGCTGCGGGGGAGTGACATCTCATATGAGTTCCGCACGACGGTCGTTCCGGGGTGGCTGGCCGAGACGGACATTGAGGAAATCGCTCGCTGGGTCTCCGGGGCACAGCGGTACGTCTTGCAGCAGTTTCGGCCGTTTCACACCCTGGACCCGGTGCTGGAGCAGGTAGCCCCGTATCCGGCAGATAAACTGTATGAGATGGTGCGGCGCGCTGCCCGCTGGGTGGCCCAGGTTGCGGTGCGGGGAGTATGATCTTCGGGAAGGGAACCGGCTTGCGTTTGATCGCCGGTGATGCTAGAATCACCCGTGTACACGGCGGATCCACACCCCGATTGGCGGCGGTGTTCGGAGCCAATCTCAGAACATGGAAAGGAGAGTACGGGAAATGACGACATGTCATGAGATGCGACTGGGGCAGGTCTACGTCTGCGAGGATTGCGGCCTTGAACTCAAGGTCGTCAAGGAGTGCAAAGAGGTCGGCCTGCCGGAGGATGAGTGCTCGTGCGCGGTGCACGGCGGGTTCGCGTGCTGCGGCGAGCCACTGAAGTTGAAGGAAGAGGACGCGTAGTTCGATAGGTAGGCAAGTATGAGGGGCGAAGCCACGGCTTCGCCCCTTGTCTTTCGGAGTGGCACAGGACGGAGCGGCACGATCGACGGAGCGGCACGATCCGCCCCATCCAGCTTGCCGCCGCAGCCGTGCCGGCGCAGGTGGACGGTGAATCAGGCTCTGCAAAAGGCATCTATTCCTCGGCTGCCGAAAGCTCGTCGAGAAACATCGCGTACTCTACCGTGCCACCTGGCTCGACGATGACGAAATCCTCATCCCACTTCCCCTCGACCAGTTTCCTGATCAGTGCGCTGGATCCCGGGATCTCCTCAAACGTCAGGCCGAAGAAATCAGCCTGCTGTTGCGCGTAGATTCGATACTTGTCCAGGTCGGGATCCCCCGTGTCGATCAATGCCAACCGCGTGTAGTTCTGGATGACGATCTTCTCTAGGTAGTAGGCCTCATCGTGGCCGAATCTCTCCCGCAGCTTCAGATACTCGGTGTAGGGGTCGTCGCCGCACTCGATCCAGCCCTTCGTCAGGTAAAACGTCCCCGGTGCTTTGTGACACTGCCGGAGGTATTCCGCTCTGGAACCCAGACACAGAGCGACGCAGTCGTCCACTTTGGGGATGACGAGCCTGAACCGCCGCGCCTTGAGGCCAACTGTCCCTTTGGCGCACATCCCGTAGCCGAACAGAATCGTGTCCACGTCCTCCTGGGTTGCGTCGATCTCGCTCTGTAGTGCTTCGTGGAGCCTCTCCGGCATGAGGTGGAGGCCGAACTCCAGGAACTTGCGTGGCATATCGGGGGGAATCAAGCCCCGGAGTTCCTCCTTGACGGTCTCGCATGCGATGATTTTGACTCGCAATCCTCGTTCACCTCGACGGTTTGGGGTATGTGGCACGCGGCTGGCATGCTATCGAGAGCGCGTCGAACGGTAGTAGCGCATGTAGCGCCGCGTGTGCCTATCATATCCCAGAAACACGTCGCCCGCAAGCAGGGCAAAGCGCAGTCCTGTGTCCGTTGGGTCGGTGATGGGGATGTTCATCCCCATGGCTGATGCCACGGCGATGAAGCTGGCGTTGAGTACCGGGCGTGCCGGCATGCCGAAGCTGACGTTGCTGGCTCCCCCTGTGATGTTATTCTCGGGGAACGCCTCGCGCAGGAGACGGACGGTCTCCAGTGCTACCCGCGCGGCCTGGTCGTCGGCACCCACCGTCATGACCAAGGGGTCGAAGACGACGTCATGCGGCTGGAGGCCTGCCTGGACGGCCGCCTCAAGCGCGCGGTGGGCGGCCTGGAGTCGCGCTTCTGCAGTAGGGGGGATGCCTTCCTGACCCATGCACAGCGCGATTACCGGCAGACCGCGTTCGGCCACGATGGGCAAAATCTCCGTGAGCGCCTTGTCCTCGGCACTGATCGAGTTGATCAGTGGCCGGCCCGGACACGCCGCCAGCGCGGCTTCCAGCGCGGCCGGGACGCGGGTGTCTATGCACAGAGGCACGTCTACCGCTCCAGCGGCTGCGCGCACTGCCTTGGGCAAGGTGGCGACCTCGTCAATCCCTTTGCCGCCGACGTTGATGTCGATGACGTCAGCGCCTGCCGCGGCCTGCCGTCGAGCTTCCTCCGCGATGTACTCCCACTCGTGGTCCAGCAGTGCCTGGCGAAGCCTGCTCTTGCCGCTGGGGTTGATCCGCTCGCCGATGATGCGCGCCGTGTCGAGCGGGTCAACCTCTATGGGATTACCTGTGCCTTGGAGGATCGTCGTCATGCTCACCACTGTCTCCGGCTATCACTCGCGTGCCTTGAAGATGACGTCGGCTTCCGGCTGGCCCCTTAGCCATTCGTCGAACGGTTGGAAGGCCGGCGGCTCGACCTTGATGGACGAGAGATCCTCCGCGATTGGGTACCGGCCCAGCGTATGCACCGCGTGCACGGCGGTGTGGATGTTGATGGGCGGGGCGTCTGCGGGGACGTTGGCGATGAAGAAGACCAGCCTGCCATCCCGGCCCATGATGTCGATCCACTCGCGGATCTTGTCCACGATTTGCTTGGGGGTGCTGTCGCGCATAAACCGTCCGTTCAGGGAGGCATAAACGGGCAGCTTGCGACGCCGCGTGCCGTGCTCGACGGCATACTCCTGCAGCCACTCCATGGGCCAGTCCTGCGTGCGTCCCATCCCCGAGAAGGCCACGTTTATGAACATCGTCTTGCGTGCGGTCTCCCAACACCTGAACATGATCTCTTTGTCGAACTTGGCCGGGTCCTCTTCACAGTAGTCACAGGCGGCCAGGCCGGCTGAGACTGTCATGCCCAGCTCTTTCTTTCCGCGCTCTGTCAGGCGCTTAGCGGAGGGCACGACCCACTCGTCCACCAGGTCCGGTGTCAGGTTCGGGAAAGCGGCCCAGGCGTCTGCCCCCAGCGTCTGCTTGACGCCGGGCTGCTCTGATTGCGCCTTCAGGTACGGGAAGATAGCCTCGTTCTCGGCAAAGTCGAACAACTCCTGGGCGAGCACCCGGTCGCGCTTCAGCGCCCGCACGGCTCCGGGATAGCCCATTGCCTGGCAGATGAAACTGAAAGGTGAGCAGAAGAACCCTGCCGCGAATGGGCCGGAGGCATTTTCACAGATCAGGCGCGCTACCTCTACTCCCATCGGGATGCGCCCTTTGGACGGATCGAGTGACCCGATCTTGTCCAGGTCACCGGGTTTCTCGATCAGCGGGTGATTGGTGTCCACCGTAGGCATGGCGTTGTCACTGTAGATGAACTTGGCCCCCAAGGCCTCGACCTCGAAGTTGTACGTGTCCGGGATGATCGTGTACGTGTCGAAGCCGTACCACTTGTCCACGGCGAGCTGTCCGGCGACCAGCAACTCGGCGTCGTAGTAGTACTTGTGAGCCGGGACTTGGGCCAGCGTCATCGCGTGGTCGTGGATTTGCGGCCCCATGAAGGGGACCACATCTCCGTGCTTGCCCATCAACATGGCAAAAACGCGCCCGGCGGGGCTCAATTTGCCGATACGCAGGCCGTTGCCGTACAGTAACCCGTGAACGATCTGAAAGGTTGTGCTAGCCATCTCTCATCCTCCCGCCAACTCAAGGGCCTTGTGCATGGCGTCCAGGGCATCTTTGCCCCAGGCATCGGCGCCGACCTCGTCGGCGAATTCCTGACTCGTGGGCACACCGCCGACCATGACCTTGACGCCGTCGCGCAGGCCCTGGCTTTCGAGTTCCGCGATGATCGTCTTCATCTCCAGCATGGTCGTCGTCATGTAGGCGCCCATGCCGACGATGTCGGGTTTGTGTTCCCTGACAGCCTCGATGAACTTCTCGCTGGGCACATCTATGCCCAGGTCAACCACCTCGAAGCCTGCTGATTGGAGCATAGCGGTGACCAGGCTCTTACCCAGGTCGTGCATGTCTCCTGCCACGACGCCAATCACAAACTTCGCGTTGCCATGCCCACCGGTGCCTTGTCGCAGGAGAGGTTCCAGTGGCACCATCCCTGCCTTGAAGGCATCGGCTGCGAGGATCACGTCTGGGAGGAAGTACTCGTTAGCTCTCCAGAGTTCACCAGTCTTGACGATTCCCGCGACCATGCCCTTTTGCAGGATGTCGAGCGGAGGTAAATCAGCCGCCAGGGCCTGTCCGGCAAGTCGTGCGGCTTCCTCCTCCTCTCCTTCAACGACGGCATCTACGATCGCCTGAAAAATCTCTTCACTCATAGCGCTGCCTCCTTTGCTCAATTCCACTATGTGGTGCCTCGCATCGTGCAAATTGGCACAGTCTGCCCTGGTACGCCGTCGCGGCTCAGACGTTCTACAGCGGCGGAAGGCGTACTCCCCTTGCCAGGTACTTGTTGAAGCCTGGGTAGATGGCCAGTTCGAGATACCCGATCCGGTGTGCCAGGTCAGCCGCTCGGCGCCGGACGTGTGTTGAGGCGAGCATCATGCGCGCACCGTCGCCAGCGGCGTTGCCGACGGCGTGCACGCGGGCCAGGGGCACATCGGGGAGCAGACCGATGCGCGTCGCCTTGACCGGGTCCAGATAGGTGCCGAAAGCCCCGGCAATCAGCAACTCGTCGATGTCTGCCCCTGTGATACCCAGGTAGTCCATCAGGATCTCGATACCGGCTCGAATCGCGCCCTTGGCGAGCAGAACCTGGTCGATGTCCTCCTGGCTGATCGTGATGTCGCGCCGGGCTTCGCTCCCGTTTGTCAGCAGGAACGTGGGCAGCTCGTTGTCACCGCACCGTACGCCCGGCATGCCCTTCGTGATGCGCCCGCGCTCGTTGATGATGCCCACCCTGCGCATCTCCGCCAGTGCGTCCAGAATGCCGGAGCCGCAGATGCCGGCCGCCGGCCTGTCGCCGATCACATTGCAGTCGACGCGCCCATCCTCGGTGATGCAGACCCGCTCGACGGCACCCGGCGCGGCGCGCATCCCGTGGCGGACGTGGGCCCCCTCGAAGGCCGGCCCCGATGCAGTCGAGCAGGAGACGATCTGCCCCCCGGCCTCAATGGCGATCTCCGTGTTGGTGCCGATGTCAATGCCCAATCTCGTCCTGCCGTCCTGGCCAAAGCCTGCCGCCAGCAGGAACGCCAGATGGTCGGACCCGACGAATCCGGCGATGGGAGGCGGGAGATAGACGTGAGCGCCAGGCGCTGTGCTCAGGCCGATCTGCCATGCCCTGGCGTCAAGGGGAACACTGAGCGCTGGCACGAAAGGCGACAGAGCCAGCGGACGCACGGGCAGGTTCAACATCAGGTGGTGCATGCTTGTGTTGCCGACCATGCACACGTCGAGTATGTGCTCAGTTGCCAAACCCTGCGAGGCGCACAGCTCGTTCGCAGTGGCGTTGATGGCCTCGATCACCGCCTGCTGCATCTGTGCGGCGTTTTCCGGGGCGACCATCGTTGCCTCAAGGCGGGACATGACGTCCTCGCCATAGGCGATCTGGGGGTTCATCACCCCCTTGGCGGCGATTGTCTGGCCCGTCTCCAAATCCACCAGGTAGCAGGCCAGTTTGGTCGTTCCTACGTCCACAGCCAGCCCGGGCGCCCGGGGTAGGGACCCCGGATAGGCGGCAACGATCTCATCTCCGCGCAGGGCGACCGATACCCGCCACTCTCCC
This sequence comes from uncultured Anaerolineales bacterium, assembly GCA_964649415.1. Classification (GTDB taxonomy): domain Bacteria; phylum Chloroflexota; class Anaerolineae; order B4-G1; family B4-G1; genus CAZYSK01. The sequence goes on from CAZYSK010000020.1 coordinate 76,529, forward strand.
TCTCGAAGCGCCTTGCAAAGCGATCTGAGCGCCGGCAGGTCGACGCGCGTGGCTCCGACGTCGTGCTCTCGGCGTAGCGCATCCGTAACCCGCCCGAGGTCGGCTGCCGGATCGGCCAGCGATGGCGAGACGGTCGTGACCGGAAGCACGTCCACCACGGGACAGGACTCGACGTGCGAGGCTGTGCCAGCGAGTTGGATGACCTGGCTTTCTGTCAGTGACGTAGCCGGCACGTACACGGAGACGTCCGCCGACACGGTGGTACGGCAGGCCAAGCGCCAGCCATCGGCGAGTTGCTTTTCGCTGAGCAGACCGCGCTCTGCCTGGCTCAGCGGCGAGATCCCATCCCGTTGAGCGCGCCCGAGAACGCGGACCAGGCATTTGCCACAGATGCCCTTGCCCCCGCACTCGGCCCTCAGGCTCAGGCCGACCTGACGGGCCGCGGCGGAGACGGTCAGCGCATCTTCGCACAAGAGACGGATTCCAATAGGCTCGAAATCGATCGTGTAGGTCACTCTGTACCTTGTAGGTGCCGCCCTGGCACCGCGGTGAGGGAAACACGCCTTACGTGCTAAGGCCATTCTAGCGCAGGATTGTCTATCTGTCTGTCGTCCAGGCGACAAATAAGCACCCAAGCCGCCCGGCTTGGGTGCCTAATGAGGTAGCCTCTCCGTTGGGGGCTGTCTCTCCGGCACTTGGGGTGCCGGTTGGTGGGGCTACAACCAGGTGCACAGCCTCCAGGCAAGTTCCACGGCCCCACGCGCCGTCGGCGCGTAACCGTCGGCCCCGACCTGATCGGCGAACGTCTGTGTTACCGCCCCACCGCCGACCATGATCTTCACCCTGTCCCTGAGACCTTCTTTCCTCAACGCGTGGATGACTTTTCCCTGCTCTGGAGCGCTCACGGTCGTCAGCGCCGATAGGGCCAGGACGTCCGGCTGGTGTTTCCTTACTGCCCATACGAATCGCGCGGAAGCGACGTCAACCCCCAGGTCGACGACCTCAAAGCCCCTGGCCTTGAGCAGCATGGTGACCAGCGTCTTCCCGATGTCGTGGATGTCACCCAGGACCGTCCCGATGATCACAGTGCCCAATGAACCGACCTGCTGTCCCGTCTGCTTGATCTCCTTCTCCACGGTGGGCAAGGCGCTTTTCATCGCGTACGTTGCGAGAACGACGTCGGGCAGGTCCATTTCGTTCTGGACGTAACTCCTGTCAACCTGCTTCATCGCGCTCGTCAGGGCGTTCAGAGCTTTGATCGGATCTACGCCGGCCTCCACTGCCCTGCTGGCCCAGCGCAGCGCATCCCGATCTGCCCCACATACCATTGACCGGCTCAGATTGTCGAGAATCTCGATGTGCCTGGGGGGGATGATGACCAGCCGTCGTCCTTCGGTCCACAGGTAGCCCAGTCGCTTCAGTTCATTCAAGCAGGTTGTGATGGTGGTGCGGTTGGCCGCAACCAATGCACCGATCTCCTCGTGGGTGATGTCTAGGTCAATCTTGACGCCGTTCTCCGTCGCGAGTCCATGCTCATCAGCCAATCGAGCCAGGCTGTGCTTCAATCGCTGCTGCACATCCAGGAAGCTGAGGTCGCGCGCTTTGTCGGACAGCCGGTGAACACCCTGGGCCAGGTGCCGCATCACAACTGCAGAGAAAACGGGGTCGCTGGACAGCGTGTGCTCGAAATCCTGTGGCGAAATGAGCAGCACGTCTGTGTCTTCCAGGGCCTCGGCCATTGACTCATGGTTGCCACCAAGCAGATAGGCCGCTGCGCCGATCAAGCGGTCCGTCCCCAGGATGTCGTACGTGTACGCCCTCCCATCCCGTGAGATGGAGGACACTTTCACCGCGCCGCTTGCGACGACGAAGATGTGCTCTACGGGGTCTCCCTGCCAGTAGAGCACGTTGCCCTTCCTGTATCGCCGTGGACTGCCAATGCGATGGGCTTGCACCAAATCCAGAATAGTTGAGCCCGCGTGACGTGGCTCTTTGGCGATTTCGACGGCTGTCGTCGTTTGCCGGTCTCCCCTATTCTGTGGCACAGTGCAGTTCCCTCCCCACGGAGCCCATGCGAGCTTGGGTCCATTATACCCGATCGGGTCGATCCTGCAACGGGATGAGGTTTGTAGAGGGGTGTTTCAGCCCGAGGGCGAGATGGCCGACACGTAGGCCGTTGGCATCGGGTCCCTGGTGACCAGTTCGGCCTCGACGACGTAGAATCCTTCGTCTGCAATGAACCGCGCGAAGGTGCTCAGCTTGAACGGATGTGTTGCGGGCGGCATGCCGAAGTGGAAGAAATACTGGATGCCTGTGCGCACTTTCGCCGGGAGCGACATGTCGCCCATAGTGATGGTGATCGCCAGCAACTTGCCGCCGGGTCGCAGCACACGGAGGAACTCTCGTACGGCCAGTTCGGGCTGCGCCATCTGGTGCAGGACGTTGCAGCACAGCACGACGTCGAACGAGTGATCGTCGAAGGTCAGGCCGGTGGCGTCCTCCAGGCGGTAGTCCACGTGGCCGAATGTCGCCAGCTTGGCCCGCGCCTTCTTCAGCATCTCAGGCGCGACGTCCGTACACGTTACGTGAGCGACCAGCGGCGCGACGTGGATCGTCAGCATGCCAGTGCCTGCTCCGATTTCCAGGAGCCGGTCACGGGGCGTCAATTCCCCCTGGAGCTTGCGGACAATCGCGGGATACGTGGCCCCTGCCAGGAGCCCGCTCTCGTCGTATACGTCGGCCAGCCCGTTCCAGTAGCGGGCGATTCTCTCCAGTTTCGAGGCTTGCATCAGCGGAAGATAACCCCTGAAATCAGTGGGGCAACGCGGATGCCGATATACACGAACACCGTAATGATCCCCAGCTCGATCCCTGACTTCAGATCAACGAGTCCGAGAAGTGCCGCAGCCGCAATGTCACCGGCAGCGGCGAACAGAACAGCCCACTCCATGCCAAACTTGAGCAGGATATTCGATAACAGAATGAACAGGGGGATGGAGATAAGCGCCCCTAAGGTGATCACAGCATACAGATTCACGCCCTTGGTCTTCGCCTGCTGTACCATCATCGCGCCCATCCGCGGGCAAATCACATACAGTCCAAATGCCAGAGATGAGATCAGTAGTACTCGCCAATCCAGGTTGTCAGACAGTCTGAGAAACATCTCATTGCTCCTTTTCCGCCTTCCGCGGGGGGGCGGCGCGATCGCAAGCAGCGCCACCCCCTTATGATTCTCAGGCCAGATGGCCTCGCGGATTGGTACAACCCGCCACTACCCCAGTCCCAGCAGCAAACCTCCCTGGAAGATGACGAGAGCCACAAGCCACGCCAGGACCAGTTGCCCGATGACGCTGAACCACGTCCACTTGGCGCCCAATTCCTGCCGTTCGGCAGCGACAGCCACCATGCACGGGGTGTACAGCAACACAAAGACCATGAAGCCCACCGAGGCCAGCGCGCCGTGTCCACCGCTGGAGTGCTCAAAGCCCGTCTCCACCGCGGCCATCAACTCGGTAGGTTCTTCCTCTTCTTCCCCCTCGAACAAGTTGACGCCGACGATGAGCGGGATGGACTTGATCGTGTCCCACGTCGCACCGATGAAGCTGGTCACGATCTCACCTACGTCCTCGAAAAAGGTAGTCGGTTCAGCTTCTTCTTCGGCCTCCTCCACCTCGTAGATCTGGGCCATCGTACCCACCACGACCTCTTTGGCCACAAAGCCCGTGATGAGCGAACCACTGGCCTCCCACTCGCCAAAGCCCAGCGGCTTGAAGACGGGGGCGATCACCCTTGAGACCATGGCGAAGGCGCTGTCCCCAACCTCAACATCGGCAAAGGCCCCGCCACCCACAGGGATGGCCGAGAGAACCCAGATGATGATACTGGTAGCCATGATGAGCGTCCACGCCTTGCGCACGAAGGCGCTGGTGCGCTCCCACATGTGGAACCAGATACCTTTGACGGTGGGCATGCGATAGGGGGGGAGCTCCATCACGAAGGGGGACTGTTCCTTTCCCTTGAAGAGCGTGTTCTTGAGTGCCACGCCCACTACGATAGCGATGACGATACCGGTGATATAGAGCCAGAAGATCACCGCACCGCTTCTGCCGGGGAAGAAGATTGAGGCCAAGAGCACATACACCGGCAGCCGCGCGCCGCAGCTCATGAAGGGCACCAGCAGGCCGGTCAGCACACGGTCTTTCTCGTTTTCCAGCGTGCGCGTGGCGTAGAGGGCTGGCACTGTGCAGCCAAAGCCGACGATCATGGGCAGGAAGCTCTTGCCGTGCAGTCCCAGCGCGTGCATCAGCCGATCCATCACGAAGGCAGCGCGGGCCATGTAGCCTGAGTCCTCTAGCACAGCCAGGGCGAAATAGAGTGACATCATCACTGGCACGAAGACCAGCACTCCACCCACACCGGCGATGATACCGTCCACCAACAGGCTCTCGATCCAGGTGCCGCCCAGGCCGATGAGGCCCAGGATAGCCACGACCCAGTTGGTGATCGGGCCGCCGATGACGCCATCCACCCAGTCCAAGAACGGGCCGGCGACGTCGGTGGTGACCTTGAAGACGATCCACATCATCGCCAGGAAGATGGGGATACCGAACACGCGGTTGGTTACGATCTTGTCGATCCTGTCAGAGAGGGTCCTGCGATCCACAGCGGTACGCTGGACAACCTCTTTGACCAGGCCGTTGATCCAACCGTAGCGCCGGTCGGCGACGACGGTGTCCACATCGTCGCCGTAGACCTCGCGCAGGTGGGCGGTGCTTGTATTGGCCTCTCTTAGCACGTTTTCCACGCTCTTGATCTGTTCAAGTTTGGCGACGATATCGCCGTCTCCCTCCAGCAGCTTGATGGCCAACCAGCGGGCGCGGTAGCGCGCCATCAGCACGGGGTGAGCGCTGATGAGTTCCTGTAACTTGCCAATCTCATTTTCTACTTCACGTCCGTAATCCACCAAGGCCGAGCCCTTGGTGTATGCCATAGTATGGGTTGACATACGTCATTTCTCCTTCTGTGCGGCCTTCGTGGTCTCAACGACTGTTTCCTTAAGCTGGCCAAGACCCTGGCCCTTGCTGGCGACAGTGGGTACCACCGGTGCGCCCAGGGCCTGCGACAGCATAGGTACATCAATCTTGATCCCGCGCGACTCAGCGAGATCGCTCATATTGAGGGCCACCACGACCTTGGCGCCCATCTCCAGTATCTGCACTACCAGATAGAGGTTGCGCTCCAGGTTGGCCGAGTCCACCACCGCGACCACCACGTCCGGTTTTTCGTCCACGATATAGTCGCGGGCGATGACCTCCTCCAGAGAGTAGGCCGTCAGGCTATACGTGCCCGGCAGGTCCACGACCGCGTATTCCACGCCATTGTGCTGCCAGGTACCCTCTTTCTTCTCGACGGTCTTGCCCGGCCAGTTGCCCACGTGTTGGCGGGCGC